>SHZZ01000034.1 GCA_009692005.1 Gemmataceae bacterium | reverse complement strand
GCGGGCGCCGTCGGCGTCGCTGCCGGCCACGCCAGCCACTCGCACTCTCGCCCCCAGGGTGCGCAGCATATTCGCCACGCTTGCCGCCCCGCCCAGCCGCTCTTCCTTCTTTTCCGCTCGCAGCAAAATGACCGGCGCTTCCTGGCTGATGCGCTCGGCATCGCCCCAGATATAGCGGTCGAGCATGAGGTCCCCAAGCACCAGGATCCTCGGGCTGCCCAGATTGCGAACCAGCGCCGCCAGGCGTTCGCCCGTATCGGCCTGGGCCATGTCGGCTATTTCATGCGGATTCTTCGTTGACATGGTTCCCTCCCGGTTTTAGGCCGCCTGGCTTTCAACCAGTGTCGGCTGGCATTTTTCCAGCGCTCCCGCCAGGGAGGCATGCAACAGAGGCAGCATGATTTCATGATGCCCGGTCAACTCGATCCCTTCCGAGGAAGGCCGGTTCAAGACATTCACCGTGCTGCGGTAGCGCGATTCCTTGTCCAGATTGACCGTGACCATGCCATCGAGGTCGTAGCCGAAATTCCTCACGACGCTGACCGCTTTGAGAAAAACTTCCGGCATAATGACCGCGCTGCCGATGTTCATCCAGATGCCCTTGGCCATGCCGCTTACCACTGTGCAAAGGATGCGGAAATCGATGTGGCTGGCTTCGCCCAGCGCCGCCCCGCTTACATGCGGATGCATGTGAACAATGTCGGTTCCCAGCGCCACATGCACGGTGCAGGGAATTTCCGCCTGTGCCGCGGCGAGCAACAGGCTGGCTTTCGGATGTTTGCAAGAAAGGTCTTGCAGCACGCGGCCAAGGGCTGCGCCCAGGCCAATGCCCTCGTCCGCGCCGATGCGCCCAGCCAGGGCGAACACATCCGCGGTCTCCCGCGCCATGCCAAACTGCCCCGCGTGCAGAGTCGCGCCGACATCCTCGCTGGTCTTTCCTTCCAGGGCGAGTTCAACATCATGAATGGCGGCCGAGCCATTCATCGACACCGACCTGGCCAGGCCCTTGTGAATCCAATCGATGAGATAGGGCGCGCAGCCGGTTTTGATCACATGCCCGCCCAGAGCGATGGCAACCGGGTTGCCTTCTGCAGCGGCCCGGGCCAGGTGGTCGCGAAGACGCCGGAGGTTCTTGCCCGCCAATTGCTTTGGCAAGGAATCCAGCAAGTCATTCACGCTGGCGCCAGCGCTTAACGGCTTCCCCAAATCCTCGGCAAACACCTTTGACGGCCGCGAGGCCAGGTCATAGGTCTTCAGCCCTTGCAAATCAAATGGCGCCATGGGGCGTGGTTTCACTTCCATTATCAACTACTCCCTTCCTTGGGTCAGCGCTGGCAGATTCTCGCCAGCAGGTTTTCCAGACTTTCCTTGCCTGAACGCAACTCAAACGAGATCCCTAGCGCCAGCAAGGGACAACCCTCCAGCGCTTCACTGCGGATTTTCACCAAATCCTTTTCCGTGGTGACAATCCAGTCGATGGGGGAATTGCTTTCCCTTGCCTTATGGGAAATGGCATCCATATCCTCGCGTGTGTAAGGGTGGTGATCCGGAAATTCCAGCGTGTGTGCGACATTCGCTCCGAGGTGTTGCAAACTCTTGAAGAACGCCTCTGGATTGCCGAGCCCGCAAAACGCCAGAACGCTCTTTCCCTCGAGTTCCTTCAAGGCAAGCGCCGGCTGGTTGAAGCGGATCAACTCCACCGGCTGGTGAACAGCCTCGGCGATAAGGGCCTTTGGCGCCAGCTTTTGAATCCTCGATTTAAGAGAAGCCAGGTCATTGGAATTCAGGTGGTCGGCGCGAGTGATGATGACTGCATGAGCCCGACGCAAACCCGATACAGGTTCCCTGAGCAAGCCCCGAGGCAGCAAGTGCCCGTAACCCCAGGGGTTGCTGGCGTCGATCAAGACCAGGTCGAGGTCCCGCGCCAGTTGGCGATGTTGAAACCCATCGTCAAGAACAATCGCTTCCGATTCAAGTTCCTCCAAGGCGGTTTTGCACAAGGCCGCGCGGTTGCTTCCCTGCAAGTGGGGAACATCGTCCAGGTGGTTTTCCAAAACGAGGGCTTCATCATTGACGCCGCCCGTGCCGCCGTAGCCCCGGCTGATGAGCGCCACCCGCAAACCGCGGGAGCGAAGCTGCCGCGCCACCCACTCCACGCAAGGAGTTTTCCCCGTGCCGCCCGTGGTCAGGTTGCCGACACAGACGACAGGCAGTTCAACAGAAACAGATTTTTTGAGACCGCAATGGTAGAAGAAGTTGCGAAGCCGGACCCCCAGGCCATAGATCAGGCTGGCGGTCCAGAGGAAAAAGCGGCAGGAAGCCGGGCCAAGGCCGTGCGCTTTCCCCGAGGCAATTTCCCGGTGCCTGGGCGCCCAGCCGCTGTGGCCTTGTCCGCTTTTGACGACGGTCGATAGAAGAACGCAAACCAAGGGGATCCATCCCCCTTTCGGGATCAAGAGGCTTCCATGCCGGTGCTTGTTCGCCGGGATTGGCGGCTTAAAGTTTGCCGGATGGGAATTTATATTCTGAAGCGAAAGGTGGTGTCAATTCCGGTCGCTCCTTGCGGGAGAAAGTTAATGACCATTCATAACCTGGCATGGTGTTTTGCAACCTGGGTGGCTGCAGGGAAATTGCCGGGGAATTTGCCCCCGGCTGAGGCTCCAACGAAAAGAAAACCTTAAGAGTGGAGCTTACCCTTCAAAACCGATTGAGCCCGCCGGGGGCAAAAAAACAGTTACACCCGGGAAAAAGTAATTGACATGGTAATACAAAGTAGTACAATACTGTATAACAAGGTTTTACCTGTCTTTTTCTTTCTTCTTGCAGGAGTCTTTCCATGGATTCCACCCAACGAGCTAAGGGTTTTACCCTTATCGAGTTACTCGTCGTGATTGCCATCATTGCCATTCTCATTGGACTGCTTCTACCTGCAGTTCAAAAAGTGCGCGAAGCTGCCGCCAAGCTTCAATGCACCAACAACCTCAAACAGATCGGCCTGGCATTAATGAACTTCGAAAGCACGCACAAAGCTTTTCCCGCCGGGTACTGGGAATCCCCACAATTGTCCCTTCCCGGTGATCCTCCCACGGCCCCTGGCTGGGGTTGGGCCGCCATGCTACTCCCTTACCTTGAACAAGATGCTCTGGCCAAAACAGTCGATTTCAACTCACCCAACCTTGCGGTGAATTCCAACTCTGCTGCTGTCCGCGCCTTTCGCACTACCCAAGTCAAAGCTTATCTGTGCCCCTTGGATTACGAAGGAACTTCCACCTTTCGCTATGGCGGTATTGATGTCGCCAAGGCCAACTATGTCGGGATGTTCGGCCGGGAAGAAATCTCCATTATCGACGCGGGCAAGGGCGATGGCATGTTCATTCGCAACCGCGGCATCCGCATCGCCGAAGTTTCTGATGGCTTGAGCAACACTCTGTTCGTTGGTGAAAGAAGTTCCCGCTCCGCCAATCCCGCCGAGGGCGTTCCCGGGGTTTGCACCTGGGTGGGCGCCATTCCCGGAATCACGGTTCCCCACGATGGCGATGAGGAAAGCTCCGCCGTGCTGATCCTCGGCCACACCGGAGTCAACAACCCTGCCACGGGCGAAAAAGCCCACTTGCCCAACCGGCCATCCCCCACCGGCGAGTTTCACCCGGACGACTACACCAGCCGCCACATGGGTGGTGTGAATTTCCTTATGGGCGATGGCTCGGTTCGCTTCATTTCAGAAAACATGAGCCCCATCACCTGGGAAAGGATGGGCACTCGCGCTGGTGGCGAGGTGATTTCGGACTTCTAAAGGCCACTCAGGATTAGGAACGGATTCTAAAATTGTAGAGCGGTCGGCTGAGGCGCCTTGCCCGGCAAAACTGGTGCGGCCAATCAGCCCTCTGCGCCCAGACGCACGGAATGATCATTTGCCTGGATGGGAAAAGCGGGAAAAAAGTCTGGCCAGCGCAGTCGCCACAGAAACCTATGCGCCTGGCCGAGGTCGCACCCGATGGCGCCCGCTTCTAAACCGGACATGGGTTGCGACACGGCGCTGGTGTGGAACGCCGCCAAGGCAGAGTTGCTTTCGCGCCTGTGGGGATTGCGGGAGAATATCAGCCAGATAAAAGCCAGCCCGGATGGAAAATTCCGGGCCGTTGGGGCCTGTTTAGGAAATGTCATCCTGTGGAACTTGCAGGATATTCAAATCGTTTCGATCTTGCGTGCGGGCGCTGCAGATTAAAACAATTCGTCAATGGGGTCGCCCAAGGACAGAACAGGGAAAGGCCGACCGGTCGGGTCGGTGTAATGCGCCTTGGTGTCCATGCCCAGATGGCGGTAAATAGTGGCCAAAACATCATGGGGGATTTTGCGGTTGTCTTTGGGGTAGGCTCCCTTGGCGTCGGAACTTCCCACCACGCGTCCGCCCACCACTCCGCCGCCTGCCAGCGCCGCGGACATGACACTCGGCCAATGATCGCGCCCAGCATTTTTATTGACCACTGGGGTGCGGCCGAACTCGCCCCAGGCCACCACCAGGGTGGATTCGAGCAGCCCGCGAGCTTCCAGGTCTTCAATAAAGGCGGAATAAGCGCGGTCCCAACGAGGCAAGAAGCCCCGCCGTTGAGAATCGAACCCTTGCTTGTGAAAATCCCACCAGCGCAAATCCACCGTTACCAGCCGCACGCCCGCTTCCACCAATCGACGGGAAAGCAGCATCCGCTGGGCCCAATTGGGTGAACCGCACCGTTCCGGATCCATGGGGTCGAAAGCCGGCATGAAACCATAGCGTTCGCGCAAAGATTGTGGCTCGGCATCCAGATCGAAGGCTGCTCGGGCCTTGCCACTCGACAAGATTCCCAAAGCTTGATTTTGAAATTCCTTAAAACTCTCCTGGCCTTCGGACAACTTGGGGTTGTTGAAGCGGGTGAGCAATTCCGTTCGTTCCCCCAGCCTTTGAGGCGTGACGCCATCGGCGAAAGAAAAATTGGGAATCTTGAAGGGCCCTGATTGCGCCGGGTCGGCCTGGGTTTCAAAGGCGGAGCAAGTCTTTCCCAGCCAGGCGCTGCCGGTGCCGGGCACATTTCTTGGCACCATGACATAAGCCGGCATGGCCGGGTTCAGATGTTGCAGTTGTTTGGCGGCATAGGCGCCGCAACTTGGCATGACATTCATATCGGGGCTGGGCCCGCTTGGGTACCCGGTGAAGCAGATCTGGTCGCCGGCGGAATGGCCAACATCGCCATCTTCCTTCCGGTGCGACAAACTGCGCACGATCGACCACTTGTGCATCATCTTGGCGGTGAGGGGAAGAAGTTCGGTGACTTGAATTCCCGGGACGCTGGTGGAAATAGTTTTAAATTCACCACGCACTTCCACCGGTGCGTCGGGCTTGGGATCCCACATATCGTGCTGGCTGGGTCCGCCGCGCATCCACAAAATGATCACCGAGGTTTCCCGGTTAACCTTTTTGCCCAGGGAGGTGGCGCGAGCTTCGTGCTGAAGCAGCGCCGGTAAAGTTAACCCGGCCATGCCGAGCGAACCAGCGTGTATAAATCCCCTGCGGGACATGGCCAATTGCTGAAATTCCTGGCAAGTTCGACCGATGGGTAAGGACATTCGAAGGGTCCTCGGCAAGCAAACGGTGGGTGTCAAAAGGCGGCCAAACTTTAACTTTCTGACTGAAGGATAACATAATTCATCGGTTTTTCCATGGAAATTATTCGTTTAATTTCGCAGTTGGGTAATGGGGCCTTGCCTGCCGGGTTTAAACCCTGATCTTCAAACGGGTGCTTCCGCCCCCGCCCAAGAAGTCAAATACCTGCCCCAGCAGGGTTGTTTAGCAACCGCATTGGGGGAATTATGGCCTTTACAATGGCCAAGAAACAGCCGGCTGCTCGCCAGATTGCCTGGGAGACTTGTCCACACCGCTTGCCTGTTCCACAGTAGTAATAGCCAGATCGGATCCCCCTTTTAAGGATTAATCTCACTAAGATTTCTGTGAATTAGGAGGCGCTATGTTCTGGCCGGGATTGTTGGCATCGTACTTGATTGGGTCGATCCCCTTTGGGTTGATCGTGGGCCGAGCCAAGGGCGTCGACCTGAGGAAGGAAGGCAGCGGCAACATAGGCGCCACCAATGTGGGCCGAGTCTTGGGCGCCAAGTGGGGCCTGGTGGTTTTTCTGTTGGATTTTCTCAAAGGGGCGGTTCCCGCCTGGGCCGGGTTAACCAATCCATCAGAACAGACCCGCGACATTACAGGCATCCTCTACGGGCTGGCCGCTTTTACTGGTCACTTGTTCCCCCTGTTTCTGGGTTTCAAAGGAGGCAAAGGGGTTGCTACCGGCGCCGGCGCCGTCGCCGTCCTCATGCCCATCCCGTTCACCCTGGCCATTTTCACCTGGCTGTCGCTGGTGGCTGGCTGGCGCATGGTGTCCCTTGGTTCCCTGGCTGCCACCATGATTCTTTCGCTGGTTCAGTCAGGTTTGTATTGGAAAAGCGGTAGCGAGGGCTCCCTGGCTTTAGCCGGTTTCGCCATTCTGGCCACGGCCTTGGTGTGGATCAAGCATATTGGGAACTTGAAAAGGATTCTGGCGGGAACAGAAAGTAAAGTTAAAGAATCCTGCTTATGGGAAACAATGGAACGCTTGATGGTAATCACCCCATTGGCGCTCTGGATAGGAGGTGGCTTGTTCTTTACTTTCGTAATTGGCCCCGGGGTGTTTTCCTGGTTTGAAGCTCTGAGTCTTTCCCCCGACCGGCCCTATTGGCTCCCCTTGCCTGGGGAGTTTACTCAGCCGGCGCCAGCAGCTTTGCCTGGCCCTTTGGCCCGGGAGCAGGCTTCCCGCCTGGCCGGAGTGGTGGTCAATAAAATTTTCCCCCTCTACTATTTCGGCCAAGTTTTCCTGGGGTTTTTGGTCTTGCTGGTATTAATGGGCCAGGCGAAAAGGCATCCAGGTTGCCGTTGCCCTGGCTGGATTCTTCGCCTGGTGGCCTCGGCCTGGCTGCTGGCGCTGATGGGTTGGGCGATGGAAATCAAAGTGCGTCAGGCCTACCGCGCCCGGACGGTCTTGGTGGATGAACTCCTGCGCGAAAAACCCCCAACACCCGGGTTGGAGGAAAAAGTCCGCGCCGCTCGCAGGGCATTTGGCATCAGCCATGGGATTAGTTTACTATTGAATTTTGGGGCGATCGGTTTGTTGTCTGCGGGTTTTGGCCTAGCCGTGGTATGGAGGCCCAAACCCCACGAGGCTGGCGGGGCTGCCGGGGAAAATCCCGGCAGTTAATTGGGATTTTGTGATATTTTCCCCTGTCAGGCGAATATGCTACTATAGGTGCCTGAGGTTGAACCCAGTTTAATCAAGCCGGGAGATTTCCATGAGTTACGGTTCGCAATACAAGGAACAGTATCAAGATCAAGAACTGTCCTACGCGGAAAGCGGGGCGGCCCGCCTTTCGTTCATCCGAAAAACCTACACGCATTTGGCCGGCGCTGTTTTGGCCTTCGTCGGCTTAGAATCCGTTCTAATGCAGGTGGTCCCCCCGGCGGAGGTTTTTAATTTAATTGGCCGATCCCCCTGGTCCGGGTTGGTGTTAATTCTGGCCTTTATGGGGGCGAGTTTTTTGGCGAACAAGTGGGCTCAATCGGATACCTCTAGCCTGTTACAGTACATGGGGCTAGGGCTATTCATTGCAGCTGAAGCGGTCATCTTCCTCCCAATCCTGCTCATTGCCAGCAATTATTTTCCTGGCCAAGAGATTATCAAATCGGCTGGGTTGATGACGCTTTTTGTTTTCGGCGGGTTGACCATTTCAGTCTTTGTCTCGGGCAAAGATTATTCATTCCTTGGGCCGATTCTTAGCGTAGGGGGAATGATTGCCCTTGGATTGGTCCTTTGTTCTATCCTGTTTGGTTTCAGTCTGGGGTTGGTGTTCTCCTTCGCCATGGTGGCGCTCATGAGCGGTTACATTTTGTATGAAACCTCCACGATTATGTTGCATTTCCCAACGGACAAGCATGTGGCGGCATCGCTCTGGTTGTTTTCTTCGGCGGCGACTCTGTTTTACTACATCCTTAGGATCCTGATGGCATTAAACAGCCGGGAATAGCAAGATAGGCAAACTGTGCAGCCGCCTGGGCTTTCCCGGCGGCTTTTTCCTTTTCGGAGCAAGGCTAAAGTGTTTCCATCCAAATAATAAAATGCTCCTTGAATTATGAGAATTTAGTCTTTCTCACCTTTTTTATTGCTATCCCAATGCTTTGCCGATACCTTTTTGTTCTTAGTGTGTTAAATTGCCTAGGGGAAACCCTTGGGCCTTAGGGTGCCCTGTTTTCCTTGGGCTGGCTTTTGTCCCTCCTGATTGCTCCTCGGAGCGCATTCCATGTTTTCTGAAAACCACTGCAAAGTTTTTGTAATAGCCTTGGGGATTGTTTTTTTTGCCCAGGCGCCTGCCCGCGCCGAGGTCACTCTTCCCGATGGCCAGGTCGTTCGCAATGTCGATTTTGAAAAACACATCGTCGGGGTGCTTGGCCGTTCCGGCTGCAACCTCGGTTCCTGCCATGGGGCCTTTCAGGGGAAAAATGGTTTTCGATTATCCCTGTTTGGCTATGAGGCGGAAAAAGATGGCCTATCGGTAGGGCGTGAATTTAACAGCCGCCGTATCAACCTCAATCAACCGGATCAGTCGCTGTTGCTGTTAAAAGCAACCGGTCAGGGAGAACACGCGGGCGGCCGCCGGTTTTCCGTGGACTCATGGCAATATCAACTCATTAGAGAATGGATTGCCAAGGGAGCGCCTTTGAGCAAGGGCAGCGGCATCATTACCGGGTTTCATGTTACCCCAACGGAAATCCCCTTTAAGAGCCCCGGCGAGAGCCTTCCTTTGAAGGTAGTTGCCAATTTCGCTGATGGCACCTCGGAAACCATAACCTCCTTGTGCGAGTACCGCTCTGGCGACGAAGGCGTGGCGGAAGTTAATTCAAACGGCGTGGTGAAAGGTGTTCGTGGCGGGGATGCCGCCATCATCGTTTCGCACCGTGGGCAAGTGGTGGCTGTGCGGGCCATGGTTCCTTTAAAAACCGCCACGGGTTTCAAATACCCCGCGGTCCCCGAAGTAAATTTCATCGACAAGATTGTGTTTCAAAAGCTGAAAAAGCTGAACATGGTCCCTTCCGGCCTCTCTTCCGACACCGAGTTTTTGCGTCGAGTCACCCTCGATACCGTGGGCCTGCTTCCCACCCCGGAGGAGATTCGCAAGTTCCTGGAAGACAAATCCGCCAACAAGCGGGAAAAGAAGATTGATGAGTTGCTGAAACACCCCATGCATGCCGCGCTTTGGGCCACCAAGCTGAGCGACATCACCGGGAACAATACCGATGCTCTGGAACAGCCGCAGAATTTGAAGTCTCGCCGCAGCCAGATGTGGCACGACTGGCTGAAAAAGCGCATTGTTGAAAATATGCCCTACGACAAGCTAGTCGATGGGATCCTTTGCTCAACCAGCCGCGATGGCGAAGAACCCGAAGCATTCATAGCCCGAACCAAGAAACAGGATGAACTCCTGGCCAAGGGCTTTGAATCGGATTATGCCAACAAGCCTTCTCTGGATCTGTACTGGCGGCGCCAGCAACAGGTGACTGTGGACCAATGGGGTGAACGCACGGCAGCCGCCTTCCTGGGTATCCGCCTGGAATGCGCCCAGTGCCACAAGCACCCCTTTGACCGCTGGACGCAAGTGGATTACCGCTCGTATGCAAATGTCTTCTCTCAGGTGGCTTTTGGCGTTTCTCCTGAAATGAAAAAATTGGTTGATGCCGAGAATGCTGAACGGAAGACTAAAGCGCCGCAGAACAACCAGCTTAATCAGGTTCGCGAAATCTATGTGACTGCGACCAACCCCCGCGCCATGACGCATCCGGAAACCAATGGCCCCTTAATTCCGCGGGCCCTGGGTGGCCAGGAAATGCCGATCGAGCGTGGCGTTGACAACCGTAAGACCCTTTTCAATTGGATGATAGACAAGAATAACCCTTACTTTGCTCAGAGTTTTGTCAATCGGATATGGGGCCACTATTTTGGCTCCGGGATTGTGGACCCCGTGGATGATTTTTCCCAGGCCAACCCGCCTTCCAACCCGCAACTTTTGCAAACCCTGGGCAAGGACTTTATTCAAAGCGGCTTCAACATCCGCGAGATGGAGAAGCGCATCCTCCTCAGCCGGGTCTATCAACTCACCTACAAACCGAATGAATCCAACCAGTTTGACGAAAGTAATTTCTCCCACAGCGCTATTCGCCCCATGATGGCGGAAGTCGTGATCGATGTGCTGTCGCAAGCGACCGGTGTGGAAGAGAATTTTGGCGTCGATGCGCCGAAGAATTCCCGTGCAATTGAAGTCGGTTCCAGCCGGGTGAATTCCACCGTCAACTATGCTTTACGAATTTTTGGCCGTCCGCCGCGAACTGCTGCCTGCGATTGCGAACGGTCGATGGAGCCGGCGCTTCCGCAAAAACTTTACCTCATGGCGGATACCGCCTTGCAGGCCAAGATCGAGTCGCAATCGAACCGGATCAAAACGCTACTTTCCGAATTCAAGGACGATAGCCAGGCCTTGGATGAACTTTTCTTGGCCACCCTGTCGCGTTTTCCCTCGGAAACGGAAAAGCAGCACTTTGCCAAGTACAAAGAGAAGAACTTGGACCGAAAGACTTTATTCACCGACACCTTGTGGGCGCTGGTGAATACGAAGGAGTTTATTTTTAACCACTAACCTGCTGGTGGGGCGGGAATTCCCGCCTTTCTTTTCGGTCGGGCCCGGAAAGTGGAAAACCGGCATCCAAACAGGCCTGGGGAGAATGGATCATGGCTTCTCGTATGCAGAATGATTGCGAAGGGTTTTTCCGCCGGGATTTCCTGCGCATAGGCGCGGGCGCGGGCTTGCTCGGGTTGAGCTTGCCGGAATTGCTTCGTTTGGAAGCCATGGCCGCCAAGAAAGGCGCCAACCAGCCGGCCAAGAAAGCCGACTCAGTGATCATGGTTTGGCTGGCGGGTGGCCCTGCTACCATCGATATGTGGGACCTGAAGCCGGAAGCGCCGGAAGGCATCCGCGGGGCTTTCAAACCCGCCGATACCAATGTCCCGGGCATTCGCATTTCCGAACACATGCCCAAGATGGCCAAGGTCGCCGACAAGATCTCCATCATCAGGTCGATTTACCATTCCATCCCCTCGCATGGGCCGGCTACGGTTTTCATGACGACTGGCAACAAGCCAACCGCGGCGCTGCAGTACCCTGCCATGGGTTCAGTGGTCAGCAAAGTTTTGGCTCCCCGGCCTGGCGTGCCCCAGTATGTTTCCTTCAGTGACATCCGCGGCGGGCTGGCGGGGAACTCCGGCTACCTCGGGACCGCCTACAGTCCCTTCATGGTCGAAGGCAACCCCAATGGTGGCAAAACCACCCTGCGAGTTCGCGGGATTCAACTGCCCACGAATTTCACCCTGGATTCACTGGCCAACCGCGACGATTTATTGGCCGGCTTCGATTCCACCTTCCGCGAAACCGATAAGAACGCCGACTTGGTCCAGGGCTTCGACGCTTTCCACAAGCAGGCTCTGGAAATTCTGCGTTCCGACAAGACCCGGAATGCTTTCGACCTGACTCAGGAAAAGCAGGAAACCCGGGCTCGTTACGGCATGGAGGCCTTTGGCCAAAGCGCCTTGGCTGCTCGCAGGCTGGTCGAAGCTGGTGTGCGCTTTGTCACCATTAGCATTGGTGGCTGGGACACCCACGGCAAAACCTTTGAAGCGCATTCCAAACGGCTGCAGCCGACCTTGGATAATACCCTGTCGGCCTTGATCGCGGACCTTAGCGACCGCGGCATGCTCGACCGGACCATGGTTTACTGCGCTGGCGAGTTCGGCCGTACTCCCAAGATTAACAAGAACGATGGTCGCGATCACTGGGCTCGGTCCATGTCGGTGGTTGCCGCTGGCGGCGGGTTCAAGCGCGGTTACGCGCACGGCACGACCGACGGCCAGGGCATGGCGCCGGCCACGGAAGCCTGCCTGCCCGACGATGTCTCCAGCACCATCTTCCATAATCTTGGCATCGATCCCAAGACCGAACTGCAAACCTCCACGGGAAGGCCGATCACGCTCTTCCGCGAAGGGGCGGTTATCGACAAACTGCTGGCATAATGCCGGTTAAGCTAAGAAACCCCCGGCCAAATCCGGGGTTTTTTTTATTCACTTTACCCATGGACATCCTTTCCCTGGTTTGTCAGAATTCTAGGATATGCAGGGTGCTAATATTCCACTCAAGGGTCCTGTCATGAAAATCTGGAAAAGTCTGTTGGGCTTGGTTTTATTTGCTGGAGTCTCTCTCGGATTGCAAACGGAAAGTGGCGTGGCCAAGTTGGTGCGCGATCTGGGAAGCTCCTCGTTCGAGGAAAGGGAAAAGGCCACTCGGGATTTGGAGGCGCAGGGGGAGAAGGCCTTGGTGGAATTGAAAAAGGCGTCGGCAAGCGAAGATGCCGAGGTTCGCCGCAGGGCTGAAGATCTGGTGCGGAAAATCGAATCGCAGTTGGAGAATCAGAGGCTTACTCGGCCGACCCTGGTTCAGTTGAATCACAAGGAAGCTCCGCTGGAGAATGTCCTGGCGGATTTGTTTAAACAATCGGGATTTCGTGTTATTTTGCAGGATCGGGCGGGTACCGCGGCCAAGAAAAAAGTGACGGTTCAAACCTCGCGGATTCCTTTTTGGGAAGCCCTGGAGCAGGTCTGCCTGGCTGGCGGGTTGGTGGAAATCGCGGTGCCTTTGAATGGCATCGAGGTCATGCCGGAATTGATTGAATTCGAAATAGGGCCGTTGCCCGTCCAGCCTCGAATTGCACCCGTCCAGCCCCGGCGAATTGTGCCGCCTCCGCAAAAAGAAGAACAAGGAAATCGGCGTGGCGTGCAGGCTGGCGCCGCGGTGCGCGTGGCCTTGATTCAAGGAGCGGTGGTCCAACCTGTTAAGGAAGAAAAAGTTCCCGCGCTCCCCCAAGCCATTCTGCCCCTCCCACCCGTGGCGGGGGGCATCCGCGGTTTGCCCGAATCCCGGCCTGGGGGAATGCCCTTGCGGGCCGAAGTGATTGTCCTGCGGCCGGGTATCGTGGAACCGTTGCCTGTGGACACCCGGTCGGCGTACCGCATTCGCGCCTTGAAGAGTCCGGAAAAAATCTTTGGGAAAAGCGCCAGTGGTAAAATTCTTCTGGGGCTGGAAGTGACCCCGGAACCTCGGTTGAAATTGCGGAACATTTCTCGAGTTTTGATTTCCAAGGCCGTGGATGATCAAGGGCAAATCCTGGTGCACGAAGCCAGCCTGACCAATGCCGGCGACCCAGTTCCCCCTCCCTTGAATGGCCCAGGCCGGATTATTATCCGCCCGCTTCCAGCCATCGCGATGGAACTCGCCGATGGGCAGCCTCGCGTCCCAATCTTTTTTTCCAAGGCTGAAAAAGAGTCAAAGAAAATCGCCTCATTGGAAGGCGCCCTGGTATTGGAGGTGCTTAGCGAGGAGCAAACTTGCCTGGAGATTGTCAATCTGGAAAAAGCGGGCCAGGGAAAAGTGGAAGGGAAATTGGGCGGCTGGATCAAGCTCAACGAATTTAAAAAGGAAGCCAATGGCTCGCACAAGGTAAGGTTCGAATGGGAAATTCCTCCGGGTGTAACGCCGGTCAACGGGGAAGCCGCTGGCGCCAAGGTGCAAAGGATCTTTCAGGGTGTGCCGGGGCCATTCCCGGTTCCCCTTCCGGTTCAACCCAAGCCAGCCCCTGCGCCCAAGCCGAAACAAGGATTGGCTTTTCAACCAGCGCCTGTGCCAGCCCCCCTGCCTCTGCAAGTCCAGGTTCAGTTAGGTAATGTTGAATTTGCCACGGGTAACTTGGCTGGTTCTTCCCATATTCAAGGATTCCAGGTCCTTGATACAGCGGGGAATGCATTGAGGTCCACTACCTCTTCCTCCAGGTTTCAACAAGGGCCCGGGGGAATCATTCGCGAGCTGACCTTGGTTTTTCCCAAGGGAACCAATCCCCCTGCCTCGCTGGTGTTCAAGGGAAGGAAAAGCCACACTGTGGAAGCGCCCTTCGCTTTGAAGGATATTCCCCTGGGAAAATAGGTGGCTAACCCAGTTTTCTTTTCCTTATGAATGTGGCGGAACGGGGATTGAATTTCCTTATCCTAAATAATACCTGTTTTAAGTCTCCTTAATGTACTATAACAGTTGCTCTGCGCTGAAGGAAACGGTTTTCTGTGTTTTCAAAAACAGCGGGCCAGCGTCGGCGTTTCCCCAATAATCCTCGTTGGTATTCCTCCCCTTTTAGTTCCCCCATTTCCAGGGTAGACTGGGACCGGGGTTAATTATGCTGCCATTGATCCGTGAAAAACGAACTTCTCGCAGGGGATTCCTGGGGTTGGGAATCCCTGGATTGGCAGCGTGGGCCAATGCCCTGGGTGCGTCCCCATCGGGCAAGGGCCGGGCCAAGTCGGTGCTGGTCGTGTTTTGTGGCGGCGGGCAAAGCCAATTGGAAATGTGGGACCCCAAACCCAACGCCCCGGAGGAAATTCGCGGCGCCTTCTCCTCCATACTTACGAGAACTCCCGGGGTACGCTTTGGCGAACACCTTCCAATGGTCGCAGCGCAATCTCACCGTTTCTCGGTTTTAAGATCCGTCACCCACGACGATCTCGACCACGGTTCCGCTTGCTATCTCAGTTTGACAGGCCACTTTCATCCGAGAAAATCATCCAATCCACCGCCCCGGCCTGACGATCCTCCCACCTTGGCCTCGCTTTACCGCCGAATCCGCCCCGGCGGGCCTTTTGGATTTTCCTCCACCCACATCAACGGGCCGCTTTTTGTTCCCGACGAACCTGGCCCCGGGCAGAATGGGGGAACTTTGGGCCGCGTCTTCGATCCCTTGCAGGTCGATCCGGTGAACCCCGAGTTGTCGCTGCCAGCCCTGACTTTTAACCAAGACTTGCCTTTCCTCCGCTTTCAGAGCCGCAGGCAGCTTTTGCATACTTTGGATAAACCAAGGCAGCTCTGGGATTCCCGGGCCGCCGTTCGCGATTTCAATGGGCAGACGGAACAAGCCTTTGAATTGCTGGGAAAACCAGGCGTGCGCGATGCTTTTGATCTTTCTAAAGAGCCGGTGAAAGTCCGCGAGCGTTATGGCAAACACCGTAATGGCCAGGCTTGCCTGCTGGCGCGTCGATTGGTGGAGCGGGAAATGCCCTGGGTGACGGTTTTCTGGAATCCCAACATCCGCGGGCAGGATAATTTTCCCGATGAGACCGATGAATACGGTTGGGACACCCACAACGACATCTTCGAGGCCATGAAGGTCCATTTGTTGCCGCGCTTCGACCAGAGTTTTTCCGCCTTGTTGGAAGATCTGGATGAACGGGGCTTGCTGGCCACGACGCTGGTCCTTTGCCTGGGGGAATTTGGCCGCGCGCCGCTGGTGGCGTTGGAACCGCGTTTCAAAGGCGCCACGCCGGGTAGAAAGCACTGGGCGCAAGCCTATTCAGTTGTGTTTGCTGGCGCGGGGGTGAAACGCGGGGCGGTGGTGGGTGCCACGGATCGCCGGGCCGGCTCGCCGGTGGAATACCCCGTCACGCCCCCGGACCTTGCCGCCACACTTTTCGATTCTCTTGGCATAGCCCCGGATGCCCACTTTTACGACTTATTGAACAAGCCCCAGGCCCTGACCACGGGCAAGGTGATTCACGGATTGTTTTCTTGAAGGATTAAAATTCAGATGAGCAACGGCGGTTACCACGAGTTCCCTCCGGGTTTCGGGGCGCAATTCCCCAACCAACCTCCACTCCCGCGGCCGGCGGGAATCCAGGCGGCGGTCCTGGTCCTGTCCATCCTGGCTTTGTTTTTACCACTGCTGCTTTTGTTGGGTTTTTTCTATGGCGACCGTCTGCTGGGCAAGAGAAATGACTCGGCAGACCGTGAAAAATTCGGCCACGAGCGCCCGGTCACCGCGAGGGGAAATCTCGCCGACGACGAAAAATCCACCATCGAACTTTATAACCGCAGCCGCCAGGGAGTGGTCAATATCACGACCCTGGCCAACCGCCGGGGCGCCTTTAACCTCAATGTGCAACAAGTGGCGGAAGGCGCCGGTTCTGGGTTTATCTGGGACGAGGGCGGCCACATCGTCACCAATTTTCATGTGATCCAGAATGCCGACGCCGTCGAGGTGGCTCTGGCGGATCAATCGATTTTCCCCGCCAGGTTGGTGGGCGCTTTTCCCGACAAGGATTTGGCGGTTCTCAAGATTGATGCCCCGGTTTCCAAACTGAAACCCATTCCCCTTGGAAAATCCGACGACCTGAAAGTCGGGCAGAAAGTTTTTGCCATCGGCAACCCGTTTGGCCTCGATCAGACCTTGACCACGGGAATCATCAGCGCCTTGGGCCGCGAGATCGAATCGGTGACCCGCAGGCCCATAAAGAATGTGATTCAAACCGACGCGGCCATCAACCCGGGAAACTCCGGCGGGCCCCTGCTCGACAGTTCTGGTTTGTTGATTGGGGTAAACACGGCGATTTTTTCCCCCTCGGGTTCCTCTGCTGGCATAGGCTTCGCCATCCCGGTTGACGAAGTCAACCGCGTGGTGCCGGAACTGATCCGCCATGGCAAGGTGACCAGGCCGGGCCTGGGGATTACCCTGGCGCCGGAACATCTCGGGAAGCAAATGGGGGCCAAGGGGCTTTTAGTCCTGGAAGTTCTCCTGGATGGGCCGGGGGCCAAATCTGGATTGCGCGGGATGAGGCGCAGTTCACTTGGTCAAGTGTCACAAGGCGATGTCATTCAAACCATCGATGGAAAGGAAATGAAAACCTTAAAGGATCTGTATAATCATCTTGATCAATGCAAGGTGGGTGACAAGATCAAAGCGCTTGTGCGCCGGGACGGCCGGGATGAGGAAATTGAAATTACCCTGGAACCCCTGCAGGCCATGCGTCCTTAAGAGAAGAGGTCGCACGGAATATTCGAACCCAAATAATTCAAGGAAAACTTTAAACTCTGTCGGATACTCTGGGTGTTTTCAGGGTAAAATTCTTTTTCTTGACAATTAAATAATTGAAAAAAGCTCATTAACGACTAATCTAGGCCGATCAGGGGTTCTGTTCTCCTGGCACTTTCGTGGGAGATATTCATGAACAAAGTGATTGCCTATCCCTTTTTATTGGCTGCCCTTTTTCTTGCGGGCGGCTGCGAAGGCCCTTTGGATGACCGCGAGGGCGTATCGGGTAATATCACTCTCAAGGGCAAGCCACTGGAAAACGGCACCATTACTTTTTTTCCCGTGAGCACCGGCACACAGTCGGGAACCACCATCGCTCAGGGGAAATATGCCATTCTCCGTGACAAAGGGTTGTCCCCCGGAAAATACAAAGTATTTATTTCCAGCCCCGATGGAAAAACGCCTGAAGCCGTCAAGGACGCCCTTCCCGGGCCGAGCGGTAATTTTACCTCGGTCGACCGCGTTCCAGCCGCCTTTAACACTGAAAGCAAAACGGAGGTCTCCGTGCAAAAAGGCGCTCCCAACACTTTTAGCTTTGATATTCCCTGATTCCTATTCATTCCTTTTTTGGAGGCTTTCCCATGAGACTCAGAAACAAGGCCTTTACCCTGATTGAATTGCTGGTGGTGATCGCCATTATTGCCATATTAATTGGGTTGCTATTGCCGGCGGTGCAAAAGGTTCGCGAAGCGGCCAATCGCGCCCAGTGCCAAAATAATCTCAAACAGATTGCCTTGGGCATGCACAATTACCAAGGCACCCACAAAACCTTGCCCCAAGGCGTGGGAACCTTTGGCTGCTGCTGGGGAACTTGGCTGGTTCCTGTCCTGCCTTACATTGAACAGGAAAGCTTGTCCAGGCTTTATGTCAATTTCAGTGGCAATGATGCCACCGGACCTCGGTATGGCCAAGCCGGAAACCTCACGGTTAGTCGCACTCGTTTGAAAGTTTATACTTGCCCATCCGATATGCCGAGCTCTCCCACCAACCAGATTACCAACCAAAATTATGTGGTAAACTACGGCAACACAAATTTCTTTCAGCAGGATGTAATTGCCGCTGGAGTTACTTACAAATTTGAGGGTGCCCCCTTCAATTGCTACACCGGTTCCTCTTCCGACGATGGACCTGTGAATGCTGCTGGGGTGGCGGGCTTTCCACGGGCGTACGGCATTCCGGTGCGCTTCGAAGATATCAAGGACGGCCTGAGTCAAACCCTGATGCTTTCCGAAGTCATTCAAGGGAAGGGCCTGGACGCACGGGGTTTTAGCTGGTATGGCGGGGGCAGTGGCTTTATTACCTTCATTCCTCCCAATGCCTCTGACCCCGACATTATGACCGGGGCCTGGTGCAATACTGCCGACCCGAAAAATCCCCCCTGCATCACGGCCTCGGCCGCGCCGCCCAATCCCATGGGCCGCCGCCAAGGCGCCCGCAGTTTGCACTCCGGGGGTGTCATGGTGGCCATGTGCGATGGCAGCATTAGTTTCGTGGCCAACAGCATTAACGCCGCCATCTGGCGCGCAGCGGGTACTGCCCGCGGAGGCGAACCGACTTCGCTTTCTCAGTAACAATTGAAGCGGCGGCATCCCCCTGCCAGGCTAGCGGGGGACGGGAATCGTTGTCAACAAAAGGATTCTCATGAAAACTGCTGCCAGTTATCTTCTTCGCGACCCCGCCGAGGTGCAACCTTGGGCTGAAACCTGCGGGCAAATTCGTCCGCTGATCGAGGAGGCCGATGGCGCCGCCGCAGAGGTTCACCATGTCAAAATCGACAACGCCAAACTTCACTTGCACAAGAACACCGATGAAATTTATTACATCATCGAAGGCCGCGGCACGATGGTGCTCAATGATGAGGAGATTGCCGTAAAACAGGGGATGGTCGTTTATGTTCCTCGCGGCACCCCACACAAGGCCATCGGCGCCCTGACCGTGTTGACGGTCTGCATTCCCCGCGGCGTTCTTCACGACATTCACGAATTGGAATAAACCCGGCGAAAAGTGGGCGGATTTAGACGGCCCCGTCTTTTCCCCCTCCCTGGGAACGCCAGGCTCTAGCCTGGCAGATTGATTGGCCGCGCTCTTTGCGCGGCAATCCCAGTGAAGAACAAATCACGCTTGCACCCCTTGGGGCCAAGGGCTCTTTGGCTCGGAGGGTGCAGCAGGCCCGGATCGATAATTCGGATCCACCTTTGACAGGTTGCAAAATAATCTTAATTATTTGGCGCCTTGCCAGGCCCAGGTGTTTATCCCCCCAATCTCCTGGGAAAACCAACTATCTTTCTTGCAAACCGCTTCAGACTCGTCAAAATGGTTTTCTCAAGAAATTCCTTTCGCGAGGTTCCCATGGCGATGCGAAAAAACCTCTTGGCTTTCCTGCTTGCGGCTTTGGCGCTTCCCGGTTGTGGAGGCGCTCCCAAAAGCCGGGGCATTATTGGAGTTTCCGTCCTGACTTTGACCAATCCGTTTTTCAAAGTGATCGGCGACACCATCAAGGCTGATGGGGAAAAGGAAGGCTACACCGTTGAAGTAGTCAGCGGTGAGTTCGATGTGGCCAAGCAGCAAAGCCAGGTGAAAGACTTTATCGTGAAGAAAGTGTCGGCGATTGTGCTATGCCCGTGCGATTCCCGCGCCATTGGCGCCGTTATTCAAGAGGCCAACAAGGCGGGAATTCCCGTTTTCACCGCCGACATTGCTTGCCTGGCGCCGGAAGCCAAGGTGGTCACCCATGTGGCGACCGACAATTACTCCGGCGGGAAGCAGGCGGGAATAGCGGCGATCGAGGCCATGGGTGAAGCCGGGGGGAAAATTGTCGTTCTCGATTTCAAACAGGCCGAATCTTGCCTCTTGCGCGTGAAGGGTTTTAAGGAAGTGATCGACGAGCATAACGCCAAAACCAAGGGTGGCAAGATTGTCATCGGGGCGGAACTTCCGGGCGATGGGCAAAAAGATAAAAGCCAGCGCGCCACCGAGGATGCTCTGCAGGCCCATGCCGATTTAGTGGCGATCTTCGCCATCAATGATCCTTCGGCCCTGGGGGCGCGAGCGGCGCTGGAGCGGGCCGGCAAGGCCGACAGCGTGAAGATCATCGGCTTTGATGGCCAACCCGATGGCAAGCGCGCCATCAAGGAAGGGAAGATTTACGCTGACCCGGTGCAATACCCGGACAGGATTGGCAAGGAAACCTTCAAGGCCATCACCGATTATTTCCAGGGGAAACCAACCAAGAAAGAGCTTCTCATTCCCACCGGGCTGTACCGCAAGGCCGATGCCTTAAAGGACCCCGAGATTCAGTAAAGGGTTTCCATGGCGAAAGTGTTAAATTTCAAACAGGAATTGACAGGTTGCTTCGGCCAGCCGGTAAGTGAAAATCCAACTCAGGCGATGATCGAAGCTGCTTACAAGCATCACCGGCTCGACTGGCGCTATTTGACAATTGAAGTGTCGCCGGCTGGCCTGGCCGACGCCGTCAAGGGCGTGCGCGCCATGGGATTCAAAGGCTTCAACTGCACGATTCCTCACAAGGTGGCGGTGATCCAGCACCTGGACGGGCTGGGAGAATCGGCGTCGGTCATGGGCGCCGTCAATTGCGTGGTGAGAAGGGGAGACAAGCTGATTGGGGAAAACACGGATGGGAAGGGCTTTCTTGAGTCCTTTCGCACCCTGATGGATCCGAAGGGAAAAAGGGTGGTGGTGTTTGGCGCTGGTGGCGCGGCGCGGGCCATCACGGTGGAGCTGGCGTTGGCAGGCGCTGCTGGGTTTACCCTTGTCAATCGCGGCGCGGCCCGAGGGCGGGAACTGACAGCCCTCCTGCACGACAAAGTAAAAACCCAAGTGCAGTTCGTTGAATGGATTGGCGATTTCAAAATCCCCGATGGCACGGACGCCGTTATTAACGCCACCTCGATAGGACTTTTCCCGGATGTGGATGCCCGGCTGGCGCTGGATGTTTCCACCTTGAAACAGGGCATGGTGGTGGCCGATGTTATTCCCAACCCGCCGCAAACCCGCCTGGTGCGCGAGGCCCGCGAGCGCGGCTGCAAGGTTATCGATGGCCTGGGAATGCTGGTCAACCAGGGCGTGATTGGCATAAGGCACTGGACTGGTATTGATCCCGATCCGGGCGTAATGCGCCGGGCTTTGGAAGAGGTCTTTTCGTCATGAAAAAATCAATCGTTTGGCTGTTTCTTGTCCCCCTGTGCGCCTTTTCCCAGGAACCGGCAAAAAGTATTCACACCGATTCCTCGCGCTCGCCGCAATGGACCGAGCTTCTTTCCTCGAAAAAAGGGATTCCCTGGAAAGTGCGCAAGGCCGTCCTTCATGGAGGCAAGCAAGATGGCGTGGAGTTGATCGAGGTGGACAACGGCTCTCTCTGCTTCCAGGTTATTCCCACCCGTGGGATGGGGATTCTGGCGGTGCAGCGGGATAGTACGCGCTTTGGCTGGAATTCTCCCGTAAAGGAAGTGGTGCATCCCAAGTATGTGAACCTGCAGGCGCGCGGCGGCCTTGGCTGGCTCGATGGCTTCAACGAAATGATGTGCCGTTGCGGTTTGGAAAATAACGGCGGGCCGGGTAAGGACCGGTTCATCAACAATGTCGGTGACGAAGCCACCATGGATCTCACCTTGCACGGGAAAATCGCCAACATTCCCGCGTCCAAAGTGGAGGTGTTTGCCAATCCCAATCCGCCTTTCGATATTCATGTGAAGGGGGTCGTTCACGAACGGATGTTCTATGGCCCCAAGCTGGAACTGCAGGTGGATATTTCCACTACTCCGGGGTCGCACACAATTAAATTGTCGGAAACGGTGACTAACCGCGGGGCGCTGGAACAGGAATTTGAATTGCTCTACCACTCCAATTATGGGGCGCCCTTGCTCGAGGAAGGCGCCAGGTTTTTAGCTCCAGTGGCTCAGGTCACTCCTATTAACGAAAACGCTGCCAAGGCCAATGAATCCTATCCTTCCTATCAAGGTCCTACCGCCGGATTTACCGAACAGGTTTACTGCCTGAGGCTCAACGCCGGGAATGATGGGTTTACCGAGGCACTTTTGGTTAATTCCAAGGGCGCCCTGGCCGCTGGCATTCGTTACCGAGTGAAGGAATTGCCGTATTTCACTTTGTGGAAGAACACCTCGGCGGTGGAGGAAGGGTATGTCACGGGATTGGAACCGGGCACGAATTTTCCCAGGCCAAGGAATGTGGAGCGCGAACATGGACGAGTGCCCAAATTGAAGGGGGGAGAGACCCGCAACTTTGAATTGGATTTCTTCTTTCTGACCCAGGCCGATGAAGTTCAATCCGCCAAGGAAAGGATCGCCGCCATCCAGGGAAAAAGAAAACCTGTGGTTGATATCTCGCCGGAAAAATAAGGCCGGTGCAACCCTGGCAAGGTTTTATGCTGAAACAGGGCGCCAGGATGGCAGAAAAATTGGCCGCGCTGGAGCGCGGCGTTCCCAGGGAATAACCTGCAAGGACTCCAATGACCGTAAGCGCCAATCGCGACCCGCAAAGGGGTGAAAAAGGGAAGATTCTGGTGCGGCAGCCGGACTCGCCTGGCCAGGTCAAGCAATTGGGCCCGTATGGGATCGAGTCGTTGATAAGCACGGAGGAAGAGGACCGCGCGACGGCGTACCGGGTGAGTATTGCCGCGGGGAAGAAAACCGGCACGAGTTACCACCAGTTGGCGGAGGAACTTTATTTCGTGGTGTCGGGTTCCGGGCGCGCGTGGCTGGATGGGAAGGAAGAGGTCTTGAAAACCGGAGTGTTTTTGCGGCTTCCCCCGGGCACCCGTCATGCTTTTGAAGCATGGGAAGAAGGATTGGAATTGCTGAACATCCACACGCCTGGCTGCAGGCCCAATAGGGATGTTCACTTCGAGGGTGGTCCGCCGCCGGGGGGATTCGCCTAGGGGCCCCAGACTTTTCTTTCCCTCGACGAGGGAATGTTCATAATTTTGCGATACTTGGTGATGGTTCTGCGGGCGACGGGGTAGCCTTCTGCCTGGAGTTTATGCACCAGTTCCGCGTCGGAAAGAGGATTGGCCTTGTCCTCACCGGCAATCAACTCGTTGAGTTTCCCGCGAATTCTTTCATAGGCGATCTCTTCGCCGGTGGCCGTCTGCGTGCCGCCGCCGAAAAATCTCTTCAAAGTGAAAATCCCGCGCGGAGTCTGAATCCACTTTTCATCCACCGCCCGGCTGATGGTTGAGACATCGACGCCAACCTCGTCGGCGATCTGTTGCATTTTCAAGGGCTCAATAAATTCCATGCCCTGATCGAGAAAAGCCTTTTGCTTTTGCACAATGGCCTGGGTAACGCGCCGAAGTGTGTTGCGCCTTTGCTCAATGGCTTCAAGCAGCCACTGTGCCGACTGAATTTTCGGCCGAAGAAACTCCTTGACCTTTGGGTCGGTGGCGCGATTCTTGCAGTCCTGAATGTAGTTTTTGTTGACCTGGACATCTGGCAGCCAGTCGTCGGTAAGGCGAATGGAATATTCGCCGTCTGGTGTTTTTTGAATTTCAATGTCGGGAACGACATAGGGGATTTTCTGTTCGGAGAAGCCCGTGCCGGGCTTGGGATTTAACTTGCGGATGAACAACACAGCCTCGTTAATCCTGGGGATAGTAAAGCTGGTGGCTTTCTGGATGAGCGGGACTCGGTTGTGGCGGATGTCCTCGAGATGATTTTGGATAAGGACTCGCACAGCGGGAAAATCCGGGGTGTCCCGGTCGAGTTGCAATAAAAGGCATTCCTCCAGGGTGTGAGCGCCCACGCCGCGGGGTTCCAACTGCTGCACCAAGTCGATGCCGTCTTCCACCTGATCGATTTCCGGCCGCGGGTCTAGCTGGCTGGCGATCTCCTCCGCGGTCGATTTCAGATACCCCCCTTCGTCCAGGGA
Organism: Gemmataceae bacterium; assembly: GCA_009692005.1. Taxonomy (GTDB): domain Bacteria; phylum Planctomycetota; class Planctomycetia; order Gemmatales; family Gemmataceae; genus SHZZ01. The sequence goes on along the minus strand of SHZZ01000034.1, from coordinate 15,786 downwards.
AGCAATGACCTGCTGCACGATGCTTCGTTCCTCGGCTTTTAGATCGAAAAAAGCCAGTTGGGCAATCAGGTAATCCTCCAGGGATTCGGGCCGGGAGGCGATATTTTGTTCGGCGTCATGCTTGCTATCCCCGAGCGACTCGATGGCCGAGCGCGAGGGCCGGTGGTCGTCGTAAAGGGAATCGCGCCAGTCTTCGGGGATGGCTTCGAGGCGCTCGAAATCTTCCTCCCCCTGGCCCTTGGAATCGATGACTAATTCTCTTTCCGGGCCCTCCGCCATAGATTCCTCGGCGAGGGGGCCAGGTTCACTTGCTTCATTTTCCTGATTCGGATTTTCCTCGTCCTGCTTGAGTTCCAATACCGGGTTTTCTTCCAACGCTTGTTGCAGTTTTTCTTCCAAGGCCATGACCGGCAACTGGAGGATTTCCATCGACTGGATCATCCTCGGGGAGAGGACCATCTCCTGGGAGATTTTCAGATTTAGGGAAGTTTCCAGGCGCATGATGGCAATCTTACTCCGGCGCGATTACAGGGCGCGCCGTCCTTCCAGGGCGTCTGCCAGGCTTTGAGTGTTGGCGAATTCCAAACCGGCGCCGGAGGACAATCCCCGGGCCAGCCGCGTGATTTTCACTCCCGTGGGCGCCAGCAAACTCGACAAGTAAAGAGCCGTCCCGTCCCCTTCCAAATTGGGGTTGGTGGCCATGATCACTTCCCGAATATTTCCCAACTCCACCCGTTTCATCAAATGATGGATGGTCAGGTTGTCGGGGCCCATGTTATCCAGCGGAGCTAGCCGGCCATGCAAAACATGGTAATGACCCTGAAACCTTCCAGACCGTTCCATGGCGCCGAGGTCTCGCGCCTGCTCGACAATACACAAAAGGGAAGAGTCCCTGCGTGGGTCGCGGCAAATATCGCAGGTTTTGTTTTCTGTCAGGTTGCAGCAGTTCTGGCAACGGTGAATGTTTTCCTTGACCGATTTCAGCAGTTCCGCCAGGGTGAGGACCTGAGCTTTACCGGCTGCAATGAGATAGTGGGCAATTCGCTCGGCCGACTTGGGGCCGATACCCGGGAGTCTTCCCAGTTCTTCCATGAGGCGGGGAATGGCGCCGTTGGCAGTGGGAAAATCGCGCAAGGTACTCCTCCTGAAGCGCCTAGGCCAACCCCGGGAATTGCATCCCGCCCGGAAGGCCGAGCGATTCCGCAATTTTTCCCGTTTCTCCGGACATTTCCGCTTTGGCTTTACTCAGGGCCTGGTTGGCCGCCGACCGGATCAATTCTTCCAGGCATTCGCGGTCCTGCAGTTTCCAGGCATCATCGGAAATGGCACACGAGGTGATTTCCATTTTGCCATTCACCCGTATTTTGACCATTCCGGCGCCGGCATCTCCTTCGACGGATATTTTTTCCATGCGAGCCTGCATGTCGCGCATTTGTTCCTGCATTTTCGGCAGGTTGCGCATCAAGCCAGCTAGAGCACCCAATTCTTTGAACATAATTCAGTTGTCATCCTCAATTTGCTGGCCATCCTCGTTGGCGGGGGGATAAACCCCGAAGCCCGCGTCGGCGCGCACAATCTGGCCGCCAAAAACTTCAAGAGCCTTGCGAACCAGTGGATCTTTTTCCGCGGCGTCCTTGGGGTTTTCCTTTGGTCGAGCTGGCTCGGGCGCCGGCTCCGCTTTCGCCGCTTCCATCCCTATCGGGTCGGGTACGCTTTGGACCCGCAAAACCCAGGCCTGCCCGGAAATTCGGTTGAGAGATTCTTGAATTCGGCTCAACCGGTTGGGATCCTGACAAAGCTCCAATGCATGATTGTATGCGCGTGGGAAGCATAAAACCAGAGAATTTGGCCCGGAAATTGCTGGCAACCCGCACTTTTTGACTTCCGCACCGAGCATAGGTCCAATATTAGCAAGCACTTGCGTCCAAATCCCTGGCAAGGTGTCTGCCGAAAGGGCCACTGCCGAAACCTCAGGCTCTGGCCCGTTGTTTCCTGGACTTTCACTCAGATATTTTTTTTTTAACCCCTCGGGAGGCAAGGTTTCCCGCCCCGGAGGCGCTGTTTGCGCCCGCACCCCACCGCTTTGCAATTGCTCTAATATTTGCCCCAAGGGAATCAAGTCGCCCAGGCGAGACAGCCGCATCAAGCAAAGTTCTACCATGGCCCGCGGGTGGTGGGTTCCCTTCAGGCGCGTTTTCGCCAGGGCCAGAATATCCAAACCGGCAAGGATGGTGTCCAGCGATGCCGACTTGGCCAGCTCCTGGAAGCGGCCCAGGTGGGAGGAAGGAACCCCCGCGTCGGCTGGAACGGTGGAGGAAACCGAAGTAATCATCAGGTCGCGCCAGAAGCCAATCAACTGATCAACCAATTCGCCCATGAGCAGGCCGCGGCGGGTAGCATCCTCCAGGATTTCCAGAATTTTCAAGGTGTGGCCTTTGAGGACGGCCTCGGCCATGTCGAAGACTCTTTCCTCATCCACCGTGCCAACCAGTTTGTGAACCAAGTCCTTGGTGAGAACACCGGTGGAAAACGCCAGCGCCTGGTCGAAGAGCGATTGTCCGTCGCGCATGGACCCAGAGGCCCTTCGAGCGATGAGGTCGATGGCCTCGGGCTCCACCTCCCGCTTTTCCAGCCGGGCAATTTCCGCCAGGTGGCTGGCGATTTGCTGGACGCCAATTCCGGCGAAATCAAAACGCTGGCAGCGCGACAGGATGGTGACGGGAATACGGCCGATTTCCGTGGTGGCGAAAATGAATTTCACATGGGGGGGCGGTTCTTCCAGCGTTTTCAACAAGGCATTGAACGCCTGGGGGGTCAGCATGTGGACTTCATCGATGATGTAGATTTTGAAGCGGCCGCGGGTCGGTTTGTATTGCACATTGTTGCGTAGGTCGCGGGCTTCTTCGACTTTGTTGTTGCTGGCGCCGTCAATCTCCAGGACATCGATATCCTCGCCCAGGGCAATGGCAACGCAGTTGGAGCATTTCCCGCACGGTTTGGTCGTTGGCCCGTGGTCGCAATTCAAGGCTTTGGCCAGGATGCGGGCGGTGGAAGTCTTGCCCACTCCGCGGTGCCCGGTGAAGATGTAGGCGTGGGCGACCCGGTTATGCTCAATGGCGTTGACCAGGGCCTGGGCAATGTGTTCCTGGCCGATCAGGTCCTGGAAATTTTCGGGGCGGTAGCGCCTGGCGAGGACGGTATAGCCTTCGCGTGCTGTCGGGGGATCGGGATTTTTGCCAGCTTTGGCCATGATAGCGGGTTCAGAAAGTCGAAAAAGAGAACCGCGGCTGGGCGCCGGGAGAGGATAATCCACTGCACAAGGGTTTGCTGCTTATGGCTGCTCCTTCCGGCCTGACCAGGTTCACAACTACCCTTTGCGTGGGTCCCCTCCCAGCGCCTTGCCGCGGTTTCACAGCTTGGCCCATGAGCGCCCGTTTTTATTTTAGCGTTCCGAAACCGTATTGACACTCCCCTTCACTTGAATTGTTACCTTCTTAATCACCACCGGCTTGGCCGGCCGCCTGCTCCCCTGCTCACCCTCATCTTCCGCCAGCGCCGGCTGCGAATAGATTTTTCTCGCCACATCCATCCCCTTGGCCACTTTCCCAAAAGCCGTGTAGCCGCCATCCATGAATGGCGCCTTGGTCAGGTTGAGGTAAAATCTGCAAGCAGCGGTGTCGGGATCCTCGTCGTAGTAAGCGCCCACGGTTCCTTCTTCATGCGTGGCATCAGGGTGAAGCTCTGGCAACAACCAGTAGCCGACGCTGCCATGGCCCGCCTCACCCAATCCCAGCGGGCAACCGGCCTGAAGTTGATCCAGTTTCACGGGCGGTTTGTCTTCCGATTCCTCGTGATGCGCCCGGTCGAAACGCAAGCCAGTGTAGTAGTCAGCGCGGCAGAGAGCGATGAAACTGCGGCAATGGGACGGCGCCCAGGCCGGGTTCAATTCAATTTCGATCTCCCCCAGGCTGGTTTCGATAAGTGCGGTGTAGGAAATCAAGTTTCCCTGGGAATCCTTGAAGCGAATGTTATCCCATTCTTTTTGCACCGCTTCGTAGATTTGGAAAACGGGCTTCCCGGGGAGGGTGGTATCTGGCGGACGGTGGGCCCCCGCTGGCGGATCCTCCGCGGTTCTTACGGCCTTGGCAAAGGGGATGTGCAGCAGGTCCTCTTCGGCCGGGGCGGTTTTTTCCTTGGATCCTTCTCCACTGGAGACCTGGGCCTCTGGCTTTACTTGCGCGGTGGGAACCGCGGGTGGGTCTTTTTTCCCGCAACCAGACAGCACTCCGGCCATTACCCCGGTTAGCAATACAGCTTTTCTCATCGCCATTCCTTTCCAAGCAAAATGAAGCGCTTACCCAGAGGGGGAAGTGAATAGCGAAAAGGGGCAAATGGGTCAAGCGGTTCTGGCGCCTGGAAAGTTATGTTCCTTCCTAGATACCACGGTTTTCCTGGATTGTTGCCTCGAGTAGTATTTTTCATGGTCCCAATCGCCACAGTTAGGTCCACTCAGGGAGAATTGCAATCATGTAGCATTATTTTTAGATTGGAGTTCAGTCATAGATTAAAAGGACGAACCATTGCGTTTTCCGGCATTGGAGAGACAGCGGATGACTTCCAAGGAGGCCCTTGCCTTCGTGAAGTTTCATGGGGTTGTGCTCGAATCAGGGCGCGCCCAGGTTCCTAACTTGGCGGAGGCAATTGCTGGCGCCTTTGGCCTGCCCTGTTGCGCCTGGCAGGGCATTTCACCCCGGATCAACTAGCCGCAATTCAGGAGGTTCATACTTCCATGGGCAGGCACAAGGTCAGCCGAACAAGTTTCCCAGACTGGATTCCAAAAGGCTTGGCCAAAGAGGCGGCAAGGCTGACTGAACAGGCGGCGGTTTCCCTTCTGGGTGTGATTCCAGCGCCAAGGGCGGGAAAAAGGAAGGGTTAAGGGAAGTGAACCTGCCCCAGGCCGCGTCTGCGGATTATTGAAATTGTGTCAGGGACTTTTCCCAATCTTGCAAACCACGCGGAAACCGATGTTGTCTCCTCGAAAACCTGGTGCGCCGGGGTCCATGGCGGTGACGGTGCAGTGAGCGCCGCCCGAGCGCCAGGAACCGCCGCGCATCACTGGGTCGTAATGCTCCCCCAGGGAATCCTCTCCCCTGCGGTCGCCGCACCATTCCCAAACATTCCCCAAAACATCGTAAAGTCCCCAGGGGTTGGCTTGCAGTTTTGCCACCGGTTGCCGTCCTCGACCCTGCGATTCCTTTTTCGGGTTGGGTGTGTAGGTCTTGTTAAACCAGGCGTGATCGGCCAGGTTTTTGTCTTGGTTCTTGGGGTCTTGTGGAAAGTACCTGGGGCCGGCGCTGCCTCCTCGCGCCAGCCATTCCCACTGCGCCTCGCTGGGCAAGGAATAGGCACGATTGTTTTTCTTTTCCTCAGGCAGGTTTGTTAGCCAGGCGCTAAACTCCTTTGCTTCGGTCCAGGAAACCATGGCGGCAGGCATGGCGTCCGCGTTGAAGGGTTCTTCTGCTCCCTCCACTTGGTGGCCCTTTTTGAATTGGCGGTACTGCCCGAGAGTGACTTCAGTGACCCCGGCAAAAAACGGTTGGCTGAGGGTGACCCGGTAAGTGCTGATATTGGGCCCAGCGGTGAACCTCCCCGGGGGAATCAAGATCAACTCCATGCCGATGGAGTTAGTAAATTTCTCCGGTTGCGAAAGGGCCTTGGCCCAGGCAGCCCGGGTGTTCAATCCGGCTTGCAGTTCAAATGGGGCGGTCAGCAGGGGAGATTGCGCCCCCAACCAAGGAGGATAGAGGACGATGAGAAAAATAAATAGTGGTCGCATGGCCTGATCCTTGGGTTAAGCAACGGGAAGTTTAAAACTGAATTGCGTTTCCCTCGCAAAGAAACTGGCTCATGTTTTGAAACTGATCGTGATATTCCCAGTGCGGATTGACCCCCAGGTGTTTCATCACCGTGGCCGAAAGATCGGCTGGCGAGACGGGCAGGTCTTTCACATAAGCCCCCTGGTCATTGGTGGCGCCGTATACCGCGCCACGGGGAGCCGGCCCCCCAGCCAAGAGGGCAGTGAAGGCGTGCGGCCAATGGTCGCGGCCGGAATTTTCCGTCATGCTGTTTTGCGTGAACTGGCCGATCTTCGGCGTGCGACCGAACTCCCCAACCGCCACCACCAGGGTCGAGTCGAGCAAACCCCGTTCTCTTAAATCTTCAATCAAGGTTGGAAAGCTTTGATCAAAGAGCGGACAGAGGGGATTTTTCAGGCGTTGAAAGTTTTGGTTGTGCGTGTCCCAATGTGGAGAGACCTTTTCCTTGCGGCTTTCATCATCCCAATTCACCGTGACCAGGGAAACGCCCGCCTGCACCAGTTGAGCCGCCATCAGCAGGCTTTGGCCAAAGCGGGTCATGCCATATTTTTCCCGCAGCTTGGCCGGGATGGAACGCAAATCAATTGCTTTGCTGAAACCGGGGTTCTCCATCAGGTCCCAGGCCATGTCAGTAAACTGCGCGTTCCTTCCACGGGCCTGGCCCTTTTGCAATTCCAATAATAGAGTTTTCCTTCCCGCCATGCGACCCGGGCCAATGTCCGGATTCAAGCGGAAATCCGGCAGGTCAAAACCGGGAAGTTCCGGCTCAGCCTGAATGAGCAGCGGGTTGAATTTCTCTCCCATCCGCCCGCCGGTCTGCCCCGCGATTCTTTTGTCTTGTCCAACGAACTGGGAATACCAGGGGAGAACGACGGAAACCGGCATGCGATTTGGGGGAGATTTGAACCGCGCCACCAGCGAGGCCAGCGAGGGCCAGTCCTCTCGGCGCGCCTGGTCGGTGACTGGCGGGCCAAAATATTCCCTGCCCGAATAAATCTCGCTGCAAGCGGGGCCATGCACATTCATCCGGTGGCACATCGAGCGCACCAGGCATATCGATTTCATTTCCTTGGCCAGCCGCGGCAGGTGCTCGCAGATTTGAATGCCCGGCACTGCGGTGGCGCTGGGGTTGAAATCGCCGCGAATTTCACGCACCGCCCGCGGCTTCATATCGAAGAGGTCGATATGGCTGGGTCCGCCAAATAGGAAGATAAAGATGCAGCGTTTGGTTTGCGCGGGCAGGGGCCAACCCTGGGATTGGGAAGGTTTAGAACCGGCAAATGCCAAGACTGGGATAAGCCCCCGGGAGAAGCAATCTCGCCTGGAAATTAGATTGAGATCAAATGTTCCCATGGCTAAGGACCAACCGGGAGGTTATTACCCCGCTGATCGTACCAAAAGGGCGGTGAGAGTCCCAGAATAAATGGTGTTGGTTCATTTCTTTCTGCTCCGCCTTCCGCGAATGTGTCGCTTAACTTTCTCCCCGTTTTTGCCACTACCGTTGAAACATTTCATCGCTACGCCCAGCCTCCGCTTCGCCCCTACACCACCCCGGAAAAGGGGCCATTTCTATTCAGGGAAGGATGGGGACATTTCTAAATGTGGAAGACACTGAAAATATGAACTGACACCATTTATCCACCCGCGAATCTGGTTCACCTGCCCGGTGCCCTTCTGGAGGGCATCAAGCGCCATGCACCGTGGCCGTTCGCGGGAGACAACCCGTCTCAGTAGGCGGTGAACGCAGTCCGACCGAGAATCTGGGCTGGATAGCTCGTCAGGAGCGGTCGGTCTGGTTTTATTCGGTCGGAAGCGTTAAACTGAAATGGGGTTTTATGCCGAAGAGGATTGTATGTACCGTTGCGTCGTGTCGCTGTTTCTTTTACCATGCGTGCTACTGTTCCAGTCAGCAGCCCTTGGTCACTGTCACGATGTTTCGGGACGCGCTCGCGCTCCTCATAACCACACCTGTGCAATTTTTAGCCAGATCCCTACCCAGCACGGCCACCATAACAGCAGCCCCGGTGGTCACCACAATCACGATGACGGGGACGACCTTCCCGAGCCGGACACTCAGCCGACGCCGCAACGCGAACCGCTTTCCGACCACGACTCCGACGCCGTCTATCTCGGTACCGCCGATGCTGTCGTAGTCGAGCGTTTCAAGGTTCGTGACGAAGTTACGCATTCGACTCTGTGGATCCCCGCCGCGTCAGCCCTGCTCGCCGCCTCTTGGGATGGTCCGCGGAGTCAAGCGGTGAAGTGCGGCTACCCACCGCTTCCCAGCTCTCTCTTCCCTCTCTATATCCGACACCTCGCGATTCTCATTTGAGCGCCCCTCGCCGCGTCTAACGGGCGGACGCAGCCTTTGCGTATCCGTTTCCCGTCTCTTTTCGCGTGGGGTTGCCCATTGTCGCCGCAACCGTTGCGGTGGCGGTTGTGGCCACAACCCCGGAACAACTCCATGGTTTCGACCGGGCGGCACGCTCGGCTGAAAGACTCACGGACTTCGACATATTAGCGCTCTGCATGACGCGGAGGCGGTGACCATGCGTGCATTCCCGGCTTCCATCGTCTTCGGGCTGACCAGCTTTGCTCTGGCTGGATGCTCGACACCACCGCGTTCACCCGGCCCGGTGATTCCCCCCCTCGCGGCTATCTTGGCACCGACCGTCGTCCAGGCTGGGTATTGCGCCGACGACAAGAAGGAGAATAACGACGAAGAGTTGCCACCCCCGAAGAAGCTCGACAATGAACCGAATGCCGGCATCGGCCAGGGCGAGGTCGTGGGGCTGGCGGACCTGATCGACCTCACGCTCAAACGCAACCCTCGTCTTGCCAGAGTGGGCTGGGCCGTCGAAACGGCCCGTGGCCGGGGTATTCAGGCCGGTCTGTACCCCAACCCGACCGTCAATGTCATCGGCAACGAGTTGGGCGATCGCACCGGGCCGAGCGGCATCTGGTCGGCCTACACCTCGCAGGAAATCGTCACCGCTAACAAGCTCGGCCTGAGCCAAGCCGCAGCGTTCAAGGAAGTCGATCAGGCGACCCTGAACCTCATGGCCGAACGTTATATGGTCTACACCGAAGTGCGGCAGGCGTTCTTCGAGGCGGTGACTCTCCAACGGCGGGCGGAGATCCTCGGCGAACTCATCAAGTTGGCTGACAAGTCGGTTGAGAACGCCAACAAGCTGCTCAAGGCGAAAGAGGGCAGCCAACTTGATGTGGTGCAACTGGAAGTCGATCTGGAGCGTTACCGGGCCGAACTGGAGGCCACTCAGCGCGCGGTGCCAGCGGCGTACCGGAATCTGGCCGCTAGCGTCGGGGTGCAAGACATGCCCATCGTCAGCCTCGCCGGCAACCTTGACACTCCGTTGCCTGACTATGACCTCGACCGGGTTCGCGTATATGTCCTCGGAGTCCACCCGGAACTACGCTCGGCACAGGTCGGGGTTGAACGCGCTCAATTGCTCGTCCGGCGGGCCGAGGTCGAGCCAGTCCCGAACGCCACCGTCGGGGCGGGCTACACCCGCCAGGGCCAGAACCGCTCCAACGATTGGGACATCGGCGTCAGCGTGCCGATCCCTTTGTGGAATAAAAACCAGGGCAACATACTCGCGGCGAGGGCCCAGGTCGAAGAGACGGTCAGCCAAGTCGGGCGGGTCCAGAACGACCTCGTCAACCGGCTGGCCACCGCGTTCGGCACCTATGCCGCCGCCCGCAAGCGGGCCGAACGATACAAGACCGCCATCCTGCCGAAGGCCCAGCAAACCTACCAACTGTCGCTGAAAGCGTACCAGGGCGGGCAGTTCGAGTACCTTCGCGTCCTCGCTGCACAGCGGACGGTAGCCGAAGCCAACCTGGAATTGGTCCGCTCGCTGGGAGAGATGTGGCGGGCGGCCAGCGAGATCGCTGGTCTGATGCTCGAAGACCAGTGGCCGCTTGCCCCTTCGGCCCCCGAAAGGAAACAACCATGAAACTACTCCGATTCGTGAAGCCAGTTCTGACCGTCGCCGTCGTCGCCGCGCTAGCGATGGGCAGTTATCTGATCCGCGAGACATGGCTGCCGTTTCTCCAGCACGGCAAGCCGGCCGAGACGACTGCCGCACCCGGCGAATCCGGTGCCCCATCGGAAAAGGTCATCGTCAGCGATCAGGCTCAGAAAAACCTGGGGCTGACCGTCAAGCCAGTGAAGGCCGAGACCTTCTGGAAATCCATTCAGGTGCCGGGCATGGTGGTTGACCGGCCCGGCCACAGCGACCGGGGCATCGTCGCCCCGGCGACCGGGGTGGTCTCGAAAATCTCCCATGTACCCGGAGACACTGTGTGGCCCGGCGATGTGCTGTTCACGCTCAAGCTGCTCAGCGAGTCCCTCCACCAGACGCAGACCGACCTATTCAAGGCGACTCAGGACATCACGCTGGCCCAGGCCCAGCGAAAGCGCCTCGCGGATTCAGCCGGTGCAATTCCCGAAGTCCGGATGATCGAGGTGGACAACCAAGTCACCCGGCTGGAAGTCGCGGTCAAAGCCTACCGCCAGGAGTTGCTCAATCGGGGCTTCGGCTCAGACCTGATCGACCGGATTGCCGAGGGGAAGTTCGTCAGCGAGGTTCCCATCGTCGTCCCGCTGCGACCCGTTGAAGCCAAGCCGTTGAACACCGCTCTCGCCAAGCGAACCGCCGACGGGCCGACTGCCTCGATGTTCGAGGTGCAGGAACTCAGGGTCGATCTTGGTCAGCAGGTCCAGGCTGGGCAGACGCTGTGCGTCCTGGCCAATCACCAAATGCTGGCCGTCGAGGGTCGGGCGTTCCGCGACGAAACGCCGCTCCTGGAGCGGAGCGTCAAGGAAAAGTGGCCGGTCGAAGTTGATTTTCAGGAGGATGTCTTGGCGGGTTGGCCGGCCCTCGACCAATCATTCCGCATCAGTCACATGGCAAACAATATCGACCCCATCAACCGGACATTCGCGTTTCTGATGCCGATGGAAAATCAGTCGCGGGTGGTCGAGGAGGACGGCCGTACGCAAATGCTCTGGCGCTTCAGGCCCGGCCAGAAGGTCCGGGTGCTGGTACGGGTCCAGAAGTTTGATAGCGTCTTCGTCCTTCCGGCTGACGCTGTTGCCCGCGAAGGCCCGGAGGCGTTTGTCTTCACGCAGAATGTGAACACCTTCGAGCGCAAGCCTGTCCGGGTAGTGCTGCAAGACCGGCAGCACGCCGTCGTTGCCAACGACGGCTCACTGGTGCCCGGCATGTTTGTGGTCCAGACGGCTGCCGCCCAGTTGAACCGCATGGTGAAGGCCGGGTCGAGCGGTGTGACGAAGGGCTACCACATCCACGCGGACGGGAGCCTCCACAAGAACGAAGGCGAAGGCAAGTAAAGGGGACGACCATGCTCAACGCCATTATCCGTCTCGCCCTCCGCTACCGGATGCTGGTCATCGCCGCCTGCCTTGTCGTGCTGGTGTATGGCGGCTACCTGACGACCACGCTGCCCATTGATGTGTTCCCCGACCTTGACCGGCCTCGTGTGGTTCTACTCACCGAATGCCCCGGCCTGTCCCCGGAAGAGGTTGAAACTCTGGTTACGCAGCCCATCGAAACGGCACTTCTCGGGGCGTCTGGGGTGCAGGCCGTCCGCAGTCAGTCGAGCACGGAGTTGTCGGTCATTTATGTCGAGTTCAACTGGCGCACCGAAATTCGCTACGCCCGTCAGGTTGTCTCGGAACGGCTGGCAACCGTGGTCGTGCCACCGGGCATTCGCCCGCAAATGACTCCCCCGGGCTCGATCATGGGGCAGTTCATGCACGTCGGCCTGCACCGCCGGAAGGGACCACGGGGTGGTGACCTCGCGACGGTAGGCAATACCGGGTTGATGGCCGAGCGCATTGAGGTGAGCGGCAAGCCCGAACTCGCCGTGTGGCGTCCCAGCGACCGCAACCGGCCCGAGCAGTGGGAGCGAATGGCCGTGAAGAACCCGGCCTGGGACACTATCGCGCCGGGCCGAGCTGCCACATTCGTCTGGGGCGGGCGGACTCACGCCGTCACCTTCCGTACCCCGTTGGAAGAGCGCATGGACTTGCGGACTACCGCCGATTGGGTCATCCGCCCCCGGCTGCTGCAACTCCCCGGCATCGCCGAAGTGATCGTCATGGGCGGCGACAAGAAGCAGTATCAGGTGCTGGTCGATCCCAACAAGCTGCAAGAGTACAACGTGTCGCTGCAAGAGGTCGAGGCGGCGATCAAGGCCAACAACCTGAACTCAAGCGGCGGCTTTCTGGAGGAGGGGCAAGGCGAACGACCGGTGCGGGTCATAGGGCGGCTTGGGCCGTTGCCGCAGAAGGTCGTGGGCGACCTCCTCAAGGTGCCCGTCAAGGTGAACTCCGATCGGGCAGTGCTGCTCGGTCATGTCGCCCGCGTTGAGGAAGGTCCGGCTCCCAAGCGGGGGGATGCGAGCATCGACGGCCACCCCGGTGTCGTCATGACCTTGGTAAAGCAACCGCACTCCGACACCCGCAAGCTCACCGACGATGTTCAGGCGGCACTACGCGGCACTGAAGCCGGCTTGCCGGCTGACCTCGCCATCAGCACCGAGTTGTTTCAACTGAGGAGCTTCATTGACCGCGGCATCTACTATGTCGGGGAAGCACTCGTCATCGGGGCAGTGCTGGTCGTCATCGTCCTCTTCCTGTTCCTGCTCAACATCCGTACCACGTTCATCACGCTCACGGCCATCCCGCTGTCGCTAGTCATCACCACCTTGGTGTTCCGGCTGATCGGGGCGATCACCGGGACGGAACTGTCGATCAATGTGATGACGCTGGGCGGGATCGCAGTTGCGATGGGCGAACTGGTCGATGACGCCATCGTGGATGTGGAGAACATCTTTCGGCGGCTCTCCGAGAACAACGCCTCCCCGACGCCGAAACCCGCCCTGCTCGTCGTCTACCACGCGAGCCGCGAAATTCGCTCAGCCATCGTGTTCGGCACGGCGGTAGTCATCCTTGCTTTCATGCCGCTCTTCGCCCTGTCCGGGGTCGAGGGCCGGCTGTTCGTCCCTCTGGGAATCGCCTACATCGTCTCGATTCTCGCCTCGCTCTTGGTGTCCCTCACCGTCACCCCGGTGCTGTCCTACTACCTGTTGCCGCAGTCGAAGGCCACGCACGGCCACAAGGACAGCCTGCTCCTTCGGGTGTTGAAATGGGCAGCGAGCTACCTGATCCGCTTCAGCATGCGGCGGGCGGGCGTCCTGCTGCTCCTGGCCTGGGTCCTTGTCGGCTTCAGCGCCTTGCAACTGACGCGGCTGGGGGCCGACTTCCTGCCGAAGTTCGATGAGGGCAGCGTCCAGATCAACGCCACTTTGCCCGGCGCCTCGTCGCTGAAGGCGTCGAATGAGGTGTCGGCCCTGATCGACGCGAAGCTCAAGACCATGCAGAAGTCGCCGGAAAACTCGGATGGCCCGATCCTGCATTACATCCGCCGCACCGGGCGGGCCGAACGGGACGAACATGCCCAGCCGGTAAATGTCGGCGAGTACATCCTGACCATGAACCCGGACGCCGGCACCCACCGGGACGAGTTCCTGAAGACACTGCTGGCGGACTTGCGCGCCGAGGTGCCGGGCGTGGACTTCGAGGCCGAGCAACCGCTCGCGCACCTCATCAGCCACATGCTCTCCGGCGTCAACTCCCAAGTCGCCATCAAGATTTACGGGGACGACCTCGACAAGCTCCGACAGATAGCCGGCGAAGTTCAGACAGCGCTGAATCAGGTGGAAGGCGTCACGCCGCCCATCATCGACCCGCAGGAGCGGGTGGACGAGTTGCATGTGGTCCTGCGGCCCGACGACCTCGCCTTCTATGGGATCAGCCGGGAATACGTGGCCGAATTTGTGCAGACCGCTTTGCAGGGCGAGGCCGTCTCCCAGGTGCTGGAGGGGCAGCGGCGATTCGACCTCGTTGTGAAACTTCGGGAGCCATACCGCTCTGATGCCTATCGGTTGGGGGAACTGCGGCTCGACCTCCCGAACGGTCGCGGCCAGATTCGGCTCCGGGAAGTTGCCGACTTCCCCGCCACGGCGAGCGGCCCGAACCTCGTCAATCGCGACAACGTTCGGCGCAGACAAGTCGTTCGCTGCAATGTCTCGGGCCGCGACCTGGAAGGGGCCGTAACGGAAATCGAGCGGAAAGTGAAGGAACGAGTCAAACTGTCCGAGGGCTACTTCATCGAGTTCGGTGGACAGTTCGAGGCCCAGCGATCGGCCACGCTGCGGATCACGCTACTGGCTGGCGTTTCCCTCGCGGGTATCTTCGTTGTCCTGATGATGCTGTACCCGTCGGCCCGGATCTCATTTCAAATCCTGAACGCCATCCCGACCGCGTTCGTCGGTGGGGTGCTGGCCCTGGTGTTGACCGGACAGACGCTGACGGTGGCGAGCCTCGTCGGGTTCGTTTCGCTGGGCGGGATCGCGGTGCGAAACGGCATCCTGCTGGTGACCCACTATTTCCACCTGATGAAGGAAGAGGGTGAGGGCTTCACCGAGAAGATGGTGCTGCGCGGCAGCCTGGAGCGGCTCGCGCCCGTGTTGATGACGGCTTTGACGGCGGGGATCGGGCTGATCCCGCTGGTCGTAGGCGGCAAGAAGCCGGGGCTGGAGATTCTCTATCCGGTTGCGACGGTGATCGTGGGGGGGCTGGTGACCTCGACATTCTGCGAGTTCCTGCTCCACCCCGGATTGTTCTGGAAGTTCTCAGGCAAGGATGCCGAGCGGCTGGTCCGCAGCGAAGGTTCCGAAGATGAACTGTTGCGGTCTGGGGCGTAAGTGTGCAGGATGCTAAACCTGTCTCTCTCATGCGAAAGGACGAACAAAATGAAATACGCCAAGACGCTGGGACTCGGGCTGCTGGTCGCGGCCCTGGCGGTAACGGGCTGCTCGGACAAGGGCGGCACCCCGAAGGCCGAAACGAAGAAGGATGGCGGCAAGAAGGAATCCGAGCACGCCCACGGCAAGGGACCGAACGGCGGGGTCACATTCGACCTCGGCAAGTACCACGCCGAGTTCACCGTCGATCACGACAAGAAGGAATGCACCATCAACATCTTCGGTGCCGACGAGAAGACGCCGACGCCGGTCGCTGCCAAGGAACTGACGCTCACCACCAAGGAGACGAAGACCAAGGAAGGAAAGGTCGTCGCGCCGATGGCGATCAAGATGCTCCCGAAGGACGAGAAGGAGGGGAAGGCGATGAAGTTCGTCGGCACCGATCCCGGTTTGGGCAACCTCGCCGATTTTGCAGGTACCGTCCTCGGCGAAATCGACGGCAAACCATCGCAGGGCGAGTTCAAGGAAGAAGAGAACGACGACCACAAACATGAAAAGAAGTAATGGCTACAGCATAGGGCCGGTCGCCAGTACCGTTGAAACATTTCACCATGTCTTCTGGTGTGATTTGGGTTTTGGCAAATATTTCATTAATCTGAGCTATAGTTAGCGACATTTTGAACTCCGTAGGTGGGTTAGAGAAATATTTGAAAATAATACTCCAGAATAAATGGTGTCAGCATTTATTACTGCTCCGCCTTCCGCGGCTGGATGCGCAAACACGGCATCGCGATTGATGGCGTAGTAGATCAAGCCGTCAGTACTTGGTCGTAAGGGTCGGCCCATACAGGCACCCAACTGAGGACGAGGTAATTGGCAACGGAAAAATGAACTGACCCCAATTAAACTTCTCGTTTCTCCTCTTCTTCTTCATCAACTTCCTCCTCCTCCCCTTCCTCCAATTCTCCGGTGGGGACTAGTTTTCCGTGTTTATTAGTGCTCCACTCCTCGCCGTTAATGGTGACAGTGTGGTCGGAGGTTGCGTCCATTTGCACCAGGGAGGCGATTCGCTCGGAGGTCATTTCGCTGGAAT
>SHZZ01000006.1 GCA_009692005.1 Gemmataceae bacterium | reverse complement strand
CGGAAAAATAACCTTCTCTCTGGCCTGCAAAAGAGGAACTCACCAGGGTGGCGCCGCTGGCCGCGCCGGGAAACACTTGAATTGCGCCAGCATCCGATAGCCCGGCTCCAAATACTCCATTGGAACGAAACCCGCTTGCCTGCGTGGCGCTTAGTCTCAAATTGGCCGTGGTCCCGCCGGCAATAATGTTGGCATAAAACTCCTTGCGGAAGCGGGCATAAGAGCGGATTTCATAAAGCAATCCGCGCTCGGCAATGGTCAATGGCTCCAAGGTGACGGCTCGGCCACCCCCTTGAAACAAGGGTTGAAATAGATCCAGGGACATGGCGGTAGGCGCCACCACTTTGGTCCCGTCGCTGCGGCTCATTTCCACAACCGCCTGGTTGGCCATTTTAAAAAGGAGCAAGGCGCCTGTGGAAAAAACTTTGGTGACCCCGGCGTTGGAGTTCATCGACCAATTTTGCCTGAGGTCGGGGTCTGTTCCCACGATGGTTTTTGAGCCCGCTTGTTCCCTTATGGCAGCCTCGGTGGCATAGAATTGTGCCGCGAAGGCGAACCGTTGAACGGATACCGGCAGCGCAGCCACATAAAGATCTTCTCTCCGGGACTGGAATTCCCTGCTATTCACCAGGGCCAATTCCGAAGATTGTTGCAAATCGATGAGATAAGGCTTGGGGTACCTGCCCGCTGGGTCGCCCTTGTAAGAAAGGCCCATGGAATCAACGGGGCCATTGTCCCATTCCAAGGGATCCTTGTAGCCCTTCATGTCTTCCGCCTGGAAGGAAGCGAGTTTCAAGGGGGGCTCTTTTCCCTTGGCCAGCTTGGCCCGGTTTTCCAGATCATAGTTTTCCAGAATTTCGAGGTAACCTGCCCCTTCCATGTGGGCAATTCCGGATTTGCCTGGGGTTTGGGGGTTGGGCGCGGTGGACATGGCGGCCGGGTCGTCGGGAGGAGTAGGCGGGCGGTCCGGGTTGCCCACGGACGCGAAACGCGAACGGGGGTCCGGGTTGACATGGTAATTTTCAATTTTCCAAGTGGGGAAAAAGTCCTTGGTGGCCAGGATTTGTTGAACATCCTGGTCCGCGCGGTTGCGGAAAAACCTTCGCGAACAACCTGGAAGGAATACGGAAAAGGCGGCCGCTGTTAGCAGCAGCCAATGAATAGCCGAGCCAGGTTTTTTGAACCGTTGGAGAGTCATTCAATCTCAGCAATCAGGCGGACCCAAGGTAACAATCATTAAAACAGCTATCGGAGTAATATCCTGCGAACTTTACCCAACTTCCAGGAAGGGCCGAGAAAGAAAATACCCAGGAGGGGACTAATAAATAGATTTAATAACAGAGGAAGTCTGAAAAAAAGGGGAAACGATGAAAGCTGCGGTTTGCCTTGCCTATGGAGATTCCGCGACTTCAATTCATCTTGAAGATCGCAATTTAAAAGAGCCGGGTTGGAATGAAGTCAGGGTGCGGATGTTGCTCAGCCCTGTTAACCCTTCAGACCTACTGTTCCTGCAAGGAAAGTACGGCAACCAACCGGAGTTGCCCGTGGTTCCTGGTTTCGAGGGTGTTGGCATTGTGGAAGCTGGCCGCGGGCCGTTGGCCTGGCGAGTTTTGGGAAAACGAGTTTCCGTTATTGGGCCCGGCGATGGCCGTTGGCAGCAAAAAATCATCCTACCTGCTCGCCAAGCTGTGCCGGTTCCCCATTCTTTAAGTGAAACGCAGGCAGCCTCTTTCTTTGTCAACCCGGCCACGGCCTTTGTTATGACGCAAAAAGTCTTGCGCATTCCCCCCGGTCAGTGGCTACTGCAATCGGGTTCCACGGGTGCTTTAGGAAAGATGGTGATGCGCCTGGGGAAAAAACTGGGGTTTCGAACAATTAACATTGTTAGGCGTGACAGCCAGGGGGAATTGGTTAAACAGGAGGGGGGGACGGAATCTGTTTCCCTGGAAAGTGAAAACATGGTGGACAAGGTCAAGGCGATAACAGGCGGCCAAGGGGTTCTTTACGCCATGGATGCCATTGGCGGTCAGGTTGGGTCGGGCATGATTTCCTGTCTTGGTCGGCACGGAACCATGCTTGTTTATGGAAGGATGTCGGGTGAACCTTTGGTTTTTGAACCAGGGGCCATCATGAAAGGGGAAAAAACAATTCGCGGTTTTTGGTTGTCAGAGTGGGTTAAGGACCAGGGGATCTTTACCATGTTATGCTTGTTTCGAAAGCTTGGAAAGCTGATTGGGGACGGCACTTTGGACACCCCTGCCGGGCCTATTTTCGAGCTGGACCAGGTGCAACAGGCACTTCAGGCAGCCCGGGAATCCTCCAACCATCAAAAAATCTATTTGCGCTTAAATCCTGCCTAATTTTTATTGCCTACCTATTTTCTTTTTTGAAGGACTTTACTTTTTTATTCACCTCCCTTATGAACCCGATTATTCGGGCCATGAGGATTTGCCATGTTTGTGTCGAAATCATCTGTTTTGTTTTTTGCTCCCTTGTTGGGAGTAGTAGCTGGTTGTTTAAACCCTGACTCCATTTGGGAGCAGTCCAACTTGTCCATGGAAAAAGTGACCAGGCTTCCGGAGCGTCTGCCGGATGCGGTGTCTACCAAAGAAGCCGCAGTGCGCGTTGCCAAGGTTGGGCGAACGATTCTTAATGGCAATCCACAAATCGGTATTCGTCCTGCGTTTCATGTGGTTGGCGCCCCCCACGCCGAGGTGTTCCACCAAGGAACCGAGCAGGTAATGATCACCGAAGGGTTGGTGAATCAATGCTCGGAGGATCAGCTTGGCGCAATCTTGGCCATTGAATTGGCCAAAATGCTTGCGGAAAGAGGTCCCATTTCACTGGCCAGCGCCAGGGACCGGGGCGCGCCTATCAATATTCCTATTGGCAATGATCGCTCCACAGTCTTTGGCCCGCCGGACGGGGTTCGTCTGGTGGAATTGGCTGAGCAGGAAAAGTTGAGGGCGCAAACCGGCATGCCTGACGGGTTGCCTGCGGATCCCAGGATAGTCGCTGGCGGCATGCTTTCTCGCGCCGGCTTGAACGCGGGTGGCATCGGCTCGGTTGGCGGGTTGTTAAAAAAGGTGGAGGAGAATTACCAGTTGGAAAAACAGATGAAAAAACCCCCTGCGCCAGCAAGCTCGGTTCCTGGAAAGGTTAAAGACATGTAATGCCGTTGGGAAATAAGGAAAATAAAATATCCACTTAAGGTTATTAAGCCCTGGTAAAGATGCTTTCTCGATTCGGATAGCAAAATTCCCTTTAATATTGAAGCTCCGTAATGCAGTCGATTCCTGACAAGCCAATGGCTTTTGGCTAGCTTACGAACGGTGATTAATGATCCATCAACACAATAGGCCTGCGAAATTTTTTGCTTGGATAGCAATAGGGTCGATAATATTCGCGAATGTCCCCCATGTTTCCTGCCGTTGCCCTGACGGAACCATCAAAGAGTTTTGTTTTTACTCCCCATCCGTGGTATCGCCTCCCTGCTGCCAAAAGAAACTCGAAAATAATTGCTGCTCAAGCAAACCCGCTTCAGGAAAGGTTCGCCAGGAAAAGACTTCTTGCTGGGAAGGTGAATGTGAAAACGATCCAAGCCCAGCTTTAATCAGTAGTTTTGGCGCAACCTATGAAATGGGAGAGGCTAATTGCCAAAGATTGCTTGCCCACCCCGAAGCGCAAGCGGTGTCAGGTTCTGAAAATAAACTTGAAGGCTTATTAAAAAACCAGTTTCAAAATGTATGGACTCTAGTTGAAAATCAATTCCAAGTTAACAATTCACTTCGAAGAACATGTCAAATCCCCCGGCAACCACCACCACCGATTGACCTGCTTTCATTATTGCAGCGTTTTATTATTTGACCTTTCCTTGCATTTTTGTTGCTTGGCCAATAAGCCTTCGCCTGCCAATACCCCGCATGACATTTGCCTTGTTCCCTTTCAGAGGGCTTGTGTTGCGCCTGTTGTGTGCGGGACGGCAGAAGTATCAGATTTCTGCTAGCGTCATTTGTCCTTGTTCTTTTAGGTTTTTCATTTTATTTCAGGAGGTTTGACATGCGTTCAGTTTTATTCTCTGTGGTTGGCATTGCGGGCTTAATTGTGTTTTGGGTTGGGGAGGTGGCGGGTGATTGTTGTTGCCGAAAGGCTGGACAACCCGGGGCTGCTCAATTTCTTCCCAAATTCGATCCAGCCAAAATCAAGCAGGTTGCCCTTTCCGTTGATGGCATGACTTGTTCAGCTTGCGCCGCAAAAGTGCAAAAGGGCCTTTCCGCCGTTCCCGGCGTTATTCATGCCCAAGTGGACCTCAAGTCCAAAAAGGCAACTGTTCTGGTGGAGATTCCTCGTTTCGACGAAAAAGCTCTGCTAAGCGCTGTTGAAAAGGCTGGCTACCAAGGGAAAATGCTGAAGTAGCCCAAGTCTTTTTGGTTTGGCAATCCCCCCGGGGCAGTGACTCTTCGGTCACTGCCTCGGTCGCCTTCAAGGGTTGGTGTAAAACCTCAACCGGTTTGAAGTGGGAAATAATGCAGGATTGCCACCAGCATTTCTTTCTTGGATTCACTTCCTGATAAGGTATCCTATCTTTTCTGGGTGTGGACAATCCGCAGACCCTTTGATTCCTTGCTTTTTCAGGCGCGACAAACATGAGACGAGCCAAGAACCGGTTGCAATTATGGCAAATCCTTGGGGGATTCCTCCTGGGTAGTTTACTGGCGGGTTGCGGCCGCAATTCCGACGCCCCCAAGGGGAATTCGCCTGGTGCAGGAACCAAAGGGAATTCTTCCCCCGTGAAACAAGAGGAGATCAAAGTTGCCTTCGTCAGCAACAACCCTGCGGAATTCTGGACCATTTGCGAAGCAGGGGCGAGAAAAGCCGAGGAGGAAACCGGGGTGCATTTGATTTTCAAGCGTCCGCAAGATTCCGCACCAGGCACTCAGCAGCAAATCATCCAAGACCTGCTAACCCAGGGAATCAAAGCGGTTTCTATCAGTGTAATTAGTCCGGATAACCAAACTCCATTCCTGGATGAAATCGCAGCGCGCATCCCCGTTCTCGCGGTTGATAACGACGCCCCCAAGTCCAAGCGCAAATGTTACCTGGGAACAGCCAATCTGCAGGCAGGCCGGGCCGTGGGGGAATTGGTCAAGGAAATCATGCCGCAAGGGGGAAAGGTGGCGATTTTTGTCGGGCAGTTGGACCCCATCAATGCCCGGGAAAGGCGTCAAGGAGTTTTGGATGTTCTCGAAGGCTTGAAGGAATCCAAGGAGCTGCGGGATTCCCCTGATGGAAAAAAGTATGGCATTTATGAAGTGATCGGAACTTACACCGACAATGTCGATACGGCCAAGGCCAAGGACAATGCGGTCGATGTTCTGGCTAAAAATCAGTATGTGGAAAACTTGTGCATGGTTGGCCTTTGGGCCTACAACCCGCCGGCGATTTTGACCGCCGTCAAGGATGCCAAGCGGGTGGGCAAGGTGAAGATTGTCGGGTTCGACGAGCAAGACCTTACACTGGATGGCATCAAGGCCGGGGAAATTCACGGCACGGTTGTGCAGCAACCTTACGAGTTCGGCTATCAATCGGTGAAAATGATGGCGGAACTGGTGCGTAACCCGGGGAATGTGAAAATCCCTGCCAACGGCCTCATCGATGTTCCCCACAAGGTCATCAAAAAAGACAATGTGGAAGCGTTTCATTCTAATTTGAAAAAACTGCTGAGTAAGTGAGAGGCGAAGTGTCAGGCAATCCCGAGGCATTGCCCGTGCAACTTCCCAAGCCCGTCTTGGAAGCCCAGGAAATTAGCAAACGGTTTCAGGGGGTCCAGGCGCTTAGCCAGGTGGAGTTGAAAATATTTCCGGGCGAGGTTCTTGCCATCATCGGGGAGAATGGGGCGGGCAAGTCCACCCTGATGAAAATCCTGGCGGGGGTTTGTTTTCCCGACAGCGGCACGGTGCTGGTGGATGGCGAGCAGGTGGTTTTTTCCGGCCCCGAGTCGGCCATGGCCAAAGGCATCTCCCTGATTCATCAGGAACTCAACCTGGCCGATAATCTTACAGTGGCGGAAAACCTGTTCCTGGGAAGGGAAATCTCCTCCGGCGGATTCCTGGGGCTTTTGAATAGCCGGGCCATGACCACCCAGGCGAAAACGATTTTGCAAAAGGTTGGACTCGATATCTCTCCCGCGACCAAAGTGGGCAGCCTTTCTCCCGGGCAAAAACAATTGGTGGAAATTGCCCGGTCCCTTTCTCTCCATGGCCGAGTATTGATCATGGATGAACCGACCTCCAGCCTATCGCAAAAAGAAGCGCTGCGGCTGGAAGAAGTGATTCGCGATCTGGCCAAGAATGGCGTTTCCATCGTTTATATTTCACACCGCTTGGCGGAGGTAAACCGTGTTGCGGACCGTGTGGTGGCCTTGCGAGACGGGAAAAACTCAGGGGGTTTGGCCAAGAGTGAGATCCACCACGATGCCATGGTGAAGCTTATGGTTGGGCGAGATTTGAAAAAACGCGAAAAAACACCGTCCCAAAAAATCTCCTCGACTCCCAGGCTGCAGGTTTCCCGGTTACGCCTGGACATTGATCAAACCGAGGGGATTTCTTTTTCCGTGCATCGGGGCGAGATCGTTGGCATGGCTGGGCTGGTCGGAGCCGGAAGAACGGAATTGGCCGAGGCGCTTTTTGGCATTCGGCCATGCTCCGGCGGCAGGGTTTTGCTTGACGGGGTCCCCTTTGCCTTTGGCGATCCCAAAGCATCCATTAACTTCGGTTTGCTGTTGGTTCCCGAAGACCGCAGGAACCATGGCTTAATATTGGAGCAGTCGATCGGCCAAAACCTTTCTCTGCCCAATTTGGAAAAACTAGCTCGCTGCGGGTTGGTTTCGCCAGCCAGGGAAAGGCGCTTGGCCCAGGAAAGTATCGATCAATTACGCATCAAAACGCCGGGGCCGAACTTGCCAGCGGGGTCCCTGAGCGGGGGCAATCAACAAAAAGTCGTCCTGGCAAAGTGGCTGGCGGCCAACCCCAAAGTTTTAATTCTGGATGAGCCCACCCGTGGCGTTGATGTCGGTTCCAAGGCGGAAATTTACGACCTGATGGCCAGCCTGGCCGAGCAGGGGATTGCCATTCTCATGATCTCCAGTGATATGGAAGAAATCTTGCGCATGAGCGACCGGGTTTTGGTTATGCACGAGGGTATATTGGCTGGAGAATTGACCGGTGATGAAGTCACCGAGGAAGGCGTAATGCAACTGGCAACCGGCGGCGCTGAGAGGGTAGGCAAATGACGAGAGTCGTGGGAATTCTGGCGGTGGTGCTGGCCCTTTACGGCCTGCTGATGATGTCGGACCCGCAAGCCCGCAGCCTGGAAAACCATATTAACTTGGGGCGGAGGATTGGCGAGTGGGGAATCCTTACCCTGGGCGTGGGCTTCGTCATTATTACTGGGGGCATAGATCTTTCCATTGGGTCGGTAGTTTGCCTTTCCGCCGTGAGTTTCGGGCTGCTCTTGGAAAACGGGATGAACCCGTACCTGGCCACATTGCTGGTTCTGGCTGGTTCGGCTCTTATTGGGTTGTTTCACGGAGTATTGGTCGCCAGGTGGAATTTGCAGCCCTTTATTGTCACCTTGTGCGGTTTGTTTATTTACCGGGGCATTGCCCAGTTGCTGACTTTGGTGAAGTTTAAAGAGTTGGGATTGAAATTTTCCCAGGGGTGGGACACCCCTGGACGGATTCTCCGCGATTCCTCTCGGGATGTTGGCCTCCCGGATAAACCGGTCATGGAGCCATTCTTTTTCCTGCAAAGGGGCAATCTGCCCTTGGGGGATTGGCTTGGCTTGCCCGAGGGATTGCGCGGTTGGTTTAACCTGCCCATGCCCTTGGTACTCTTGCTGGTATTGGCTGTGCTGACCGGGGTCTTTCTGCACATGAGCGTTTATGGCAGAAGGCTATACGCGCTGGGGTATAACGAACAGGCGGCCCGCTTTGCTGGCATTCGCACTGTCCGCTACAAAATTCTTTCGTATGTGCTTTGTTCCACCCTGGCGGGTTTGGGCGGGCTTATTTTCTTGTTGAAAGTGAGGTCGGCGGCGCCCTCCAACGCCGGAAGCTGGTTTGAACTCTATGCCATTACCGGCGCGGTGTTGGGCGGGTTCAGTTTGCGCGGCGGTGAAGGCATGGTGATTGGCATCCTGCTCGGCACCTCAATCCTGCCTTTGCTGCGTAGTTATGTCATTTTCCGTGGCATTCCCAGTGATTTGGAATTCACGGTCATTGGCACGGCCTTGTTGCTTGGCACTATCGCTGATGAAATGCTTCGCAGGGGGCCTGGGAAATGGCTGAACTCCATTAAAACCTGGCTGGCCGGAGGAAAGTCCTCTGGCCTTTCCGGGTGATAACTCCGCAGTCGTGGCGGCACGACAAGTGAAGCTTGCCGGTTGAATCAATCCCCGCACCAAGCAAGCTTAGGCGTTAGCGAACTTGGTCCAAAATCCTTATTCAAATAGCTTGCTTACCGATTCATTAAGGTGAATTCTGCGGATGGCATCGGCAAGGAGGGGTGCCACGGAAAGGATGCGGATGTTGGGAAGTTGCTTGTCCGGGGGCAGGGGGATGCTGTCGGTAAGAATAATATCCTTGATGGGCGCGCCTTTCAGGCGTTCAATCGCCGGCCCACATAAAACCGCGTGAGTGGCGCAAACATAAACTTCCTTGGCGCCGTTGAGCTTGGCCACATGCGCCGCCCCCACCACGGTCCCCGCTGTGGAAATCATGTCGTCAAAAATAAAAATCACTTTGTCCTTCAACGAGCAACCGATCAGGTTGGCCTGCTGGGTTTCGGTGGCGCTTGAGCGGCGTTTGTCCACGATGGCGATGTTGCCGCCGATTTTCTTTTGGTACATCAGCGCCTTTTTGATGCTACCCTCGTCCGGGCTGAGGACCACCAGTTCCTCCGAGGGGATATTCAACCCGCGGACAAAATCGCAGATGACCGGGCTGGCGTGCAGATGATCCACGGGAATGTCAAAAAAACCTTGAACCTGGGCGGCGTGAAGATCAAGGGCCAGCACGCGGTTGCAACCGGCGGAAGAGAGAAGGTCGGCGACCATTTTGGCGGTAATTGGCACGCGGCCAACATCTTTGCGGTCTTGGCGGGCGTAGCCGTAATAGGGAAGGACCGCCGTGATGCGTGAGGCGCTGGCCCGCTTAAAGCAGTCCAGCATGATCAGCAATTCCATCAAGTTTTCATTGACCGGTGGGCTGGTGGGCTGAAGGAGGAAGATGTCTCTGCCACGGACATCCTCGTCAATGCGGACGGAAATTTCCCCATCGGGGAAGTTGTTCAGGGTGATTTTGCCGAGGGTGTCGTTAAGGTGAAAGGCGATTTTCTCGGCCAGGGGCAGGTTGGCGCGCCCGCTAAAAACCTTGATGGTGTTGTTTTTCATGTGGGGTCCGCGTCCGACCGCAAGTACCAGGAAAAGGCTTGAATTCCCCGAAGTTTTCCCGGAATGATGTTATAGAAATTGCGGCAGGGAATTTGAAGCCCACCGGATGAAACTGCTAAAAACTACTTTGGCGACTTGCGGATTTTGCCGTTTTTCAACGGTTTTACTTCTTGCGCGGCCCCGTCGAGAAACTGCCTGGCGACCAGCATTCCCAGGTTGGCTGGTCGCGGTTTTTTCCCCAGGCGAATGATAGCCCTGACCCCGCCCAGCAAATGCAAGGCGGCAATATCGGGGTGCGCCACCTGGCATTCCCCGTGTGTAGCGGCATCGGCGAAAGTTTTCATCACCAGGTCAATCACCCCCCGGCGGGTGGCCTGCCAGGGGAATTCCCCCGTATGGGCCTGGAACGCCTCGGCGTGCTGGATCAGGTCGAACAGGCGCGGGCGTTCGTCAAAAAGACCAATGATGGCATCGGCGATGTTGGCAAGCTTTTTCTTCAAGGGGAAGTTGCCCTGGCGGGCCTTTTCCACTCGGTTAAAAAGTTCCTGGGAGGCCTGCGCCAGCAGGGCGTTGAATAAATCTTCCTTGTCGTGGAAATAGCGGTACAAGGTTCCCTTCCCGACCCCGGCTTTTTCCGCCACTTCTTCCATGAGGACCTGGTGGAACCTTGAACTGGCAAAAAGCGCCTCGGCCGCGCGGAGGATTTTTTCAGCTTGCAGCGGGGATTTGGTGCGCAAAAGTGTTCTCCAAAAAAAACTGACTGCTGGTTGACGGATGGGGCGTGCTGGTTTATTCTGAAACTGACTGGTCAGTTCTGATATTAACCCCCAAGGGGTCGGCTGGCAAGTCCCGTTGTTTCCGGAGCCGTGTTTTATGTGCCAGGTTTTTCCCCCCCCACCGATTCGCCTGAAAACTCTTGCCATCTTTTTTGCATTCCCCTTGCTCGCATCGCTTTTGCAAGGCTGTTCCCGCCAGGGATTGGAAGCGCCCAAAGGTGGAGTGGAAGCCCGCCCTACGCAAATGAAATTGAAAAGAAAAGTGGAACTGGTGCAAATTGACAAAGAGCCCTTTCAGGCTTCCTTCGAAACCATTGGCCATTTGGAGGCCGAAGGGCAAACGGAAATCGCCTCCGGGGTCAATGGCTTGGTTGACGAAGTGTTGTTTCGCGAAGGCCAATGGGTGGATCGAGACACGATTCTGGTTTTGGTGGATCAAAAGCGTTTTCTGTCGGCGCTGGATGGGGCCCGAGCCCAGGAGAAAAAAGCCGAAGCGGCCCTGGCCCTCAGTCGGGAACTGGAAGGCTTAACGCGCCTGGCCGGCGCGGGAAGCTCCGGTGAGGACCGAGTCCGTGCCGCGGGGAACTCCCGATTAGCTGGCGCTGAGCTGGCCAATGCCCGTTCGGCGAGGGAGTTGGCGGAACATAATTTGTTTCGCTCTCAGGTGCGCGCTCCCTACGCGGGGCAAATCAACCAGCGCAAAGTAACGGCGGGTTCGTTTTTGGAAGATCGCACGGTCATTGCCAATATGGCAAATTTAAGTCGGTTGAGGCTGGCCGGATATTTGCCGGAAAAATCGGCCCCCGTGCTGCGCCAGGTTCTCGATCAGGAGCACCGCATCTACTCGGCAATGGTGGTTTCCAGCGCTCTCATTTCACCCTTGCAAGGGGTCCTGACCGGGGTGCTTTGGGAAAACGGCCTGTTGCCAATTGGGTACAACATGGAGTTCACCTTGCGCGCGGTTCCCGGGGAGAAATTCAAGGCGCGTTTGTTTTACATCAGTTCCGTTGCAAGCCCGGACACCCATATGTTCGAGTGCAAGGGCATGATTACGGCAGTTCCGGATATGTGGCGTTTGCGGCCCGGCTATACGGCCAAAATGACCTGTGCCTTGCCGGGGAAAAGTGAGGCGCTGGTGGTTCCAGAAGAAGCCGTGCGGGCTGGAGAAAAAGGCTTTGTCCTGTTTCAGCCGATGCCAAGGCAGCGGAGCGATGGAGTGGTTGAGTGGGTGGCGAAACCGCGGGTTTTGCAATTGGGGATGAGGCGCCCAGGGGTTGTGGAGGTGTTAGAAGGGGTCCGCGAAAAGGATTGGATCGTTCGACGGGGAGCTGACGCGCTAGAGGACGGCACGCCGCTGGACATCACGCCGGAAATGGAGAAGGCCTTGTTGAAATCCGTAGAGGCCGCCAAGGCGGGAAGCGGGGGGCCGGCGAACCCATGACCCTTTCAGACTTGAGCATCAGGAACCCGGTCTTCGCGGTGATGGTATCTGCGGCGTTGATCGTTTTTGGCGCCATTGCCTACAAAGGGTTGGGCATTAGCCAGTTTCCCGAACTCGATTTCCCCGTGGTCAGCATCCATACCACCCGGGAATCGGCTTCTCCTGAAATCATGGACTTCGATGTCACCGATGTCATCGAGGACGCGGTGTCCAGCGTCGAGGGCATTGATTACATCCAATCGCAAAGCTTGCAAGGGTCGGCGATCACCACGGTTTTTTTTCACCTCGACCGCAATATCGACTCCGCCATGCAGGATGTGCAGAACGCGGTGGCTTCGGCGATGAACCGACTGCCAACGGATATCGACCCTCCCGTGGTTTCCAAAGTGAACTTCAACAAATTTCCAATCATTTGGCTGGGCGTTCATGGGCCCAGGTCGTTGCAGGATATCAACCGGTTCGTCGACGATGTTCTCAAGCAGCAGATTCAAACGATTCCCGGCTGTGGCGGGGTGATGTATGGCGGGTTGCGGCCGCGCAATATGCGCATTTGGGTCGATCAGGAAAAGCTGGACTCCTTTCATATCGACATCCTGGATGTGTTCCGCGCCTTGCAAATGGAACATATGGAAAAGCCGGCCGGGTATTTGAAATCGGGAAAGCGAGAAATCAATGTGCGGCTGATGGGCGAGGCGCGGAATCCCAAGGAGTTTGAAGATTTGCCCATCGTGTCCCGACCGGATGGCGCGGTGATTTACCTCAAGGATATCGCCATCTTGGAAGACGGCATGACCGACCGCCGTTCCTTTTCTCGCTTTAATTATGAAAACACGGTGGGCGTGGGCGCCATGCGGGCCACCGGCGCCAATGTCGTGCAGGTTTGCGATGAAGTCAAACGGCGGCTGCCCATGCTGCGCGCCATGGCCCCTCCGGGCATCGAGATTGGGATCTCCACCGACTTTTCCCTTTTCATCAAGGACGACATCGAGGAAGTGCAGCACGCTCTTTCCCTGGGAATTATTTTGACCGCCATCGTGGCGCTGATGTTCCTCGGTTCGCTCGGGTCGACCATGAATGTTTGCGTCTCCATCCCGGTTTCCATTTTGGGCACTTTCGTGGTGATGAAGTGGGCTGGGTTTACCCTGAATTTCATGACCTTGCTAGGTTTGTCCCTCTCGGTTGGCGTAGTCGTGGATGATGCCATTTTAGTGCTGGAGAATATTTACCGACGCATGGAGAGAGGCGAATCGAGAATGGCAGCGGCCAAGGATGGGGCCAACGAAATCGGCTTCGCCGCGCTGGCTTCTACTCTGGCCATCGTGGCCATATTTGTCCCGGTGGCTTTCATGAAAGGCGTGGTCGGGCAGTTCTTCTTTCAGTTTGGCATTACAGTTACGGTGGCGGTGCTGATTTCCCTGGTGGTCTCACTGACCGTCACGCCCATGCTGGCATCCCTGTTCCTCAACCTGCACGAAGAGATTTTGACAAAGCCCAAGCCCCTGGCGGGGCCCTTGGCCAGGCCCATTGGGCTGGCCTTGTGGCTTTGGTGGGCCGTCGACCGTTTTCTCATTTACCCAATCTTTGTCCTGCCCACCATCTTCCTGGTGCAAAAACTGGAGCACCGTTACAAGGCTGTGCTGTGTTTCGCAGTGCGAAGGCCCATCGCCGTGATCCTCATGGCCAGCGCCCTCGCCGGTTTGTTTTCCCTTGTCCTTACGGGCCTAACCCTTCCCCTGCCCAATTGGCTGGCCCAGCAAACCGGGACCCCGGCCCTGGTAATCAAGCCGATTGGCAATGAACTGGTTCCCAGCGAGGACCAAAACCGCTTCGTCGTCAACGCCATTTGTCCCGTGGGGGTCAGCCTGGATTATGTCAATGAAATGCTGATGAAGTGCGAAACCAATCTATCCAGTTTGAAGGACCCAACCCATGGCGGCGATCTGATCGCTTCCATGTTTTCCTCGGTGTCCATCCGCCCGGGGATGCTGATTTCCGAAGGAATTGTTTTCGTTCGCCTGGTGCCCATTCATCAACGCACCGTTTCGCAAACTCGTGTGATTCAAGAAACGAGGAAAAAACTTGCCTCCATCCCGGGCATGCGGCCAATTGTTCTGGATTTGTCCACCCAGGGATTCACACCCTCTCGCGGGTACCCGGTTGATTTTGCCCTGCAAGGGACCGATTGGGACACGGTTGTGGCCTACGCCGAAAAAGTCAAGCAACGGGTCACCGATTCCGGCCTGCTGACCGATGTCAATTCGGATTACCGCCCCGGCATGCCGGAAGTGCAATTGTTTCCCGAGCGGAATAAAACCGATGCCTTGAATGTCCCCGTGAGGAAACTTGCGTTCCTGCTGAATGTCGCATTCGGCGGGGTAAGAAACGGGCGCTTTTCCGACGACGACCGCCGTTACGATGTGCGCATGCGGTTGCTGGAGGATCAGCGCAATACACCGGGGCTCCTCGACCGCCTGCAAATCCGCCCCGAAGTCCCTTTATCCAAGACCTCTAATGGACCCACTATCCCTGTCAAAGACTTGAGTAGCTACCAGACTGTATCCACTTTGCCTTTGATCAACCGTTACAACCATCTTCGCAAAGTGGAGATCACCGCCAACATGGGGCCGGGTGTCAGCCAGGGGACCGCCATCGCCCGCTGCAAGGAAATTGCCGAGGAAGTCCGCCTGGAAATGAACCTGCCTTCCAGCTATCGCGTCGTGCAGTTAGGCAATGCCAAAGCCATGCAGCAAACTATTGATAGCATGTGGAACTCGTTGATGTTTGGCTTCGCGGTCGCCTACATGATTCTGGGGATCCAATTCAATTCTTTCCTGCACCCGCTCACGGTTTTGTGGTCCGTGCCGTTTGGCATTACCGGAGGGCTGCTGGTGCTGTGGATCAGTGGCGATACCCTCAACCTGATGAGCATGATTGGCCTGGTTCTGCTGGCCGGGCTGGTAAAAAAGAACTCGATTATCCTGGTGGATTGCGCCAATCAGTTGCGTATTAAGGGTGCGGAGTTACGGGACTCGATGATCCAGGCCGGGGCTATCCGCTTGCGTCCGATTTTGATGACTTCGATAGCTACCATTGCCGGGGTGGTGCCCATGGCCATAGGTTTTGGTCCCGGGGCGGAAAACCGCGGGCCGCTGGCCCGCTGCATCATTGGCGGCATTTTTCTCTCCACTTTGATCACCCTGGTGGTCGTGCCCGCTTTTTATGTCCTGCTTGAGCGCTTTTCTCAGTGGCTGAATTCCCTCAAGCAGGAACCTGCCATGGCCATGACTTTGGAAAAACACACTTCTGGCTGCCCAGCCGCCGAACCGCCTGCTGCTGCCAAGGAATGAACCCTTATGCAACTTCCTGAACTGAGTATCCGAAACCCGGTTTTCGCCGTCATGGTTTCCATTTCCATGGTGGTGTTTGGCTGGCTCGGCTACCAGGAAATGGGCATCAGCCAATTTCCCGAAGTCGATTTTCCGGTGGTCAGCATCGCCATTCTGCGCGAGGCGGCTTCCCCCGACATCATGGATGGCGATGTCACCGATGTGGTTGAGGATGCTGTCGCCAGCGTTGAAGGCGTCGATTACATCATGTCGAAAAGCATGGAAGGCATCAGCCTGGTGACGGTTTATTTCCGCCTGGAGCGCAACATCGATGTGGCCATGCAAGATATTCAAAACGCAGTGAGCGCGGCGCGAAGGCGTTTGCCAGTTGACATCGATCCCCCCGTGATTTCAAAAGTGAACCCCAACAATCTACCTGTGATATGGCTGACTCTGTCGGGGACGGCGGCAGTGCACCGCATAAGCGACTTCGCCGAGAAGGAACTGAAGCAGGAACTCGCGGCCATCGCCGATGTCGGAGGGGTTCAGTTTGCCGGCTTGCAGGCCCGATCGATCCGCATCTGGGTCGACCGGGACAAGCTGCAAAGTTTCAACCTTGCCGCTGACGATGTCAAACAAGCGATTCAAAGGCAGCACGCGGAACTTCCGGCCGGGTACATCCAGAGCAAGATGGTTGAGTTCAATCTTCGGACCATGGGCGAGGCCTATTCAGTCGAGGAAATGCGCAAGTTGGTGGTGGCGCAAAGGGGAGGACAGCAAATTCTTTTGGAAGATCTGGCCGTGGTGGAAAACGGGCTGGAAGACCGGCGCAGCCTGGCCAGGTTTAACCGCTTGCCAGCCATCGCCGTCGGCGTGCGCAAGGCCATTGGCGGCAACCTGGTGGCGGTTTGCGACAATGTAAAACGGGAACTTCCCCGCTTGCGGAAAATGCTACCCCCAGGGGTGGAACTACATATCCCCGTCGATTCTTCCCTCTTTGTACGGGAGAATATCGAGGAGCTGAAGTTAACCCTGATTCTGGGGGTGGCCTTCACGGCCATCGTGTGTTACCTGTTCCTGGGGTCCTTGGGCACTACGCTCAACATCTGCCTCTCCATTCCAACTTCCCTTATAGGTACATTCTTTATCCTTTATTACGGCGTGAGGTTTTTCGGGCTTCCGCCTTTTACTTTGAACCTGATGACATTGCTGGGGTTATCCCTGTCGGTTGGGGTGGTGGTGGATGACGCGATTCTGGTGCTGGAGAACATCGACCGCCTAAGGAAGAAGGGGTTGGGGATGCGCGAAGCGGCGCTGCAGGGGGCGCGGGAGATTAGTTTCGCCGCCATTGCCGCCACCGTCTCCATTGTCGCCATTTTTCTTCCCGTGGCGTTTATGTCAGGCGCAATTGGACGCTTCTTTTTCCAGTTCGGCGTGACCGTCAGTGTGGCGGTCATTCTTTCCCTCATTTGCGCTCTGACCCTTACACCGATGCTGTGCGCCTTCTTTTTGAAAAGCCACGGCCGCCAGGCCAATGCCCCCAGGCCAACGCACTTCGCCCTTGTACTCCTTGGGGTATTGTTTTTTTTGCTCTGCTTGAGCGGGGCCAGATATTTATCCTTTCAACTTCCTTGGCTGCAGTCCTTTTCCTGGCCAGTGCGCGACCGACTCGATTGGCTTGCCAGCCAATTTCCCGGCTTGCCTCGGTTCCTCACCGGTTGGAAATCCTTGGGTATGGGGGGCCAGTTTGCCTTGGAGTCCGCCAGTGAAGTCTTTTTGCTTGGACTCACATTTCGGTATTGGAGGCCCTGCCTGTGGTTTGTCGAGACCTGGATTTTTTACCCGCTCTTGCTGAGGCCCACGGATTGCCTGCTGCAGGCTGTCACCAGGGTCTATTCCTGGATGTTGCGGTTAACTTTGAAATTTCACGCCGTAGTGCTTGGCCTTTGCGTGGCCATTGCCGGCGGAACCGGGCTTTTCCTTGGGTCGGGAATGTTGGGGCGGGAACTGGTCCCCAGCGAGGACCAAAGCAGGCTTCTGGTTCATGTGATTTGCCCGGTAGGCTCCAGTATCGAAGAAATCGGCCATTTACTCGCCTCCTGTGAATCGATTCTGTCGGATCAGCCGGAAGTCGCGGGGATCATGACGGCTGTCGCCACCGACCAGGCCTTGTTAATGAATGAAGCGGATTTGTTCTTACAATTAGTGCCCCGTAATGCCAGAAGGCATTCGCAGCAGGAGTTGGTTGGTATCATTCGCGAAAAACTCTATGAAGTTCCCGACATCCGCGTGGTAGTCAGGGATCAATCAACGGAAGGGTTCACTCCTCAACGGGGCGATCCCATCGACTTTTCCATCCAGGGTGATTGGCCGCAACTTCCCAGCCTTGGCCGAAAAATTGTTCAGGAACTCGGGCAGTTGGTGGGAAAAAATCAGCAGCCATTGTTGATGGACATCGACATGGATTACCGCCCCGGCATGCCGGAAGTCCAAATAATTCCCGACCGGGAAAAACTGGCGCTACTGGGTTTGCCGGTTTCCCGCCTGGCGGAAAGCATGAGTTTGCTGGTGGGCGGCGAGAGGGTCGGGCGCTTTACGGACCGCGGCCGGCGCTACGACATCCGCGTTCGCTTCCAAGAGCAGGAACGAGCCACTCCCGATCAACTGCGTCTCATGACGCTTCGCGCCGGGGCGGACCGGCTGGTCACCGTGGAGGATGTCGTGCAGGAATTGAAGACAGTTTCCACGCTGCCGGTCATTAACCGCTACAACCATCAGCGGCGGATTGAAATCATCGCCAATACGGGCCCAGGGGTGTCGCAAGGCGAGGCTATTGAAAAATGCCGCGCCATTGCTGAAAAAGTCCTGCCCAGCCATGTATCGATCGTGGAGTTGGGAAATGCCAACGCCTTGAATGAAATCATGTCCAGCCTGTTGTTTGCCTTGGTGCTGGGGATTGCCATTGCCTACATGATTTTGGGCGTGCAGTTCAACTCTTTCATTCACCCTCTGACGGTGCTGCTGGCCATGCCCTTCGCTGTGACCGGCGCCCTGTTCACTCTGTGGTTTAGCGGCGATTCCCTCAACATGATGAGCATGATTGGCCTGATCTTGTTGATGGGTCTGGTGAAAAAGAATTCCATCATCCTGGTCGATTACACGAACCAGCTTCGTGAACAAGGCATGAAATTGGAAGAAGCGATTCTGCAGGCATGCCCTGTGCGGCTGAGGCCAATTCTGATGACTTCCATCGCCACCATTGCCGGGGCCATTCCCGCCGCCGTGGGTATCGGCCCCGGGGCGGAGACCCGCGCCCCCATGGCCAAGGCCATCATTGGTGGCATCCTGATATCCACCGTTGTGACCTTGTTCCTGGTTCCGGCTTTTTACCTCTTCGCGGAAAAAACCCGAGTCTGGGCCAGTTCCCTGGTGAGGTCCAAGGAGGAGGCATGAAAATGCCAACCGTTCGCGAATTAAAGTTGTGTTTCCGCCATTTCGATCGCTTTTAATAATCCTTTGGCTTTGTTCAGGGTTTCTTCGTATTCCTTGTCCGGGTCGCTGTCGGCCACCACGCCGGCGCCGGCTTGCAGATAGGCTTTCTTCCCGGTGAGCACCAGGGTGCGAAGGGCAATGCAAGTATCCATGTTGCCTGAGAAATCGATGTAGCCAACTGCGCCACCATAGGGCCCGCGCTTTGTTGTTTCCAATTCGTCAATGATTTCCATGGCGCGCACCTTGGGCGCGCCGCTCAGCGTGCCGGCCGGCAGACAAGAACGCAAGGCATCGAAGGGGGTTTTATCCTTGGCCAGGGTCCCTTCGACGGTGCTGCATAAATGCATGACATGGCTGTATTTTTCCACGGTCATGACATCGGAAATGGTCACGGAACCGAATTCCGCCACCCGGCCCACATCGTTCCTGCCCAAGTCGACCAGCATGATATGCTCGGCTCGCTCCTTGGGATCGTTAACCAGTTCCTCGGCCAGTTCCTTGTCCTCGGCATCGGTTTGTCCCCGCGGCCGGGTGCCAGCCAAAGGGCGAATGGTGACCTGGCGGCCCTCCACCCGCACCATGATTTCCGGGGAACTGCCGATCAGGGCCAAGTCGCCCTGGCGGAGGTAAAACAAGAAGGGGCTGGGGTTGACTACTCTTAGTGTCCGGTAAATATCAAAAGGCCTGGCGTGCGTTTCAGTTTCCAGGCGTTGACTGAGGACCACCTGAAAAATGTCGCCCGCGAAAATGTATTCCTTACACTTTTTAACTGCGTTGATGAATTGTTCTCGAGTGAAATTGGAATCAAATTTCCGGGTGACCGGACCCAACGGCTGGACATCCCGCATTTTCAAATCGCAGGGAGCGCTTCGTAGTTTGTCCACCAACGCATTCACTTCGGAACAGGCGGATTCATACGACCCAAGCAAGTTTTTGGGATCCACATGGGCGTGGGCCACCACTGCCACGGTCTTGTTAATTTGATCAAAAATCACCATGCGATCGTAAAACGCAAAGGAAAGGTCGGGCAGGTTCCTGTCATCGGCCGGGGTGTTGGGCAGATTTTCCACATAGCGGATGGTGTCGTAGCCGGCGTACCCCACGGCACCGCCACTAAAACGGGGCAACCCGGGCAGATGGGGGGATTGGTGTTTCCCCAGCAATTCTTCCAGTACCCGCAGCGGGTTGGCGTTTTCAAACCGCTTTTCCGTGAAGTGTTCTTGAGACCGCGAGCCTTTTTCTCGGATGGTGATCTGATTTCCGCTGGAGGAAAAATGCAAAAAAGGGTCGGCGCCTAGGAAGGAGTAGCGGCCAACCCGTTCCCCACCGACCACGCTTTCAAACAAAAAGGACCACGGGTCGGTGGCGATTTTGTAAAAGGCGCTCACGGGGGTCAGGGTATCGGCCACCAGTTGGCGGTAGACCGGAACCAGGGTGAAAGCGTTGGCCAATTCCTTGAAAGAATCAAAACTCGGCTGATGGTTCATAACTTCCTTGGCAAGCAGAGAACGGCAATAAATCCCATTCTTCCATAATTACTTGGAAAAGTTGCGGGGAAAAGTCTAAATCGTAGGAAAGGCGGGTCTTGAATCCTGGAAAGCAGTCCGCATATTTTCCCTATGAGCCAATTCACCCAAATCGGGCCGGGAAATCACCGGAATTGCCATGAATGCCATACGGTAAACCCCGTAGGCAACGAGCGCTGCCTGGCCTGCGGAATAATTCTTTGGATTGCCGAGGATAGATGGACCGAGGAATCGGAATTTGCCGCCGAATTCCGCGGCCAATGGTTCAAGGAGCAGGCTGAAGATCAATTTATTTCCGCATGCAAATCTCTGATTCCCGTAGTAGGGGTGGTTTTTGGATTGTCGGCGCTTTTTGGCGCTTCCAAGGCGGTCCGACGGGCCTACGGCTTGCAAAAAAAAGACCTTGGCTACCGTTTCGCCATCATTCGCCGTTTGGCGTTCTTTGGCTTTTTCTTGAATGTCATTGGCATCGCTTTTTTAGTCTTCGGCTCGCTTAATTTTTTTTTCAATTAGCTGGCTCATTCGTAACCCAAAATTAATGTAGCTGGCTTGCTCCCTTTCCCCTCCAGGGGAATGGTGATGGTGGAATTCTTGTGGTTGATGATCGAGGCCTTGTCCTGATCCTCGAGGAATTCATCAATGGGCAAAAGATCTTGAAAAACCTTGACGCCGTAATGCATGGGAATGGCAAACCGCCGAGGTTGGATTTTATCCACGGTGGCGCGGGCATCCGAGCCATTGACGGTATAAACCCCTCCGACAGGGATAAAAAGGATGTCAACCGGGCCGAGGCTTTTTACCAGTTCATTACCAGGGACATGGCCGATATCCCCCAGGTGGGCCAATTTGACTCCGGCGATATCAAGTAAAAATATTCCGGTCTTCCCCCGGCGCATCCCCTGGGAATCATCGTGATAGGCGCCGAAAGTCTTGATGTTTACATCCTTGACCTTTTCATCCAAGATGTTCCAATCTTGGCGTTTTGTCTCCGGATCCACTTTCATTCCAAAGACCGTCTTATACTTTCCCTTGTTGGAAATCGCCTCCAGCCGGGTGTGGTCGTGATGAAGATGGGTGACCAGAACCAGGTCGGCTTCAACGCTCTTGCGCCCAAAATTATCAATCGTATGGGGGTCAATGACGATTCGTACTCCCTGGGGGCTTAGAATCTCGAAAAACGATTGGCCATGCCAGCGAACCTGGATCCCTTTTTCTTGCCCTTGAAAACCCAGGGAGGCCAAGAGGGGAATGAGGATAATCGCGGGAAAAACCTTCATGGCAGCGCCTTTCTGTTTCCGGGCACCAATACACCTCAGGCTATTATAACCTGGCAGGGCCAAGAGGCTCCATGGCTAAAGTAAGACGGTTTTGTCTAGTGCTAAAAAATCACCCGGATTAATATGCTGGGGAAGAGTGAAACCAAAAGGAAGGAAGCGAAGAACCCCATGGCGGAAGAAAACAAACCTGACCCCCAAAAGGAACCGGACACGCATACTCAGGAGGTGCGCTATTCACAATCCTCAGCTCGAGTGCCGGAAAAAGTGGTTTCGGGTGTGTTTTCATCTGGCGCCCTGTTGCTGAATGGCCCTCATGAATTTATTCTCGATTTTCTTCAGAGGCTGGTTCAGCCGCACCGGTTGGCGTCGCGGGTGGTGATGTCGCCGCCGTCGTTTGCCAGTTTTATTAACGCCCTGGATGAAAACCTGTCGATGTACGCGGGGAAATTCGGGCCGCTGCCCCCAATGCCCCCTCCACCGCCTGGCGCGGTGCCCTTGCCCATCGATGAACTTTACGCCCAGATAAAAACGAATGATGATCTTTTGGGCGGTGTGTACGCCAACGCCGTCATGATCAGCCATAACCCGGCGGAGTTCGCATTTGATTTTATTGCCACCTTTTACCCGCGCAGTGTGGTTGTGTCGCGAATTTATATGTCCGCCGCACAGGCCACCGGGTTTTCCCATACTTTGAAAAAGGGCTATCAGCAATTCTGCGAACGGTTGAATCCCCCTCAGGGCCCGCCCAAGGAAAACAAGCCCCAATAATGTCCTTCCAATTCCGAGCGGGAAATGGTTAATCCGGAAATTGCCGAGTCCTTGCCGGTTAAGAATATTCTCCCGGCAATAAGTCAGGCATTGGCTAAAGAGGGATGCGCGGTCGTCCAGGCTCCACCTGGGGCCGGCAAGACCACCTTGGTTCCCCTTTCCATTCAATCCATTATTGCAGGCAGGGTTATTCTGGTGGAACCGAGACGGCTGGCGGCCAAGGCCGCGGCCAGCCGCATGGCTGCGCTCTCTCGGACCACATTGGGAAAAGAAATCGGCTACCAGGTTCGCTTTGATTTCTGCTTTGGCAAAGAAACACGGTTGCTGGCGGTGACTCCTGGAGTTCTCTTGAACCAAATGGCGGCCCAGCCTGAGCTTCCAGGTGTGGGCGCCATTATTCTGGATGAATTTCATGAACGGGGTTTGGAAAACGATCTTATTTTGGGGTTGGTGGAGTTGGTTCGCAAAACCCTGCGCCCCGACTTGAAAATCTTGGTCATGTCCGCCACTTTGAATGCGCAAGCTGTTTCTCAATATTTGAACAATTGCCCGATCCTAATTTCCCAAGGCAGAGTGTTCCCTGTCGAGGTGAATTATCAGCCCCGGTCATTCAACAAGGAGATCAGTTCCGCCCTGAAGGAATTGTTCCCTTCCGTGGCCGGGAAATCTGTGGGCGATGTGCTGGTTTTCCTTCCTGGGATGGGTGAAATTCTCAAAGCGAAATCGGCTCTGGCGAATTACCAGCCGGATTGGGAGATTCATATTCTTCATGGCGACCTTTCCCTGGAAGCTCAGGAAAAAGCAATTTGCCATGGAAAGAAACGGAAAATTATTCTCTCAACCAATGTGGCGGAGTCCTCGGTGACGGTTCAGGGAGTTTCCACGGTCATTGACTCCGGCCTCGCCAGGCAGAGTCGGCAAGATACCAACCTGGGGCTGAACCACCTGGAACTAGTTCCCATTTCCAAAGCATCTGCCGACCAGCGCACGGGCAGGGCTGGGCGAGAAGGGCCGGGGTTTTGCTACCGCCTATGGAGTGAAGCGGAACACAAGAATAAAGAAGACTTTGATCGCCCCGAGGTTGCCCGGGTAAACCTTGCCGAAGGAGTATTGCGGCTTTTTGCCCTGGGTGAATCTAACTTGGATTCGTTCCCTTGGTTTGAGAAACCTCCTCAAGGATCCCTTTCTCTTGCCATCGGCCAATTGGAAAAACTGGGCGCGATCAAAGAAGGGCGAATTACCGACCTGGGCAGCCGCATGACCGGAATTCCAGCCCATCCGAGGCTGGCCAGACTACTGATTTCCGGATTGGAAAACGGTTGCCTTCCCAGGGCTTGTATGGCAGCCGCCTTACTTTCCGAACGCTCGCCCTTTGACCGTGGAATGAATGCCCGGAAAAATTCCAAACCCGTCCCTGGGGATTCCGACCTCTTGGAACAAGTGGAGGTTTTGGAACAGTTTGAAGCAACCGGAAGAGTGGCGGATTCAATTGGAAATGTTTTGGCTCCCGACCGGGCCAGAAGCCTGCTGAGAATTCGGGACCAATTCCTCCGTTGTTTTCCTGGCGCCAAGAGCCCCCCCATGCAGGATTCCCACGAAGGGTTCCTCAAGACGGTGTTGGCCGGTTTTCCCGACCGGGTGGCGGCCAGGCGCGGAGCGGGAAATCCCCGCGGGTTAATGGTTGGCTGCCGAGGTGTTCAACTTTCTTCTCAGAGCGTGGTGCAAAATTCCCCCCTCTTTATTTGCCTGGATGTGGAAGCCGGGGGAATTGAATCCAAGGTTTGGATGGCTTCGAGTGTTCAAAGGGATTGGTTGAACCCGGCGCACCTTGGCGAGACCCGAGAGTTGGAATTGGATGACAAAACTGGAAAAATCATGGTCTGGCGGCGCCTAAGGTACATGGACCTTTTACTGGAAGAAAAACCTGCTCATCTGTCGCCAGAGGACAAGCCGGAAGAAATCCTGTTTCACAAGGCGAAAGAAAAACTGCTGGATTATTTGCCAGCCACGGAAACCGAAGGCGGCCAATTTTTACAAAGGTTGAGGTATTTGAAGCAGGCCTGCCCGGAACTGGGCCTGCCCGAACCCGATCCGAATTGGCTGGAAGTTCCCTTGCGCTGGGTTTGCCAGGGGAAAAAGTCCCTTGGTGAAATCCGTGAGGGAGATTGGTCTGGAATGCTGGCCCGGGCCTTGAATCATGAACAGAGAAGGATCGTTGAAAAGGAAGCGCCCTCGGCTTTTACCATGCCCAAAGGAAGGAGGGCGGCGGTTGTTTACCCCAAGGGGGGAAGACCAGAGATTTCCGCCAGGATCCAAGACTTTTTCGGTTTGCGAGAAACGCCTCGAATTGCCCTGGGCAAGGTCGCCATTTTACTGAAGCTCCTGGCCCCGAATTTCCGCCCTCAGCAAGTGACTGATGACCTGGCGGGATTTTGGAAAAACTCCTATCACCTGGTGCGGAAAGATTTGCGGGGCCGTTACCCCAAGCACGCCTGGCCGGAGAATCCCCTGGAATTTGATGGGGGAAAAACAGGGCCGGAAGCTAAAAAGCAAAACCGGCCCAAGTAACTTTGAACTCATGCATTGTAACTGGAGCTGGAAATATCCCCGCCCCGGCCGGTCCAATTGGTGTGGAAGAATTGGCCCCGTGGTTGGTCCACTCGCTCGTAAGTGTGCGCCCCAAAATAATCCCGTTGCGCCTGGAGCAAGTTGGCGGGCAGTCGCTCGGCGCGGTAGGAATCGAAAAAGGCCAAAGCCGTGCTCATGGCTGGAACGGGAATACCTTTCTTAATGGCCAGGGCCAGGATGTTCCGCCAGCCTTTCTGGCAACGCTTGATTTCCTTTTTGAAATAAGAGTCGAGAAGCAGGTTGGTCAGCTTCTTTTTCCTGTCGAAGGCATCTTTAATTTTGGCCAGGAATCTGCTGCGGATGATGCAACCGCCGCGCCACATCAGGGCGATGCCGCCATAATTCAAATCCCAGCCATATTCCTTTGCCGCGGCGCGCATGAGCATGTAGCCCTGGGTGTAGCTGACGATTTTGGAAGCGTAAAGGGCATCGTGAATGTTCTGAATTAATTTTTCCTTGTTGCCGCTGATCGCTTTTTTCGGCCCTTTTAAAACCTTGGCGGCGGCCACGCGCTCTTCTTTTAAGGCCGAAACGCAGCGGCTATAAACTGCTTCCGCGATCAAGGTGACGGGCATTCCCAAATCCTGGGAATTCACCACGGTCCATTTGCCGGTGCCTTTTTGTCCGGCCGCATCCAGGATCTTTTCCACCAGAGGTTCGCCGTTTTCCTTGTAGGCCAAAATGTCCCGGGTGATTTCTATCAGGTAAGAATCCAACTCGCCTTGGTTCCATTTGGAGAAAGTTTGATGCATCTCCTCGTGCGACATTCCCAGTCCTTGGCGCATAATGTCATAGGCTTCACAAATGAGTTGCATATCGCCGTACTCGATGCCGTTATGCACCATCTTGACATAATGTCCCGCGCCCCCTTCACCCACCCAATCGCAGCAAGGGGTGCCGTCTTCCACCTTGGCGCTTATAGACTGGAAGATTTCTTTGACATGGGGCCAGGCCTCCTTGGATCCGCCTGGCATGATGCTTGGCCCGCGGCGAGCGCCTTCCTCACCCCCTGACACTCCAGTGCCGATGTAAAGAATTCCCTTGGATTCCAGGTATTTCACCCTGCGATTAGTGTCTTCGAAAAGGGAGTTTCCCCCGTCGATGATGATGTCGCCATTTTCCATATGAGGAATAATCTGTTCGATGAAGTCATCGACGGCCTGGCCTGCTTTCACCAGCATCATGACCCGGCGAGGGCGCTTCAATAATTGGCACATTTCCTGAATGGAGTGAGCGCCAATGATTTGCGTGCCCTTGGCTTCCTTGGCCAGGAAATCATCCACCTTGGAAACTGTCCGGTTGTAAGCGACGATCTTGTAGCCATGATCGTTCATGTTGAGAATCAGGTTCTGCCCCATGACGGCAAGGCCAATCAAAGCCAGGTCGCCTTGTTCTTTATTGCTCATCTTTTTCCCATTTCCAGATAGCGTGAATGACAAAAAACCTTGCCCGATTGGCTTGTGAGAGATAGCCAGTTCCCTAGGCATGCAGGATGTCAGTTTAGTTCTAGAATAGGAGCTTGGCCAGAAAAGACGCAGTTTCTGAAGGTTTTCCCCAACTTTCCGGGCCCCGTATTGAAATCCCTTTTGACTCGAAAAATGAGGCCGTTATGCTGTCCAACGCTTTCCCCTTGAAGCAACCTCCGAGCGATCCGGCCCCTTTGTTTGAATTGTTCCGCGGCTGCCATGCGACGGAGTTGCTGACCGCGGCTGTAGTGCATTTTCAGG
Organism: Gemmataceae bacterium; assembly: GCA_009692005.1. GTDB lineage: Bacteria > Planctomycetota > Planctomycetia > Gemmatales > Gemmataceae > SHZZ01. Next base: position 84,435 of record SHZZ01000006.1, on the reverse strand, counting down.
TTTTTGAAAAACTTCTCCCTGGGCCAATTCCGGAAGAGGAGTTGCAAAAAGAGCTGGAGTTGACCAGGCGCGCCTGGGTAGTTTTCTCCACAGCTTTGAAAGCGTTTGGCTTGCTGGAAGTCAGTGAAGGGAAAATTGGCCTGACTTCTCTGGCCATGACTCACCTATTACAAGGGGGAGAATTCAGCATTGCCAATTACATCGGACTGGCGGGAAATTCCCCCGGTGTCCTTGACATGGTCCGCATGTTGAAAACCGACAAACCGCGGCAGGCTGAAAGCGCTGACGAGGGCCATGCCTTTATTTTTCGCGAAGGGATGGAGTCGGCCATGGAGAAAGCGGACAGCGCTCGCAGGCTAACGCTTTCGTTGGCGGGCAGGGCCAGGAATGTGGCCCCTGTCCTGGCCCAAAAAGTTTCTTTGACCGGGTTTCAAAGGCTTTTGGATGTGGGCGCTGGCAGCGGCCTTTACGCCATTGCACTGATGGAAAAAAATCCCTCCTTGCAATCTGTCCTTTGGGATGGACAGGAAGTGTTAAAAGTTGCCGAGGAATTAGTCCGCCAGGCCAAAGTCGAGAATCGAACCCGATTCCATCCAGGCGATATGTTCAAGGATGATGTCCCTTCGGGGGCTGATGCCATCCTGCTTTCCAATGTGCTTCACGATTGGGATGTGGCCGAATGCAAGGCGCTGTTGACGAAACTGGCCCGGTCCCTTCCCCAAAACGGCATCCTGATCATTCACGATGTCTTTTTGACAGATGCCTTGGACGGACCGCTGGCCATTGCCCTTTATTCGGCTTCGTTGTTTAGTTTGACCGAAGGCAGGGCGTACAGCGCTGGGGAAATCCGCGGGTGGTTAAAGGATCTGGGGATGACCTCCGATCCCATCGCCCCTACTCTGGCTCATTGCGGCGCGATGATCGCTCGGTTTGCCTAATGGCCAAAGGGAACTCCCAGCTCGTACCGTGAGAGATGGGATAACTGGATGATGTGTTTGTTCCCCAGGACTTAATCCTTTGGGCGCGATGGAAATGCAGGTCAGGCTTTTGCCCTTGCTAAAAATTCCGTCCCCGATGCCAGCGGGAGGGGGTGATTCAATTCCCAAAGAAAGGCAGACACTGATCCTTCAACCAAAAAATATTCAAACTGCCTTCAAGCCGGCAAAAGGAAAAATCAAACACCCATGACATTGTACCCGCAGTCGACATAAAGAACTTGGCCGGTGATTGCCGAGGCCAGTGGGCTGCAAAGGAATGCTGTCGCCGTGCCGACCTCTTCTGGGTCGATAGCTCGGGGAAGGGGAGAGCGGCTAGCAGCATGGTCGATCATTTGGCCAATATCGCCAATGGCCTTGGCCGCCCGGGAAGCATACGGCCCTGCGGAAATAATGTTAACCCGGATTCCCTTTGGCCCCAAGTTGCTGGCAAGTTGCTTGGCGTCAATTTGCAAGGCTGCCTTGGCAGTGGACATTCCCCCGCCATAATGGGGAATTACGCGGTCGCCGCCCAAGTACGACAGGCCAACGGCGCAAGCGCCCCCAGGACGGTTCTCCATCAAGGGAAGACAAGCTCGCAGCAGCGCGGTTAAAGAATAAGAACTGACGCTCAGGGCGGTGAGGTAAGCGGCTCGCGAGGTTTGCCACGCCTGGTTTTTGATCTCTGGGGTGAAAGCGATGGCGTGCAGGACAATGTCCAGCCCCGGAGTGAGTTGAGATAGGGTTTTCGCCATTCCCTCGATGGTGAAGTCGCCATGTTTGGAATAACGCTTGTCGTTTTTAGTTTTTTCATCGACATCGGCGAGGGTGTCAAAACCGGCATCGCAGGGGAGGACTTTTTCAACCCGCAGGTTGCCTTTCCCGTAGGGGAGGATGCGGCTTTCGGCATCGGCATCGCGTTCAAGAATGCTATCAACGATTGAGACCAATCGGGGGTGGACGGCGAAGTACAATTTCGCGCCGGCCGCCTGAAGAACTTTCGCAATGTGCCAGGCAAAGCCCACATTGTCGCCTACCCCGGTAATCAGGGCAGTTTTCCCGGTTAAATCAATGGGAATCATGGGAACTCCATGGTTGAAAAATAAACCAAGCCGGCTTGCGATGAGCCGGCTATGGTCTAGCAAATCCAAGACGAAGAGACAAGAAAAAGCTGGTAATTATCGGCTTCCCAACTTGGCCCCGGTTAATTGAATCAGGATCAGGTCCGCTTCACTTCGAACCCGGGGATCCGTGTCGGTCCTCAAGGCCTGGATTGCTTCCATAACTTCCATGTTATGAATTTTCATTCCCCGGAGAGCCCGGAGGCAAGAGGCGCGAACCATGGGCGCCGGATCCTCTTTGGCCGAGGACAAAAGAATCGCCCCGATCGCCGGGTTCCCTTGAGCCCCCATGGCTCCAAGTTGCTCCGCGGCCCATTCCCTTTGCGAAGGGTAAATGGCGGATTTCAAAATCCCCACAAGATCCAAATTGTACTGTTGCATCTGGACTTGGGGTTGCATCATGGCCAGGTTATTGGCCCCTGGGGGAAAAGCTGCGCCCGGGAAGCCTGGATTCATTGGCATCGTCATTCTGGCCATCATAGTGGGCGGGTTTTCCATGCTCGCTTCGGGAGAAGGGGGAACCGAAAAAGCATTGCCAGCCGGAGCGACACCGGCCAAATCGGCGGGAATTGGCCGGGTGTTGCCAATGCTGGTAAAGGCATTACCCATGCCATTGGTCGTTGACCGGCCAGCCTGATGGGGCTGATTAACCCCCAAATGGGCGAAAGGATTGGGCGCCTGGGGCGGGGTGATTTGATAAGGGTGCGGGGCGGGGCCGTGCGGGCGGTCAACCGGCCACATGGGAATCATGTAAAGCGGGGGCGCCCCCGCGGCCAAAACCGAACCGGAACCCTGGGGGATGCGCGGCCCAAGCAGCCGTGTTTCTCGCGTGAAAGGCCGAATCAACACCCCGGAAATCCTGGCCAGGGTTTTGTTAATCATCTCTCCGCCGGCCTGCATTTCTTCTTTGACATTTCCGAAAGGCACCGCCCATTTTGCCGCAAAGGGCGCCCGTTGCCTCTCCACGATAATGATTTCTTCTTTCACAGGCTTTTGAACCGGTTTGTCTTTAACAATTTTTCTGGGCATGGAAGCTTCAGCCATTTGTGCTGGCATTTTGATCTTTTCTTTTCCCGGGAGGATCGCCTCCAATTCCCGCTCGGCGGCGTTCTTGCCCATTTGCCGGGAAGCTCTTTTTGCAATTTTTTCTTCTAGCGCTGGGTGAAGTTCATTGACGCTTTTCAGCGGGTCCGGCTTGGTCGGATCGGCCAGTGGCAATTTTTCTTCCTTCACCCTCTTAATCGGGAATTCGGGAATCTTTTCTTCTTTGAGGTTTCCCCACGACTTTCGCCAATCCTGCGGCTTGGCAGGTTCCGTCGCCGGTTTGGTCTCTTTGCTGGCTACCAGTGTTTTGGCAGCTTCAGGAGTTTTTTTCTTCTCTTGGGAAACCGTGATGGTTGGCACGGTTAATTTCTTGTTAGGAATAGCGGGGATTTCAGACTTTTTGGCCATTTCCTTTGGCAATGCTTTGGGGGCAGGGGCGGCCTCAACCTTGGCTGGGGGTGTGGAGCTTTTGGCCACGGCGACCGGAATCGTGTTTTCTTCTTTCTTGGTTACCGAAAGGACATGCTCCTTGAGGATCTTTTCCGGCCCGGTCGTTGTCTTGACCCAGGTTTTCTCCTCCTTGAGGATGATGATTTTGTCCTTCATTTCGGAATTCTTTGGGCCTTCCGGCTTTTTACCCAAGGTGTCTACAAGGCCGGACAAAGCCGAACGGACCGGGGTTTTGTTTTCCCCCTTGGCCGCGATTTTGGCAGTTTCGTTTTTACTGGGGACGACAGCAATGTGTCCAGCTCCCGGGGCTGGCACGGTTTGAAATTCAATTGGCCCACTGCCTTTGGCTGTTTCCGTGGAGCTTTTCTGAAATACGGGAAGGGTTAGCGGGGCAGGTTTTTTCCCTTCCTGAATGGCAGTCTTCATGGGCACTTCGGGACTGGTGCGCACGGCGGTTTTCACCGGGACTTTTCCCTCACCGGGAGGGACTGAGTTCTTGGGTTGGGAGACAACGTTATTCAAAGGCAAGTTGCTGGGAGGTTGAGGGAAACCTACAGGACAAGTCTTGGCTTTCCCCCAGTGATAAATTTTGGTGGAAGCCATGGATGAATTTTTGCCCTTCCCCGTTTCAACCGTGCCAGTTTGCATGACCAGCACTGTCATGGTTTCGCCCGTATCGACCGCTTCCACCTTGAAGGCTTTGCTGCCTTCAGGTGTTTTCCATTCCTGCAATATTTTGCATTTTACCGGGCCTTTGCCCGTCTCATTGACGGTTATCAAACGGGTTTTTTCTCCCGGGTTAGCCTTGGTAGCTACTGGGTTGCTGAGGAGCAAACCGGTCCCGGTTAAAGCCATGAAAACCGAAGCGAGCCAAATTTTCCGTAGCATGGAATCCTCCCGCTAATAACCCTGCAAAGCTATGGGCAAAGCCCAAGTGCTTTCCTAAGTATCGGAAATGCGGAAGAATAGCTTGAAGAGGATTATGCCGAATAAGGTGAGAATTCATGAAAAACGGGCAAACCCGGGAAGGCATTTACCCAATTTCCCGGGTTTCACCAAGGTCGAAGTCAAATTACTTATTTCCGCCCATTTCCCTGCGGTAAAGCGGCAGGTGGCGGTAATAAACCTCCAGGTTTAGCATGCTCAGGGAGGTTGCCATCATGCGGCCACCAGCATCGCCGTGCCCCCCTACTTCTGGATCCCAACTTCCAGCCAGCATGACCTTCTTGGGGTCGTTAGATTTTGTTTGGCGTTCGATCAAAATATCCCGCAAGCCGTTTTTCCTCATGCCTTTATCTTCCGGTCCGAGGTTCCAATAATCCCAAGATTCCCCTCCCATGTGATGCATGACCTGGGTGGCGTAATAAAGGAGGTAAAGGTTGAATAGGTTTTTGTTTGCTCCGGGGTGTTGTTTCTTGAGAATTTCAACCCCCTTGAGCAAACCAGTATTGCGGGGATTCACGCCCATGTACTGCCTGCACAACATTCCCACGGCGGTCATGGTCGGGGTAGTGCCTTTTCCTGTATAGCCGTACCCGCCATCCTTGTCGTTAAAACAGGAGTCTAAATACGATTCCACTAATTTGAACCGATCGGTGGGGACTTTTAATCCAGCCATCTGGCCGCTTTTAAGAGCCATCACGCACCATCCGGTAACGGAAGTGTCGCCAGCCTGTTTGGGCCCGTAGCGCCAACCGCCCCCATCGTGCTGAGCATAGATCAAGTAGTCCAAAGCTTTTTGGGCGGAGGCTTTTATCATCGGGTCGGATGTCATGCCATAGGCTTCGCACATGGCAATGGTAACCAGGGGATGGGAGTACAACCCGCCGCCGTAATCCCCATTCTTTCCTTGCTTCTTGATGAGATAATTCACCCCCCCAAGAACAGTTTTGGAGTAGTTTTCTTGGGTTTTTTTGGCAGTCGGGCGGTGCGTAATCCCGGCCGCCAAAAAGGGTAAAAGGCCAAATCCAGTGCCAGCGATATCGTTGTTTTGCGCTTTATCCTGGGTTCGATACTTAATCAATTTCGAATTGGGAGTTCCAATAGGCGCAGAGCGGTAATAGTCGCCGTAATTATGCATTCCCCAGTGACCATCTTCCGCTTGATGCAGAGCCAGCCACTTTAATCCCCGTGCGACACAAGCTTCGGAAAGGGCGTTACCGCCGCCTTCCCGCAATAGTTTTTCGCGTGTGGCGCCGCTTCTGCCCCCGACCCCCCCGGGAGCGAAAACTCCGCCCATGCCACCCAAGGAACCAATATTGCTCCCCAACCCGGTCACATCCAAAGCCGGCGCCCCACCGGTTCCACCGCCAAAGCCTGGCGGAGGAGGAACATTCGCCGCCACAGTTTCCGGACTGTTCGGAATTCCCACAGCCTGTGTGGGGTCATCAGGTCCGGGAACGCTATTTTCATCTTTGCGATCGACATTGTATTGGGTTGGCACTTCGATATCGTTGCCAATATCGGTCATGGTCAAGTCGGGTTCCGGTTCCGACTCTTCAATCTTGGTGGGTTCATCCAACTTGGTGGCCTGAACGGCGGCGTTTTCAAAGGGGATTAGCATAATCAAAAGGATCAACAGCCCGTGCATGGCGGCGCTGACCACACCCGCGACCATGGCCCACAAAATATTGGTGAATCCACCAGTTTCTTGTAGGGCCGTGGACATTTCCACTTTACCCGCGATGTGTCCAAACCCGTTAAAGGGAGCCAAAATCACTCCCGGAGTAGGTTGTGCAACCGCTTTTGGCGCTTCCCCAAAGAGAGTAACGGAACTAACAACAATTCCACGGTCTTGGGCGATTTTAGAGGCCTTTTCCCCATCCTCGGCAACAATGACACATTCAATGGGTTTGCCCGAAGCCTTATCCGCGCCTTTGACCGTAAATCGTTGCGACATGGATCACCTCTTCAAAAAATGCCAAAGCCATTATCCCACAAAGGTTTAACCAACGCAATTAAATCCGATAACCCGGGTGGTTTTGCCCAGACTCGCTGGGGCCTTCATCCTTAGACCATGTTTCCAAACTTTGGTTCCCGGGATTGGCAGAATCCGTAAAGGGAAAAGGGTTGGGATTTACCCGGTTTTGAATCCTGGAAATTACCTTTTTATCCCCGCGCAAAAAACCGACGGTGAAGGCCACAATAGCCCCGCCCACCAGAATAATGAAAACCAGAAACAGGGGCAGCATGTCTTTGGCCCAATCGGTATCTACCCTTTCCTCTAGGGGGACCGGCTGGGTTTGAAAAGTCCTACCGATCATGAGCGGGGAGTCAATCCAGGGATTTGCGGCTCCGATATTGGCGCTTTTGTAGCGATACTTTTTGAAGAAATAACCCTGGAAAACCACGGGAATGTTTCCCTTTTCAAAAGGATGGACCCCTTGTGGAAGCTGAGTGCAAATAAAGGCAATCGGGTGGGGTCCATAGATTTCCTGAAAGACCCAACCTTCATAAAGAGTTGGCACCCCGAGGTTTTGTAATGCCAAAGGTGATGGCAAGGCACGCAACCGTCTTAATCTGCCTGAAATCTCCAAGACATCGCCGCGATAAGTTTTTGGCTGCCTCATCAAATCCGCATAGGTGAGTTCCTTGCGGGCCCCTGTCAAAAAGGCCTCTTCCGATGTTTGATTGGCCATGTGAACGAACTGGACATAGGCGGAAGCTTCCAGGTCGTCCGCCGTAGGGCCATGGATTGGGCGTTCATCCTTGATCTTTTCCAGGAATTCTTCTGCTATGGGCCGAATCACTGCGGAATTGACCAGGGTCCAATAGTCAAGTTCATCACCGGTTTTAAGCCAAACCAAAGAACTCAGGTTGGCAGTAGGGCTGGCGCCAAGGGAAAAAATCATGCCACTGGTGGCCAGAAGCGCCTTTTCCACGCGGGAGGAAAATGGTCCGTCCAGGTTCCACAAGGCCAGGTCGTTAGCTTCACCAGCCAGAAGGGGAAAAAAAATCCCCGCACCGGCCGGACCCGGGTTCAAGCCGTTTCCCAGGACCAAAGCTGCAAGGTGAACCGGTTCCGCCTGGGTAATTTGAAAAAGGTCTTTCCCATCGGGTGGTTTTTGCATTTGCCCCGCGGGCAAAAGCAAACCCAGGGCCAAGGTTGCTTTCCAAAACGGCGCTAGCGCGTGAAACATGAATAAGCCACTAAAGGGAGAAAACAGAATAACTGGTCGCCTAGATCAGTTTACCACACTCAGATTGAAACCAGGCGGTTCGACAAAACTGACATTTTTAAATCCAGCGCGGCGGCAGGTGTCTGCCACCTGAACCACATTGGCCCACTTTAATTTCCCATAGGGCTGAATTTTCACCACTTCTTTTTCCGTCGCCGTATCGTTTGCCAATTTCATTTTCTCGAACAATTCTTTCAAGTCCCCCACGATTTGCGTCCCGGAATTTTGCTTGATGTGGATTTTCGCGATCTCGCCCTTGTTCACTTCATCCGTGACGGCTTCCACTACCACCGTGACATCGGCCTCGATTTTCGGGGGTGTATCGGCGTCCGGGGGCGGCGGGGGCTTGGTCAACTCTTTGGCTTGGGCTTCGGTTTCGGAAGGAAGGTTCAGGTCAAACTGCCCCTCTAAACCCGACGGGTTGTAGGTGAAAATGAAAAAGGTTAATAGCTGAAACGCCATGTCCAGCATGGGGGTGATGGGCAGGACAATTTCTGGGGATGGCTCCCCTTTGATTTTTTTGCTCATGTTTGCGTGTTGGTTTTGGTAATGGCCCGGAGCTTCAACTGGCGGAAGCCCTCCACCTTGCACATATGCATGACCCGGTAAACCTGGTCGTAATCGGTCAACTTGTGCGCCCGCAGGATCACCGAGGTTTTTACCTTGCCATCCTTGCTGGTTCGCTTAATTGTTTGAAACTGATTTCGCAACCAAACCCGGAACTCATTGAAGCGCATCGGCTCCTCGCCGAGGATAATGATGAAGGGGTCGCCTTCCTTGAACTTTTCCGCCAGGCGGTTCAATGTCGCCGCGCCCTTGCTTTCAAAATCATGCGCGATAAAGGGCCGCACATTGACGAATAACACATCGGTTTCCGACTTGTCCATTGGCACGGCGGACATGGATTCGGGAAGGACAATATCTTCGGAAACCTGGTTGGTCACGAAATTAACGCACATCATGAAAAACATCAGAAGCTGAAAAACCATATCCAACAGTGGAATCATGTTGGGTTCGCAATTGCCGCCATCATTGGAAGGTCCGTGGCTCATGAAATTTCCCGGGGTTACTTTTTAACAGCTTGCTGCAAGGGCGGTTGCGCGGCCGCCGCCTCTGGACCCTTTTTTGTGCTGTGATACATCTGCGTAAGCAAATCATCAGCGATCAGGCTGGTGTCCATGGAAATGCGGATTAACCGGTTACGGTAGAAGGCGTGGAAGAAAATCGCAGGCACGGACAAACCGATGCCCAATAGGGTGACCACGAGTGCGTGGGAAATACCTTCAGCCAGTTTATCGGGGCGGGGAGTAGAACCAGGCCGACCCAATTCCATGAAGCTTAAAATCATACCGAACACGGTTCCCACCAGCCCGAGCATGGGCCCCAGAGTACCAATGGTAGCCAGGTAGGTAATGGATTGCTCCTTGCTGGCGCGAATGCTTTCCACCATGTTCATCGCCGATTCGCGAGAATCCTCGATGCCATATTGCAAACGCGACATTCCCTGGCTCATCACCCGGCCAAGGAAGGAACCGTCTTCCTTGGCAATGTCAAAGGCCTGTTTGAATTGCCTTTTGTTAACCAATTCGGTGAAGTTCTCAACAAATACCGGAGGTATAGCCGTCCCCATGCGCAATTCCATGGCCAAAAGGCAGATTAAGGCAATTAGGCCAATGGAGATAATCAAAAGCAAAGGGCCGAAAATCCAACCCGCGGATTTAACAATGTGAATAAATAAGCTGGTGCTGGCCGGCTTGGCCTCGGCGCCTTTGGTATCAGCCGGGGCATCCTTTTTCTCCACCGGAGGCGCTTCGCCTTTCTCCTGATAGGAGAAACCTGGCGCGGATAAAATCAAAAACAATCCGGTTGCCAGGAGCGGGAGAAAAGCCAAGGAAATGAGTTTTTTAAAATTGCCGAAAAGTTTCTGAAACAGAGATGTCATGCCTTGTTCCTTAGAAGGGATACCTTGCGAAAAGGGCTAATCTAAAAGACCGACCAATCCTAAAAGAGTATAACCATTACATTGTTGGACGCAAAACAAAGAATTCCAATTCCGAAAAAAATATTAAACTCTTCCCAACAGAGGCGCGGTCCGTGACCTTAGCCAAGGTGCCAAGGACTTTATCAAATGGGGTTTTAGACCGGCTGTCACGAAGTTGTTGTTTTGCCTAGCGCCTTCAGTTTTTCCTGGAAATGGCGTAGAGTTCGTTCTAATCCTTCTGAGCGGCCGATTTTCGGCTCCCACCCCAGGAGATTCCTGGCACGAGTAATATCGGGTTTTCGAACCTTGGGGTCATCCTGGGGCAGCGGCCGGAAAACAATGGGGCTTTTGCTGCCAGACAGTTTCAGAATTTCGTCGGCAAATTCCAGAATGGTAACTTCCGCTGGATTGCCCAGGTTCACCGGCTCGTGAAAATCCTTGAAAAGCAGCCTCGTGATCCCTTCAACCAAATCATCGACATGACAAAAGCTTCGGGTTTGCGAGCCGTCCCCATAGACCGTGATGGAATCTCCCCGCAGCGCCTGCCCCATAAAATTAGGAAGGACCCTGCCATCATCAAGGCGCATTCGGTTGCCGTAGGTGTTGAATATCCTCACGATGTGGGTGTTGACCCCATGGCACCGGTGGTAAGCCATGACCATGGCTTCGGCGAAGCGCTTGGCCTCGTCGTAAACGCCGCGAATTCCAATGGGGTTGACATTGCCCCAGTAGTCCTCGGATTGAGGGTGCCTTTCCGGGTCGCCATAGACTTCGCTGGTACTGGCCATTAGGAAAGCCGCGTTTTTAGCCTTGGCCAGGCCCAGGGAGTTGTGCGTTCCCAGGGAACCCGCTTTCAAAGTTGGGATAGGGTATTGTAAATAATCGACCGGACTGGCCGGAGAGGCGAAATGGAGGATGTTATTCACTGGCCCGGTCAATTCCAAGGGATGGGAAATATCGTGGCGAATAAAAGAAAAATTGGCATTTGCCCGGAGGTGCTCGATGTTCACCAAACTGCCGGTGATGAGGTTGTCAACGCAAATGACTTCGTGTCCCAGGGAAAGGAATTTTTCGCAAAGGTGCGAGCCAATGAAACCTGCTCCACCAGTAATAACTGTCCGCACTTGCGCCCCTTTTTGAAAATTTTGATGAAACGGCCCCAGGTTTCTTTAATATGCTGCAATCGGCGTCTATTGTTAACCAGGGAGGGAATTTGGCGCAAGGGGGGGTTGGCCAATCCAGCGCCAAGGTAGGGAAAAACACAATTTCTTCCCCAGTGATGTTTTCGACCTAAACGCCATTCGAGGAGTTGAGAATGGGGGCAAACGCAATTCGAGTATTTACAGTTGTTCCACAGGTTCCCCCCAGGCTAAAAGCCCTGTTGAAGCTGGCTTATAACCTGTGGTGGTGCTGGAACCCCCATGCCTTGGACTTATTCCGCCGGGTAGACCCGGACGGATTCGACGCGGTTTCCCATAGTCCGGTTCGTTTGTTAAACACCCTCTCCAAAAAACGCATGGACGGATTGCTCCAGGATGAGGGGTTTTTGAACCAACTCGACCGAGTGGAGGTTGAATTCGACCGCTACCAGAGCGCCAGCAGTTGGTTCCAGGAGAATGTGGAAAAGTCGCTGCAGGGAATCCGCATCGCTTATTTCAGCATGGAGTTTGGCATCCATGATAGCGTACCGGTTTATTCTGGCGGGCTTGGGGTATTGGCCGGCGACCACCTGAAAGCCGCCAGCGATTTGGGCCTGCCCTTGACTGCGGTTGGCTTGATGTACCGTGAAGGATATTTCCGCCAGTATTTGAATGTGGATGGCTGGCAGCAGGAGCGCTATCCAGAAAACGATTTTTTCAACCTTCCAGTCACGGAAGTGATGAATTCCGCGGGTGAAACCCTGGTGTTGAGCCTGGAATTCCCGGGCAGGGAAGTGTTTTTCAAAGTCTGGCGTCTCCAGGTGGGCAGAGTGGCGTTGTACCTGCTTGACACCAATATTCTGAAAAACCAGGCCGAGGACCGGGCCATTACGGCCCGACTATACGGGGGTGATACGGACCTTCGAATCCGCCAAGAAATCCTTTTGGGGATGGGCGGAGTCCGAGTGTTGCACGCTTTGAAACTTGATCCGCAAGTTTGCCACATGAACGAGGGCCATAGTGCCTTTTCCGGTCTGGAGCGCATCCGCCTTTTTATGCAGCAACATTCGATTGGTTTTGCCCAAGCGCGTGAAGCAGTAGCGGGCGGCACGGTCTTTACCACTCACACTCCCGTTCCCGCCGGGAACGACCGCTTTCCTCCAGCGCAGATTGAACATTATTTTTCCGGCGTGGCGGAACAGCTTGGCCTGTCGAAAAAAGACTTTCTCGGCTTGGGCCGTGAGAACCCCGACGATACCAATGAACCATTCTGTATGACCATCCTGGCTGTCCGCCTGGCCAATGTCAGCAACGGTGTCAGTAAACTGCACGGTGAAGTGTCGCGAAAGATGTGGAAGAATCTCTTCCATGGCATCCCGGAAAAAGAAATTCCGATCACATCAATAACGAATGGAATCCACACGCAAACCTGGGTATCAGCTGAACTAAACCACCTCTGGGACCGATACCTGGGGGCTTCCTGGCCGGAAAAAATCCCCGACCCCGCCACCTGGAAAAAAATTGATGCCATCCCCGATGCGGAACTTTGGCGCACCCATGAAAGGCAGCGCGAGCGCTTGGTGGTGTTTGCGAGAAAGAAGCTCAAGGAACAGTTGAAATCCCGGGGAGCCTCGCCTGGCGAAATTGCCCGGGCGGAAGAGATCCTCGATCCCGAGGCCTTGACTATTGGTTTTGCCCGCCGCTTTGCCACTTATAAAAGGGGCTCGTTAATCTTTCGCAATTTGGAAAGGCTGGCGGCGCTGATGTCAGACAAATCGCGGCCATTGCAAATTCTTTACGCTGGTAAGGCGCATCCGCAAGACCATGGTGGCAAAGAGTTGATCGCCGAGATTGCCCATTTCGCCCGCAGAGCTGAGTTCCGTCATCGCGTTGTTTTCTTGGAAGACTACGACATGAACATTACTCGCTTTATGGTTCAGGGCGTGGATGTTTGGTTGAACAATCCCCGCCGGCCGCTGGAAGCTTCTGGCACCAGCGGGATGAAAGTGGCAGTAAATGGCGGGCTCAATCTCTCAATTCTCGATGGCTGGTGGTGCGAAGGGTACGATGGGGAAAACGGTTGGGCCATAGGCGCCGGCGAGGAATATTCCGATCTGGGGTACCAGGACGAGGTGGAATCACGGGCCATTTACGACTTGTTGGAAGAAGAAATTATTCCGCTGTTTTACCAACGCGGTCCCGATGGCTTGCCCCGCGGATGGCTGAAGCGGATGAAAAATAGCATTACCACCCTGGCGCCTGTTTTCAGCACCAGCAGAATGGTCGAGGAGTATGCCACCCGTTGCTATATCCCCTCGTCGGTTCGTTTCCTGCGGTTGGCGGAAAACCATTTCCAGCAGGCGGGGGAATTGGCACAATGGCGGAACAAGGTATCCGACAACTGGGCCCATATCCGGGTCGAGGATTTAACCGGATTGAACCACGCGCCCTTTTTTGTTGGCGGCGCGTTGAAAGTTGAAGCCCGGGTTCACCTTGGCGGCCTTGCTGTTAGCGATGTCGAGGTTCAGGTTTTCCACGGGCCCTTGGATTCCCATCTGGAAATTCACCAGTTCCAAACCACCAGGATGAAGCCTGTGGAAAAAAAAGAAGAGGGCGTCTGGCTGTTTGGTGGAAAAATCGGCTGCGATTCCAGCGGCCGGCAAGGCTATTTAATCCGCGTCTTGCCTTCGCACCAAAACCTGGCCAATCCATTTGAACCAGGAAAGGTCTATTGGTGCTGAGACTGCTTAAATGTCTTTTTGCGCGAATATCACCATCCCCACCGTGGTGATTCCCAGGGAAATTCCCCCGGACCAAAGGTAGAGTTTCACCAGTCCGCTCGGGTCGTATTCCCCCCGAAGCATGTTGGGCAGTGCGTTTAGGGTGATTTCCGGGGAAAGCTGCAGTGAAGGGAAGAATGACAAGCCGAGGGTGACGCCGTAAAGGAGCCCCCAGGCCATGATGATGCTCATGCCCGTGGAATGAAACAAGGCGCTCATGGTGACGCAACAAGAAACCACGGTAAACATGATTGCGCCCACCGCTAAAAGTGCGAACAGCGCTCCTTTTAATGTCAAATCATCGTGAAGCAGGAAAAGGCAAGCGACGGTTGTAACCGAACCAACCAGCCAAAAGGCCCCCAGAATGGTAACTACCCGGGAATGCCATTTACCCATGAAATACTGGTAGCGGCTAATTCCCCGGCTCAAAACCGAATCCGCCAGGGTGCCCCTTTCACCGGAAATGGATCCCGCTGTTAGCACCACAACCAAGGTCAGGCATCCCAGGATCGATCCCCGGAGAATCTGTTGAATGACCAGAGTGCTGGGCTGAATGATGGTGGATTCTTTGTAGGCGCCAAAACGGTAAGTGAGAAAGCCGGCAATGGCCAGGACCGACCCAATGACCCAAAGCCGGTATGCCCAGCTTTGAACCGTCTGCTGCATATCCGCCTGGAATACCGCCCAATAGGGCAGCCAACGATTGACGGGCAAACTTTTTCCGGCGTCCATTTTCGTTTCCTTAGTTCTTTCTCACGCCGCTTCCTGCCGGTAGATCCTGGCAAATCCGCGCGATTCCTCCTGATCCACCAGGTCCAGAAAGGCTTGCTCGGTTTGCTGCCCGATGCTGCGAATTCCCACCAGGGTGACTCTGGCATCGGTCAAGGTCATGAACAGGTTGGCCAGCGCCGTTGAAGCCACGGCATCTTCGTTCAGGAAGATTTCCATTTTCCTTTGCTTCAGCGTCACGGTTTTATACTCACTTAATGCGCGTACGGTTACCGCCGCCCGGGTGATGGCTTTCTGGTCTCCTTCCAGGTCAATTTCAAAGTGATTCCTACGCATTTTGCCTTTCAAATCCTGCAATGACCCGCAGTAAATCATCTGGCCCTGGCTCAGAACCGCCGCGTGGTTGCAGACCTCATCAATGTCACTGAGGTTGTGGCTGGAAATAATCAAGGTTTTTTCCCGGCTCAGCGTCTTGATCAATTCCAGCATGCTTCGGCGGGCTTCCGGGTCAAGGCCGTGCGTCGGTTCGTCCCAGATGAGAAGGTCGGGTTCATTGATTAAACTGGCGGCGACAGCCAGGCGAGCCGTCATGCCATTGGAAAAACCAGAGATCGGGTTTCCCGATGCGCTCAAGAGATCTACTGCGCGGATCAGCGAAGCCAGCCGGGGTTTCCGCACTCCTAACGGGATGCCGAATAGCCTGGCAATGTAATCCAGGTAGGTGATAGGGGTCATTCCCTTGGGGAATTGCGGATTGGTGGGGATATAGCCAATTCGCCTGCGTAGTTCAGCGGCGTTAGGCGTCATGGTTTTGCCAAAGACTTTTACCCAACCCGCTGTGGGCTGGTGAAGGCCAATTAGCAAACGCAACAGGGTGGTTTTTCCTGCCCCGTTGGAGCCCAATAACCCCAAAACACACCCCGGCTCTAACCGGAGAGTAATGTCGTTCAGGGCTATTTGCCTGTTTTGGTAGATCTTGGTCAATTTGAAAGTTTCAATGACCAGATCCGCAGACTGATCAGCCGCCACTGCGATCCTCCATGATCAACTAGCGACATTCCTCCGCCCGGCGGAGAATAGGGAACCGAAATAAGGCTCCTAATTCAAAATCGAACAAAAGCTTGTGCTGGGAGGGGCGGAAAAGAGGAAAAGGAAGGTTTTGCTGTATGGCCTGGGTAAAGTTTTCCAATTAAGCGGACCTTGCCGCCTGGCGGGGGTTGGGGTTCCCCGGAAATACCTCCCGTGGTAAGACACCGCCGGTTTTAACGACCAGGAGTTAAGGGTTTTGATCATGAGAAAGATCGCGATATTGAACCAAAAGGGGGGGGTTGGGAAAACCACAACAGCGGTAAACCTGGCCGCAGCCTTGGCTAAGTTGGGGAAGAAAGTTTGCCTCCTCGATTTGGACCCGCAAGCCCATGCTTCCACCCACCTGGGAATTCATAAAACCCAAGGCTCGATCTACGAGGTCTTGGTCCAGTCCAAGCCGTTGCAACAATGCCGGGTCGAAGTCGACGAAGGGTTCTGGCTGGTTCCATCTGAAATCGACCTGGCTGCCGCCGAAGTAGAACTTGCCGGGGTGGTGGGCAGGGAACTTCTCCTCCGCGATGCCTTGGCCGCTGATTCCATGCTCTTTGACTTTTGCATTATGGATTGTCCCCCGTCTCTGGGAATCCTTACTTTAAATGCCTTGGCCTGCGTTCAAGACATATTCATCCCCTTGCAGCCGCACTTTTTCGCTCTTCATGGGTTAAGCAAATTGCTGGAAACAACGGGATTGGTCTCCCGCCGTTTGAACGCCGACCTTACCGTGGCAGGAATTATCCTGACCTTGTATGAGAACAACACCCGGTTGACGCAGGAAGTCGTGGCGGATTTGAACCAATTTCTCGAGAACTCCCGTGGAGTGAAATCGCCCTGGCAGAAGGCCCGGCTGTTTTCGACTCGCATTCGAAAAAACATAAAGCTGGCCGAGTGCCCAAGCCATGGGAAGTCGATTTTTTCCTATGATCCCAAATGCCATGGGGCTGTGGATTACACCGAGTTGGCGCGGGAAATCCTGAATATTCCAATGCATGGGCATGCCTCACAGGGTTATCATTGGCCAGAAGGTTCCTTCGTGGAACCGCAGGCTACTTTGGCGCCGGAGTTGCCAGCCAAGGCCGTGGCCTCGCAATCCTGAGGGGCGAATTCCTCTTTCAAGGGAATGGAATTTTCAAGCGCGGATGAAAGCCAGTCGAGCAATTCAAATTCATGTCGTTAAAGCAACCCCGGCCAGGGGAGTTGGAATTATTCGTTTGCGCAAGCTAGCCATAAGCGTTCTTGAAAAAGAAGGGGTGCATTCCGCGGAGATAAGCCTGGCCTTATTGAATAATCAGGACATGCATCGGTTGAACCGTGAATTTTTGCAACATGATGAGCCCACCGATGTTATCACCTTCCCTTTTTCACCTGAATCGAGCGAGTGCTTGCAAGGGGAGATTCTGGTCGGGGTGGAAGTGGCCCAAAGGGAAGCGCGCGCTCGTGGCCATTCCCTGGAAGAAGAAGTATCTTTGTACCTGATTCATGGGCTGTTGCACCTTTGCGGACATGACGACCTTCGCCCCGTCGCCAGAAAAAAAATGCGGGAGAGAGAACGGTTTCACTTGAGAAATCTCGGTCTCCCAAATATTGGGCCAGAAAAATAATCGGTGGGTGAAAGATGGGAATGGAAAAGGCCCAAGGTCTGGTGCTGCGCGTAACCGACTGGAGCGAAACTAGCCGGATTGCCACCCTTTGGACCGAGGAGTTGGGGAAAGTGCGCGTCTTGGCCAAAGGGGGCCGACGGGCTAAGTCTCCCTTCGAGAATGCCCTTGACTTGCTTACCCTTTGCAGTATGGTCCTCCTCCGCAAATCTCATGGAGGGTTGGACATCCTGACCGAAGCGCAGGCGGTGCAATTCTTCCCGGGGATTCGCAAGAACTTAAGCTCCTTGCATGCCGGGTATTACCTGGCGGAATTGCTGGAAGGATGGACGCAAGACCACGATCCGCACCCGGCCTTGTTTCAAACCGCGGTGCAAGCTTTATACAGTTGGAGCGGATTGGGCGAAAGCGCCCTTCCTGAAGAGGAGATAAAAGCCCGGGTCTCGTATGTCCTTTTCCATTTTGAATCGGTATTGCTGCGGGAGATGGGATTTCAGCCGGAACTTGATGCCTGCACCGGCTGTGGGAAATTGGCGGGAGGCTGGCCTATGTTTTTCAGCCCCGCCCAGGGAGGAATCCAGTGCCAAAAATGTGTTTCCTCCGACCGCTTCGCGGTAAAAATTTCCCAGCCAGCCTGGAGCGCCTGGCGAAGTGTCAAGGCAACGGGAGAATGCGAGTTATGGCCGCGTCCATTGAGGAAAGATCTTCGCAAAGTTCTTGGAACCTACTTCACCTACCTGTTGGGGAAGAGGCCCAAGCTGCTTCCTTACCTGGAATCGGGGGGAATTTGAAGGAACACCAGTTCAAGAGGAAATCTCCAATCAAGAAAATCTTGTTTCACCTGGTGCTTCCTCTGGGTTTCCTTTTGGGAATCCCAGGTTGTGTTTTGGACAATTTGCCCATAGTGGGCCTGCCCCGAATACCAGAAATTCCGAGGGAGAGCCTGGTCTTGCGTGCGGATGGCACCGCCCCGGAAGCGGCCCCCGATCCCAAGTCCCCCGAGGGGAAACTGTGCGGGGGAAAAGAGTATTTCCGCCGCAAGGAGTATTCCCATGCCGAAAGACTGTTTCACCATTTGGCGGAAGACAAGAAGAATCCGCAAGTCGCCGAGGAAGCCACTTACTACGAAGCGGAATGCTTGCGTTTGCAGGGCTACTACCCGGAAGCGGCGGACACCTATGTGAAACTGCTGAAGAATTTCGACCGCAGCGCCTTTCGCGAGCAATCGGTGCAGCACATGTACGACATTGCCAATTACTGGCTGGATGACACTCGGGAAGAGATGCGGGAAAAACGCGATGTTCGCGAAGGGAAACGCTGGTTCGTGACGCCTCGCCTCTTCAATCTGGACAAGACCAAGCCGTTTATCGACCAAGAAGGCCGGGCGATTGAAAAACTGGAGCAGGTTCGTTGGAACGATATCGGCGGCCCGCTGGCCGACAAAGCGCTTTTCCTGGCCGGCAGCGTCATGTTTTTCCGCGAGGATTACCGGGAGGCAGACCACTATTTCTCGCAGCTTGTGGAGCGCCATTCCGCCAGCGAGCTGGCCCCT
This sequence comes from Gemmataceae bacterium, assembly GCA_009692005.1. Lineage (GTDB taxonomy): Bacteria > Planctomycetota > Planctomycetia > Gemmatales > Gemmataceae > SHZZ01. Next base: position 65,803 of record SHZZ01000006.1, on the reverse strand, counting down.
CAGGCCATTGAACTGGCCATTATCTCCAAGCACATGAGCACCGGCGGATCGGATTACGATGGCCGGAAAGTCGCGGAGGCCAGACAAATGGTCTTCACGGCCTTGCAAAGTTTCCCTTCCCTGGTCGAAAAGAAAAAGGACTTCCTCTCCAGGCAACTGGTGGGCATTACTTTTCAACAGGCGGAAAAAGATTTTAAAGTCGCGGAATTTTACCGACGAACAGGCCATCCTGGCTCGGCCTTCTTTTATTACGAAATCGTTCGCAGGCGTTACCCAGGAACCCGGTTCGCTTCAGATTCCGCCAAGCGCATGGAGGAATTGAAAGGCTACGCGGTGGCGGAGCATGGCTTCCTTCCAGGAAGTCCGCAAGCGCCTCTCCAGGCGGTTTCCCTGGAAACGCCAGCTCAGCCCAGAGGGGAAAAGCTACTTGAGGAACCAGCCGGAGCCAGGGTCATTCCGCAACAAAAAGGACTTCCCTCTCACCCCGATGCCCCGATTCAGGATAAAGGAAAGGCCAACCCATGATGCTTACAAGGGGATCTGCCATGCTGGTTTCGCGAAGGGGATGGAAAACTGCCCACAAGTTTTCTGGCCTTTTTTTGGCTGTCCTGGCCGCGTTTTCCTGCTCCGCCTGCATGCAGGACGGCCACTTAAATCTATTCCGCTACACCACCAAACCCAATTTTGAATCCAATATCCGCACCGTGCGGGTGCCGGTGTTTAAAAACGACACCTTTACCCCTGGAGCCGGCGCGGGACAAAGTCTGGAAAACGAACTCACCCTGGCCGTCATTCGGGAAATTGAATCCAAAACTCCTTTCAAAGTCGTCAATGGGAATTACCCCGCCGACACCGAACTCACAGGCCGGATCGTTAACTATTCCAAAAACATTATTAACCGCAACCAGTTGAATGAAATTCGGGAGGCCGAAACCACATTGGCGGTTGAGGTTTCTTGGAAAGATCTCCGCAGCGGGGAAATGTTGTCGCGGCCTAAGCAAGATCCCTCACGGAATGTTCCGGTTGCCCTGGGTGGCGTGGCCAATCCGCCTCAGCCGGCGCAACCCGTTCTCGTGACTTCTCTAAGCAGCTTTATTCCGGAACTGGGGCAGTCGATTACCTCGGCCCGGAAAACCAATGTCGACACTCTGGCAACGCAAATTGTTGCCATGATGGAAACCCCCTGGTAAGCCCGGAGGTGGCCGTGATCTGGGAAGTAAAGAATAGGCAAATCCCCCTGGCAGGCCAGCCGCTCCTCATGGGCATTTTAAATGTCACGCCGGATAGTTTTTCCGACGGGGGGAAGCACGCCACCGTTCAAGCCGCGGTTGATTTTGCCTTAAAAATGGTGGAGCAGGGGGCAGCGATTCTGGATATCGGCGGGGAATCAACCCGGCCGGGATCCAAGCCGGTTTCCTTGGAAGAGGAAAGGCGGCGGGTTCTGCCCGTGCTGGAATCTCTTTCAAACAAAACCCAGGCCCTGATGTCCATCGATACCACCAAGGCTGCCTTGGCCAGAGAAGCCTTGCAAGTTGGGGCCCACATTATCAATGACATCAGCGCCATGGATTTTGATCCCGAAATGATGGGGGTGGCCAAGGAAAGTACCTGCGGGCTGATTCTCATGCATACTTCAGGCAAACCAGAAACCATGCAGGTGAAACCGCACTATGAAAATGCCCCTCGCGAGGTGAAATCCTACCTGTCTGCCAAAGTAGATGCCTTGCAGCGGGAAGGGATTCGCCAGGAGCGCATGGTCCTTGATCCAGGTATTGGGTTTGGCAAAACCTATGAGCACAATCTGGCGCTGCTGGCCTCGTTGCGCGATTTCCAGGAAATCGGTCGGCCGATTTGCCTTGGAGTGTCGCGGAAAAAATTCCTGCAATCCTTGCTGGGTCGAGGGGTAGAGGACCGCCTTGCGGGAACTTTGGGAGTTCTGGCATATTGTGCCCTGAGGAAAACTGCCCAAATTTTTCGGGTGCATGATGTTTGGCAGGCAGCGGATTTGTTGCGGGCCATGAAAGCCCTGGAAGAGCATCCCCAAGCGGAGTTTTGAGTGTAATAGGTCGCCTCGGAGCCATGTGATTTGATTGACCGAATTTTAAATACTTGGGAAATGCTGGATGCCAGGGCTTTGGTGCAAATCGCCATCCTGGCCGTGGGCATATTTTTCCTGTTGCAATTTTTGGGGCGCAGCCGCGGCACAGGGGTGGTGCGAGCCTTTGGCCTCCTCGTCGTTGCCATTTTCATGGCGGCACAGGTCTTGGTTATTATCTTTGACCTGACAGTGGTGGGCAGGGTTCTCGATTACCTTTTGGCCACCATGATGGTGGCTTTGTTGGTGATTTTTCAGCCGGAATTGCGCCGGGGTTTGATGTGGCTTGGGCGCCATGGCCTGTGGAAGGTTTTAAATTCTCAGGTCGATCGGCCCTACTTGGATAAGCTGGCAGATGCTGCCATTTCCCTTTCCAACCTGCGAATTGGGGCCTTGCTTGCTTTAGAAAGGGAGATACCGCTGGGGCTCTATGCGGAAACGGGCACGCGCCTTGACGCCGAGATTAGCCTGCCTTTGCTGAAAGCCATTTTTCAAAAAAGCAGCCCCATGCATGATGGGGCCGTGGTCGTGAGTGGCGGCAGAATCCTGGCCGCTGGCTGCCAACTTCCCCTTGCTCCCTTGGAAGTTTCCAACCGCATGATTCATGGCATGCGCCATCGTTCCGCCTTGGGAACCAGCGAGGAGACGGATGCTATTCTGCTGGTGGTGAGCGAGGAAACGGGAAGGATTTCGTTGGCCCATGCAGGCAGATTGCAATCCGTACCGCAGGAATCCTTGCGGTCCCGAATGCTGGAATTGTACTTGGCCAGAAAAAAACCTGGCACGGAAGAGGAAGCCCATGCCGCCTGAAAGCGACTTGCCCTTCCTGGTCAAAATGAAACCCAAAAGCCCGCGGTCGAAATGGCTGGACCGCTGCAGTTCCATCGCGGTTTCCCTGGCCTTGGCTTTGCTGGCTTGGCTGTATGCCAGCAACCGGGATCAGGAAGTATTGGACCCCATTACCATCCCTGTCGAAATCACCCTGAACCCCGCTCAGGCGGATAATTATCTTTTGGAAATTCTTGGACCCAAGCAGGCGGCGGTTTCGTTCAAGGGCAGCCCGTTGAAAATTCGCCAGGCCAGGGAGTTGCTACAAAAGGAGCAAATCACCGCCAGGGTTGAGTATTCCATTCCCGATGGCCGCCTCAAAGAGGCGAAATTCTCCGATACCATTTTGGTTTCCGAGGAAAACATGCACCTTTTCCGGGGTGTTCACCCGCGCATGGTGGAGGGGAAAAACCGCATTCCCATTACTGTGCATAAACTGGTCGAAAAAAACCTGCCGGTGCAGGTGGAAACGGGAGGGTTTTCTCTTTCGAATTCGCAAATCCTTTTCGAACCGGCCTCGGTAGCTGTTCGCGGCCCTCAGGAAATCCTGGAAAGGACCAAGGCAATCCAAACTGTGCCTTGGACTACTTCCATTAGTTTTTCTCCCCAGGGAAAATCTCCGCGCGACTTTAAAGTGTCCTTGGCACGCGAATTGGAAGGCAAGCCGGTGCAGACTAAACCTGATTATGTCACTGTGAAATTGCTGCCGGAACCTCGCAAAGTTTATGAAATCAAGGAAATCCCCATTCGCTTCCTCTACCCGGCGGATTTTCCTTTTCGCCCGTCGTTCCAGGATGAGCGCTCCCGCAAAGTGGATTTGCGCGTGGAAGGGCCGGTGTTGCCCCAGGCTCCACGGATTTTGGCCTTCATTGATCTGGCGGAAAGGCCGGGCGTGGCAGGCGTGCAGGTCGAAAAAGTGCAAATTCAATTACCCAGGGATTTTTCACTCCTGGAAGAGTTTCCCCGCGACCGGACCATAGAATTATTCTTGCCAGAAAAGGGTGGAAAAGTTCCCCCTGGCCTTCCCGAGAAACCTTGATTCGGATCGAATAACTTGAAAAAATCGGAAACCCACTTAGCCCAGGAAATCGGGGCCAAAGCCAGGTTGGCCGCGCGGGCCCTTTCGCTCTGTTCGACCGCAAGTAAAAACCAATGGCTGAAACAAACCGCCGAAAGGCTTCCACAAGCAACCGAAGGGATTATGCAGGCCAACGCCCGCGACTTGGCTTCAGCCGCAAATGCCGGTATGGGTTCCGCGCAACTCGATAGGCTGCGGCTGGACCCCGCGCGAATCGGCTCCATGGCCAAATCTTTGGAGGAAATCGCCCTGCTCGAGGATCCGGTGGGCAGAGTCATTTCCTCTACCGTCAGGCCTAACGGTTTGGTAGTGAAAAAAACCGGCGTGCCTTTGGGCGTGATTTTTTTTATTTATGAATCTCGGCCAAATGTCACCGTGGATGCAGGGGCCCTGGCCATCAAAAGTGGCAATGCCATTATTCTCCGGGGAGGAAAGGAAGCGCTGCATTCCAACCTGGCCTTGGTTGGCGTTTTGCGTTCCGGACTGGCCGAAGCAGGCATTCCCCTTGATGCTATTCAACTGATTGACAATCCCGACCGAAAAATTGTGGGTGACTTGCTAACCAGGAATGACTTGGTGGACCTGGTGATACCCCGCGGTGGTGAGGAATTAATCCGCCGCGTCAGTCAGGAAGCGCGCATGCCGGTGATGAAGCATTACCGGGGCAATTGCCATGTGTATGTGGAAACGACAGCGGATATGGAAATGGCGATACAAATTATTATCAACGCCAAATGTCAGCGCCCTGGAGTTTGCAATGCCGCTGAAAGTTTGCTGGTTGACCGGGAAATTGCCCCCAGGGTTATTCCCCGCCTGGTAGGAGCATTGCAAAGTCAGGGTGTTGAAATCCGTGGCTGCCAAGAAACTTGCCTCCTGGCTACCGGCGTAGTAAAGGCTGTTGAGGGGGATTTCTCTGAGGAATACCTGGATAAGATAATTTCTTTAAAAGTCGTAGAGGGGATCGACGAGGCCATGGAGCACATTGCCCGTTATGGTTCCGGCCATACCGAGGCGATTCTCACGCAAAACCCGCAAGCTGCTGAGCGGTTTACCCAGTGCGTTGACTCCGCCGCTGTCATGGTGAATGCCAGCACGCGGTTTAACGACGGCGGGGAATTGGGCCTGGGGGCGGAAATTGGCATCAGCACCGACAAGTACCATGCCCGCGGTCCTTGCGGATTAAACGAGTTGACTTCTTACAAATATGTTATCCTGGGAAAGGGGCAAGTAAGGGAATAAGCCGCCGGGCTTGGGTATTTGATTTATGGACCCTATTCTGGCAATGCTGGTTTTATTTCTCCTGGCAGTGCTGGGATTCTTTGTCATCCTCAGAAGAACTCCGCCCTCTTCAGACCCGCAAACAATTTTTCTTTCTCCGGTTTCCCGCCAGCATTTGGATGCTTTTCAAGGTGAGGATGTTTCCTCCACGGCTTTGGAAAAGACAAAAAACCGCTTCCGGCAAATGTTGGAGGACGGGGAAGCGCAGGCCTTGGAGAAAATGCTTCAAGGCGGGCTCGATTTTCTCGTTCAAGTTCGCGCCCTTACGGAAATCGGCACCGAAAGCGCTGCCCAAATTTTGGAAAAAACTTTTGGCAAACCCCTGTCCCGCGACTCCATGGAGCAGGAATGGTTCTCCATTGATTTGGCCAGTGGGCTGCGGGCTCTCAACCGTCATGATATGCTTCCAGAAATGTTACGGTATCTGGAAGAAAATCAGCACGGGTACCATCATTTGCTGGCGGGGGAATTGATTTGCTTTCTTTCCTTTGAAGGCTACTTGCGCAAGCCAAATAATCCCACAGGGCGCCTGGCTTTGAAAGCCTTATGCCTGGCCCTTCAGGGGATCCGGGCAGGGAATTCTCCTTCTTTAGTTAGTGAAGCCCGTTTGGGCGATTTACTCGAAGCCTTGTGGGATTCCCGCAAGGCGGAAAAGGCTCCGGCGGCAGTAAATAGGCCAGACGATATTAACCCCCATATGGCCTTGGTGTTTCACCATGCCTTGCGGGTTCTCAAGCGCTTCAAGGGATTAAAAGCCGATTTTCCTGGCGCTGGGGAAACCGCCGATGAGTGCCAATGGCAGTTGACCCGTATGGAATCTCTAGAAATTCACATTGAGGAGTACCTGGAGAATGCTCGTAAGGGTTTGCAATATGCCCTCACGAGGTCCCCCTTGCTGCAACACCCGGACTATTTGCAAGCCATGTGCGAATTGAAATGCCCTCCCAACGGAGAACTGCGCAAGCTGCTTCATGATAAAAACTATGCCTGGAAAACCCTCCTTTTAGAGTGCTTCTCCTTTTCCAAACAGGATTTGGGAGATTTCCTTCTCGATTGGGCAAAAGGATTGCAATCTTCCTGGGGGGAATCGCTTTCCTCGCGAAAGGAAAAAGCAGCATGCCTTGCCTCACTGGCCCGCTGTTTGCGGTTCCACCCTTCCTTGGCCACGGAGAAATTCCTGGTGAAATTGGCGCTTGCAGGAAAAGGCTTCCCCCAATTGGAAGCTTTAAACGCCTTGGGGTGGTGGGAACCTTTTGGAAGAACCGCAGTGATTTCGGCCTTAAAAAAACACTGCGGTGATAAACAAATGGAAACACGGTATGCAGCCAGAAGCGCTTTGGCTCGTCTGGGGGAGCGATCCTCCTTACAGTGGTTGCGCTCCGGCTTGTTGAATGATGATCCTTTTATTGTTCATCAAACTATTCACACGGTTTCAACGCAGGGAATTTCCCTCTTGTGGCCGGAACTCGACCAGTTGGTCGATGCACCGGATGGCGATGTCGCAGTTCACGCCCGCGAAGCCATTGCCAATTTAAGCGAAGAACTTTAATTGCAATAATCCCTAGGGGAGGCGGAGTAATTCAAATCCCGAAAACGGGAAATGTCCGGGTCGGCGATGTTCCGAGGGTTGGAATGGTTGCGACCCTGGGTCCGAAAATGCTCCTTGGAAAAATTGGCCCGAATGAACGCGCCCTGGGGCTGAGAACGCGCCCGTGAAAAAATCCACACCCAAGAAAACACCCGCCTTGGTTACCATTCGAAGTTAAGGAAAAATCCGGATATTCCAAAAGAAAGGGATAGGGGCACAAGTGCCAGGGCGAAAAATTATCAATTTCCAAAAGTTTTCAGATTCCCGCTGATTTGATGGTCTAATTAAAGAGGGAATATCCCCGTATATCTTTGCTGGTGAATAATGAAACTCCGAAGCGCTGCATTGGCTGGGTTATTCCTGATTCTGGCTTCCTGGGCAGCCGCCGGGTGCCAGCAAAAATTTCTGGCAGCCAATAATCAAGGCGCCTACCCGGACCCCTTGTTGGTTTCGGAGAAATCCGCGGGATCGACTGGGCATACGATGGCCAGGGCAGCTCCCGCCACCTCCCCTTAGTTACTTGACAGGCGTGACCAGGCAAGAACTGTTGTCATGTCCGGAAACCAGGAATTTCTCGTCGGGGGAAAAAGAAACGCAATAAGCGCCAAAAGTCTTGAGCTTCTTGCTCAGGATTTGTTTTCCGCCGCCCAGATCCCAGGTGGATAAATTTCCCCCATAACCACTGGTCGCCAGGGTTTTTCCGTCTTTGGAAAGCGAAATTCCATAAAGGTCATCTGCAGTCGGCCCCATGGCTTTGGTTTCTTTTCCTTGGGCAATATCCCAAATGCGGACCATGCGGTCGTGGCCGATGGAAACCAGGGTGTTATTGTCCTTGGTGTAAGTGATTCCTGTAATAGCGCCGGTCGGGCCTTTCAAAGTTTTTAGTTCTTTTTGCCCCGCGACATCCCAGACTTTGATGGTCATGTCTGCGCCTGCGGAAGCCAGGGTCTTGCCATCGGGAGAAAAGACGACTGAATAAACCGAACCGCCATGGGAGCCTAGGGTTTTTAGCTCCTTGGCCTCGGCCAGATTCCAAAGGCGGACCGATTTGTCGGAACTTCCGGAAGCCAGCAATTTTCCATCCGGACTCAGGGCAATGCCATCCACGATCCCTGTGTGGCCTTTCAATTCTTTTAATTGCTTTCCATCTTTAACATTCCAAGAGCGAATCGTCGTGTCGAGGCTGGAAGAAACCAATGTGGCCCCATCCTTGGAGAAAGCAACGCAATAAACTGGCCCAGTGTGGCCGGTGAAGGTCAAGATTTCCTTGCCGTTGGAAAAATCGGTGAGCTTGATCACATTATCGAACCCGGCGGTGGCCAGGTTTTTCCCATCTGGGCTGAAAGCCAGGCTATAAACCAACGCCTTGTGAACTTTGATTTCTTCTGGAGGCGCAGCCAGGGAAATTCCCGTGAGGGCCAGGCAAAGGGTGGGGATCAAAAGTTTTCTGTAAATCATGGTTCGGGGTTCTCTGGCGGGTTGACATTTTCTTCGAGGTTAAAACCACTGGCGGGACGATCCGGGGCAAAACCTCTTCTCAAGGTATTTTCAGTAATAGTCCTTGGGAGTAGGAATTGCAACAAATAATCGGCTCCGCCGGCCTTTGATCCGACGCCACTCATTTTGAAACCGCCAAATGGCTGCCTATGTACCAAGGCCCCGGTGATTTTCCTGTTGATGTACAAATTCCCCACATGGAACTCCCGGGCCACCCGTTCAATATTCTGATTCGACCTGGAATAAAATCCTCCGGTCAGGGCGTAGGGAACGCCGTTTGCGATCTGCAAGGCTTCTTCCAAAGTGGCATAGGGAATAACCGCCACAACTGGGCCGAAGATTTCCTCCTGGCACAGTGGCGATTCCGGCGGGGTGTCGGTGAAGACTGCTGGTCCAACAAAAAAGCCTTCCTCCTTCAAGGGGCCCGGGTCTCCCCGGTAAACCAATTTTCCTGCTTGACGCCCAGCGGTAATGGCAGCTTCAATTCGGTTTTGCGCTTCCTCGTCAATGACCGGGCCCAATTTAAATTGTGGATCCTCGCCAGGGCCAATCTTTCTCGAAGCGATTGCCTCCACCAGCCTTTGCAGAAACAAGTTGTGCATTTCCCTGGGAACCAAAACCCTGCTGCAGGCAGAGCATTTTTGCCCCTGAAAATCCATGGCGCTCGCGGTTACGCCCGCCACGGCTTCATCCAAATCGGCGTTGGCATCGATGAGAATAGCGTTTTTGCCTCCCATCTCCGCGATCACCTTTTTTACTTGAGTCTGCCCGGCAAATATTTCTGCCGCCGAACGGTTGATGCTTAATCCCGCTTTCCGCGACCCAGTGAAGGCCACGATGGATGTGGCCGGGTGATTGACCAGCACCGGCCCAATTTCTTCTCCCTTTCCCGGAAGGAATTGAATCACCTCGGGGGGAAAACCGGCATCCAGCAAAGCTTGATGCCACAGGGCGCCATTCACGCTGGATTGCTCGGCGGGTTTCATGACCAGGGTGTTTCCCGTGACGAGGGCGGCGGCGGACATTCCGGCCAGGATGGCCAGGGGGAAGTTCCAGGGGGCGATTACCACCGCCACGCCGCGGGGCTCGAGAAATGTTTTGTTCAATTCCCCGGCCATTTCCACAACGCGGCTACGGCCGAGCAGTTCGCCAGTGGCCGCGTAGTAATCGCAGAAATCAATGGCTTCGCAAACATCCGCATCCGCTTCTCGCCAATTTTTCCCGCATTCCAGTATTTGCCAGGCTGCAAGGTCGAATTTCCTTTTTCGCAAAAGGGAGGCGGTCTTTCGTAAAAGGTCCGCCCGCGTTTTCCAGGAGGTGGCCCCCCACGATTTTCTTGCTCGCTCCGCTGCCTCCATCGCAGCCATGGCGTCGGACGGACTTGCGTACCCAATTCGCCCAACGACTTCTCTTTTTCTGGAGGGATTCACGCTTTCGAAAGACATTTGGGTTTTGATCACTTTACCTGACACCATGGGGGCGTATTCTTTACCCAGTTGGTTGCGAACTCTGGCCAAAGCTGAGGTCATGTCTGTTCGTGGCATAACCGAGGAGAAATTCGCCAAGGGTTCATTGCGAAATTCCCTGGGGGTAATCCCAGGAGTTGTTGGCGAGTTTTGTTCTCGAACTGGATTGTGCATTGGTTTCATAAGGAGTCTTTCCTCGGAAAGCGAATCGGCGCCTGCGGCGCGGATGAATGAATCGTTGGCCGTATTTTCCAGCAGTCTTCTCACCAAATAAGCCATCCCGGGAATTAGTTCGCCATACGGCGTGTAAACACGCACCCGGTACCCGAGTGATGTCAAGGCATCGCCAATTGGTTTGCCCATTCCGTAGAGAACCTGAAACTCCATTTCCTTGGCGGGGATTCCTCTTGCTTCAGCCTTGGCAATGGCCTGGCTGACTGAGCGAATGTTGTGGGAAGCGAACGCCGGCCGAAGGTGCGCCCTGTTTTCCAAAAGAAAAGTCGTGATCTCTTCGTAACTGGCATCGGTTTCCCATTTTTTTTCCCAGACGGGAGAGGGCCAGCCTTCCAGCCCCGCATGAATTGTTTCGTAATCCCAATACGCCCCTTTCACCAGGCGAACCCAAACCGGCGTTCCCCGTTCCCTGGCCCATTGGCATAAATTTTCCAGGTCTTGGCGGGTGTCTTTCAGGTAGACCTGGATGGCCAGGCCAACATGGGGCCACTCGCGAAATTCCGCTTCTCGCAAGACTTCCTGGAAGATTTGCATCACCAGGTCTTTGAGGGCATATTGCTCCATGTCGAAATAGATGAATATTTGGTTGTCGCGGGCAAACCTGAGTAAAGGGCGAATTCTGCCGGAGACTCGTTCCACCACGGTTCCTGGGGCGATGGGATCGAATTGCGAATCCAAGGAAGATAACTTGATGGAAATATTGGCCCTGGGCAGTCTGCCTTGCGAGTTAAAGTCAAGGCGCTGATCTTCTTCCCATCCCTTCACTTCCTGGGCCAGGTGCCTGGCCAATTTTGTGTATTCCTCGAGGGATATTTCCGCTTCCTTTTCTGTCATGGTGGCTTCACCTAAAACATCAACAGTGAAACCCTGCCCGGAACGACGGAGATTAAATAATTCTCGAGTGACCGCTTCAAGATTGGCGCCGGCAATGAATTTTCTGGCCATGCGGTTGGCGCAATACTCCACGAAGGATTTGAAAAGGTCTCCGGGCCACCGTTTTTGCGGAATCAGAAATGGCAGGAATTGACCCAGAAAGGGTTGCCCAAAAGGAATAGTTTGGAAAACCGGGCCCAGACCTTGGGCCAGCAGGGAAGGGGTTTTCAGGGCCGGCAGCGCATCAATAAACCGGAACAGTTCAACTTTGAGCGGTTCATTTGCCATGGTGAATTCCATCACCCGGTCTTCCCACCAAGAAAGGGTAAATGGGACTTGCTGTTGCGGTTTGGCAAGGGAGAATAGGGCTTTACCTAATTGGGAAATCCTGGTTTCAAGCCGCCCTGCGGCAACCGTGTTCGGTTCCATGTGGAAGTCTAAATGTGCAAGGGACGAAATAGGAATATCCTTTATAATTATGGGACAACCGGTCGCGGGGAAGGTCAAAAGCTAACTTTTGGGATTGGCGTTGGCCAGTTGTCTGGCAAATTTTTTTGTGGAGGGCGTTGATGAAAATTGGGAAGTTTACCATCTTTGGCCCCTTGGGCGCTGGGGCCCATAGCACCATTTTGCATATTCAGCGGGAAGAAGATGCCACCAGCTATGCCCTCAAGATCGTGTCGATCAATTCGCCTGAAGAGCTAAAATTCAAAGACCAGGCGGAACATGAATTTCGCGTGGCCCAAATGCTCGACCATCCCAACCTAGTCAAGATTTACGCCTTGGAGCCGGTCAAGGATTGGCTGTTTCGTCTGAAAAAATTGCACATGTTAATTCAGTTCGTGAATGGAAAAACCCTGGATGAAGCGCCCCGGCTTTCTATCCCAAGGGTAGTCCAGGTTTTTTCCCAGGTGGCCGCCGGAGTGGCCCACTTGCACGAAAAGGATGTTTTTCACTCCGACCTGAAGCCCAACAACATCATGCTAGGGCAGGATGGCATTGTGCGGGTTGTCGATTACGGATTGGCTCGATTGCGAGACGAACCCAAGGTCAGGCTGCAGGGAACTCCTGAATACATGGCGCCGGAGCAGGCCAAACATTACATGGTCAATGAGCGGACCGACATTTATTCCTTTGGCGCTGCCATGTACCGAATGATTACCAGCCGCCTTCCCCCGGCCTCTTTGAATGAGGAAGAAAAGCCGGTGGACTTGAAAACCTGGTTGAAAAATTTCAAACCGGTGGAAACGGTAATTCCCACGGCGCCTAAGGCCCTGGCGGATTTGGTCAACCGCTGTTTGTCTTTCCAGGCCACCTCGCGCCCGGAATCAATGGAGGAGATCCAAACTCTTCTGGAAAAGCTGGCCAACGACCTTATCAAAAATCCTGATGAGGGCCTTGAGGGCCTTGAATGGTGACCGTTTTCCGAGTCGGTTTTTCTGTCCCGGCGGCGCCTTAGCGAAAGTCCTATCATGGGAAATCCCTGGGATCTTGAACACCAAATTCCCATTCGCAGAGTGGACCTGGTTGGATTTCTAATCAAACATCCCGCAGTCCCTGGAGAAGAGACCGGCCTGCTTTTCCAGGTTTTTCAAGGGCTTACTGCCCTGATCAATTTCGATTTCCTTCAAGCAGCGGAAGGGTTGAAATCCCATTACCTGCTTTTTGATCCCGATTCGGATATTCAACCCATTACCCCGGCTACGGGAAACCACGCAATACCCTTGGATGATTTGGAAAACGGTGTGAAATCACTCCTGGGTAAAGCCAACTTTGAAAAACTCAATTGGGACATGGTCGACACATGGCTGGCACAATCCAGGGAATTCCTCGGGATGAAGGTGATGGTCAATTCGGAGGAATTCGACCGCCTATTGATGTACTACCGGGGCGAGTGCAAATTGGAGAGGAAAGTGCGGCGCTGGTGGCGTCCCTGGAGAAAGGACTTGATTTCCGTGCCGGGGTTGTCCCGTCTGGCCCTCTTTATCAAAATGAGGGAAAAAGCCAGGGAAGGTGAAGAGGTCAATACGCAAAAGGTGTTCTTGAAGTTATTCAAGGATATTCCCAAAACCTCGGTTCCCATGATGTTTCCTGGAGCCAAGGTAAAATTAAACCCTTTTGATAAAGGGCTGATTGGCTATCCCATCCTGGCGGGGATGGTCATGATTTTTTACAACCTGGTTCTGGGGATACTTAAGGCGGGGCTGGTGGCGATCGTGGGGATGACAATTTGGCCCTTGGCGTTGGCATTCGGCGGCTATGGCTACAGGACTTATTACAACTATGTGGCCAGGAAACAGGATTACGACCTGCGCATGACCAAGAACCTTTATTACCAGACACTCGATTCCAATGCCGGGGTTTTGACTCGGTTGGTGGATGAAGCCGAGGAGCAAGAAACCCTGGAGGCTTTGCTGGCCTATTTTTGCTTGTTGAAATTTTCGCCTGAGGAAGGATGGTGTGCCAGCCAGCTCGATGACTATGCGGAACTGTTTGTTCAGGAAATCACAGGCAGAAAGATCGATTTTGAAATTCAGGATGCCCTGGACAAGCTCATTGCACTGGGAATGGTGCGGGAAAACGGGGGCAAATTGCGGGCGATTCCTCCCCTTGAAGCCAAGGTTGCACTGGCCAAATTGTGGAATTTGCGCTACCAAAACCTGGAAGCAGCAGCCTTTGAAAAACCCCACGACCTCCCCACTGCCTTGAAAAACAACAGGTAACCATGGTTTCACGGTGGATTGCCAGCCGAATGGCGAAAATTGAATCTTCCGGCATTCGCAAGATTTTTGAACTGGCCAGGTCCATCAAGGATCCAATCAACCTGAGCCTTGGCTTGCCGGACTTTGATGTCCCCGAGGAAATCAGGGAGGCCGCCAAGCGCGCCATTGATTCAAGGAAAAACGCCTACACCGTTACTCAGGGCATACCAGCGCTAAGGGAAAAATTGCTGGCGATTGTGCAGGCGAAGTTTCCTGGCCAAGACCGGGACTTGGTGGTGACCAGCGGCACCAGCGGCGGCCTCGTCTTGGCCTTGATGTCCGTTATTGACCCCGGTGACGAGGTAATTGTTTTTGACCCTTATTTTGTCATGTACCCGCATCTCGTTTCCCTTGCGGGAGGCGTGCCGGTTTTTATCGATACTTACCCCGATTTTTCCATTGATCCCGGCAAGGTTCAAAAAGCAATTACCCCCAAGACCAAGGCCATCCTTTTTAATAACCCCGCCAACCCGACCGGAAAAGCTTACGATTCGGAAACCATGAAAGCCCTGGCCGTCCTTGCCAAGGAAAACAACCTCCTCTTGGTCTCCGATGAGGTGTATAGCGCATTTCATTACGATGGGGAAATGGACAGCCCAGCTAATTACAACCCCGATGTCTTGGTGGTGGATGGATTCAGTAAATCATGTGCCATGACTGGTTGGCGAGTGGGATTTGCCCATGGCCCCCCGCATCTAATTCAGGAAATGATCAAACTGCAACAGTTTACTTTTGTCTGTTCCCCAAGCCCATTTCAGGAAGCGGCGCTGGAAGCTGTGAATTTCGACACCCAGAAGATTCGCGAGTCCTACAGCCAAAAGCTGAATTTTATGATCAGTGAACTGCAAGAGGATTATGAAATCAATACTCCTGGCGGGGCTTTTTATATTTTCCCCAAGGCGCCAGGGGGGCAGGCAACCCGCTTCGTGGAGAGGGCTTTGCAAGAAAAACTGATGGTTATTCCGGGCATAACTTTTAGCCGCCAGGACACTCATTTCCGATTGAGTTACGCTACAAGCCAAGAGACATTGGAAAAAGGAGTGGGTGTTTTACGCAAACTGGCAAGACAGACCTGGTAATTTCTCTCCTGCTTACGGGTTGACAGTCCATCCTCCCGGTTGCGACAATAATTTAGGCATGCGGAGTTTTTCCTACCAACCTTTGGTTAACCTGGAAATAATCTGAAATCACCGTGAATAGGGAAAGGGCTCATTGTAATGAAGAAGTTGTTTTCCCCAGTTTTCATTGGCCTCCTGGCAACTCACTTGTTGGCTCCTTTGGCTCAGGCCCAGGGACAGGGCGGCAAGGTTTACGCCGTCTTGGCCGGGATCAGCAAATACAAAGACCCCCAAATCAAGGAGCGGGTCAATGCGGAAAAGGATGTTCTGGCTTTGCATGCCTTGCTTTCCAAACAGGGCGTGCTGGGGTTGTCGAAGGAAAACACCCGCTTGCTTTTGGGAAATCCTGCCCAGGCAGGGGATGCCGGCAAGGACGCTGCCCCAGCCACCAAGGCCAATATTTTAGAAGGGTTGAAATTCCTGGTTTCCAAGGCCGGGCCGAATGATCTGGTGCTTTTTGCTTTCATTGGGGAAGGCGGGCCGCTGCGGGATTCTGGCGACCAACGCTGCTATTTCACCTCCGACTCCACCTTTCAAGGTCGGGAGAAAAATGCCTTGGCCAGTTCCGAAATTCTCGATGTTTTGAAAAACCTAAAATCGAATCAGTTTTGCGCCTTCATTGATATCAACTTTAAGGGCTTCCTGGCTCAAGGGAAATCGGTGGCGGAGGTTACTCTTGGGCAGAACCCCTACCAGGAATTTTTTGGCGAGGATGAAGGCGAAGATTCCAGTCCGGTGCAAGGCCGGGCGGTTTTTCTTGCCACCAATGGCTTGACCCAATCTCTTGACCTGGAAAACCAGGGGATTTTTACTCAGTCCCTTTTGAATGGATTGAAAGGCGCCGCCGACAAGGACGGGTATGAACCCGATGGCATTGTCACCGTCGATGAACTGGCCGAATACTTGGACAAGGAAATTCCTGAACTGGCCAGGAAAAATGGAAAAACCCGGGAAGAGAAAAACCAGATGCATTGGGCCCTTGGTGGACGCATCAACCATTTTGGCATTTGCAGGAATCCTGGGCCATATTCTCAATCGCAGGCGCGCTTGAGCAAATTTGAAAAGCTGGCCGGAGATGGAAAACTTTCCAAGGAAATGGTCCAGGAAGGAAAAACTTACCTGGCGCAAATGCCACGCCTCGAGGCGCAAAGGAACCTGCGCAAGGAATACCAGGCCCTGGCGGATGGGAAATCGACTTACGATCAGTTTGAAACCAAAAGGAAGGAAATCCTCGAGCAAACCAAGTTGGGTCAAGGAAAGGCCGATGCCTTTTCAAAAACGGTTTTGAAAGCGATTGAAGCCATTCGTAAAGGCTATGTCAAGGATGTCAACCCTGGGGAGATGGCTGCATGGGGCATCCGGGGGTTATTCCGCCGGATTGAGGAAAAAATTCCAGGCGCGATTGGGGATAAATTGAAATCCCCGAAGGAACTCAAGGAAAAGGATATTCTCGAGGTTCTTGCTGCCGCCCGCATGCACCTGGGAAAAAGAGAGGACCTTGATAAAGGCAAGGATATCGACATTACCTTGCAACGCATGTTAAGCCACCTGGACCCCTACACCACTTACATTGACGCCGAAACCAAGGCCAATTTTGACCGGGATGTGCAGGGGAATTTTACCGGTATTGGCGTGCAAATTCGCAAGGACTCTAACACTGATATGTTGCTGGTCGTGACTCCGATCAAAAACAGCCCGGCCTACAAAGCCGGAGTCATGGCGGGGGATATTATCACAACCGTAATTCGTGAAGTCGATAGTGAGGGGAAAAAGTTGCCCGAACAGGAAGTGATTTCCACCAAGGGCATGCAGCTTTCGGATGCGGTCAAGAAAATCCTTGGCCGGGCCAATACCAAGGTCAAAATTGTGGTTAAACGGGAAGGAGAGGAGAAGCCTTTGGAATTTGAAATTACCCGGGGCAGGGTGGAGGTTGAAACGGTCCTTGGCTTTCAAAGGAATAAGGACGACGATTGGAATTACATGATCGATCCCAAATCAAAAATTGGCTATGTCCGCTTGACCAGTTTTTCCCGAAACACCGCTCGCGATTTGCTGAAAATCATGCGGGAACTTGTGGGCAAAGGCGTTAAGGGGTTTGTACTCGATTTGCGCTTTAACCCCGGTGGGTTGCTCGACAGCGCGGTTGATATTTCCGATCTTTTCATTGATGACGGCTTGATCGTCAGCATTCGTCCGCGCGCCG
Source organism: Gemmataceae bacterium (assembly GCA_009692005.1). GTDB lineage: Bacteria > Planctomycetota > Planctomycetia > Gemmatales > Gemmataceae > SHZZ01. The sequence goes on along the minus strand of SHZZ01000006.1, from coordinate 48,783 downwards.
GACGGGAATCCAAGCATACCGGCATCCACGAAGGCAGCTTGCTGGAATTCCCCATGGTTTGCCTGGTTAACGGGGGAAGCGCCAGTGGCAGCGAAATTGTTTCCGCCGCTTTGCAGGATCATCACCGCGCTTTGATTGTTGGTGAGCGGAGTTACGGAAAAGGCAGCGTGCAAAACATTCAGCCGTTTGGCGATGGCGAATTGAAACTTACCATTGCTTCTTTCTGGCGGCCCAATGGCAAGAATCTCAACAAATCCAGCACCGGGGGAAAAGACGAGGATGAATGGGGAGTAAAGCCTGATTTGGAAATCAAGCTGTCCCGCAAGGAAAGGGATGATTTGATGGAGCACCACCGGGAAATTGAGATTATTCACAAGAAAATTCCGAGTGGGACTCCCGGTGAAAAAAAGGAATTCAAAGACAAGCAACTGGATGAAGCCCTGAATTATTTGCGCGAGAACATTTCCACCGCCAAGGAATCTCCCGCCAAAAAGGCAGGCTAGTTTTTGCAAAACCTTGCCGGTTTTTCCGGTGGATACTCTTAAACGCGATGGACCATACCAGGTTCATCGCGTTTTTATTTAATTTTCTCAACAAAATTGCCGCACCTGATTTTTTGGGTCATAGTTCAACACGGGGTTTTTCAGCTTTCCAACGGGGTGCGGAACTATGTTCATTCGAAAAATTGTCTCTGGCGCAATTTTGGCTGGCCTTGCTACCACTTTGGGATGCCATTGGGGCAATGGCACTTTCCTGAACCGGAATAAAGATGCCAACGCGGCAATGAGCGATTCTTTGGGGACGGGCGAATTCATCGTGCAGCAGGGGCAGCCTGTTATTGAGGAATCTTCGCCGGTAATTATCCAGCAGGCGCCGATTTTGCCTCCCCCGGGGGTTTCTACGCAAACGGAACCACCCAAGCTTAACGGCAAAGATGGCTTGCCTTTGACTCCGGCGCCAATGCCCAAAATCGTGCCGCAAGCCCAACCCACTCCAGCCAACCCAGTGTCCCGGGGGAAATGACCGCTTACTCTTTGGATAAGAATTGTAAGGATTCGCAAATCAACTTTGCCGTTTCCGGCCCGAGGCTGTTGACTTCCCCATACGGTGCGGTTTTCCTCCCGTAGGCGAAGGGTTTTTTCTCATCCCATTGCCTTTTAGGAAGAATGTAACCAACTTCATCATTGGCAAGTCCTACCATGGTTTGATATTTGGTTTTTAAGGAATGAAAAACCGGCGGCTCAATCGGGGCCTCGGGAAAGTCCGCTTCTTTTTCAGCCTTTTCAACTACTTTACCCAGGACCAGTTCCGGGTAAATCTCTCCAGGGATGCAGGCAATGGAAAGATCTCCAATTCGGACTATGGCCACCTCGGTTTGAATGGCCGGATTTTTGGCGCCTTCTATGGGGCCAGTTCCTTCCCGAGTGTTGGCGTCAAATTCATAATTCGGCCGTTTGAAAACGCCAAGCTGGCCTGCCAGGCGGTACAGCGGGTTGTCCACCGGCAAATAGATTTTCTTGGCACGAACCGAAAGGGTTGAAAGATTCAACTTTGCCCCTGCCTTTAGGGAATCCACGCAACCCTTAGCCAGCAATTTCCCATACCTCTCCGTTTTTTCGTACGATCCGTCCTTGAGTAATTCCCCCTTTGAATCCTTGATGGGAACCCGCAAAGAGGTCATCAAGCCGCCGACCGCGCCAGTGAATAACACCGATTTTCCCCCAATCTGTTTTTCAATTTCCTTGGCCGCGTATCCGACAAAATCAGAGCTGATCAGCTTGTTTTCGCTGGCCAGTGTTTCTGGATGGCAATGCCAAAAAACCATTGTCCCCAAGGCTTGTTGGTTTTTCCCCTGAATGGTCAAAGCGGTTAGGGTATCGAGTTTAATTTGGGGTTCCCTGGAATCGTGAAGCAGTTCTGGTAGCTGAACCTGACCGATTTTGGCGGTGCCTGGAGCGCATTTTTTTTCCGCTTCCTGAACCGACTGGATGACTTTTTCCCTGACCAAATCCATGTAAGCGTGGTCAATGCCAGATTGAAACTGAGATTTCCCCCAGAGCCCCAGGGTGTCGGGGCCTTCATGATTATGCGTCGTGGAAACCAGGACATAATCGAAGTTAGGCAGTCCCTGCCGGATTTTTTCTACCTCATGATTAAACAAACCCACAAGGTCAGCACAGGCCAAGGCTATTTTTTTTCCCTTCCCTTTGATTACCACCGTGCGAACCAAAAGTGGATCGTGAACTCCCGTGGCAAGTCGGTTGTGCCCAAACCCCGCCACATAAACAGGGTTTTTCCCAAGGGGGGGAGTGATATCAACCTCGGCAAAACCCCATTGAAATTCCTCTCCAGGTTTTTCCTCCGTCATTCCATTTTTGGGAAGAAGGAGGCTAGACAGAAACAAAACCACCAGGGCAATTGGTAAGGAAAAACGCATGGGATTATTTCTCCACAGAATTAGCCGCCACCTTATTGACTTGCCCAATAATTACTCAAATCAATTCGAAAGCCAAACAAATTCAGGAAAGGTAACTGGTACAAGGTGCCTTCGACCCGGGCATTTTTCCTTTACCCGGTTTTTCGGGGAATCCATTTAACGCAAAGTCATCAGGGCGCCAAGGGAACAAGGTTATCGAATCCTGTATTTTCTTTGCGTAATTAAACCGTTACTTCCTTGTGCTTGGGTCAAAAAAAACCAAATTGGTCCCGCTTGTTCGTCACCCATCCCTCATCCAAGCGGGAGGTTTAACTTGCTCTCAATACTGAAAAAGGCTTAGGATAAATGTGGAAATTGGCAAACAAGGCGCCAGGGCGGGCAATTTCGATGAAAACCTTTCTCCGGTTATTTTGTTCTTGCTTGATACTTGCCCTGGTGGGCTTTGTAGGCCGTTCCCAAGGCCCGGCGCCCGCGCAAATTGAAAACTGGATTGAAGACTTGGGCTCCGGAGAGTTTGTCAAGCGGGAACAAGCGCAGAAGAATTTGTGGAAAGCCGGAACCCAAGCCGAAGAGTTCTTGAAAAAAGCAGTCAAGCGGGATGACCCCGAAATTCGCAAACGCTGCCAGGAGCTTCTTGAAAAATTCAAGTGGGGAATTTATGTCGACACGCCGGTCGCCATCGTTGACTTGATTCAAGCTTACCAAAGCTCCCCAGCCGACAAAAAAGAGGAGCACTTGAACAAACTATTGGAAGCTGGCCTGCCCGGCATTCGTTCTGCCATCAAAGTGTTGCAAGCAGAAGAACAGGCAGAAATCCGTCTGCCCTTGGTAACCCATGTTTCCAAACGGTTTCCCCAGGCGGTTCCCTCGTTAGTGGAAGCCAATGAAATGGCTCTGTTGCAGCAATTCCTCTTCTTCTTGCTGGAGTGCCGTGCCGAAGGTGCGCATTCTCACCTGGCCGCTTTCGCGGTATTGGATGGGCGGGTGAAAGAGCAATTGGAAAAATCCAGGGATCCGAAGTTTGGGCGGATGGAGAAGGATACTCGTGATGTTTTGGGGGCCTATTTGCATCGGGCGCTGGGAGACACCGGGCAGGCCGCTGCCATTGCTAAAAAAGCGGGTCATGAAATTCTGGCGTGCAACCTGTTTTTGGAAAACGGGGATTGGTCCGCGGTCTTGAAGGGAAATGTTTACCCCGACGATTTGATGCCGGGAAAGTTGGGATACAGGTTGGCCATGGCCCGGTTGGCTGGGGACGAAAAGGAATTCCAGGCGATATTCAAGGATTTTGAAGTTCCCGATGAAAAACAGGAAAACGAGTCGCAATTGGGAAAAATCGCCCTGATCAACGGCCGGAAAAAAGAAGGGCTCGATTGGTTGATACGCTCTGGGAATAAGCAAATGGTGCTGGAATTGTTGATCGCCGGCTTTCAGCATCCGGAGGCGGAAAAACTGGTTGCCGAGGCCAGAGAACTTGCCGACAGGAGTCTCCCTTTGATGGAATTGACCCTGGCCAAAGCCCATTATTCCGTGGGGAAAAGGGAAGCGGCCTTGGCCGTATTCAGCAAATATTCCAAGCAGCTTAAGGAGAAGGCCGAAGGGGATTGGCCGATTCATTTGATTCAAAGTCTAACCCAACTGAAACTAAAAACTGAGGCAAGAGACGCGGCCACTCTTTACCTTTCCCAACCGGACCAGCGTGAAAGCGCCGCCAGAATTCTCAAGGCACTTTATGGCGATGGCGAGGAATACCTCGATCCTGTGTTGCGGTATCTATTCAAAAAAGATTCTTCGGTAAGCGCCAAAGAAATCATGCCAGTTATTCAAAAATTGGTTGACCGGAAATGTTCCAAAGAGGAACTACAGGCTCTTGTTGGGGAAATGTTGGAGTATTCGAAAAGAGTCATTTCTTCGGAGGGAGTTAATCTGCTTCGAGCTTGCGCCAGGCACTTGAAAACGCATGGCGCAGTGGAAGAGTTGGAAAAGTTGTGCCAGGAAGCCAGTGACGAAAAGTGCTGGATGGAATTGGCCGACCTGCAGGCTGGGACGAAAAAGTGGAGTCTCGCCCGTGAAGTTTATTTGAAAGCATGGAAAATGAACAAGGGCAACCCCTTGCCTGTCTTCCTTGCCGGCCGCATGGCCCGCGCCGAGGGGCTGAAAAGCGAAGAGGAAAAATGGACCCGGCTGGCCAGGTGGATCCCACTGGGCAATGATCAAGTGCGAACAGACTTTGCATTTGCCCTTGCCCGCCGGGGCTTTCCTGATGAGGCTCAAAAGGAATTTACGCTGGTTAAACAAACGGGCGAGCCGGGGTCTTTTCATGTGGGCACTGCCACTCGGGCTTTGACAGGCAGTTTGGTCGCCAAGAAAAAATTCCTCGATGGCGCCAATGCCTATGAACTTGCCTTGCTTCGCTGCATGACGCCTTATGTGACTTTCTTGCAGTCGCCGGCTTACCTGGGTGTCCCGGCGATTACTTACCGCTTACGGGCCCGCGATTTCGCCGAGAAAGGCGAGTTTCTCCAATGTGAAAAGTATTTGAGCAAAGCCCAGGAGTTATTTCCCGCCGATGTGGACTTGCCCATCCTGGTTTATGAGGTCCTGGCGGGCAAGGGAAAGAAGGAAATGGCGGATAGGGTTTTTCAAACGCCGAAAACTCGGTTGGATGAAATATGTGCGATGTACCCCGGCTGTGCCTGGGCTCATAATTCCGCCGCCTGGATGAGCGCCTGCTGCAAACGAGACCTCGACTGGGGATTGAGCCATTCTCAAAAGGCGGTGCAAATCGACCCGGAGAGCCCGGCCTACCACGATACGCTTGCCGAAGTTTTGTTTCAGTTAGGAAGACAAAAGGAAGCGCTGGAGGAACAACAAAAAGCGGTGGCACTCGACCCTGTGAAAGTTTATTACCGCAAGCAATTGCAGCGGATAGGGAAAGGGAATCCCCGCGCCGATAAACCCGATGAAAATGAGGATGAGGAATGATATTTTGTGAACATGGACTTTCCCCTTTTAATTCCCATCTCTGATTTGTGCCAGCTTCAGGCGCTAGGAGTGGAGTTAGGAAAACTATTGTGCCCTGGAATGGTGGTGGGGCTGCAAGGTCTGCTAGGTTCGGGGAAAACCACTTTGGTGCGCGCCATTGCTGTTGGCTTAGGCTGTAAACACCCGGAATTTGTCACCAGCCCGACTTATGTCTTGGTTCAAGAATACTCGGCTCGCTGCCCAATTTTTCACATGGATGCTTACCGGCTGAAAAACCCGCGAGACTTTCTGGAAATGGGCGGGCTTGAAGCCTTTGACCCCGAAGGGGTACTCTTGGTGGAATGGGAGGAAAAAATCCGGCAATACCTGCCAATCAACCGCATACATATAAGCCTGGTAATTACCGGGGAGGCTAGTAGGACCATGGAGGTTTCCGGCCAAGGGGGGCAAGAAACTGCTGTTTTGGAAAAATGGACCCGTTCTTTCATCAATAATCCTTCCTTTTATTGACAGAAACACTGCTTTCCCATTACCCTTCACGAGTTAAACTTTTTGGCTCTCGGCTTGAAAAGGAGTTCGCCAGGCCATGCACTTCCTGGATCCGGAAATTTTCGCTGATGTAAACAAGCTGTCCGCTCTGACCCTGATATTTTTGGCGGCGTTTTCCTTGCTCCTTTGGACCATGGGATACACGACCCACAAGTTTTGGGTTGTCTTTCTTTCCACCGGGTTGGCCGGTTATTTCGGTTTTGAAACTGGCCCGGCCATGGGTATGCAGCCCTTGCTTTCAGCCTTGCTCTTTGGTTTTTCAGCGGGGATTCTCTCATTGGCATTGATCCGAGTTTTTGTTTTCCTGTTGGGAGGAATGACCGGCGCCTCGCTGGCCGGCGTTTTTCTGCCCGCCGGGGACCCCTGGGTGGCCGCACTCCTCGTAGGGGGATTATTGGCCATCCTTTTGTACCCGTTTTGGTTCACTGGATTCTCAAGTCTTTTGGGTACAATTGGTTTCACCTATGGTATCCTGGCCCTGTTGGACCGGTTAAATGCCGTGGATGGCGCTGGGTTGTTGGATAAGAAACCTGGTTTGGTGGATGCTGTGGCCATGTGCATGGTGGTAATTGGGGCCATAATTCAGTATTACATTCATCGTTGGTACCGAAAAAATCGGTGGCGCCAGTGCCAGGATGAGGAACGGGACCGGTTGCAAAGGGAAGCGGTAGAATATTCCTCGCCAAGTCTGGGTAGTTGGTGGAAGAATCCCTGGAGGCATGCGGGTTGAGACCTTCTCCGCTGGAGGGAGTTTGTGCGGCTTCTTTGGTTATTAACAACTGTTTTTTTTATGGGGTTGAATTCCCTGGCCTTTGGGCAGGGAGGCGAAACTGCCCCAGTTGTGGATTCAAGCAAACCATCCCTGGTCCTTGTCGGCACTTTTGCCTTTCTCTGTAGCCTTTTGGTATTGTTTGTCATTTGCATGCCTAGCCGAAAAAATTGATATCATTGACTAAGCCTGGTTGTTTTTTCGATTGTTTGGAGGTTCCAAATGGAAATTTCCCGTGACCAGTCAATGGACATTCTTCCCTTTGCTGAAAGAGTAATTCGGGGCGGGGAAATAACCCGTGAAGAAGCGAGTTACCTTCTAAATCTGGAAGGGGATTCGCTTTACGACTTGTTCTACGCGGCCAACAAAGTTCGGCGGCACTTTCATGGCAACAAGGTGACTTTTTGCAGCATCCTTCCCACCAAGTTTGGTTCCTGCAGCGAAGATTGCCAGTTTTGTGCCCAAAGCGCCCACTTCGACACCGGGGTTCAATCCCATTCCATGATGGATGGGGAGGAAGTTGAAAAAGCTTGTGTCAGCGCTCGTGATAATGGCGCCAGCGCTTTTGGCATCGTGAACAGCGGTCGCGGGCCGAACAAAAAAGAATGGCCGAAAATCATGGAAGCTGTCCGGTCCATGAAGAAGGTGGACGGTATTTGCCATTGCGCTACCCTTGGTACCCTGACGGAAGACCAAGCCAAGGAATTAAAAGCTGCTGGGATCCGCCGTATTAACCATAATTTAGAAACCTCTCGAGAGTTTTATCCCAAAGTAGTTACCACCCACACCTGGCAAGAACGGGTAGATACTGTGCGCCTGGCGCAAAAGGTCGGGTTGGAAGCTTGCTGCGGTTGTATTTTTGGCATGGGAGAAAGTGTACAGGACCGGGTTAGCGTGGCTTTTAGTCTCAAGGAATTGAATCCACATGTGGTTCCCTTGAATTTCCTCCACCCAATTCCCGGCACGCCTTTGGAAAACACCCCCCGTTTAAAACCCATGGAGATTTTGAAAATCATCGCCGTCATGCGTCTGATCCTTCCCAAGCAGGATTTGAAAGTTGCAGGCGGCAGGGAGAAAAATCTCCGGGATTTGCAAAGCTGGATTTTCTATGTGGGGGGCACCAGCGGGTTGATTGGCAATTACCTGTCGACAACTGGGCGTCCCAACCAGGAAGACCTGCAAATGATCAGCGATCTGGAATTGGAGTGGGAGGACGATCGCGTGGGCGACTTGGATCACGAGTTGCCGGTGGCCTCCGTTCCGGCCGAGGGGCACTCTAGTCCTGTTTTTTCACTGCCGGTATTGCAGGGGTGAAAAACAATCCTTGGCAAAAAAGTCTAGCGCGGCATTAGCTATTCCCTGGATAACCGGGGAACTGCAGTCCCTTTTTTCCAGCGGGCTTCTTCGCGAAATGAAAACTGCCCGGATGCTTCCTGGCGGTTTCCTTCAGCTAAATGGCAAAAAGCTGGTCAACTTCTCCTCCAATGATTACCTGGGGCTTTCCCAGGACCCGCGCCTGAAAACCGCCGCCAGGCTGGCCATTGAAAAATATGGCTCAGGCGCTGGCGCTTCCCCTTTAGTTTCAGGACGGTTCCCCTTGGTGGAGAAATTGGAACAAGCCTTGGCCCAATGGGAAGGGGCAGGGGATGCCATGGTTTTTCCCTCGGGTTATGGCGCGAACCTCGGTGTGCTTTCCGGGTTGATTGGTCCCCGTGACGCGGTTTTTGGCGATGCCTTGAACCATGCCAGCCTGATCGATGGCTGCCGCCTTTCCAGGGCCTTTTACCGGACCTACCGCCATGCCGACCTCAATCATTTGGAGTGTCTACTTGCCAGGCAAGGCGGGAAGGCGCGCCGCAATTGGATTGTTACTGACTCCATTTTCAGCATGGATGGGGACATTGCGCCCTTAAAGGAAATTCTGGAAATTGCCCAAAGGTTTCAGGCGATGGTTGTGGTGGACGAAGCCCATGCAACAGGTGTTTTTGGTAATCGTGGTTGTGGGATCTTGGAATCCGAGTTGGCGGGAAAGGAGTGGCCAGCATTCCTGGTAAAAACTGGCACATTCAGCAAAGCCTTTGGAGCGCAGGGCGGATTTGCCTGTGGAGAAAAAGAACTGGTTCAATTGGCAAGGAACCGTGCCAGGTCGTATATTTTTTCCACGGGAAATTGTCCGGCATCTATTGGCGCAGCCCTGGCAGGGTTGAAAATCATCCGCCAGGCAAAAAATCGCAAGCGCCTGTCTTTAAACTTTGGTTTCACCAGGGATGAACTCCGCCAACACGGAATGAATATTGGCCAAACGCAAACACAAATTATTCCGGTTCTTTTGGACAATCCAGGCAGGGCAGTGGAATGGTCCAAACGCCTGGCCCAAGAAGGTTACTTTGCCCCGGCTATAAGGCCGCCCTCGGTGCCCGAGGGGGAATCACGAATCCGTTTATCACTGGCGGTTTTCCACACCAAGAAAATGTTAAAGGGGGTTATCCAAGTTTTGTCTGACTTGCAAAACTCTGGATGTTGATTGGTTAAGGGTTGGATGGATAAACATCAGGCAGGTCGTTGATTTTGTCCATCGGTTTGGGAATAACACGACTTTCATCGCTGTCGCTGCCTTTCTTCTCCCCCATTTTTTCCTCCACCACTTCCTCAGCCACTACCACTTCTTCTTCCTCTTGCGACATCAAAGTCACATCATGATTGAATGCCGCTGGCGGGCTCTCATTGGTGATTTGCACCTTGAAGGGAATGTTGGCAATGGCCAAGCAATCGTTGGAATTCAGGATGGCCCGGCGGATTCGTTGGCCATTGACTTTGGTCCCGTTCGTGCTTCCCAGATCGCGAACCAACAATTCCTTTTCCAGCTTGGCGATTATGCAATGGAATTTGGAAATGGACTTATGGTCGATGCGCAAATCGCAATCGTCCTTCCGCCCAACCAAGGTCAGGTCGCGGGTTAAATCAACAGTTTTGCCCCCTTCAAGGGGGACGAGCCGGAAACGCATGGTTCTTGAAAAATCACAATCCTCAAAGGGCAACCCGATTGAGCGAATTAATCATAGCCTAACCTTTGTAAAAAGAAATCCAAAACAATCTGCCGAATATTTCCATTTATCGGAATCGGCAAAATCGGCAAATCCGCTAAAGTTCTTTTAGATGGGACCTGTGGGCGCTTAAATGTTCTCATGCCCGCCGGGCTGCCAACAGAAATCCCTGAGGAATGGCCATCCGCCAGGCCGCGGCTTTGCCCGTCAATGGCAAGACTTCGACTACCGAAAAGCCCTTTTTCCTTAATAACGATTTGATTTCTCCTTCAGTGAACAAATGAAGGGTTAATCCCGAAATCCCCTGATGAAAGGGCATGGTTCGGTTACCAAAAGGCTCACTTCTCAGGATTCTTTTTGCCAGGTCAACCAAGACCCACCGCATCCCTCCCTGTCCAGTCAAGGCGCTCCAAAAATTGTGAACATGAAGGATCAGAATCCCCCCGGGTTTGAGGACCCTGTGAATCTCCCCGGCCATCTTTTCCCGGAATCCCTTTTCCAAGACCATGCCAAAGCTGCTGAATAAACAGGCGGCGTAATCCATCGAAGAGCTTTCCAAAAAAGGCAATTCAATCATGTTGGCCCGGATATTCAAATTGCCCTGGTCTTGCCAACGCGAAGCCTCCGACAACATGGGGCTGGACAAATCAACCCCCATGACTTTGTACCCTTGGGGATTCAGGATTCGGGCCAACCGTCCAGTGCCGCATCCCAGGTCGAGTGTAATTCCCGGTCGGGGGCAATGTCTGAGGAAAAAACTATTGTCCACTGGGCATAGCCCGGAGCCTTGGATCTTGTCGTCATATTCCCGCGCCAAGGATTCGCTGGAAAGGTATTCCCATTGCGTGTTGGCAACGCCTGGCGGAAGCACCCAATCGGGAGGAGAAATAGTCTTCATGGCAGTGGAGCCCATCGACGCAATCGAATGGAGGAGAGAAAACCTGGCAAGGAGATCGTATGGGAAAGCCGCAAGCCCAAGTCAAGCAGCGCCAGGATTGAGCAAGTGATAAGGAAAAAAGTGGGACGAAAAAAAACGAAAATGTGGTTTGAAGTCGATGAGGAAAGCCAGGTAGGTATTGTAATTTAGGTGGACATCGTTATCATCGCCGAATAATGTTCCTTGATTCCTTCAGCTGAAAATGCAACGGGAATGGATGCGAAGGGGAGTCAAGGAAGTGATTTACGAGTCCTTTTGGAGGTTTTTAATCGTATGAGTGAATCTGAAGTGCGGGCCAGCGTGGCGCATGGATTCCCTGCCGAACAGTTTTGCGGCGAGGATGAAGAGCCTCCTGGTAAGTCTAGGCGCCATCCACTTTGGCGCGATATCCCTGATCACCAGTGGAATGACTGGCGTTGGCAATCGCAAAATGCCATTCGCTCTATTAGGCAGTTAAAAGGCCTCATCCGTTTTACCCCAGATGAAATTGAGGCTATCGGCAATCTTGAAACAGAATACAAAACTGCCATCCCCCCTTATTATTTTTCCTTGATCAACCCTGACGATATGGATGACCCCATCCGGTTGCAGTCCATTCCCTCCCCTTTGGAAAAAACCAATCCCAGCGGTTATGAATTGGTTGATCCCCTGGAAGAGGACAAGGATTCTCCCGTGCCCGGGTTGACGCACCGCTATCCCGACCGCGCCTTGCTGGTCACCACTCATGTTTGCTCGATGTATTGCAGGTTTTGCACCAGAAAACGGGCAACCATGGTGCGCGGGGGGTGGGATTCCATCAGCCGTGACGATGAAAGAATGATTGAATATGTCCGGGCCCATTCGGAAATACGCGATGTGATCGTTTCCGGGGGCGATCCCCTGACCTTGCCGGTGGCCAAGCTCCGCTTTTTCCTGGAAAACCTTGCCGCCATTCCCCATGTGGATGTGGTCCGAATTGGCACCCGGGTTCCCGTTACTCTACCCCAGCGTTTATTTGATCAGTCTTTGGTAGATTTGCTTTCCTCAGTGGGGAAAGTTTGGGTGCAAACTCATTTCAACCACCCAAGAGAGATCACCGTTGAGTCCGCCCGAGTTTGCATGGCTCTTTTGCGAGCCGGGGTGCCGGTCAATAACCACACGGTTCTTCTCCGCGGGGTTAACGACTCTCTTGACACGATGCGACAGTTGATGCGGGGGTTGTTGAAAATCAAGGTGCGCCCCTATTACTTATTCCATTGCGATCCTGTCATTGGCGCTGGGCATTTCCGCACTTCCGTATGGAAGGGCATGGAAATCATGGAGGGATTGCGGGGCCATATGTCTGGCCTTGGCATTCCGACCTATGTGGTGGACAGCCCGCATGGTGGCGGGAAAATTCCCGTGATGCCAAATTATGTGGTTTCCGCATCCGATGACGCGGTCGTCCTGCGCAATTACGAGGGCATGCTGGTTCGTTACCAGGCCGAGGACAAACCTTTGCAAACCAGCGACCAAACCCGAACCCGGGGTGTCAGTTCGCTTCTTCAAGGAAGCAAGTCGGCGCTGATTCCTGAAAATTCGGAACGCATGGTTCGCAGGCAACTCAATCTTCTGACCACTTCCAATGTGGGGTCCGCAGGTTGCCAGAGCGAAGTGGTGGAAAAAGAGCCCTTGATGCCCTTGGAGCGCAGCGTGGATGGATTTGCCAGGGAGTAATTCATATCCTTGCTGCAGTAAAGTATTAGGCCGCCGTTGTCCGGGTGACTTGGGCGGCCGATTTTTTTTTGAGCAACTGGTTTCATGAAAATCGCCATCTGTTGCAATTTGAAAGAGTCTTCGCACTCGTCCACCAGAGATCTCGAGGAAGAGTTTGATAGCCCGCAAACGGTTGAGGCGATAACCCAGGTCCTGAGATCCTTGGGACATGAAGTAGCGTTTCTGGCCGAGGGCGCTGAATTGCCCTCTCGGCTGGTGGAATGCCGCCCGGATTTTGTCTTTAATTTTGCCGAAGGGCGGGGTTGCAGCCGCTCCCGTGAAGCCCGGGTTCCCGGGCTTTTGGAAATCATGGGCATCCCGTATACCTTTTCCGATCCTTTTACCTTGTGCGTCACTTTGGATAAGGAAGTGGCGAAAAAAATCGTCGCTTCTGCCGGGGTTTCCCTTCCTAAAGGCCAACTGATCGACCCCTGCGGGGATTTGAGCGAGTTAAAAAAGCAATCCTGGGCCTTTCCGCTAATTGCCAAGCCCGCCTGGGAAGGTTCCAGCAAGGGGATCCGGGATGCCTCAGTGGTTGATGATTTTGCCCAGCTTCAAAAAATCATCAACCAACTTGGGCGGATTTACAGCCAGCCGGTTTTGGTTGAGGAGTTTATTGAAGGGCGCGAAATCACCGTTGGTTTGATTGGCAATGGCCACCCCGAGGTGATTGGCGCCATGGAAATCATTCCCCTCGCCGACGAACCACGGTTTGTTTACAGTTTGGATGTCAAAAGGGATTTCCTCAACCGGGTTAAATACCAAGCTCCGGCGTTGCTCGATAAAAAAGTGGAAAGAGCCTTGTTTGATCAGGCGCTAAAAGCTTTTACCGCCCTGGGGTGCAAAGACTTGGCACGAATTGATTTTCGCCTGGATGCTTTATCCCGGCCTTTTTTCATTGAAGCCAATCCCTTGCCGGGGTTGAATCCCGTTACCAGCGACCTTTGTTTTTTGGCCAAGGGAATGGGTTGGACCTACGAGCGCTTGATTTCACGAATTTTCATGGAGTCTGCGAAAAGACATAACCTGGCGGTTTGACGCCATTCCCTTGGAATAGAAGTTGCATTCATGTCTGAACTCAACCTTAAGGAAAAGCTCCCGGGTGATTTCCGGGTCACGATAATTTATAACCAGCCGGTCCTCCCGGAGGAGCATGAGGATTACTATTCCGAACTGGAAATCCTCGAAACCGTTGAGGTCATTGAAGAAAACCTGATTAAATCCGGACTGGTTTCCGAAAAAATTCCCCTGGAAATAGACCTGGCCCCATTCATCCAGAGACTTAATTCCAACCCGCCCCATGTGGTCCTCAATCTTTTCGAAGGGTTTGGCGATTTTACCGAGACTGAGATTTACCTGGCGGGTTTACTTGAGTGGAAAAAAATCCCCTACACCGGTTCCTCTCCTGGGCCTTTGTTTATTGGCAGGGACAAACTCCTGTGTAAACAGGTGCTTTCTTTCCACGGAATTCCAACCCCCAAGTTTTTCCAGGTGGAATCCCTTCCGGTTGCAAAACACGATTTGGCCTGGCCGAGGATGGTAAAACCAGCGTCCACCGATGCCAGTATCGGCATCGATCAGGGCAGCGTCGTGACAAACCAGAAAGAATTGGAAGCCCGGGTTCAGTATGTTTTGGAAAAATACGGGTCCCCTGTTCTGGTGGAAGAATTTCTTGATGGCCGTGAGTTTACCGTTGCCTTGGCGGGTTACCCCGAAGCCAAAGCGATGTCCCCCTCAGAAATCCATTTTCACATCCGCGACAAAGGATTGTGGCCGATCATCTCCTATGATGCCAAATGGAAACCGGACTCGGTGGAATTCGATGGAACCCCTTTCGAATATCCAGCCAAAATGGACCCAGCATTGAATGCCGAAGTTCAACAACTGGCGTTGCGGGCTTTTCATGCTGTGGGATTGCGAGATTACGGCAGAATCGACTTGCGCACGAACAAGGAAGGAAAACCGTTTGTCATTGAGGTGAACCCCAACTCGGATTTGCATATTGAAGCGGGTCTGGCGATCAGCCTGGATTCCCTGGGTGAGACTTACCCTGGGTTTTTACGGAAGCTGGTGCTGGGTGCATGGAACCGGGGAAAAAGCCGCCATTAAGCCCTGTAGGTTGCGTAGCAGGATTCCGTTTCCCAAAGTCGCACTTCCACCACTGGAAAGCCCATCTTTTTTGTTAGCTGAAAAATTTCCTTGGCGATGTTCTCTGCCGTGGGATTTGCTTCCATGATGTACACAGGTTCTCCCTGGGAACGGAAATGTTCCAGCATGGGGTCATTTTTGTGCAGGACCATTTTGTGGTCGAGGTTTTCATCGATCCAGGCCCCCACGGTTTGCTTCAGCCGGGAAAAATCCACCACCATTCCCAAGGAGTCGAGGTCTTTCGCTTCCAGCGTGATAAGGGCTTTTCCATTATGCCCATGGAGGTGGCGGCACTTGCCATTGTAATTCAGCAAACGGTGGCCATAACAAAAAACCAGTTCTCTGGTCACGCTAAACATTACCGCTCCTTGAATAAACCGTTGGATCAGAAATCCCAGAAACCTTAAATCCTTGCATCCGTTCCTCGCATTTGTTGCATTGTCCGCAATGGTGATTTCCCTTGGGGTTGATGCAAGAAAGGGAATGTTCCAGTGGAAGGTCTTTCCCCAGGAGGATTATCTGGTCCTTTTTCATTTGGGAAAATGGCCGTAGGATTTGCACCTGCCCGCCCACGGATTGGTTCAATGTTTGCTCGAGACCGCTGAAAAAATTTCCGCTGGAATCGGGAAAGGGATTCCCCCCCAAAAGGGCCAGGGCCAGATTGGGAATGTGGTTCAAATGGCACCAAAGGGCTGCTTTCATGGTCAAAAGCACATTTCTCCCGGGCAGGAATACCGCTTCATCCTGGGAGTTTTTATCCGGAATTCCTTGTCCAGTTAAACTCCAGTGGTTCCCGTAAATATCAGCAACAGGAAGATCCAGGATTTTTAGGGGTTGTAAATTCGGTTCTCGGATCGCTTGCAAAAAACGCTGCAATTGGTGGAGTTCCGCCCGTTCCCAGGCCAAACCGCAGCGAATGTACAAGGGCCATACTGCTTGCCGGGATTTTTTAACTTGGGTCCCAAGTAAGACCGCGCTGTCCAATCCCCCGCTCACGAGGATGGCAATCGGCTGGCTGGCGCCATTATTTAACTGGGTGAAATCCATAAATTATCAACAAGGGAAAGCGTGAAAGGGATTCCCAATCCTGGTTTATGATATGGGGCTAGGCAGTTAAGGAAGCGAAAGGAAAACGGGGTTGGGTAAAAAACGGAAAATCTGAAGGAAATGGACGGGATTCATCCATGGTACTTAGTGAATTCAAGGAAATAATCAAAACCAAAGAGCCTCTGGCGGGGTATACCTTTACCGGCCTAGGGGGAAGCTGCGAAATGCTGGCCACTCCCCGCGATGTCAGGGAATTGGCTGCCCTTTTTCAGGCCTGCTTGCAAAAAAATATCAGCTTAAGAATCTTGGGGAACGGCTGCAACTTGCTAGTTTGCAAAGCCTATTTGCCTGGAGTGGTGGTCCGCCTTGTTGAAAAACCGTTTGTCGCCTGTGAGCAGGATGGGAAAATCACCCGCATGGGTGCGGGGGCTTCGATTTTTTCCGCTATTTCTTTTTGCGCGCAAAACAACCTCGCCGGGTTGGAAACTCTGGTTGGGATTCCGGGCACCATAGGCGGGGCGGTAATATCCAACCTCGGCGACCGCAACGGTTCGGTAGGTCGCTTTGTCAGCAGGGTCGAGGTTTTGGATTCCCAGGGGAATCGCCAATTCCGGGACAAAGAGGAGATTTCCTTTAGGGAACAAGGAAGCGACTTGAATGATCCCGTCCTGCTTTCAGTGGAATTTCAGTTTGACCAGGATAAACCTGAAGCCATCATGAAAAGGCTGAAGAAGTCCTGGGTGGGGAGGAAAATCAATCTTCCCACGGGTGTTCCCTATGCCGGGAAAATTTTCCGCAACCCCCGCGGTCTGGTGGCAACCACTTTGATTGAACAGGCTGGATTGCAACGGGAGAAAATTGGCGGGGCGGAAATTTGCGACCGGGATGCCAATTACATTATTCTTCACCCGGGCGTCCAAACCGAGGATGTCCTTCGCTTGATTGAGCATATTCGCCAAGGCGTTAGGGAACGGTTTAATGTGGAATTGGAACCCGAAATTTCCATTTGGTAACCCCTCATGAGCCATGGGCCGCCCTGCCGGGGCAAGTTGCAACCAGGCCTTCGTTTTTTTTTGATCGCTTTCCTGGTCTTTCTTTTGTCTTTGGCCGGGGTTTTTCTTCTCAATCAGTTTGGTAAAAAAGTACCGGCGCTTCATCCTTCCTCGACTTCACAAAATCTGGTTTTTTCGCAAATCGATTGCTCCATTCCTTCTGGCTTGACGAAAGAAGGTTTTCTCGAGGAAGTTCAATACCTGGGCAAATTGCCTGCGGAGATGGACCTGTCCTTGCAAGAAAAAAGAGACATTTTGAAAAACGCTTTTTCTCTTCATCCCTGGGTGGAAAAAGTGTCGAGCATTTCAGCTCCTCGCGAGGGACGGGCTTTGGTTCAGTTGGTTTTTCGCAAACCCGCCATGAGAATTCGTTTACTAGGGGATTCTCGCCTGGACACTCTCCGGGTGGTGGACTCGGCGGGAGTAATGTTGCCGGCCTCGGCGCCCAAGGAAGGATTACCAGAGTTCTTTCGATTGCTGGATAACTCCCTAATTATCCCGGGAAAGCCAATCGAGCAAGCCGATGTCGTTGTTAGCGCCCGACTTGCGAGTCTTCTTCAAAACGAAAAATGGATTTCCTTCCCCCCCATCGTTGGGTTGGATAATAAGCAATTGTTTTTTCAGTCGCCTGATGGGGCTAAACGAATAATTTGGGGAAGTGAACCGGGAAAAGAAATTGGACCTGAGCCGCAAGTTGCAAATAAGTTGGAGAGGCTGAAACTCCTCATGAAAAACATCGATCCAGGGAAAGAATTCAGGCTAGACCTTTCAAAAAGTTAACCGTAAATGGGGATGGAAATCATTCTGAAATATCAAAGAAACAGTCGGCTGGCAGCGGTTACCAAGGAAAACCAGGGGGACGGGGCGGGTCAGTTCACGGTATCCAAAACCGCAGTCAAAATGGGGAATGGTTCTTAGGAAGGTAAATGCGGCAAGATCAATTGGGACCAGGTTTCAAAATGATCCTTCATGCTTAATAACTCTGGCAGAGGAGAAAACCGGCAGTCCACAAGGTGAGTTTCCCGGGAAGTTAAACCCGGGTCGTCTACATCCAGCAAATGAACAATTCCTATGTGCACTTTGCCCACCTCGTTGGAGTCGTCATTGATAAAACCCAAAGTCTTTAGTGCCGGGGTTTGGTGAATGCCAACCTCTTCCCGCAATTCCCGCCTTAGGCCCTCCATGTACAAAGGGTCGCTTGGGGAAATGTCTCCTTGGTCGATGTGGCCGCCAACACCCATGGAGCGAAGTTCCCTGAGTCTGGCCTCCGACCCGCTTTTTCCCCTGCGGTAATTAAAATACTCTTTACCTAACCGGATGATCACATAGGGAATTAGCTGCTTGAAGGCAGGATTGATTTCGGCCGCTGGCCGGTCCATGAAATGCAAGTTTGGGTGATTCACCAATTGGAGAAAAAGCTCGTCGGTCACAGGAGTGAATCCATGTTGCAAAATTCTTTCGGGGACATCTGCTCGAGGCAACACCAGGATTTTTTCGACCATCGTTCAAACCTTTCGCCTAGATTGGGTTTACGGAAACAACAATTTGATTAGTTGCAAGGCCATAGGTACGAGGGAGACAATGGCCAGAAGGCCGCAAGCAAACCAAAAAACCTGAGTCGTGGTTTTCCGGAAATAGAGCCGGTTCAATTCGTATAGGTCTTCATTTTCCACCGCCCATTGCAAGGAATATTCAAATTTCCCTTCGGGATAATCCCCTGCCTGGGAAAAAAGAACGGCGCCGGGCTCTTCCTTTCCAGACTTCCCAGGCATTTCCGTTTGGATTTGAAAGTTTTTGTTGTTTACGGAAGGGAGGAGAGTGAGGCCGATTTCCAAGCGGTTAGCCAAGGGCAGCAGGAAAAGGAGGTTCTTAGCAATTTCGTGGGGATTTTCCCGGGGAGGCAGGATTACACGGTTGCCATCCAACAGGGCTTGGGCGGCACCCAAATAATTTGGTCCCCACTTGGCTTTGAGTATTTCGGCAAGGGTTTGAGGCGTCCAG
The DNA here is from genome assembly GCA_009692005.1 of Gemmataceae bacterium. Classification (GTDB taxonomy): domain Bacteria; phylum Planctomycetota; class Planctomycetia; order Gemmatales; family Gemmataceae; genus SHZZ01. The sequence goes on along the minus strand of SHZZ01000006.1, from coordinate 30,080 downwards.
GGAACCGGCTCAGCATGTAGGATTTGGAAAGCCGTGTTGGTTTCTGATCCATTCCCGACTTCCTGAATGCAAGAAAGGGCGTGAAAGGGGTTGGCGCCAAGGCTGCGGTAAAGGAGAAGGGGAATTAAGAGGATTCGTAGGCGGGTGTGGGTCCAAAGAAATATGCCTTGGAATTGAGAATTAATTCCAGTTGACATTACCGGATTGGAAACCGGGGTATCGATAGGGCCTGGCCATTGGATGCCGTCCATGAGTTGCAGCAACCGGCGGACGGTTTTTTGGGGAAACCCAGGTGAGGATTCAATAATTTCCATGCCAGCCAGGCCGGGTTGAATTAGAATCCAAGGTAAAGAGATTGAATCCAAGAAATAGCTCGGTGAACGCCAGAGGGCCCAAGGAGTCGCAACCACGATTATGGTAGTAAAAACGAAAAAGAAAATTGGCCCGGGGGAGATTATTCCCGGCGGGATGAAGAGTCACCTGTCCTGGCGGCAGGGCGAACTATCCGGTTTTTGTTTCAAGATTATTTTTGGTTTGTTGCTGACAAGTATATTTTTTCATGGGTGCCATGGCGGCTCGCATGAAGACGAGGAACTCAAAGCGGCAGTTTTTAAAGGCCGGGTTGGCCAAGCCACAATCAATCACCACAGTGTTCACCCGGGCGATTAAAACTTGGGAATTTCCATGGGAACCGGGTTGACATAAAGATCCAATGCTTGAATCTTCAGTTGGGTAATGGCTTTTTGAATCCGGGCCAGGTTAGGGTCGGTGGGGGAATCAAATCCTCCCACGGTCACGAGGCTGTTTGTGCGCGTGTGTAAAACATAAGCGTCAAAATCGAGTTTGCGCAAGAAGCGGGCGGTTTCATGGGCTTGCATGGCCGCCGCGTTTAGGGTTTCGCCTTGTTTCCCCGAAGAAAACAGTTTGTCCAAAAAAGAGGAAGGGCCGGACTTGGTTGCTTGAATCGTGCTATTCCCTGAATATTCCTTGACCAGCAAGGTGACCTGTTTGGAATTTTTTAACAAGCTAAATTTTTCTTCGGCGTTTAAGGATTTTAGAATGGGATCTGGTTTTTTGGTCAGATTGGTCTGAGGTATCAGGGGATTTCTAACCACAAAACTATTTTGAAACGGGTTGACCCTTTCGCGGCGAATTTCCGCGCCCTTTTTATCGGGGAGCGGCACATACAAAGTGATCACATCAGAAACTTCCTTGCCGGATTCCAGCTTGATGACAGGGGGCTGGAATTTTTTCACCTTTTCAAGATTTTTCCTGGAATCATCGATGTCCCTAAAGCCGCCGATCAAGACCGCGCACTGGTCGGCCACGCGAGTGAATTTCATCGGTTGGCGAATTTCCGGGGTCAATTTCTGCCGCCGTTCCCATTCGGCGATTTGTTTTTTTCGTTCTTCCTCGCCATAGTTGAAAATGTAGGCCGGGACTTTATCGCGGGTCCGCAGATTTTCCGCCACTTGGCGGGACATTTCCGCCGCATCGGGACCCGAATAACTTCCGCAACATATCAACCAGGTTCCCGCTTCCGGCACAAGGGGATAGGGATTTTTCACCCCAGGCCCATTAGCCAAAAGGGCCGAGGCCAGAAACAACATGGGGATGCCAAAAATGGTAATAAAAAAACTTTGCATGGTAACCCTCCACCAACCGGAAACAACGGGTGGTTTGAACCCTTGTGGGGGAGGTCCATAGCAAAAAAAAATGTATTAGTCCAGAGGCCAATTCGATCCGAGAGCCTTCTTTTGTTTTTGAATAATCTCCTTAATCCCCTGTTTTCCCAGTTTTAACAGGGAGCCAAGTTGTTTTTCGTTAAATACCGCCTCTTCCCCGCTTCCCTGAATTTCGATGAATTCCCCAGAACCTGTCATGACAAGGTTGCTATCCACTTCCGCTTCGGCATCTTCTTTGTAACAAAGGTCCAAAAGGGGGCGCCCGTGGACAATCCCCATGCTGATGGCGGCAACACTATCCTGCAGCACTGCGCCCGCGCCTGGAATTAACTTTTTGCTTTTTAAATGATCCAAAGCGTCAACCAGGGCAACAAAGGCGCCGTTAATCGAGGCGGTGCGGGTGCCTCCGTCCGCTTCCAAGACATCGCAATCGATCCACAAGGTTCTTTCGCCGATTTTGTCGAGATGGATAATGGCCCGCAGGCTCCGGCCAATTAAGCGTTGAATTTCCACACTTCGGCCATCAACTTTCCCTCCTTTGTCCCTGGCCTTGCGAGAGGAAGTGCTGCCCGGCAGCATGGAATATTCCGCAGACAACCAGCCTTTTCCTTTGCCTTCCAGGAAAGGCGGGACCTTTTCTTCAATGGAGCAGGTGCAAAGGACCGAAGTTCGGCCCATGGAAACCAGGACGCTGCCGGCCGCTTGCCCGGTGAATTTCCGGGTGAAAGACATGGGGCGAAGTTCGGAAGCGTTTCGGCCATCGGATCGCATGGAGCACCTGATTGGGTTATTTACGGGGGCCGATCATTTTTAAGAGCAGGGCTTTTTGCACATGCATGCGATTGCCTGCTTGGGGAAATACCCGGCTTTGCGGGCCATCAATCACCTCTTCGGTGACTTCCTCACCCCTGTGGGCCGGCAGGCAATGGAGGAAAATGCAATTCGAGGATGCCTTGGCCATCAGGGTATTGTTGACCTGGTAGGGTTTAAAGATTTTCAGTCGTTTGGCCCGTTCTTTTTCCTGGCCCATGCTGGTCCAGACATCCGCGTAAATTGCGTCGGCTCCGGTCATGGAGTTTTTCAGATCTGAAGTTTGCTCCAAGGAGGAGTCAGGAAATTCTTTTTTGAAAAAATCAAGGAACGGTTTGTCGAACAGATAGCCTTTTGGTCCGACAAGACGAAAGCAGTGGCCGGCCTTGGCGCAGGCAATCGCCAGCGACCTGGAGACATTGTTGCCATCGCCAACGAACACGACCTGGAGGCCTTTCTTGGGGCCGAAATTTTCTCGGATCGTCAAAATATCGGCCAGCGCCTGGCAGGGATGGTACAGTTCGCTCAGGCCGTTAATGACCGGCACGGTGGCATGCTCGGCGAATTCCACAATGGTTTGGTGGCTAAAAGTGCGCAGGACGACGGCATCGGCAAAATGACTCAGCGTCCGGGCAAAGTCCGCCACGCTTTCCCGCTTCCCTATGGCGCCGTCGGAGGCGCTGAGGAAAATGCTTGATCCCCCCATTTGAAACATAGCTGCTTCAAAGCTGGCCCGGGTCCGAAGGGAGGGTTTTTCGAATACCAATGCCAGGACTTTTCCCGCTAACAGGGGTGGTCTTTTACCCTGGGACCAGCTCTTCTTGATCCGCAGCGCGGTTTCAAGAATTTGCTCCACTTCCTTGGAGTCATATTCCAATAGGGAAAGGCAGTTTTTCATCGGCAACAATTCCTGCAAAACTTATTTACATTCCAAGAGGACGCTTTCCAGAATGTCACAGCCTTCATCCAGGTCGGCGTCAGAAAGGTTCAAGGCCGGGAGCAAGCGCAACACAGTCTGGTGAGTGCAGTTAATTAGCAACTTCTTTTCCAGGCAGCGGGCCACGATTTCAGCGCCGTCGCGATTCAGTTCCACGCCAATCATCGCCCCTTTGACGCGGATATCGGCAATCAAGCCACAGCGGGTTTTCAGCGATTCGAAACGGCTGCGGAACCGGGTTCCCAGGTGAATGGCGCGTTCTAACAGCCCGTCTTCTTCAATGGTTTGAATCGTGGCCAGGGCGGCGACACAAGCGATGGGGTTTCCTCCAAAGGTCGCCGCGTGGGTTCCTGGTTTTAATTTGCAGGCAAATTCCTCCCGCGCGATCAACCCGCCAACGGCGATGCCTCCACCCAAGCCTTTGGCCAGGGTTACGCAGTCCGGTGCAATCCCCCAATGCTGGTGAGCGAACCATTTTCCGGTTCGGCCCATGCCGCTTTGAACCTCGTCCAGGATCAACATCAAATCATGCTGGTCGGCCAGGTTTCGCAATCCTTTCAAATAATCGGGCGGAGGGAGATGGATGCCGCCTTCCCCTTGAATTGGTTCCACAAGGATGGCGCAGGTTTCGCCATCCACGGCGGCTTCCATGGCGCGCAAATCTCCGTAGCGCACATGGACAAAGCCGGGCAACATCGGCTCCACTCCCTGGTGATATTTGGGTTGGCCGGTGGCGCTGAGGGCGCCATAGGTTCTTCCATGGAAGCTGTTTAGTGTGGCGAGGATTTTGAACCGGCCCGGGCCACCATGCAAACGGGCCATTTTAATAGCTGCCTCATTGGCTTCCGTGCCGCTGTTACAAAAAAAGGACTGCCCGCCCCAGCCGGTCCGAGAGGCAAGTTCCTTGGCCAGCATTCCCTGGGGTTCCGTGTGCCAGGTGTTGGGCACATGGATTAACCTGGCGATTTGCCCTTGCACAGCTTCCACTAAACGGGGAGGGCAGTGGCCAACCAATCCGCATCCCCATCCCGGGAAAAAATCCAAATAGGCATTGCCTTCATCGTCCCAAACACGCGAACCTTCTCCCCGCACCAGGCAAACGGAGTAGCGTTTGTAATTCCCGATGACATGCTGATCATAAATCTCTTGCAGGCCGGATTTCATTCCTGGTTCTCGCTCCATTAAAGGGTGATCACGGTTCCGGTACTTTGGTTCTGGGTGAACTCCAGCAATAAGGAATGATTGGCCCTGCCATCAATCATGCGGGCGGAGCCCACGCCATTTTTGAGACTTTCCAGGCAAGATTCCACCTTGGGGATCATACCGGTGTCAATAACCTTGCTGGCAATCAAATCCTGGCAATCTTTTTCATTCAGTTGGGAAATCAGGGAAGACGGGTTATTCCGGTCTCGGAGAATTCCTGGGGTGTCGGAAAGAAATACCAGGGAACTTGCTTTCATGGCGGAGGCGACGGCGCAAGCACAGGTGTCGGCGTTCACATTCAATAAACCGCCTTCGGGTTTTTCCGCCAGGGAGGGTATGACAGGAATTTCTCCTGCTAGAAGTGATTGCTGAATGACTTGGCAATCCACTCGGTCAATTTGGCCCACATGTCCCAAGTCCACCTGGCCGACTTCCGAATCCAGCCGCCATTTGCTTCCCCAAAGAGCCTGTAGGCTTCCTGAATGCAAGGGAGCCGCCTTGCCTCCGAGATCCCCAATCCTTTTGACTATCCCGGAATTGGTTTCATTCAGAAGGACCTCGGCCACGATTTTCAATGTGGCATCATCAGTGAAACGGCGGCCAGCAATTTTTTTCGGCTGAAGACCGCTTTTTACCATGGCTTGATCAATGGCCTTTCCTCCCCCGTGAACCAGAATTACCTTCAGGCCAGCTCTTTGCAGAAGTAGCAAATCTTGCAAGCAAGCGAGGAAAGGGGTATCCAAGTCCATGGCGCTTCCCCCCAGTTTCACCACAATTGTTTTGTTGCGAAACTTGGATAGGCAATGAATTGCCTCAACCAGGAGATCGACCCTTGACGCCTTTTCCATTGGTTTAACCCGAATTAAAAAGTCATCCTAGACAATGGAAAACAACCGGCAATGGAAAGAGGGAGTCTCCAGAGAAAAAAATCCGTTAAAAATCTGGATTTTCTTTTGGAATGGATTATTATCATGTTGGCGTTTGAGGAAAGTGAATTATTTTCGTACCAGGGGGAGGATTGTTATGAGTCGTTTAGCAGTGTTTTCGGGTGTGTTCGCCTTTGTTTTGTTCGGAATGAGCGTTACTGCTCAGGAGAAAAAGGAAAAGGCCAAGGCGATTGAATTGAAGGGTGAAGTGTGCTGCACCAAGTGCTGCCTCAAGGAAACTGAAGAGTGCGGCAATGCCATCAAGGTAAAGAAGGATGACAAAGAGGTGGTGTTCTACTTCAAAGATAAGGGCAAAGCCGAATCCTATCACAAGAAGATTTGCGGCAAGCCGGCTGAAGGCACCGTCAAGGGAGTCGTTGTGGAAAAGGAAGGGAAGAAATGGATTACCCTTGGCAAGGGTGGTGTGAAATATACTGAATAAACAGCTTGGTTAATACCAAGAGGTTTACACCCCGCGGCCAGAAATGGCCGCGGTTTTTTTATCCCTCCTTGGAAATTCACTGCATCCTTTGCTAGGATTTCACTATAAGGAAGGGACTTATGAAAGTTATTCTGGCAAATCCGCGCGGCTTTTGCGCCGGTGTCAACATGGCTATTGAAAGCCTCGAGCAAGCTCTGATTCAGTTTGGCACCCCCCTTTTTGTTTACCACGAAATTGTTCACAACCTTCATGTGGTGGAGCGGTTTTCCAAACGCGGCGTGACTTTTGTCAACCGAGTGGAAGAAATTCCCCATGGGGCCACAGTGCTTTACAGCGCCCATGGGGTTTCTCCCCTCATCCGGCAAACTTCCAACGGCAGGAATTTGCGGGCCATTGATGCCACCTGCCCCCTGGTGACCAAAGTTCATAACGAAGCGGTGCGTTTTGCCCGGGAAGGGTTCACCATTATTTTAATTGGGCATGAAGGGCATGACGAGGTTTTGGGAACCATGGGAGAGGCGCCCAATAACATTGTTTTGGTTCAGGATGTAGCGGAAGCTCAAGCCCTGGAATTGCCCAAGGATGCCAAAGTCGCCTACTTGACCCAAACCACACTCAGCGTGGATGAAGCGGAAGCAATAATCCAAGTTCTTAAATCGCGGTTTCCCTCGATTGCGGGGCCATCGAAGGAAGACATTTGTTACGCGACGCAAAACCGCCAGGAGGCAGTCAAGGAACTTGTACCCCTGGCTGATGTGGTCTTGGTCTTGGGCAGCCAAAATAGTTCCAATAGCAAAAGGCTGGCGGAACTGGCCCAGTCGCTGGGCAAACCGGCTTACTTGATCGATTCCTGCGGCGAGATTCAACACGCCTGGCTGGACCAGGCCCAAACGGTGCTGATCACTGCAGGGGCCAGCGCGCCGGAGGATGTGGTTGAAGAATGTGTTGCCTGGTTGAAGAATAATTATCAAGCAGTAGTGGAAAACAAGGTGGTGAGGGAAGAGCATGTTCACTTTCCACTGCCCAGGGAACTGCGTTTGGTAAATCAAAAGAAGTAAGGCAGGGGAAAAACCATGGTGACCCGGGAAGAGATTGAAGCGGCTCGGTTGCCAGAACTCCCTTTGCGTAAAGATTTCAGGATTGGCTGCCTTGGAGCTGGATTTATCGTGCGGGATTGTCACATCCCGGCTTACCATTCCGCAGGCTGGAAGGTTCAGGGTGTGGCTTCCCGTCGCGAAGCCACCGCAGTCGCAGTGGCCAAGCAGCACGGGATCCCAAAAGTTTACGCCAGTTATCTTGAATTGATCCAAGACGAGGAAATTGAAATCCTCGATGTGGCCGTGCCTCCGGACTGTCAACCCGACTTGATCCGCCAGGCGTTGAAAAGGAAAAAACCGCTCAAGGGAATACTGGCGCAAAAGCCATTGGCCATGTCGATTGCTGAGGCAGCGGAATTGGTTCACCAGTGTGGTGACCAAGGAGTCAAACTCGCGGTCAACCACAATATGCGGTATGACCAATCGATCCGCGCGGCAAAATTTCTCCTTCAGTCAGGAGAGCTTGGCGAGGTGGTCTTGGCCACGCTGGATATGCGGGCCATCCCCCATTGGATGCCCTGGAGCGAGGGGCTGCGTTCCCTTTCCACTTTTATTATGAGCATTCACCATCTAGATACTTTCCGCTATTGGCTGGGCACTCCCGACCGGGTTTTGGCCAGTACTCGCCCAGATCCCCGCACCCGTTTTCCCCATCGCGATGGCATCAATTTGTACATTTTGGAATATGATTCCGGCGTGCGGGCCTCGGGATGGGATGATGTCTGGACTGGCCCCGCCAGAGAAGGCGCGGGAAAAGACATTGGCATCCGCTGGCGGATCGAAGGAACTCTGGGGATGGCCCGGGGAACGATTGGCTGGCCCAGCTATCCCGAAAAAACTCCCAGCACCCTTGATTTCACTTCCTGCAGCCGTCAGGGGGAATGGGTTACTCCCCGTTGGAACGAAGTATGGTTTCCCGATGCCTTTGTTGGCACCATGGCGCAGTTGCTGGTTGCGGTGGAAAAGAATTCCACTCCTGCCATAAGCGGCCTAGATAACCTGGAAACGCTGGCCCTGTGCGAGGCGGTCATGCAATCCGCTGAGACCCACCAGGCGGTCAACCCAAGAAATCTTCTTGAACCTTTTCTCAGGTGATTTGCAGTGCGGCTTTCTTGGTTTCTTCAAGCATGCGCAGAATGCCGCTGGCCTTGTTCCACACTTCGCTGTACTCCTCGCTGGGTACGGAGTCGGCGACAATGCCGCCGCCGGCGCCAAATTGCAGCCAGCCTTTATGGGAAAAAATGCTGCGTATTAAAATGCTGGTGTCGACTGAGCCATCGAAGCCAAAGTAACCCAGGTTGCCGCAATAAATTCCACGAGGCGTTTTTTCCAATTGATGGATGATTTCCATCGAGCGGATTTTTGGCGCCCCAGTAATGGAACCGCCGGGGAAGCAGCCGAAAAACAAATCCATGGGTGTCTTCCCTGGGGCGAGTTGGCCCTGCACCTGAGACACAAGGTGATGCACATTGGAAAAAGTTTCCACCTGGCAAAGGGATTTCACTTGGACTGAGCCATATTGGCAAACTCGCCCCAGGTCATTGCGCATCAAGTCGACAATCATGACATTTTCCGCGCGGTCTTTGGCACTGGATGCAAGTTCCTCAGCCAGTTGCTGGTCGAGTTCCTGGGTTTTCCCCCGGGGCCGGGTTCCCTTGATGGGGAAAGTTTGAACCTGGCCATTTCTCACGGACAAAAACCTTTCTGGTGAAGCGCTGAGAATGGCGCCCCAGGGAGTGGAAAAATACGCCGAATGAGGGGCCGGGCAGACCTGGCGCAATATTTCATACTGATCCAGGTTGGGCAGGAGTTGCCTATGCCAAAAGCGTTGCGTGAAATTAACCTGAAAGCAATCACCAGCGTGGATGAATTCGCGCGCCTGGCCAATCCGGTTGAGGTAATCCGCTTCTGAAAAATCGGCAAACAGGCCGTCTTGGCTGGTCGGTTCGATCCAGCCAGACAAATCGGCGGGAAGAGGGAAAATCACTGGGAAATGGAGCTCTTGGCGGGAGTGGATTTTTTCCATCACCCAGGCCGCTTGTTTATGGGCGCGCAGGATTCTCCCGGAGGCGGTTTCTTCAGGAATCCCCGTCGATACCAAATGAGTTTTTCCGGTGGATAGGTTGAAGGCCAAAACCCAGTCGTACATTCCCAGCCAAAGGCCCGGAGGATTGATGGGGGAGTCTTTTGGGCAGGGGAGTTTTTCCAAATAGTTGGCGAATTCGTAACTGAAATATCCGGCCAGCCCGCCGGGAAAAGGAGGCGCTCCCTTGGAGGGGCTCACCTGCCAACAACTCACGAGCGATTGCAAAAAGGCCAGGGGATTTTCCAGGTGGATTTTTTTCTCATCTACGAACCATTCCCCTCGGCTTTCTCGAATGGTTTGAAAAGGCGAGGCGGTGAGGAAGGAAAAATGCCCGGCTTCATGCTGGCCATCCAGGAATAATAAGCCGGGTTCATTCTGAAAAGCCCGCAACGCCTCCTCGGGGGTTAAGGGGACGGTGATTTCCTGGTACAGGGGCGAAATTTCTTGACGCGATTGCATAGGCTTCTGGAATCGTCAATCCGGATTCCTCTGTGTCTCCTTGGCTCCGTGGTTTCCAGGGGCTTCTTTCCGGGTTAAAAATCCCCAGCGAAGTTCCTGGTCTTGAGTGTAATTCTTATCCAAAGTCAGTGCGGTGTTGGCCTTGCAAATTTCGTATCCCAGGTAAAAAGCATGCGCCGGGTCTACTCCGGCCTTTTCAACCAATTCCTTGGCCAGGTGGAATGGGTTGTCGGAGGTAAGGTGCATGTCTTTGTTCATGACATGGATCAAGCCCTCCTCGGCGAAAACCCTGAAGTTTGGGTCTTTGATTTCCCGGGCCAGGCGATTCAGGGTTTCCTGTCCAAACCGCCGAATGGTTGGGTCGCGAAGTGTAACCAGTTCGGGTTCAAGTCTTTTGGGAATCACCCGGTTCTTGCAGGCATAGTGGACCATTTTTCTGCCAAGGTGAAGTTCTTGCACGGCGGTTTTGCACCAATTGATTACCGCCGTGGTTAGAACGCTTTGGATGTCCAACTCCTGGCAAATGGCTAAAAGAAGGATATTGATCCCTGAGGAATCCGCATCGGTGAGTTCCGTCAAATTACCCACACCCATGAGGATTGGATCTTGGGGGAACTTATCGCGGACTTCATAGTAGCGCCGGAGCGAGGCAGCGAAACCATGGCCAATTGGTTCAAGAATGGGGTCGAGGCGGATTTTTTTCCCCCAGGACAGGAGAGTGTCGCGGGCGGCATACAGAGTTTCCAGGTCGCTTGGCGTTTCCGGTATAACCACGATTTCACAATCAAGGTTTCGGAAAAATTCCAGATTGGACGCGCAGGCGCTTAGCACGAGATCGGCGCCTGAATCCACGGCAGTGGCGATTTCCCAACCGTCCATGCTGTCCACCGAGATTTGAAAACCCAACTTTTTCAGTTTTTGAACAGCCGTTCCAATTCCTTTCCATGGATTTCCTGGGGTACAGCCGAGGTCGATCCGGTCTGCTCCCTGGGACTGGTAATTTCTGGCCATCTCTTCCAATTGAGCAAAAGGAAGTTCGCCCGCGTGGTTGATTTCCGCGATGATTTCGATGCTGTGTTCCCCATAGCCTGCGGGGTATTCGCCTGCGGAGGGTAATTTGAAATAGTCTGGGATATCGCGGTAATCCTTTGGCCCCTTCACAACCGGCTTGCCAAAGGCCGATTCAAGTATGTCGGTGGAACCTCGGCACAATCCAGGAATTAGAATTCGCGTGGTTTCACTGGGAACTTTTAAATGGGTGGCGATCCAATCCGTGGTTGCCAGCGCCGCCACATTGATCGGTAACAAACCGATGTCCCAATCAAATGTCAGGTCCTTTTGAGCTTCGGATAATAAACCCGCGAGCGCGGGTTCCGCGAGTTTCCCTGTGACAAAGAGATAACGGTCACGGTGCATCCTGTGATCCCAGCAATGAGGTGGACCGGGTCAATTTTATGGAACTCTTGGCCCGGAAAGGATTTTGCCTCGCCCACGAGCCTGAGGAAATGGTTTATTTGACCTTGGCGGGACGAGATTTCAAGAAGGATTTCCACGCCGCGATTAATTTTATTGGATCGTCCGGAGAGGAGTCGAATTGCGGTGGAAATTCCTTGCCCGCCAATTGTTTCAACGCCAACAGAGAACATTTTCGCACCCAAGGAGAGGGATCCCCCAGGTGGTCCACAATGGCTTCCAGGTAAGTATCGATTTCCCTTAAAGCCAGGGCATTAATGGCTCCGGCCCGGGCCTCTGGCAAGGGGTTGTCCAGGTAGGAGGCAATGGTGGCAGGAGAAAAACCTGCAAGCCGTTCAGCCAGCGCCCTCCTGGCAGATAGTTTCCTGTCTTCAGCGAGCTCCGGAATCGTCTTGGCCAAGGTGAGGGAAAATTCGACCCCTTTTCCGTTCTTAAGAGATTCCAAAGCTTCCATGAACATTGCCTGATTGGGTGACTTCAATTGGGATGCGTGGGAATCAATTGGTTGGTTGTCTTTGGGATTTGGCGTGGTGACCGTTTTCCCGGGAGTGTCCTTTTTGGTTTGGTTGTATTTCATTTTGCCCTGTGAGGCTCCCTCGCCCTTGCCGCCTATGGCCAGGCCAAGCCCTTTTTTCGTGGCCAGATCAACCAGGCCTGTTCCCCCAACGCCTCCTGTCCGCAATTCCACCACTCCCGGGTCATTGACCGAACCACGCAGCAGGGTCGTCAGGTCTTGGGCCAAATTGGCCTTGGTCAAAAACAGGATAGCGAAACTGGTGTCGGCAAAATATTCCCGGTAATCACCGTCCCAGCCCCCCTCAGGGCTTTGGCTGGCCACAATAATTTCTGCCCCCCAGGCGTACCAATCTTTCCGGGCCAAGGTGGCAAGTCCCAAACCGCGCGCCACTCTTTCCAAGGACCAAAGGAAGTAATAACTTTGACCCGCTTGGTTTCCCAAACGGGGGAAATACGCTTGCTTCCCCGCCCCAGCTTGAACGCCAGTGCATGAACCCAGCGCTTGAAGCCCCCGTAGAAGGAAAGGATCCTTGGCCGGGTCAAAATTCCCCCGGAGATTTAACTCTTGGGCTTTTTCGAAAAGGAAGCCGGAGGAAAGCCCCAAGCAAAGGCAGCCGGCGGCGGTCATGGTGACGGAGGATGAGGTCCCGGGTGTATATCCCCAGCCGCCATCGGGCCCTTGCGACCGAGCAAAGCGGATGCGGATTTTTTGCATGGGGATGTCGACCGGAATTCCATGCCGCCGGGCTACCCACAGAGCCAGGGTGGCAAATTGAGTGTTGGAATTGTCGTTGCTTCCTGCCTCCAGGGCATTCCCTTCCGCCGCTTGCGTTACCTGGATTTGACGGATTTGTTTTTGAATTTCCAGAGGGAGGTCGGTAAAAGATTTTCTGGGGGAGCCGACTTTGGGAAAGGTCCGGGCTCCTTTTAATTCCACGGTGGCCGATTGCAGGTTTTGCAACCGCGTTTGTTCTTCGTTAGCCAGGCCCGGGCAATTATATCCCCATCCACCGCTTGAACCCTGGCCAGCCAGCAAACGAACTCCCAGGGATTCAATAATGGGAATGTCGGAGGCAGTCCCCAGGCGATCCAGAAACAACAAGGAAAGGGCGATGGAATAAGTTTGAGTGGTTGAAAAAGCTTGTTGCAGCACGGCAAGGCGGGCTTTGACCAAGGCCGGTTCGTCCGCAGGGCAACCGGCTTCCATTAGCGCCAAGCCGGCCAGAGCCGTGGCGCCAATGTCCGTCCTTCCCCAGGTGCCATCGGCGGCTTGGTTCTTTTTCAAATAAGCCACGCCAGCGGCCACCGACTTGTCAACGAAAGTTTTTAAGTAAGCATGATTTGGCTGCCCTTGGAGAAGAGGGAGAAACACCAGCAGAAAAATACCGCCTGCCAACATGCGCATAAACCAGGGTAAAATACCCCCTCGCGAGAAATGGTGAGTTTACTTAGAATAACAATTAACTACCGGGATGGGAAGGGATTAGCCCGCACTCCCAGGCCGTGAAAAAAGGAAGACAGGGTTTCAATTTGATTTACTCGTGGCATTGGGACAAGGACGGCCGCATCCTTAATTTCGATCCGGCCTTTTCCAGCAAGTTCCCGGCAATTATTCCCTTGGCTGGTTTGGAGCAGCAAACCCAAACCGCGGATGTGGAGCCTGTGCGAAAAGCTTTGACCAGCGCGGCGAAGTCTTTTAAGCCTTTTTCCTTTGAGTGCAGATTTTCAGGCCATTCCGGGGTATGGACCTGGTTCCATGGCGTTGCGGTCCCTGTGCCAAGCGCTGGTGGGGAAATAGAATTTTTTTGCTCCGGAAAGGAGGTTTATCCCCATGGGCAAACCGTGGAGGAAATTCAAAAGAAGCTTGTGGAAGCTGAGACCGCATCCCGGGCGAAGAGTAGTTTCCTGGCCAATATGAGCCATGAAATCCGGGCGCCCATTCAAGCGGTATTGGGCTATTCCCATATTTTGGCCAATCCCAATCTTTCTCAAGGTGAACGAGAGAAGATGACCCAGGCCATGGAAAAGAGCGGTCATTTTCTCTTTCAACTTGTCAAGGACATCCTGGATTTCTCCAAAATCGAGGCAGGCAAGGAAGGGGTGGAAATCCTGCCATGTTCTCCCTGGCTAACCTTAAACGAAGTCATGGACACGGTTGGACTAAAGGCCCTGGAGAAAGGCTTGCAGGTGGAGGTTAAGGCCCTGGAGGCCATACCCACCTTGATCCATACCGACCCGGTCAAGCTGCGCCAGATTTTAGTCAACCTGGTTGGCAATGCCATTAAGTACACCCCGAGGGGAAAGGTCAGTGTCGATCTGTTTCTTCAAAACCAAAGTGAAAGTGAAAACACTTGTTTGGCTTTTTCCATTTTAGACCAAGGGCCAGGGCTGAACCCGGCGCAAATTGCAGGATTGTTTCAACCGTTTATTCGAGTAAATCGCGCCAAGACAGACAGACAAGCGGGAACCGGCCTGGGGTTGACCATCACGCAAAGACTTGCGAAATTGCTGGGAGGCGCTATTCAAGTAACCAGTTCTGAAGGGGAAGGGTCTTGCTTTACTTTTTTGCTGCCAGTTGGGGAAAAGGAATTACAAAAGCGAGTCGAACCCGGGCAGTTAGGGACCTTGGTTACTTCCAAGAAACATCAGATCACAAGCACACTTTCCCTGGGAATGTCAGCGCGAATTCTCCTGGCAGAGGATTCCGAGGATATCCAAGTTTACTTTCGTTACCTGCTTGAAAAGGAAGGATTGGATGTCGAGGTGGCTGGGTCGGGGGCTGAGGTGATGCATGCTGTTCTTCATCAACACTTTGACCTGATCCTGCTCGATATCCAAATGCCGGATGGCGATGGCAAGGAAACGGCCCGTATGTTGCGAGACCTGGGTTTAAAAATTCCTTTGCTGGCATTGACTGCCATGGCAACCAAGGAGGATGAGGAAGATTGCCTTGCCGCTGGCTTTGATTACTTCCTGACAAAACCTGTGGACCGGGAAAAATTATTGGAAGCTTTGGGCTATTTTCTTCCCAAGTCCAAGGATGACTTTTCCCTACAGGGTAAGAACATCCATTCTCCTGGTTATTTGGCAAAGGTTTTCCTCGATAACTTGGCCGAAAGGCAGAGTGGATTTCGCGATTCTCTCGAACGCCAGGACCGGGATGCCCTGGCCCGAATTTTACATCAGTCGCGTGGGGCGGCTGGCCTTTTTGGTTATTCCTATCTGGCTGAATTATCCGGAAATATCGAAAATGCCGCCCGGACAGGATCGTCATGGCCAGTGATGGAAAAATACTATGAGGAATTCGCCAAAGAAGTGACTCGGATTGTTCAGGAAAAGTCAAAAACTCCTGGCAGCTAGCCTCCTGGGCATGGGGTATCCCGCATCTCCCACCCGTAATAATTGCATGGGCATTTGTGCCTTGGCCGACGACGGATTCCCTTTCAATGCCTTAAGTCCCAATCCAATAGACCCGAACCAATAAAGGAAGGAATTGCCACCCTAGAGATGCTCCGATGAACCCTGAGGTTTTGGCTCAAATCGCTTGCGGGAAAGAAGATTCTGAACCATTTACTTCCCCCACCCTGAAGGCAATTCCTTTAACCCTTTCCCTGAATGTGCGCCTGTTTGAAGTTCTGCCTCACTCTGGAAATTTAACTGTCCGGTCGTTTCCCCTGGGCGCCAATTTTCCTTGGATCCGGACCGTGCCTGAATTGGAACCGAAGCTAACCACAACCGAATGGAAGTTTCCCACCCCTTTGGAGAAACAAACTGTTCCGTCCCTTCTGGTTGCGGAAGGCCAGGTCCAAACCCCTGAAATACCTCCTGGAATGGAAATTCCCTCCACTGACCCGGAAAAAAAACAGACTCGGGTTCGGCCACTCAAGGACATGCTTCAATTCAAGGAAAGGCTGATGTATTTATTGCAGCCTCCCATTGAAGAAATATTTTCCGGTCGGGAAGTCAGTTTGCCCTTCAAGCCCTTTCCTTACCAGATTAAAGGGATTGCTTTTTTGATGCCCCGGCGGTCGGCCTTGATCGCTGACGAAATGGGGCTTGGTAAGACGATTCAGGTGATCGTTGCCATCCGGCTGCTGTTCCGGGCTGGGATTCTCAACCGGGTTCTCATTGTCTGTCCCAAACCCCTGGTCAACAACTGGAGTCGGGAATTGAAAATCTGGGCTCCAGACTTGCCCTTCGAGGTCATCTATGGAAATGCCGAGGAAAGAAAAATATCTTGGCAGGTGACCAACACCCAGGTCAAGCTGGTGAATTATGAAATCATGACTCGCGACATGATGGAAGGGTTGGTGGGCGAGCGGATTCATGATCTGGTGGTTCTGGATGAGGCTCAGCGGATCAAAACGCGGGATTCAAAAACGGCTCACGCTGCCTGCGCGCTTCCAAGGGAAAGATCCTGGGCCATGACAGGCACGCCCATTGAAAACCGCCATGAAGACTTGATCCACATTTTTGATTTTGTCGATCAGGGACTGATTCCCAAGGACACTCCTTCGAAGTTTTTGCCCGCGCTGACCAATGGCAGTATTATCCGGCGGACCAAAGAAGAAGTTGCCCCCGACATGCCTCCCCTGATTATTCAGGATGTGTTCCTCGACCTGACCCCAGAGCAAAAGGCCGCCTACGAATTGGCCGAAAAAGAAGGGGTTATCCACCTGAATGAGTTGGGGGATACCATTACGGTTCAGCATGTGTTTGAATTGATCATGCGTTTGAAGCAAATCTGTAATTTTGATCCAAGAACGGGGGCAAGTTCCAAGACAGACCAACTTCTGGCCGACATGGCGGAGGTTGCCGCCAATGGAAGCAAAGCCATTGTTTTTTCCCAATGGGTCCACCCGTTGGAACAACTGGCAAAAAGTTTGGTGGAATTCAATCCTTTGCTTTACCATGGGAGAATTCCCCACCGTTTCCGACAGGGAATTCTCGACCGCTTCAAGGAGGACCCTTCCACCCATGTTTTGCTCATGAGTTATGGGACCGGGAGTGTCGGGTTAAACCTGCAGTTTACGAATTATGTATTCTTGTTCGACCGGTGGTGGAATCCCGCCGTGGAAGACCAAGCCATCAACCGGGCGCATCGCCTGGGGCAGAAATCCACGGTGTTCGTGAAGAGGATTATTTCCCAAAAAACCATTGAGGAAAGAATTGCCGAAGTGCTTGAGACGAAGCGCAAGCTTTTCGCGGAAATCATCGACCACGGGGGGCTTCCGCCTGCTCTGGGCCTTAGCGAGGAAGAAGTATTTGGCTTGTTTGCCATTGCTCCAAGGGCCAAAAAACAAGCCGCCTGAACCCTTGTAAGAAACTGCTAAAGCCCTCGCCCTGTTTAAAAAAAGCCTGGAAATCCTAAACTTTACTGAAAGGCAAGCCTTGCCAATAGCTCTTATTATTTCAGATTGGAAAGTTAAGATGGAACCAAAAAACCCCTCGGGAAAACTGGGTATAGTTGTAGGTGGCGGCCCAGCCCCAGGAATCAATGGAGTGATCAGCGCCGTAACTATTGAGGCGGTGCTACAGGGATTGGAAGTTTATGGTTTTCAAGACGGTTTCAAATGGTTGATCAAGGGTGATACTGGCCATTTTCGCAAGCTAGCTATAAACGATGTCAAAGCCATCCATTTGAAAGGCGGTTCGGTGTTAGGCACTTCGCGTACCAATCCCGCCAAGAACGAAGCGGACATGAAAAATGTCCTGGAAACATTCGGGAATCTGGGCATTTCCAGCCTGGTGACAATAGGTGGAGACGATACCGCTTATTCCTGCAGCCAGGTGTACCACCGCGCCGGCGGCGCCATTCGCGTTGCCCATGTTCCCAAGACCATCGATAACGATTTACCTCTGGCTCCTTCCACACCGACTTTTGGATTTGAAACCGCGCGTCACTATGGGGTGGGGATAATTCGCAATCTCGCCGAGGATGCCCGCACGACTTCCCGCTGGTATCTTTTGATCAGCATGGGCCGCGCCGCCGGCCATCTGGCCTTGGGGATGGGCAAAGCCTCGGCTGCCACCTTGACCGTTATTCCCGAGGAATTCCGAGGCAAAAGCGTTGATCTCGATGAAGTTTGCGACATTATTCTCGGCTCCATGCTGAAACGCAGGATGAATGGTTCGAATTATGGCGTGGGGGTTTTGGCAGAAGGGTTGCTGGAAGCAATTGGCGAAAAAGGCCTATCCAGCATGGATGACGGGCAATTAAAAAAATACGGCCGGGTGGAGCGCGATCCTCACGGCCATCTTCGACTTGGGGAAATTGAATTTGGCCGGATGGTCAAGGACCGACTTTTGCAAAAACTGGAAGAGTTCAATGTCACCATGACGATCATCGACAAAGACCTTGGCTACGAACTCCGCTGTGCTGACCCAATTCCTTTCGACGCGGAATACACCCGCGACCTGGGTTATGGAGCAGTCAAATTCTTGCGTTCGCCGGAAGCGGGAAAATTTGGCGCTGTCATTTCTCTTGTGGGTGGCAGGTTGGACCCCATTCCCTTTGAAAAAATCCTCGACCCGGTTACCAAGCGCATGCAAACCCGGAAAGTGGATGTGGATGGGGAAGGCTTTGAATGCGCGCGCCGTTACATGATTCGCCTGGATAAGGCCGATTTCACCATTCCGGATCGTCTGGAAGCATTAGCGGCCAGTGTGAAGTGGGTCCCGGAAAAATTCAAACAGCGGTTTGGTTATTTGGTTGGGGTTTAACTTACTGCCCGCGCGATGCCGTCCCTTTTTTAACCGACATGGCAATGGGCGCTTCCACCATGAGAGGTCTGCCCGCCACCACGAATTTCTTTTCGTGGGTTAAATCCCTTAGCCGCCGGTATAAAGGAAAACTGTCAGGGTAAACGCAAAAGGTGATGGCGGTGTTATTGTGGTCCAACCCGTTCAGAATGCGCATGAATTCCGCCTGGGGTTGTAAAGCCTGTTCCAGGGTCTCCCCCCGCTCAGGGTCCAAGCCTTGCATTTCCCAACCAGTTAAGGCAAAGCGAAAATTGCCTCGGCTATCAGGCGGGGCGTTAGGCGCTGACAATTCCAGGGCGGTTTTTATCCTTTCGACGGTAAAACGCATGCGAAATGCCCCATGGGGCTGTGAAGTGTCCTCCACTTCCCACTGGGTGCGCAACCGCTCTCCCAGGCCCTGCATTTGCCCGCCGATTTCCTCCAGCATGGAACCAATGTCAATTGCGGTCACTCGGCCATGGCGGCATTCAAAAAGAAGTTCTTCCGATTGCAGGGTTTTGCTTACTGGGGTTTGATACCGGAGTTCCTGAACCGGCCCCCTGGACTTTTTCAAAGCCAAATATTCGGCCTCCAACTTGGTTAATTTCTCAAGGCCCTTGCCCAGGTTTTGCTTTTGGAAATTCTCCAGTTCCTGTTTATTACGCAACTCCATCTTCAACGATTTTTCTTCCTTGACGAGATGTTGAAGGTCTCGTTCCATCTGGGTGAAGGCGCTGTCGGTTTCCCGCAGTTTTTCTCGTTGCCCTTTTATTTTCAAACCAGCGGATATTTCCCCCCACTTTACCGCTGCCATTTCTTTTTCCCCTACCCTCTGGGCCAGGGGTTGCATGCTCTCCTCCACGCCCAACAGGGCCGGGGGTTGGGATAAATTCGCGGGCAACTCTATTCCCTTGTAGGATTTGGCTCCGACCCAGGCCACGAGAATCAACCGGATGATAATGCCTACCACATTGGCAACGACATCCAGGAAGGAGTCAAAGCTGAAATGAATGCCTTTTTTCGGCCGTCTGCGACGAAGCATCCGTGGGTCACCTTCGGTTCAATACTTCTGTAAGGTTGTCGTCGGCATCGAGGTTTTGCCTGGTTTGAGGCAATTTCATCCATTCCAGCACTGGGTAGGCAAGGTGGTAGGACCGCAACCCATCGGGCCAAACCAGAAACCGGATTTGCGCCCGGTAGGGCGCCTCGCCAGGACGCAATGTTTCTTGTTTCTTGCGAATCATCCTTTTGATTTCCTCATTAAGGGTTAGCAGACCGGCGCCTTGGCCCAGTTCCGTCGTGGGAATTCGCACCTGGTTTGGGTGCAATACGAGTTCGTCAAACTTACATTCCAGGAAAATTGGCCAATCCCGGTCGGCAAAAATTCTGGCAGGGCGAAGGGGTGCAGGAGTTTGTGATTTCCGCGGACCCAATTCGGGCAAAGGAACCGCGACTTTGCTCAATGTTTCTTGGTCGGTTGATTGATCGGGGAAGGAAGGAGGTGCATAGGTGGTTCGTGGCAATGGCCGCGGATTTTCCAGGTTGGCTTCGCTTTGCTTGGGAGAAAGGGAAATGTTTTGCGGCGGGCCATTGGGATTTACCATTTTCTGAGTGGGTGTTCCCGGTTGTTTTGGCAAGCCATTTTCCTTTCCCGCTTTGGAATACTCCTTGTTTTGAGCCAAAGCTTTTTCCATTTCCGAGGAATTCCCTTGTGGATTACCACTCTTGGTTGGTTTGCCTGAACCTGGTTCGGAATTGGACAACCCTTTGCCAATTCCTGGTGATCCCGTCATGGCTGGGGAGTTACCAGGGATGCCATCACCTTCTATTCCTTCGGGTTTGTTATTTTGCTTGTTTTCATTTCCTTTTCCGTCCTTGCCCAAGGAGTTGATCAACCCATTTTGTTTGACTTGGTTGTTAGATAGGGAATTGCCTTGGTTGTTTGGAAAAATTTGGTTGTTCGGATTGCTGCCAGGATTTTCCCCAAAACCTGTGGGGATTTCCGTTTTACTTTTTCCTCCAATGGCATAGGGATCAATGCCATTGAGCCCATTTCCCTTGGACCCAGGAAAGGAAGGAGGGTTGCCTCGCGCCAGGGGAAAGCCAGGTGGCCCTTGAATGGGTTGAACGGTTTTTGCGCTGGCGCCAAAACTGTTTTGTACTGGGCCTTGACGACCGGAATTCCCCGCCGAACCGTCAAGCCACTTGGGTGGATTATTCAGGTTTGCCCCGCCAGGAAAAATTCCAGGCGCCGGCATGGGCCTGGGTAAGCCACCTGCCTTTTGAACCATGGCCGCGAGGACTTTTGGCGCTGGCGCGGAATGTTCCTCGGGAATGGCAATCTTCCACTCCTGGTCAACGAGTTCGTAGCCGAATTCCAGGTCAAATTGCTTCAAAATGGCTTGAAAATTCCAGTAATGGGCAATGCCCTTTGGCCGAATGAGAATCATCAGATAAGGAACTGGGTTAGGGTCATCCTTGGTGGCTTGGAGCAAGGCGCGCAGCAATCCTGTCCGATGTCGCAGTTCTGATGCTAGTTCACCAGGGTTCTCTTTTGGGCTAAACAACATCCCGTCGGGATGGAACATAATCCCGGCTTCCGTGCATTCGAGATAAAGCGGTCTGCGATTGGAACCCTGATTTCCGAAATAGGGCACAATGGAAAACGAAGGGGTGTCCCGGTCTTTGGAAATTTTATGTTCGTTCAGCAATCCTTCCAAACGGTTGATGTTAACTTGCAGCTCTTGAGTTTTATCCTCAGGTGATTTTCCTAACAGGCCTTTGCCCCCTTTGGTTTTTTCCAGATCCTGGCTGGCTGCCCGAATCGAAAGGAGAAGTTGTTGTTTTTTAGCAACGACCTGATTAAGCCGGGCCTCGGCGGCTTTTTGTTCAAGGCTGTTTTGCAAGGCGCCTTCCCACTCCGATTTCCAGCGTGAGATTTGTGAATCTAATTGGGTTTCCTTCTCGAGAAGCCGGGATTTTTCTTCCCGTCGCAATTTGGCTGACAGGCCAGAGTCTTGCGAGTTTTTATCCTGTGCCAGGCGCGCGGCTTCATAAGTTTTTTCCAATGCCGCCTTCTTGGCTTTCCGATCAATAACCAAAAGCAAAAGGATCAACGATCCCATGGTGCAAAGGAGCACAGCGAGGAAAGGAAAAGTCGAGACTTCTAACTTTTTTCGCCGCTTCATGCCGCCTTTCCGGGTGATCCCCAGTTAGGACCACTTGCCGGGGGGTTGACCGAATAGGAAAAAGGTTCGGAAGGCCTTCCCTGAACTTTCGAAGTCAACATGTGCGCCGCCGCGGTCAGGCAATGGACCGCTTCAAGGAATTCCCCTGATTGAGTCAAATGCTGGAGGTTTTCCTGCAAAACTCGCTGTAATTGAACCAGGTGTTTTTCCCCATGTTGCAATTCAGCCAAGACTGCGGTCTGTCTGCTCATGCCCTCCAGCATGGTTGAAATAGCGGTATGCTGGTCCCTTCCCGCTTCACGGATTGCCTGGGCCGCCAATCCCATTTGCCCAGCCAAAGTTCTGGACAAATTGGAGGAAGCCTCTTCTTGTTGTGCCTGGCTGCGCCGATGAATTTCCAGGGAAGAGGAGAGCGCCCCTTCCAATCCTGTTTTAACCACGAGCATACTGGTTTGCGCCAAATCATTTTGACGCTGCTCCAGTTTTTCCATGGCTTGGCCCCAAAGATCCACCTGGGTTTTCACCAGGGACTGAGAGTTTTGCGTCAATTCCTGAATATGGCGGTTGAGAATTTCCATTACCGGCCCTTGATCCGTTCCCACACGGATAAAGCGATGCGAAATTTCCCGGTCGAGCCATTGATCCAATTTTTCCAGGATCTGTTCCCCTGATTTTTCCACCAAGAAACTGGTGAACATGCAGGCCATGGTGAGCCCCAGAGCGAGGGCTGTGGCATCGAACGCGAGTGCCAGGCCGTCGGTGACGGTGCTCATGGATTTTTCGAGCATCTCCGGGGTTACTCCGGAAATGGCCCCGGTAATCCCCAAGACGGTTCCCAAAAAACCCAGGATTGGAATGGCCCAGGTGATGAAACGGGTTAAGCCAAAACTTCCATCCATTTCCAAAGAGTCCATGTCGGAAGCTGAGCGCAGTTGATCATCCAAATCCTCGGCGGATCCCCGCTGCCTGACAAAGCCCAAGGCAATGTAAACTCGCCTGAACACCATGGTTTTTGTCAACCAAACCGGCGAGGTGTCCAGTCGTTCCAGGAGTTTTTTTGCCTCCAGGGGGGACACAAGTTTCTCATCCCAGGATGGAAGCAAGTCGCTTTTTAAGGCGGCGTTTTCCCGGCGATTGGACAGGTACTTCCAGGCCAGGGCAGCCATGGCGCAAGAAAACATGATGATTTCCACCAACTCCACCGGGTGGCCCAGGTACCGTTTCAATAAGGGGATTTCGATGGGGCCAAACATGGCCAGGGACCAAAATCCCACTGCCAGGGGAATGCCAAACATTAAGGCGGGAAGTGTTCCCGACTTGGAGGTGTGGTTACTTGCTTTAATACTGCTGCTAGTCATTTTTAAAACTCCCAAACCAGCCATGGGACTTCCGTAAATCCTGAAAGGGAAATATTCATAACCTGTTTCAGGAAAAGGGAATCCTCCCGGAATTAATCGGCCCCAGAGGCGAGGGAACATAGCGAATCACAAGAAAATCGCCAGGTCCATTCGCTGTAAAAGAAGATGGAAAAGTTAGGCAAAAGAGTTGAGAGAAAGGGTGTTGCCCAGCCCTTTCCTCTTGCCCGTTTTTACTGATCCTGTCCATAATCCCTCGCCGTTGCTTACTTTTTCGAGGGATTACCATGTTTCGCTTTTCAGCCTTCCTGCTCTCTTTCTTTCTTCTTTCCCTGGCAATGGCTCAAAGCCCTACCCCCGGAAAGTTCCCCGGGGTGTTGCTGGAAGCGGAGGATTTCAAAATCCAGTCCGGCTGGAAAGTTCTGACGAATGGTCAGGGGAATTACATGGTGGACATCATTGGCTTTAATCACATTTCGGGTGAACGGTTGCTGAGTTTGCCTGCTGGGGATGAAAAAGGGTTGGCCACTGCCAATGCTCGTTTGTCAGAAAATGGCCAATATCGCCTTTGGGTCCGCTACGAGTACCCCGTGGGTAGTGATTGTTCCTTTGAAGTTCAGGTGGTGCAAAAAGGCAAAGTGGTTTTTTCCACTTTAGTAGGGTCGCAAACCGCCTTGCGTTATGGCCTGGGTGACCCAGTTTCCAAGGCGCAACACGATCCTTCATGGGGTTCCGAGGGGCTGATGGAGGAAGCTTTTACCACCCCGGAATTGGAAGCGGGGGAGATTCAAATTCAATTGAAGGGAGCCGGGCAGGAAAAATCCCCGTGGGTGTTTGCTAACCGAAATGTTGACCTGGTCTTGCTAACCCGCGATCTTGGAGACGCTGGCATTAAGGAAAAAAGAAAAGGGAATAATCTCTATCCGTTCCTGGATTTGGTCAGGGAACTTGCCGGGGCTCGGTTTTCCATTCGTTTTACCAATGAAAGCGGCAAGGCAGCATCGTATTCAGCCAGCCATATTTACAACCGAAGTCCCTGGGGAATCAACGAGGGGTTGATTGCACGGGATATTCCTCCTGGAAAAAAGTCGGAGTGGGTTCCCCTTTTCCTGCAAGACACCTGCCATTTCGGCGCAACGCGTTTCAACGGGCCAGGTGAATTCACGGTCGAAATCAAGCCGGTTGCCGGAGGCAAAATTCAAGCATTCAATGGGAATAACCAGGCGGTCATTTTCATTCCCCCCTACCCGGACAAGGGCGAGCAATCGGTCAGCGTCGAGGCGAAAATTCAAGAGATCCTTGGCTATTTGGCCAGCAGCAAGCCCATTGGGAAAAAGCCAATTCAACCTTTCTGCTACGGTGGATGGATGCCCTTGGGGCAGGACAATGAATATGGCAAATATTACGCGAAGTTGTACGCGGCTTTGGGTTTCCGCTCGTATCACCCTGCGAATTCCGGTACGCATGTGGAAAAGAACATGGCCGAGGTGGGAATACCACCTTCGAAGTCAGCAGCCATTTCTTCCTATAGAAACCCCCCGACACCCAATAATATTGCCAAAGCACTTCTTCAAGTGAAAAGGGAGAAACTCGAAGGCCGTGTGCGCTGGTTTGACTATGGGGATGAAATTGCCTTTTCGGAATGGCTTGATTTGGCTTTGAACGAGCAAGTGGCAGCGCTCAATAAGGGAGTGGGCAAGGTCAAGGCGGAAACTTTGCTCGCCGCTGGTTGGAAAGCCTGGCTGGAGAAAAAACGCCCTCAGGCGCAATTAAGGGATTACTGGCTGCCGGACTGGGGAAACCCTGACCCCATGCGCATGAAGCCCGATTCAAGCGCCAAGGCCGCTTTGCAAAACCCGGTGCTTTATGTTGATTCCCTGGAGTTTTATGAAACCTATGCCATCAGCCAGGTGGCTCAGTGGGCGAAAAATGTCCGGGATCAATTGGGGCAGGATGTTTTATGCGGCGCCAATTATTCCTGCCATCCGTTTTATTATCCTCCCGTGGCCATGTATGTCCGCTGGTTCCGTTCCGGGGCTGCCGAACTGGGCAGGCATAGCGAGTATTACTGGCAGGTGACCCAGCCCAGCCCTCTTGGCAATGGCTACATCGCGGAAATGTTCAGCGCTGGAATGCGGAAAAATCCTCGCGCCGTACTGCGCCAATACACCATGCCGCACGCTCCGGGAAATACGGATGAAGACTTTCTTCGCACGGCTTTCACCCACCTGGCGCATGGCGCCAAAATGCTCGACTTTTTTGGCATCGGCCTGAACGAAACCTTCACGGAAAACCATGTGGACCACCGGGCTTTAAGCCGATTCCGAGCCATTCGCGATGTCACCCACGCGGTTGGTTTTGTTGAAGACCTTCTGCCCCAATCGGTCCCTGCCCAGTCGGAAGTGGCGATCCTGGTGAGTGAAAGCACGGAGCGCTGGGATTTCGCGGGGATTGCCCAGGATCGCGCCGGCCATGCCTGGTTTGGTCCCGATTTCAGGAAAACCCGGCTGCATTATCATCTCGACCGCCTGGGCCTATGGAAGGCTCTGACATTCCTTGGACATGCTCCCGACCTGATCATTGAAGAAGACATTAACCAAGAGGATTTGCGCCGTTACAAAGTGCTATTTCTAACAGGTGATTGTTTGCCGCCCGAGTTGGCGGCGGTGTTGCAGGATTGGGTGTCCCAGGGCGGACACCTTGTTGCCAGCGCCGGGGCAGGTCGTTTTGATAAATACAAAAGTCCAATCCTGGATTTTCAAAACCTTTTGGGGTTGGAAGCCCGTTTGCCGGGGGAAATCACCTCGCTGATCCGTCCGGGGATTGAATTGCCCCCCATGAAACCAACAGGATTTTTGCAGGGTGAAAAATGGAAGCTTCCCAATCTGGGCCCAGCGGAGAAAATTCTTCCGGGCAAGGAAGCAAGGGTTTTAGGAAAATGGGAAGAAGATGGCAGTCCCGCGGTCGTGGCAAAAAAGATTGACAAAGGCTCGGTGGTTACTTTTTCCACGCTTCCAGGTTTGGGATTTCTTTGGTCATGCCTGCAGCCACCCCGCGTTCCCGACCGTGGAATCAATGTTCACCGCTTGCCCGATTTTGGTCAGTCGGAACTGTTAACCGCTTTGGAATCCGTGCTGGCCGATGCCAGTTTGAAGCCCTGGGTTACTAGCGATCCACCCTTGGTGGATAAGAGGCTTATTAAAAAGGAGGGCGGGGATTGGTTTTTGCCCTTGGCCAATTACCAGTCCGACAAGGAAAGTAAAATCTCTTTTAAAATTCGCCTTCCAGGGAAACCCTTGCGGGTGGAAAGCGCTTTCCTTGGATCTTTGCCCTTTCAGGAAATCCCAGGCGGCATTCAGGTGGTCCATCCCAAACTTGGCCCAGGGGACATTCTCAGGTTTGTCATGCATTAACCTGGCGCATGACCCGCCAAAATGTTGCCTGCCAGACGAATGGCGGCCGGGGATTCCAATTCCGCCTTGCCGAAACCCGGAACCGCGCCTAGGCCCATGGCCTGCGCCTGTGCCTCGGGCAAATTGCTAATCAACATCACGGGTGTCTTGCCCAAGCGCTTTAAAAGAAAGACCTTGATAAAGTCGAGGCCAGAACTTTGATCGCGGTCCAGAATTCGGTTGACCAAAACCAGGTCAAAAAAACCCGAGGAAAAAAGGTCCAGGGCTTCATCGGGTTTGTCGGCGGGGATCAATTCTGCCTGAAAATGCCTGAGGAAAAATCTCCCAAGGGCGCCATGGTCAAAGGCGCATTGGCCCAGGCTGAGTACTTTTTTACCCATTTATTTGGAAGGATTCTCCTTGCTCATTTGTTCCAGAAGGAAGCTTCGAAATTCCCCGATTTTCTTCAAATCGATACTCATGGGTTTGGTTTTAAGCAGGTGATCGACATCCTCCAAGGCCCCGTGTAAATGCCCGTTTTTCGCGCGAATCCCAGCCCGGGCCCCACGCGCCTCGTGGGCCTCGTTGTCCACCGCCAACATGCAGTCGAGGAATCGAAGGATGGCAACCTCATCTTTTTCCTTCCGGGCGGAACCCAAAAGATTAGAAAGCACCCGAAAGACTATTTGTTTTTTGGTCACCGGGTTCAATTCCGGGGGGGATAGGGGTTCTCCGGTGATGTCGAGACTAATCTTCTCTGCCTCCTTTTGGGAAATTATTTTGCTGCCATCAAAAACATCAATAAGGGACATTTGGCCTTTTTCCCCAGGCAACCCGGCGAGGAAATGGCCCGGCAATCCAATCCCCTTCAAATTCAAATCGAGATAGTTCCCTAATTCAATGAAAAGCACTGCCAAGGTTATGGGCAGCCCTTCCCGGTCATCGAGAACCTCCGGCAGATAACTGTTGGCACGGTTGTAGTATTCCTGTTGGCTGCCGTGAAACCCTTTTTCCTTGTGAAAGTACTCCTTGAGGGCCTGCAGTTTTTCCATGGCGGTCCATTTAGGACTGGCCCGTTTTTTGAGTTTCTCTCCCATCAGACGGAAATCATCGAGATAAGATTGGATATCCAAATCGGGGCGGTCGATTTTCGCGACCCACATGCAGGCTTCCACCAGAGAAATTTCCTTCTCCTCGCGGGAGCAAATCTCACGCAGTTTGGTCGCCACGGCGGCCTGGTGGATCTCCTGGCGCAAACGGTTTAACCCGGCAATGTTCGCTTCCAATCCCCGGATTTTTTCCTGGATCATGGGCAGTGCTGTTATTTCTTTCCCCTTCAGCCCCTTGACCCTGTCGGCGATTTGGGATTCCCCTGGAAATGGGGTGGAAAGGAAACGAGCCACCTGGTTGACCTCTTCCTTGCTTGGTCCTGGTTTGGGCCCGCCGGGTCTAATTTGAAAACCCTTGAACTCTGCGGTTGTATGACGGAATTTGGCCAGGCCGACAACCCCTTTTTGCCGTGGCGTCCATGATTCTTCGTACACATTTTCCCCATTCAAAAAACAGGTGAATTTCTCCTTCTCTGCCAGCACCTTTAAGTGGTTCCATTCCCCCGTCCGGTAGAATTTGCTGGGCTCCTGGCGCAAAACCTTCCACGAATAAACATCCGGTCCCTCAAAACGGGTCAGGCGCATTTGACCTGAGGAGGGGTAAAAGCCGTAATGGCAATTGTTGCCGTCCGAATCAAACACCAGGCCTGCGGCGCCATTTTCTTCGCGCATCCGCAATTCCACTTCCACTTCATAGGGAAAAGCCCCCGGTCCCTGCTTGCGCAAAAGCAAAGCCCGGCCGCCAAAACCTTCGCCAGGGTTTTCCACCAGGAGTTTCCCGGCCCGCTGCCGCCATTGGCCACCAAATTTACTTTCCCAAACTTCTTCATTAATGGCGCCTACTGTCAACCAGGCTTTCATGGGGATTCGCGCTGGTCTCGCTCCTTTCAATTGAATCAACGATTCGGACTGAATGGCAAAACCGAGGTTTTCCGTGACCAGGGATTTGATGGAAAGTATGCCAATCACTTTTTTTTCCAAATCCATTACCGGCCCGCCGCTGTTGCCTGGTTCAATGGGAATGGCCAATTGGAGCATTTTCCTTCCATCAAAATCCCGGGTGCCCGACAGGTGGCCGGCCACGACGCTGTGTTTCAATCCATGGGGATTTCCGATGGCAACAATACGGCTGCCGGCTTTGGCTTGCCCCGAAGGCCGAATTTCCAGAAAAGGACAACCTGTTTTTTCAATTTTCAAAATGGCCAGGTCGTTTTCCCGGTCGAGGGCATGGACCTCGATAACCGGATATTCCTTCCCATCCTGGGTTTCCACATGAATCATGCGGCCTTCCGAAATCACATGATAGTTCGTGACTATTAACCCGTCTTTGGAAATAAAGAAGCCGGTGCCAAGCCCTTCCTTCCCCTCGGTCCTGCCCTTGGCGGTGACCACCACGATGGCAGGTTTGCATTGTTCAGCGACGGCCTCGACGGTGAGAGGTTGCGCCACAACCAAAGGAATTAAGATATTCAGAAAAATCGTCATAAGCGTGTCCGAAAAAGGAATGGGAACTCGAATATCATGGCATGGCCGGAAAGGGAATAAAAGGGCTTATTTGGAGGCTTCGTCTAAAAGTCTGAAGCCCGAAGAAATAGAATTCGAAAAACATACCCAGTCAGAAAAAATGCAATAGTCCCCGGCAAGCAAGTTTTCCGGTTGGCCAAACGGGGTATTTTGGCAAAGTTGTCCCGTTGGGTTTGCATTCCTTCAAAATGGGTTTAGAATCTAATTAGTTCCTGGGTAGGGAAAAAAGGGGTTCTTTTCCTAACCGCCAGGTAATCCATTTCACCAGGCCGGAATATGTCGCAGTTTTACAACCTAGAAGAAGCGGCCGCCAAGCTAAACATCACCACCGACCAACTTCGAGATTTGGCCAGGAAAAAGGAAATCCGTTCCTTGCATGACCAGGGAAAACTCCGCTTTCGTGCCGAGGATGTCGAGGCCCGCCTGAATTTGGTTGCTGCCTCGGAGGGCGCCACGCAGGAAATTGATTTGTCTTTTCCAGAACCCGGCACCCCTAAACCTTCACCCGCGGATGAACCCCTGTCGTTGGACTTTGGTCCCGCCGAAGATTTTAACATTTCCTTGGATGACCTCGCACCTCCCGTTCGAGTTGGCCAGCCAACCCAAATGGCTCCCGCTTCCTTTCGGCCAGACAACCCGCTGGGTGGGGGCGATTTATTTGATTCTTCCACTTTTGATTTGTCGGAGCCAAAAGCGGGCGCCTCAAATGCCGGGGGGCCATCCAGCGTGGCTTTGCCTACGGATTCACCCTTCGAAATCTCCGAGCCGAGTATTGACCTGGGGGATGAAACCGGTGATACGGCTGAGATTTCTCAATTGGAGGCGGTCAACCCTCCGTCCAAGGAAATGACCCTGGGCGACATTGACCTTGAAGGCACGGGCGGGGATGGCCAAACCCCGTTTTCACTCGAAGGTGGTTCAAGTTCTGAGGGGTCCAGCGATTTCGAACTTTCCTTGGATGAAGGGAGTGATGCCGGACAGGAACCTCCTTCAACCGACTTGGTTCCTTCTTCCTCCGAAAGTGAATTTGAACTCACCATGGACGAGGATACAGGAGTTCGCGATGAATCTGGCCTGGATGAGGAGACAAGTGGATTTGATATCGAATCCAACGAAGACTCAGATTCCGGTTCCCAG
>SHZZ01000033.1 GCA_009692005.1 Gemmataceae bacterium | reverse complement strand
CAAGGAAGCGCAAGGAATATTCTTAGAAGCGAAAACGCTGTTGGGAAAGGGAATGTAGGTTGCGTTTCTTTCCGAGGCCCCAAAGGGCCAAGCCCGAAGCACCCTCACGGGTGCAAGGCCCCAAGGGGCCAAGCGTCAGCGACGGGTTTTTTTTTGGTCCCCTCACCCTCAATCCCTCTCCCCCACTGCTTCGCAGCGTGGAGAGGGAGGAAAAAGACGAGAACGGTTTTCCCCCTGGGAACGCCAGGGTCAGGCCTGGCAAATTGATTGGCCGCGCTCTCTGCGCGGCGATCCCAGAGAAAGAACAAGAAAGCGATTTCCGAATTGGGGAAGGGGATAGTAAGGCGGTTTTTTTAACGAGGCCCCAAAGTGCCAAGCCGGAAGCACCCTCTGGGGGCCAAGCGTGAGCGACGGGTTTCTTGTTTTTAAAATGCAACCCGTCGGTTGCCCTTCGGGCTCGTCTTTTTCCTCTTCCCTGGGAACGACCAGCTTAAAACGGTCCGGCTAATTGTCTGACCTGCGGGCCTTCCGTAAAAATAGTTTCATTCCTAATGCAAGGATTTGTTAAAATCTCCCAAGTGGGAAATTTTGCATTTTTGGGGAAAAACATGCGCTTGGACGCAATGATTAAGGGGTGGTTCACGGCTTGCCTCTTGGCCGCCCCCGCGGCAGCCACAGGGGCGGAACCGCTGGCCTTTTGGCAATTCGGCACGGAGGAAACCACCCGGTTGGAAGCTGTGGGCGGCGTACACCGAGATCAACCCGGCCCCCGCCCCCCGGCCTTTCCCGACTTTCCCCTTGGCAATACCGCCGTCCGCTTTGATGGCCAAGGGTCGCGCTTTACCTTTTCCGACCCGGGCGACAATAGTCGCTTCGATTTTTCCAATGGCGATGCCATCACTCTGGAGTCGTGGGTAAACATTTCAGAGATGAAAAAAGGTGAAAATCTATACATCGTTGGGAAAGGGCGGACCCACAATCCCGCCTATCCCAAAGATAACCAAAACTGGGCCTTGCGCGTCAGAGAAGTCAATGGGACTGCGCGGGTGAGCTTTCTTTTTGCCAGTCAGCCTTCAAAAGAAAACCCCGGCCTCTGGCATCGCTGGACCTCCAGCGACGGAATCAAGCCGGGCAGCGGCTGGCACCATGTGGCCGTGACTTACACCTTTGGCGAGCCTAATTCCGCAACCGCCTGGATCGATGGCAAAAAACAGCTGAAAGGCGAGTGGGACATGGGCGGGGCCACCGTTCGCCAGCCCGTGGTCGATAACGATGCCATCTGGATCGGCTCCTCCATGGGCGGTTCGCCTTCCAACAGCTTTCGCGGCTTGCTTGACGACCTGGGGATCCACCGGGGCAGAGTGGCCGATCAAGTGATGGCCGGCCGCTACCGTCGTGTCGGGCCAGAAGAAAACACCTTAAAGGTGGATCTCCTTTTTCCTTCCCTGCAGGTGCGCGGCAGTGTGGCCCTTTCTCTTCACGAAGGATGGAATTCCATCGAGTATTTCCCGCAAACCCCAGCGGAGTTGGGCCAACCCGCTTTGCAAATTGAGCAAAACTGGTTTCTCTTTCCCCGGTTGCCGTTGCGCTACGACTCCTGGGGCATCCGCGATTCGTGGCTCGGCACGGTGACTTTGCGCGCCTCCGCCAGCATTGATCTGCCCAAGGGGAAACATTCCCTTCTGGTGCGATCGAAAGGCGCCTCGCGAATGTGGCTGGATGGAAAACTGATAGCTACCACACCGGTCCATTCGAAGGAAACGGGAGGTCACGAGGCGCTGGCGCCAGTGCCGGTCCCGCCTGAGCCCTTGGCTCGGCCGTGCGGCTATGGCGACAAAGAAAAGCTGGTAGAAATTCAATCGTCCGGAGGCATTCACCAGGTCGTTTTTGAATCTCTGGTGGGAGGGAAAAAATTCCGCCACGATACGGGGGAATGCTGCCTGGCCATTCGGTTGGAAGGGGACAAACATTTTCGCATTCTGGCAGCGGGAAAAGGGGATAAGACCGCCAGTTTGGATCAAGGCAAGCCAGCGCCTTTTGAGGAGATTTTTTGGCTGACCGATGCGGGCTGGGAAAAGGCATGCCAAGAAATGGAAAAGAAACTTACTCAGGTTGATGATCGCAACCGAAGAAAGTTGGCTTCTAGCCGCGATGCCTATTGGGCCATGCGGGCCGTGGCCTCGCGGGAATGGGCGCGAATGCACCCAGGCCCAAAGGTTCCCTCAGGCATTCAAGGGCTTCCCAGTAACAATGAAGTGGACCAGTTCCTCAATCAAAAAATGCAGCAAGCCAGGGGAACCCTGGTCTCGGGGGGTGAGAAAACCGGCACTGCTCATGAAGCGCTGGATATATTGCGGGAGAATTGCTTCCGCTGTCATGGGGAAAAAGTGAAGGGGGGGTTGAAACTCTTCACTCGTGAAAGCGCGCTCAGGGCAGGCAACTCCGGGAAACTGGCGATCGTGCCCGGTCAAACAGGGAAATCGAATTTGCTGGCTCGCATCGACCCCAAGTCGGCCGAGCCGATGCCCCCATCGGGGAAACCGCTCACGCCTGGGCAAATCGCCGTGGTGGAAAAGTGGATTGGCTCGGGCGCCCAATGGCCGTCCGAGCCGTTGACCGCGGGCCAAATTGCACCCGCCCCTTTGACTTCCGATTCAACTTTCCTTCGCCGGGTTTTCCTCGATGTGGTTGGCCTGCCTCCTTCGCCTGAAGAAATCCGCGCTTTCCTAAACGACACTCGGGCGGAAAAAAGAAATTTGGTTATCGACCGGCTGCTTGCCGACCAGCGCTTCGCCGGCCATTGGGTCAGCTACTGGCAGGATGTGCTGGCCGAGAACCCCAATATTTTAAAACCCACTTTGAACAACACGGGACCATTTCGTTTTTTCATTCTCGATGCCTTAAAAGATGATAAACCCCTTGATCGCTTTGTTACGGAACTGGTGATGATGCGCGGCAACTCGCAATCGGGGGGGAGCGCCGGCTTTGGCATGGCGGCGGATAACGATGTTCCCATGGCTGCCAAGGCGCATATCCTGGGCACGGCGTTTTTAGGGGTGGAGATGCAATGCGCCCGCTGCCATGATTCCCCCTTCCATTCAACCCGGCAAAAGGATCTCTTCCAGATTTCAGCCATGCTGGAAAGGAAACAAACGGCGCTGCCAAAGTCGAGCACTGTTCCGGCCGGTTTTTTCGAGAAAAAAGCGCGGGAATCGCTGATCAAGGCCAGCCTAAAGCCCGGGGAAAAAATTTCTCCCGTTTGGCCGTTTCCAGAAATTTCCCCGAACCAGGTTCCCCCGCAGTGGCTTGCCGACCCCAACGACTCGCGGGAAAAGTTTGCAGCCATTTTGGTTTCGCCAGCCAACCAGCGGTTTGCCCGGGTGCTGGTCAACCGGTTTTGGAAAAAGCTGCTAGGCGCCGGGCTGGTGGAACCGGCCTGGGATTGGGAAAACAAAACCGCCAGCCATGCGGAATTACTCGACTGGCTGGCCCGTGAGTTGGTGCGTAATGAATACCGGCTCAAGCCGGTGTTGGCCTTGATCCTGAAATCGCACGCCTACCAACGGGAACCTGTGGGAAACAACCTGGCCTCTTCGGCGGAACGACGGTTTTTCAACGCTCCTGACAGACGGAGACTTTCTGGTGAGCAGGTGGTGGATAGCCTTTTCTCAGCCGCTTCACTCCCAATGAAGGTGGAGGAAATAACCTTCGATCCCGACAGCCGTCAGGCGGCAACGACCATGATTTCCCTTGGGTTTCCCCAGCGGGCCTGGGAGTTTACCTCGCTTTCCAACGAGCGGGATCGCCCCAGCCTGGCCTTGCCCAGGGCCCAGGCGGTTATCGATGTGCTGGAGGCCTTTGGGTGGCGCGGCGCCAGGCAAAACCCCGCCACGGACAGGGAATCGGCTGCGCAACTGGTGCAGCCAGCTATCCTTTCCAACGGCACTCTGGCAAGCTGGATTGCCCGCTTGTCGGAGGAAAATGGTCTGACCCGCGCAGCGGTCGAGGCCAAATCTCCTGGTCAGCTATCCGAAGATTTGTTCCTGCGCTTTTTAGGGCGAATGCCCTCGGCGGAAGAGCAGTCCCGTTTTCTAACCCTGTTGGATCCGGGGTTTTTCTCAAGGAATTTGCTTGAGGCCGCCACGCCTGCGCCTCCGCCACGGTTGCCGCGAATCTCCTGGACAAACCATCTGGTGGATGAATCGACCCGGGTGAAGTTGGAAATGGAGAAACGGGCCCGAGCTGGAAGCGAGCCCAGTAGGCGATTGGATTCAGCATGGCGGGAGCGTACCGAGGATGCTGTATGGAGTCTGTTCAATCTTCCCGAATTTGTCTGGATGCCATGATGCAAAGCATGCAAAAATTTTCTCGTCGCGGATTCCTGGCTGGCACGGCTGGCTTGTACTTGGCCGGTCCGTCTTTGGCCAAGGCCGTTTTGGCCAAGCCCAACTTGGGCAAGGCCGAGCATTGTGTTTACATCTGGCTGGGTGGCGGAATTGGCCAGACTGATTCCTTCGACCCGAAAAAACTGGGGGACGCGAAAAAGAAAATCCCCGGCTCCTATTACAAGGCCATTGACACTGCGGTTCAGGGAGTGCGCGTTTGTGAACACCTGGAAAAATCCGCCCGCATCATGGACCGCATGACCGCTATCCGCAGCATTAACCATGATGTCATTGATGAACACGCGGCAGCGGTAAATCGCATGCACACCGGCCGGCCTGTAAGCGGCACGGCGGTATACCCTTCCGTTGGGTCTATTGTTTCCCATCAGCGCGGACCTGGTGGGGATGCAGCCCCGACTTATGTCCTGATTGGCTATCCTAATATAACCCGCGGACCTGGGTTTCTTGGGGCTGCCCACAATTTCCTCTACCTGACCGATACGGAAAGTGGACCAGCCGGTTTGTCTCGGCCGGAATTCGTCACCCCCGCTCGCAGCGACCGCCGACAGGCCTTGCTGCGGGAATTGCGTCGGGTGAATTCTCTCAAAGGCCCGTCCAGGGAAATGGCGGATTATGAGGCCGCTTTGGAGCAAAGCATTCGTTTGGCCGGGCCTTCTTTTAACCGCGTTTTCAAGCTGGATGAGGAACCTGCCTCTTTACGCCAAGCCTATGGCGGCGAGTTCGGGCAAAGATGCCTCTTGGCGCGCAGATTGATCGAGCGCGGCACGCGCTTTATTGAAGTTTCCCACAACTTGAATTTCGTCAACGGCACCGGTTGGGATGTGCACAATGAAGGCATACTCAACCAGCACCTTCTCATCCGCGAATTAGACCAGGCCCTGGCCGCGCTGATCACGGATTTGGAGAAAAGAAAACTGCTCGACAAGACCTTGGTGGCGATCAGCACGGAATTTGGCCGCCCGCCGGAATTCGATGGCGGTGGCGGCCGTGGCCACCAATCCAAAGCTTTCAGTGTGTTATTGGCAGGCGGTGGATTGCGGCATCGCGGGGCTCACGGCGAGACTGATGAATTGGCCAAAAAAGTGGTCAAAGACCCGGTGAGCGTTGCCGATTTCTTCGCCACCATCCACGCCGCCATGGGGATCAACCCTGAGGGCAACCTCTATGATGGCGACCGCCCCGTGCCCATCACCGATGGCGGTAAGGCCATACTTCTGGGATAAAAACAGGGCCAGGAAGGCTTTTTCAAACGCTTACCCGGTTGGGGTTTATAAATTATGGCATTTCCAGGTGCCGGTCCTCGACAATATCCCTGAGCTTCCTCATGGAGCGGGCGTGAATCTGACGCACCCGTTCCTTGGTGATGCCGAACTTCAGACCGATTTCCTCCAGGGTGGATTCCTTTTGCGAGGTATCGAGGCCGGCGCGCAAGCGCACGATTTCCCTTTCCCGGGGTTCCAGGTAATCCAGCAAGCGGTTGACGCTGAGGTTGGCCCGTTCCCGTTGAACGAGAATTTCCCGTTCATCGGTGCGGTAATCCTGCGCTAGGTTGAAGACCTCCTCATGGCCGGTGACAAACCGTTCATGCTGATGAATTTCCCCCGGAATGCTGCGGGCGAAATTCTTGATGACGGCCCAGGTGGCGTAGGTGGAGAACTTGAACCCGCGGGAGAAGTCGAATTTTTCCACAGCTCGGATCAGCGACATGTTCCCGTCGGAAATCAGATCGAAGAATTTCTCCGCCTGCCCTTGATGCCGTTTGGCAATGTTGACCACCAGCCGCATATTGGCGCTGATCAGGTGATCCTTGACCAGGCTTGCCTGGTGGAGCAATTCATCGATCTCATCGAGCCGTTTGACTCGGACCTTGGCGGCATCCACGCTCTGGCCGGTCTCGCCGCTTAGTTCTTCCCGCCGCTTGGCCGCCTGGTGCCGCAAATAGTTCATCTTGCGGAACAGGTGCTGTTCTTGATCCTTGGAAAGAAGTGGCAACTCATAAAGAGAGGCCAATTCAATCGGCACATCCTTGGGGGCCTTCATGTTCCTGTGCTTTTCCTCGTACTCGGCCTCGCCAGGCATCGGCGCCAGGATGGCTAGTTCCAGCCCCGGGTCGTTGAAACTATCGTGAAACATGTAATCCAGGGGCTGCTCGAGGAGCCGCTCGGCTCGCACTTCATTAATTACCCTGTACATGGAAGCGCGGTTGCGTTGAAAGCGTTTGGAAAGTGTGTCCACTGTTTCACCCCTGTGGTAAGAGTTAAAAATGGTGTTCCGCGATTCCTGGGAAAGCGGCCCTGTCTGCTGGGGAAAAATGGCGCTTCCCGGATTTTCCATATCGAAGTTCTTGATCGTGTAGCGAATGGTCTCGGGCGAACGGCCCATGCGCCGAGCGATGCGGACGCTGATCTCGGTCAAATTAACGCTTGTCAACCGGGCCATGCGGCGTGCGCGGCGAATAATGGCTGCCTTTTCCTCCAGGGACAGTTGAGAAAACTTTCCGCCCTTTTCAATCCGTTCGATGTTCCCTGCTGCGAATTTCTCGATTTCCGACTGGGTGAAGCCGATTTTCCGTTTGCCATCCCGGATGATTTTTTGCCCAACCAGGCCCAAGTTTCGCCAGCGGCGGACGGTCTTGGTCGAGACATTCCATTTCTTGCTGACTTCCTCCACCGTGTAAACGGTTTCAGTCACCGCCTGGCCGCTGGCCAGGGCTTGAATCAGCAGGGCGAGATCATGGCGCAAATCCTCGCCACTGATCAGCAAATCGGGATAAGAATCGGGCCGGTAACCGGTGATGCGGAAGCAGATGAACTGGTAAGGGTATTGCCTGGCCGGATCGATTTCCTGGAAAAACTTCTCAGCGCGTTCCTTTTGCTGGGTCCGCCGTCCCAAGGGAGCAAAGCGGGTCAGTTGGTTTTGCAGTTGCTTCAGTGCAATCTGATTGAATAACACAGCAGGGTTCCTTTGAGTTCCTGGCGCCAAACTCTTGGCGTTTTCCTTTACGCTTGAAAGAGGAAAAGGTTCATGGTCCTGTTTCCTTTTTTGGACCTCGCACCTTTTATTCGCTTTTTCCCCCACCTTCTTGACGATTCGGGTCAGGGTTTTGATTCATACTTCAGAGCAAAAAGCTTGCCAAAGTTTCCGGTGGGAGAAAAAAAGCGAGCGGTTTGGCTCTCTACTGTCCCTAACCCAGGATAGGTCAAAAAGTTACTATAAAAGGGAAAAATGGCATGAATTCATGGTTTTTTCACAGTCTACTGCACCAAAGTATATTTTTTCATTTATTGCCTGCTTTTCATGCACCAGGGTGCCATTTTGGCTCAAAAGTGGCCCAGTGATGTGGCATTTTACAAATTTATTGTAACCCTTTTTGGAATAATGACTTAAAGTTTAATCCTTGTCGTGGCGGGGGGCCAAAATACCACCATGTGGGTTTTATTTCCCACCAGTTTTTTTGTGGGGGGGAGTGAGTTTACTTCCATAAATAGTGAAGTGGTGGCGAAGTGTGAGCGAAAATGGCACCATTGCTGACACTTCCCGCTCTGAATTTCCAACGGTTTGGATTCGATCCTTCAATACAGGTTTGTTTTTCCACATGTAATTCGGGATTCTGATAAAAATTGTCTATAAGTGACGATGGCATA
The DNA here is from genome assembly GCA_009692005.1 of Gemmataceae bacterium. GTDB lineage: Bacteria > Planctomycetota > Planctomycetia > Gemmatales > Gemmataceae > SHZZ01. The sequence continues at coordinate 32,363 of SHZZ01000033.1, read as the reverse complement.
CAGTTCGAAACGGACCCCCGGTTTCCCAGCGGAAAGTGGGTCGGTTTCTTTATTCAAAAAAATCCCCCACTGGGAAAACAATGGATGGAATTGGATATGCATTTTGTCAATGGTTCCCTCCACGCCTCGGGGCGGGATTTGGTTGGGGCCTTTTTTTTCAAAGGGAAATACGACTTGGCGAGTGGTAAGTGCCATTGGACGAAAACCTATCCAGGCAAGCATGAGGTGCTTTACCAGGGGTACCAAGAGGGTAAAAGTATTTGGGGCGCCTGGGAAATCGCGGAATCGTTTTTTGGCATTGCTCTCAAGGGTGGATTCAAAATCTGGCCCGGGGAAACCGGGGCCAGAGAGGGCGAGGAACTTCATGAAGAAGTGGAAGTGGAAATCGAGTTGGTGGTTCCAGCTATGGCGCCACGGTTAGCAAGATAGGCTTGGAAGCGTAGCCGCGCTTTACCGTGAAATTCAAGGAGACATTGGCCAGCACGGTGATGGGGAATTCCGGCACGGGTTTCATGTCTGGTGCGGCTTTCAAAATGATTTTCCCCTTGGATTCTTTTTCCGAAAGGGCTGTTTTTCCACCGGCATCCACCACGGTCACTCCGGCGGGCAAAGGGTTGCCGAAAATAGCGCCCAGGTGGCGGTGGATCACATCCAGGGTCACCCGCCCCTGGTAGTTTGCGTCTCGCAGAATTTCTACTTCAATGGTCACCGATTCGCCGGGTTTTAGCGTGATCTTTTCCTGGTCCACCTTTACCGAGGTGATATCGCGGTCCTTGGTGACCGCCACGATTTGGGTGGTCACGGGCCAGGTGCTTCTGCCACCGCCTGGCATTTTCAATTCCGTCAGAGGTTGCGCGGGCCGGACCAAGGTCACTTGGTTTCCCTTGGCATCAACGCTTTTGGCTTTGCCGGTGATTTGCACCAGGGCCGCCCCCAGGGCCGCTTGAGGTGCGGCCTGTAAAATCAGGCAGCCGTCATTCAAGCCTTCAGAAATAACCAAAGGCGCCACGGTCACGCCGGGGGGCAGTCCGGAAACTGTAAACTCCACAGGCCCCTGGAAGCCCACCCCTCGCCGCAAGCGGATGTACCAGGCGGCGTTGGACCCTGCGGGAATCCCGGCTTTGTCGTCATCGCAAGTGAAGGAGAAATCGGGTTCTTCGCGGTCGACAACCAGGGCGTAATTGAAACCCAACCCGCCGCGATTGAGCAAATCCCGAACGGTGATTTTTACCGCGATATCAGCGGTGGCAGCGTATTGCAGACCGGAATCTTTGGTCGAATTGGCCAGGTCATCGTTGCTGGCCAACACCCGGCCCTTGTCGTCATTGAGAGAAAGGAAAGAATCGAGTTGGGATCCCAGACGCCTGGCCTGGATTTCCACTTTGATCTTGTCACCTTTTTTTAAGGAGAGAGAGTAGGTGTCGGACTCGCCCTGTTTGAGAATCCGGCCATTGACGACAGAAGGAAAAGAGAGTGGTTTATTTAGAAGGGCCAACTCCTCCTGGATGGGAAGAGAGGAGCGGAAAATGGCGAAGGCATTGGAATAACCGAGCGAGGTTTTGATTTGAGCATGAGGGTAAACCCCCGGGGAGAAATCCTGGCTGACCGGTTGCAAGTTGAGATTGGAATCAGGCAGGTTGGCGCCGCCGGCACGGACTGCCGCAGGTTGAGACAAAGGATGTGCCAAGGGGTAAGCCCAGTTAACCAGCGGCCCGGCCGTCAGGGTCAGGTTATAAGGCATAATTGCGCTGGCCTGGTAGTCGACATCGCGAACGACAACAAGGTAATCACCTGGCGAGGTGAATTTGTAGATCAGGGATGGGTCAGCAAAATGGAAATCGTCATTGGCGGCAATTTCTCTGCCGGTTGCGTCGTAGAGGGAAATCAAAGGATCAATGGGTAGAAACTGGCTATGTTTTTTGAAGAAGAAACAGTGTGAGGTGACGGAAAAAGCCAGGGTTTGCCCGGCCTGGGCCGTGAATTTGTAGGCGTCAACTTGTTCGCGGGCGCTTAACAACCCGGAGACGACGGAGTTCAATTTAATGGCCTGGGACGAGGAAAAATCGATGTGGGGATTAGTCTGTTCCGCCACGACGGGGAAATCACTGACCAGGATCTGCCCGACCGTTGAGGCGCCCGAACCGGCTGCCAAACGGAATTCCCTTAAGCCGGCGACGGCATCGGCAGCTACCGTGACCTGGAATTTCAAGGAGTTCCCCTTGGCTACCAGGGGCTTGGCGGTAATGCCTTTCCCTTCGAAAAGGACGGCGATGGGGTTGGCCGGGGTGCTGGCTTCGCAAAAAAGGCTTACTTCAGCCGTAGCCCCTTTTTGCACCACCGCGGGAAACACATGGGTGATCTGCGGGAAGGAAGTTTGGGCCTGCAGGCTGGCGGCAAGGGCCGCGAAAAGGGCCAAAGCGGTTAATGATTGAAAAGAAATTCGCGCGTGTTGAGTAGCGACCACAGGAGATCCTCCAAGCCCTCGCGGGGGTTTTGAGCCAGGGCAATTTCCGCCAGCGCGTCTTGCTTTTCACCAGCCACGGGCAAGCGCGAAAGGGTGCACAGGTAGAGTTCATCAACGGCGTCAGGCAAGGGCGCCTTGGAAGTGATCAGGCGGTTGATGCGGCTGTTGCGGTCGGACACTTTGCGGTTGAGCAGGCTGCCGCTCATCAGGAGCAAGGCTTGCATCATGTTAGAACTTTCGCTGCGCTCGCATTCGCAAGCGATGACGCGGCGGGGTCGGCCGAAATTATCCATGAAACTGGAAGCGAAGCGGGAGTCTGGCAGGGAAATGGCGCGGTACCCGAGAGGCAAGTCGGTGAATTTTTCCCGTGTGCCGCAGGCGTAATCGACGGCATCGAGAAGCTGTTCCGCTGTCAGGCGCTTGGAGCGGAAATGGGTGCAAAAAATATTTTCCCCATCCCCAGCCGAAGCTGGATTGCTGACGGAACTCAATTGATAAACGCGGGAATTCATGAGGGTGCGCAGCATATGCTTGATGTCGTAGCGGTGCGCGATCAAGTCCTTGGCCAAGGCATCGAACAGTTCAGAGTTGGAGGCGGGGTTGGTGCTGCGGATGTCATCGATGGGGTGAACGAGTCCGCGGCCAAAATAATATCCCCAGTATCGGTTGACCAGATTTTTGGCCAGGGAGGGGTTGTCGGGGTTTTTCAGCCAGGAAACCAGGGCCAGCCTGCGGTCGATGGGGTTATCCTCCACCGTTGCACCCAGGGGCCGCGGCGGCATTTGTTTGCCGGTGCGCGGATGGGTGGCCTCGCCAGTGGCATTCAAGAAAACCGTGGTGTCTCGGCCTTGCAGGCCGAACTCGGTGCTGTTCTTTTTGGCGACGCGGGCAAAAAAGGCTGCCATGCCGTAAAAATCGCCCTGCGAAATGTTTTCAAAAGGATGATGATGGCACTTGGCGCATTGAATGCGGATGCCGAGGAACACCTGGCAAGCCGACTCGGTCCACTCATCGCGGTTGCCCTGGACAAAGAAATTGGCCGGGCCATTGGCGTAGGGGCTTCCGACCGCGGTAAGCAACTCGCCAGCGAACTGGTCCATCGGCTTATTTTCGCGGAAACTTTCGCGCAACCAGTTGTGCAGCGACCACATCCCTTTTTTCTGCAGGGAATCGCGGCTGTTGCGCAGCAAATCTCCCCATTTGTAAGTCCAGCAGTCGACATACTCCGGTCGGGAAAGCACTTTTTCAATCGCCTGACGGCGCTTATCGGGGGAAAGGTCCGCGAGGAAAGCGCGGATTTCCTCCGGCGTGGGTAGCGTGGAAAGGGTATTCAAATGAATGCGGCGAAAGAACTCCTCATCACTGCAAAGATGAGAAGGGGTCAAGCCAGTTTTGCCCCATTTACTGGCCCAAAGTTGATCGACCAGGTTGCCGTTTTGAAACGGCTCCAACCCTTTAGCAGTTCCAAATGGCAGGGTGATCCTGCAAACCGCGACCGAGGAAAGGAAACGGACCATGATGACCGTCTCGCCGGGACCGGTGGCGGTTACTTTCCCGAAACTATCCACGCTGGCCACAGAGGAGTTCATGCTTTCAATCGAAGCCCGAGTCAAAACACTTTCCTCGGAGCCATCCTCAAATTGCGCCATGACTTTTAAAGGAAACACCTGCCCCGGTTTGGCCAAAACTTCGGAGGGAGTGATGGCCAGAGACTTAAAGACCTTTTCTTTTGCCAGGGGTCCGGGGGCGCCTTGCGAGATCCATCTGGCCAGGGTTTCAAATTCGGGGCTGTCGGTGGTCAACCGCTTGCCTCCCTCGTGGGGAGCTTCCAAAGTGGGTTTTCTTAAGAGGAGACTCTGCTCAGGGGCCAGGGTAGACAACCTTCGGCCGAAAGATCCGCGGAAGATTTCCCTGTAATCTGCGGGTTCATCGAAGCCGCGGAGGGAAAGTTTCAACCCTCCTTGGCCATACTGTGCCCCATGGCAAGCGCCCTGATTGCAACCCAGGCGGGTCAGGATGGGCTGAACTTCATGAACGAACGACACCGGAGCCGGGGTCTCTGCCCGAACCGGCGCCAAGTTCCACACCAGCGCCGCACAGAGATAAATTGCCAGTCTCATAAAAGTCCGTTCACAAGGCAGGGGGGGAAATCAGGCCAGGATTTCGTTCACGACCTTGCCGGTGGCGTTAATGCGGAAGGGGCGTCCATCCGGAGCGACATAGTGTTTATCCAGGGGGATGCCCAGGACGGTGTACAGGGTAGCGGCAATATCCTCAATTTGGATCGGTTGCGTGGCCGGTTGTTCGGCGTGCTTGTCGCTTTTGCCAATGACCGCGCCGGTTTTGAAGCCGCCCCCGCCGAGGCAGAAGATGGTGGAGCCAGCCCAGTGGTCGCGCCCGGCTGCGGAGTTGATCTTGGGCGTTCTGCCGAAATCCCCGCACCAAATTACCAGGGTGTTTTCCAGCATGCCGCGCATTTGCAGGTCTTCCAGCAACGCGGACCAGCCCTTGTCGATGATGGGGAAATTGCGGTCCTTCAGGGTTTTGAAATTTCCGGCGTGGGTATCCCAGCCGCCCATGGTGACATTAACGAAGCGAACCCCGGCTTCCACCATTCGCCTGGCCATCAGGCAGGATTGGCCAAAGCGGTTCATGCCGTAGCGTTCGCGCATGGCTTCGGGTTCTTGGTTGATGTCAAAGGCTTTTTTAGCATCAGGCGAGGTCACCATGGAAAAGGCTTTTTCATAAAAGCTGTTCATGGCGCCAATGTCATTGCCTGAAGTCTCTACGCGCTTTTGCCAGTTGTCGAGCTTTTGCAACATGCGTCCGCGGCGGTCAAATCGCGAGGCGGTCAGGCCACTGGGCAAAGAGACGCCGTCGATGTTGAAGTTGGGCCTACTGGGGTCGTCATCAATGATAAAAGGGTTGTGTTCGCTGCCTGCGTAGCCCGGCAAGCCGCCGCCAAAGCGCTGATCGATGGAGGTTCCCAGTTGAACATAGGGCGGCATGCCCTTGCGATACCCGAGTTCCCTGGACATCACCGCGCCGTAGGTCGGATGGACCACCGTGGGGTTGAAACGGAAGCCGGTGAGCATGTAGGCGTCAGCGACGCCATGCGATCCGTTGTAAGTGTAGCCGGATCGAACGATGGAGAACTTGTCAAGGTTGGCGGCGAGCTTCGGCAGGTGTTCGCAAATCTGCACACCGGGAAGCGCCGTCTGGGTGACGCCGAATTCCCCGCGAATATCTGTCGGGGCGTTTGGCTTGGGGTCGAAGCTATCGATGTGGCTGGGTCCGCCCTGCATCCACATGAAGATGACGCTTCGATCTTCCACTTTTTTGGAAGCGGCCTTGGAGGCGGCTTCGGCCTGCAATAACTTGGGCAGGGTCAGCCCCGCCAGCCCCAGGGACCCCATGCGGAGAAATTCTCGGCGGTTGGTCGATTCGCAATCCTTGGACTTTCCAAATGACAAATTAAACATGGGTCACCTTGAAAAGCGGAAGCAGGAGTGACAATACAGGTAGGCACAATCCGGTAGGCCTCTATTAATTTATCCTCTTTGGCCAAACCGGGCAACTAATTTTTGGGATAATTTCATCTTTTATTTAATGCCCGGTTGGGAGAATAATCCGGTCAGGTAACTATTCTCCCCTTCCACTTAAAGATTAGGGAAGATAGGCCGTTTTAGGTTTCCTCAACTTCGGCTGGGCCTGCCTCCGCCTCGCTCAACCGCGAAACTTCCTGAACCTTCTTATGAAGAGTGTTTCGGTTGATGCCCAGTCGAGTGGCTGCCTTCACCTGGACATGGTCGCATTGTTCAAGCACCTGGTTGATCAGTTCCCGTTCCACCGCGCCAACGATGCGGTCGGCCAGGGTGCCTTCGGGCAAAATTTGTATCCCCAGGCGCACCACCTGGCGGATTAACGATTGCAACCCGCTGGCAGTTTTTTCTCCCGGATTAAACCGCTGGGGAGGGATCGGCTTCCTCCCCGACCCCGGAAGCCCAGCGTCACCAGTTTCAATGGTTGGGCCTTGGGAAAGCACTACAAGCCTGGCGACAAAATTTTCCAATTCTCGGACATTGCCCGGCCAGTCGTGAACATCCAAGGCTCGCAGAATGGCGTTGGAGAACTTCTTGTCCCCCATTTTGTTAATGGCAGTGTGGCGCCGCAGGAAAAATTCCGCCAGCGCCGGAATATCATCCTTCCGCTCGCGCAAGGGGGGCAGGAGAATGGGCACGACATTGAGGCGGTAGTAAAGATCCTCGCGGAAGCGGCCGGCGCTGACTTCGTCTTCCAGAAATTGGTTGGTGGCGGCGACAACCCGGGTATCGACCCGTATGGTTTTGCTTTCCCCCACTCTTTCCAGTTCGTTTTCCTGAAGGACTCGCAGCAGTTTAACCTGCAGCTTGGGATTCATAGAGGAGATTTCGTCGAGGAAAATCGTGCCGCCGTGCGCAGCCTCAAACCGGCCGGTTTTGTTTTCAATTGCGCCAGTGAATGCTCCCTTCACATGGCCAAAAAGTTCGCTTTCCAAAAGACTTTCGTGCAGGGCGCCGCAGTTGACGCGGACATAAGGCCCATCGGCGCGAGAAGAAAGATGGTGAACGGCCTTGGCGATCAATTCCTTTCCCGTGCCGGTTTCCCCAATCAAAAGGACCGTGGCCTGAGTGGGCGCCACGCGCCGAACCAGGTCGTATACCCGCACCATGGCGGGAGATTGGCCAACGATATCCTCAAGAGGGGTAGAGTTGGATTTCAGTGCGGGATTAGCTCCGCGAGTCATTCCCAAATTCCTTGAGAAAGAGAGGTTTGCCAGAATTATTAAAGGGAAATGGGGTGAAATCGTCATGTCGTCGCAGGTTCAATCACCGTCTGGAAGTGGAGTTTTCAACCCCTTTCGCGCCAGCAGAGCCGCCAGGTTTTCTGATCCCAATCGTGGATCGTCGAGGACCAGGCTTTCCATTTCAGTCTGAACAAAATCGGCCAGCCCGTTGCCGTTCCATCCCAAGCTTGTGAGGCGGCCTTCGATAAAATCCAGGCAGCGGGACCGCACCTTGTCCGTAAGGCGCGAAACATTGCTTTCGTGGATGCCAAGAAAACTGGCCGTTTCCCGCTGGCTAAGGCGGTAACGAAAGCGCAGCCCCAAAAGCAACAGCCCCTGTTCTTCCAATTCGCCCAGCCATTCCTGTGCCGCGAGGCGAAATTCCTGATGCCAGCGCTCTTCGGAGGCATCCGGCGATTGCCAGTAAGATTGGTCCGGCTCGTCTTCAGGGAGGGCCTTTTCATGACGGGATCCGCGCATGCGGCTGAGGTGCAGATTGTGAAAGACGCGGATCAGCCAGGGGGCCAGCGGCCGCCGGCCGTCATAGCGTTGCAAAACGGGAATGGAATCGTCTTTGGCCCCAGCCAAAAGGAAGCCCCAAAACTCACAAACTGCTTCTTCTTGTCGTGGTTCGTCGCGGGGATAAAGCCGCACGGCTTTTTGCCTCAAGGCATCTATCAAAAGCTGATCCTGCCTGCCGCCGCGCGATTTAAACAGCTCCTCCCAGGCATTCTGGCCTCCTTCCAGGCAGGCCATGGCGAGGTAAAAATCCAATAGATACAATCGGTCCAGCAGAGATTTGCAGGGGGGAACTTGCGCTTCCCGCTTGGCCTCGAACATATCCCGGGCTCGCAGCAAATGTCCGGCTAGCCTGGATGATTCCACCGCGATTCGCGGCAGGTGGATGCGGGCAAAGGCGCGAATGATTGCGGCTTCCTTCAGCCCGTCCGGTGTCGGTTCCGTCACGACTGGCTAGTACTCCTGGCTTCCGGGGAAGGGGTGAGGAAAAGGAGAAACTCAAGGCGGGAAAGCGGCGTGCCCGGTGGCGCTTCCAATCCAGGAACCCCGGTGGCCCCAGCCCCAAGCGGTTTTACTTTCCTTTCGCTATACCAGGGTATCCACCCGGTCTTGTGAATCTTGTGCTGGCTCAGCAGGTATTCCGAAACCGCTTCGCTTTGCTGCCGCGTGATGATTCCCACGGTTTCCGGGGGAAAGTCCGCCGGGTTTGCGAAAGCCGCAATGACGATTTCCCCTTCCTTGGGGTGCCCAAGAAACCATTTTCCCACCTCATCCAGTTTGCTTTTCCCTTCCTTGGTGAGGATCGAGGTTCCTTTTTCGAAAAGTTCCGCCGAGGGCACCGTCATGCGTTTTCTTTCCCGGTTGGAATGAATGAGAATGCGAATCTGATCAGCGACATAATCGCGGAAGAACGGGATTTCCTTGAAGGCGTCGGCATCCTGTTGCACCGAGACCATGGTGCGCAGCGATTGCCGGGCCAGCAGCACCAGGTCGTCATAAAGTTTTTGATCGTGGATGAGTTTACCCAGCGAGCCGTTCCCCTTGCGGATGGCTTCCAGAGAATCGGATGCCTGGGAAATGAGGTCGGATAAATCGGGCGAAAGAGCGGGTTTCAAACTGGCATGATCAGGTGCCAAGGGGGCGCCGGGGCTTCCCGGGTGAATTTCAATGACCTTGCCCCCAAGCAATCCTTCCGGCACGATGCGGACAGTAGCGTCCTGCCGGATCAAGTCGCGAAACTCCTCCCGCACTTTCATATCCAGAATTACCGGCTGGCCGGGTTCCCTGGGTGGGGAAATTCGCGTGATTTGCCCGGCATCCATTCCTTGGACGCGCACCCGGGTGCCGGTCTCAATTCCCCGGATTTCCACAAAGCCTGCCTGAAGATTCAGAGCCTTGGACCCCAGCCAGGATTTCGACCCGATGGCGAACAAACCCGCCAACCCGAGGCCAATGCCCACCAGGCAGATTAGCGCCAGTTGTATCGCTTGCTTTTGGGAAAGTTCGCGCCCCATGAATGCCCGTCCTCATTTCTGGGGGTTATAACCTGGAGTAAAGGGGAAAAACCGCCGCGGCACCTATTTTTACATGAAACATCTTGTGCCCGATACCCCTTTTTAGGGTAAGATGCCTGTGTTGTCCCATTCCAGGGCTTGCCCGTGCGTTCCCAAATCAGGAGTTCCGATCATGGCCGGCGCTTTCAAGCAAAAGTGTCCAGGTTGCGAAGAGATGGTGACCATTTCCGACCCCACCCAAGTTGGGAAGAAAATGGAATGCCCTGAGTGCAAGCACAAATTCAAGGTGGAAGCGCCAGCCAATTCCAAAGAAGAAAAACCCAAGGGCAAGGAAGAGAAAAAAGGTAACACCAAGGTGGATGGGAAATCTGCCGCGGTGAAAGCCAAGAAAGAAATCGCTGCCGCGGAATCTCAGGAGAAGGCGAAGAAGGGCGGCAAGAAAAAATCCAACCCCATGTTAATGATTGGGATTGGCGTGGCCGTCCTGGCGGTTATTGCCATTGGTGCCGCCTTGCTCCTCATGGGTAGTGGATCGTCCGGCACAGGCAAGGATGATCGCATGGGCAAGGCCACCCCCAATTCCGGCAAGGGGGGCAAAACAGATGACGCGCCTCCAATGGGCGATGGAAATAAAGAGGAAGGAAAAGAAGGCGGCAAGAAGGAAGAGAAAAAAGGCGACCCCGTTCCAACTCCTGCCAAAGCGGATGGCGTCGATCCTGACCCTTCTAACCGACTTCCCAACGACACCAAATTGGTTGCTGTCCTTCAAATGAAGCCTTTCTTCGACAGCCTTATGGCCAAGGCGCTGTTGAATACCCCTGGGTCCTTTACCCGTGAGGATTTCAAGCGGACTTTTGGCCTGGGCCTGGATGAAATGGACCAAATCCTGAACGCTTCCAATGGGGTTTCTTCTCTGCCCAATCCCTTGGCCATGTTGAGAAAATATTGGAAAATGACGGTGCTCCGTTCCGACAAGGCGTTTGACAAAAACCACTTAATTGAATCGTTAGGACTGATCGAAGGGTTGCCAATTGAAGGTTTGATCTGGCATGAGGTCAAGAAAAACCTAGACCCGCTTAGCACTTCCCTTTGCAGCTTTGAGCCTGGTGAAAAATTGAGTCTGTTTTTTGCCGATGCTCGCACCGTGGTGATGGCCACCCCGGAAAAAATGAATGACTATTTGAGCAAGGATAAAGGCAAACCCAAAAAAATATCCGCTCCTCCTCCTCCTCCTGCGCCACCCATGAGCGATCCCAATAACCCCCAGGGCCCGGGCGGCCCCTTGGGCGGGGGCGGGCCTCTGGGCGCGGGCGGACCTCCTCCAATTGCAGGCGGCGGACCTCCAGGCCCGGGTGGAAAACCAATGGGGCCCGGCGCCGAAGGCGGCGATCCCAATCAACCCAAGCCGCCTCCGGTGGCATCTGCAGTTCGAGGAAATTTGTTTCAAACCTTGCCTGCCAATTTGGCCCACGGCTTGGTCCTTTCCAATTTGCCTGCCACGCCACTCGCTCAAAGCCTTGGCGCCGACTCCGAATTGGCCATGTCTTTCGGTCTGGATGTCAAAGAATACGCCTCACTTATTCCGCTGCTGACGGCATATTTAGAAACCCAGAAATTGCCCAACGGCGCACCTTTCCCCAAGGAAGCCTTGGAACAACTCAACAGTTATTCCAAAATCGATACCGTATTTCTGATGATCCCCAAATTGAATTCGGAAACCCAGTCGTTTTTGTTAATGGCTCGAAGTAAAGATCAAAAAATCGGCTACAACTTTGCCAAATTGGTAAGCCCGTTCATGCCCAAAGTCGATTTGCTCTTCAAGGAATTCAAACTGGATGTGGAAACCCGCTTTGAAAATAACCTTCCCGAGGACACTTCAGCCCAGGGAAATCCCCCCGGAAGATTCCCCGGCGGGCTGGGTGGACCCCTTGGACAATTTGGACCGGGTGGGCCCGGCGGACCCGGTGGACCCGGTGGTGGCAATCCCATGGCCAAAAATGGCCTTGTTGGAGCCGAGGTTACTTACATTCCGCAATCCGGGACAATCATGATGGTAGGTGGCGCTTTGCATTTGCCTCAGAATTTCTTGAAGGATTTTGAAAGCGTTATGGCCGAAGGGTTTATTAAACAAAAGAACGACCTGGGTTTGAAACTCCTGGGACAAAGCGCCTCGCCCATGGCCAAGGCCCTGATGGTTTATGTTGCCAACAATAAAGCCTTCCCCATGGGGACAGCCAAAGAGGGGAGTCAAACAGCCAAGTTTGGCCTTCGTGTTCCTCCGGAAAAACGCGTCGGCTGGATGTCGGAATTGCTTCCCTATGTTGGCATTGGCGACCTGGCGCCTTTCTCCCGCAATCTCGACCGGGCCAAACCCTGGGCCGACGGGCATAACGCCAATGTGGCCCGAATCGTGGTGCCCGAATTCCTTTACCAAACCCCCAACACCGTCATGGCTCCTGGAACCAGTTCCCATGAACCGGCGTTGACCAATTTCGTGGGAATATCAGGCTTGGGCTTCGATGCCGCCGAGTATCAGATGGTCGACCAAGCCTCGGCAAAGAAACTGGGGATCTTTGGCTATGATCGACAAACTAAAGTTGAGGATATCAAGGATATGCCTGCCAACACCATTGCCCTGATGGTAGTTTCTTTGGACCGAGCCCAACCCTGGCTAGCAGGCGGTGGAGCTACCATCCTGGGAGTTTCCGAAGGTGCTGACGCACTCGAACCCTTCCTGATTTTCCTGGATGCCAAGGAAAAGTCCCGTTATGGCGTCGCCGTCATGGCCGATGGGAAAGTTCGCAAGATCACCGCGAAGGTGACTCCCGAGGTTTTTCGGGCAATGTGCACCATTGCGGGAGGCGAAACCATCGAGCAACTCGATATTATCGCTCCTCTTATGAAGGACCCTGCAACCTTGGCGCAAAAATAACTTTAGCCCCGGGAATAGGTCTTCTTTTTCGCCAATGGTCTTTCTTGGGAACACCAGGCACTAGCCTGGCAAAAGAAGCCGCGCTGGAGCGCGGCAATTCTGGTACGCCGCTGTGGGCCGAGAACTTACCCGGGAGCGCATTTCCAATTTAAAGTAGCGAACAAATTGATTTGCGTTCGTCAGCTCAAACTGAGTCGAACTCAAGGCTCGTGAACCAAAGCCTTATTGGCTTTCAGGCCTTCCGCATCCCGGGCTTGATTTGCTTACCAGCCTCGGCGGTTTGAACCTGGTTGCTCCACCAGTTTCTCGTGGGAATTAATCCCAGTGCCAGCACCCCCAACTGCGAGGCCCAAAACCAAGTGAGGCCATTCGCCAGGGTATCATTAAACCCGTAGGCATGCAGCCCGACACCAAGCTGATTGGTGCCAAACCAAGACCAACCAGTGACCATATTTCCCACCACGGCCAAAAGGGCAATTCCCCGGTCGCGAGCCAGCCCTCCCCAACGGGCATGCAGGATTAAAGCATTCCAAATGACAATTAGCATGGCGCCATTTTCCTTGGGATCCCAGCCCCAGAAACGGCCCCAGGATTGATCGGCCCAAATGCCGCCCAAAACCGTGCCGACGAAGCTGAAGAAAATGGCGAAACAGAGAACTCCGTAGGTCATGCGGATCAGGGACTTCCCCGCTTCCGGAGTTTGGAAAGGGGTAAAGGTGCCGCGCAGAATGTAAAAGATTCCCAGGAAACCCGCCAGAAAAGTTGCAGTGTAGCCCAGAGTTATGCAGGTGACATGGGTTGCCAGCCAAAAGTTGGTGTCGAGTACGGCCTGCATCATCTCAAGGGTGTCGCCTTCCCCAGCCAGGTGGTTGGCAATTAGCAGCGTCAAAGCTCCGGTAATGGCGGCTTTCAAATTGCCAATGCCATTGGCGTACAAATATTCCAGAACCAGGGCCCCCAAGACGCATCCCCAGCCAATGAATACTGCGGAGGAATAAAGGTTGGTAACCGGGGGTCGGCCTTGCATGTACATGCGGACGCTCAAAGCGCAGGTGTGTAGCATGAAAGTGGCAACCGCCAGCCAAAACGCGGCACTATTCAGGCTCTCCCTCCAGGATACCCAGCCAACGCAGGTAAGGAGGAATACGACAACATATAAATAAATGCACTGACTCAGCGGGGAGAAGTGGTTGAAGGAAACCTCCAGGCCAGAGATGCGCTGCTGGGGGGGGATTTTTCCTTCGATTTGACTTTGATAATCCGCCAGGGCAGCGTTGAATTCCTTCGGCTTCCCATCGCCGAAGGCCATGAGTATTTTCCCGAAGGAATTGACCGCCGGGTCGGGCCGCTCTTCCGCACGGGATTCCATGGCGGCTTGCATGAAGGGTTTCCAGTCGCCGTTTGCCGGGATCAAAAGGGGCGCCCTATGGGTGGCGATATCGATGTGGATTTGCAAATGCTTGGCGAGTTGGATCACACTTTTATCAAGGGCATCGAGTTTATCGGGATCTTTTCGCTCGGCGGCAATGGCCCGCTCTTCTAAAACTTTAAATTTGCTTGCGATTTCATTTATGGAATAGCGCAACCCCGGCCTTTGGCTCAGGCCCAAAAATCCCAGAAGTTGGTCGTTTTCAATACGGAATACTTTAAGATTTTCCGCCACGGGGTTTTCCACGAACCGGCTGGTCATGACTTCCAGCAGCCATTTCACCGCCGGCTGGGATACCTTTTTTTCATCCTGGTAGGATTGCACGCCATCGTTGATCACCATCAAGCTAACCCGGGCAAAGGTGTCCATCGGCTTGACTCGCCCGCCATCGACCACGGGAAGGCTGGCGAATTCCTGAAAATGAAAACCGTCAGCGGGATCGGCCTTGGGTGAGGCGGCGTATCCCAGGTAAGCAAAAGCGATTGCAACCGTGATCAGGGGAGCCAGCCAGCTCGGCTTGCTTGCAATCATGTTACCCCCTCCTCTTTGCCAAAAACGAGTTCAAGTGCTGGCCAAAGTGGATCAGCATTCCCAGGGCAGCTAGAAAGCAGGAAAAATAGGGAATCAACCAGCCGGGGTTGCGCACCACTTGCAGAATGGTCCCCTTGTCTCCCGGGAGGAAACCAGATTGATAAAAAGTCTCACCGGCATGCCGCAACGGGTTGTTCATTGAAATCAAGGTTTCGCGTGAATCGTCCGGTTGTTCCGCCAGGAGTTTCACCCGGCTGGAGAAATTTCTGGGTTTGGTGGTCCCCAAGTAGACCTCGTGCTTGAATTCGAGCAATTCCACGGTGTAGGGCTTGTAGGCCCTTTTAAAACGCAGGGCCAGGTCGAGTTTTTTCCCATCCGCCAGTGTGACTTCCTGGGTTTGTTTCACAGTTGAAAGGGATAACCACAGGGAAACCAGGTAAGTCCCCAGGGATTGCCCCGTGGCTTTGTCTTTCAGTTGAATGTAAGCCGAGGGGATATCGACTTTTTGGTCCTTGGCTGTGCCGGACATCTCTTTTTTGTCAACCCCCTTGAATTGCAAACCATCGCCTTTGCTGGCCGGGTTGGATTTTGCCTCAGGCGATTCCGGATCAATCTCTTTCAGTGTCGAGTTGGCCATGTAGGAGATCACTTCCACATCGCAGGGGAGGGCGGGGTGGGAGATCTTTCCCCCCTGGCGGAGAATACGGTTGGGAATGACTGTGACATTTTCCTTATCGGGATTGGAGGGGTCGGAAAAAGCCAGTTCCGGTCCGTTGATCTTGCCGAGGAACCCGGAGGTTTCCCGCAACTCTAGGTAATTCGCCGCACCGCCTTGCTCGATGGTCATGTTTCCTTCGACCGCAAAAAGACCGGTAACCAGTTCGCTGACCATGAGGAGGATCAGTCCGGCGTGGATCAGCAGGATGCCCGAGCGCCGCCAGGAGAGTTGAAACTTCATCAAGTGGGCGGCCAGCAAGTTAATCAGCAGCAGAGAACCCAAAGTCCACCCGCCTGGGAAAAAGAACCCGCCTGGCCATTGCGCCGTGGGGGAAATCCAGCGGAAGGTTTGGCAAAAACGGGCCAGCAACTGGTTCGGCACCCAGACCACGAGGGAGCGGAAATAGTCGGTGACCACTGTCCAGGTCGGGTTTTCGACCTGGGCCAAGGTCCCAACAAAGACCAGAAAAAACGAAAGAACAAACAAGGAAACTGTAAGGCGAAGCGAGGCGATGGCTTTGACCGCCAGGAGAAAACCCTTTTTAAAACTTTGTTCTCGGGGCGCTTCAGGAGTGTTTTGATCCAGGCTCATTTTCTCCCCTCTTCAAAACGCAAGGACGAAACGAATTGTTCAAACGCCTGTTTTTGGCTGGCGGCTAACTCTGCTGGGCCGCGGGCTTTGATAAACCAGGTGTCGTTACCGTTCTCAAGAATCGCCCCTAAAAGGCGTTCTTGCCCTGGCCCGGAGCTTCCTTCCAGGTCCACGCATTGGGCTTCCAGTGGGCCGGCCTGAATTTTCCGGGTGTTCTTGTGCAACTCTTCCGCCGTCCATGGGGGCAAGCCGATTTGCCCACGCCAGCGGTTGACATTTTCCCCCATACCCCCCGCCCGGCCAGAAAGCGGCGTCACCGTGACATCCATTTTTCCCTTTTGATCCTGGAGGCGGAAAGTGGCCACGCTTAGGGGAGAATTCTTCACCTGTTCCCACGACCCGGGTTTGCGGAATTCCTTGACTGCAGGCATGCCTTCGGGACTTGGCGCCGGAGGCCTGGGCAGTGGATTGGTTTTTGCAAACGGGGGCATGGAAGGCCCCTTTTTCCCCGGGCCTGTTAAGTCAACCAGGAAGGCATCTGACCCGTGAATGTTTTCTTTCACAGCCAACTTAGGCAAAGCGGCTTCCGACACGGGGGGGAGGCCAACTTGGTCCCGCCAGCGGTTGACATTAGCCAACAACCCGCCCGATTCTTTTCCCAGCTTGATCACCGTGAGTTCGAGTTTGATGGCGCCTTCTTCTTCCAAAAGGAATGAGGCGAAGCGCAAATCCGAGGCCGGGCCGGCTTTCCAACCGTTGGGGGTTGCCCATTTAACGGGTGGCGTGGCTTCCGGCTGCGAGAATTCCACGGTGCGGATGAATTGGTTGAACGGTTCCAGATGCTTTGCAACCGTTTCAGCCGGGCCCATCAATTTGAAAAACCAAGTGGCATCCTGGCGCGGGAAGATCCCGCCGAGAATCCGGGCCGGGCCGCTGTTTGACCCCGCTGGCGGCGCTAGCCTTTTCACTTCGTAAGAAGTGATTTCCTCTTTTTGGCAGCCTCCAAGAAGGAAAACGCAAGCAAGGGTCAGCGCCAACCAAGATAAATTACAGTTCCGCGATATCATTTTGTTTCCCGCCGGCGGGCCAAGTATCTACTTCATAATAGGGAATTAAGTCAAATAATCCGGGTGGGAGTCTGGCTGCGGTTCACGCGGGTCGAGCGTTCTCGCTGCCCCGTCACTTCCCGCCTTCCTGCACTAGTTTTATAGCGAACCTGATTACCCCTGTAAAGGAAGGTTTCCCATTCTCTATTTCTTTGGCTGGTCTTCCGGTTTGTCGAAACGGAATTGCGGGTTGGTTACCGGGGGTTCTTCCTGGTGGCGTTTTTCCCGTTCCACCATGACCTCCCTTTGTTTTTGCGCAAGGGCCTCCTGCGAGAACCTCGACCAGATGCGAACCCCATTCCAAAGCGCCAACAACAGAGCCAGCCAACCGGCATTAAATTTCGTTCCTTCCCCCAGGCGGATCAGCATGCGTTGGTCATTGGTAAACATGGGATAAAGGAACAAACCTGCACCGATCAGGAGCCACAATACTGCCAGGAGGTAATTCATCATCGGAAGCATCCCCTTAAGGAACAACCTAATTATTGTCCCTGCTTTCCTGGCGAGGGACAAAGGAAAAGGGAAACCGTGCCCCGTATTCCGAAAGACACAGGTAAATTCCCTTTACACGAGTAAACAGGGAGGCCCTTACTGAAATTGTTTGATAAACCTTCCGGCATTTGGTATTCGAGGTCTTTGCCTTTTGTAATCATTCACGGGGCTATTTGGATTTCGAAATTACCAAGGAACCGCCGACTGACAGTTATTCAAGCTGCACACTTATAAACTGGCGAGCTGGGCGCCTCAGCGCCCTGTTTCTTGGATCTCCAACCTGGCCCTGGAACGGTTACTACCCTTAAATAAAGCGAGGAAAGCATGACTCTGGAAATTCTTTCGAAGGAAGAATTGGCCCTGTTAAGAAAATTCGACACCCCGACCGTTTGCAATGTGGTGGAGTTATGCGACCTGCGCCCATGGACAGCGGGTTACATGGACCGGCGCATCGCCGCCTGTTACCCCAAGCTGCCCCCCATGGTGGGATACGCCAGCACCGCGACTTTTCGCGCTGGCGCGCCCCCCCGGGGGGGCAATGTCTACGGCGGCATGTCGGCGCAACTCGAGGATTTCAGGAAACTGCCCGGCCCGCCGGTGGTGGTTTTTCAGGACCTCGATGATCCCTCCACTGCCGCCACCTTCGGCGAAATCATGTGCACCACTTACAAAACCTTTGGGGCGGTGGGCTTGATTACAAGCGGCACGGGCCGCGACCTCGATCAGGTTGCCACACTTAATTTCCCCGTCTTTACCGGCGGAACCGTTTGCGCGCATGGCTATTGCCAGATTTTGGATGTGGGGGTGACGGTGCATATCGGCGGGGTGACCATTCACCCGGGCGATATTATCCATGCTGACCTGAATGGCGTGACCACAATTCCGCACGGTATCGCGGCGAAAGTGGCGCGCGCTTGCCAGGAGTTCATGGACGCCGAGGCTGTTATTCTCGATTATTTGAAAAAGCCCAATCCTACCGTGGAGAGGTTTAATCAGGCGCGGGATGAAAGCAAAAAACTGATTCAAGCGTTGGCCAAGAAACTTAAAGGGGAGTAAGGCCTATTTTTTATGCAGGGAAATGGCGACCGCGGCCGCCGTTTCCGTCGGGTTGTAAAGAATTACCGTCAAGAGGCCCTTGTCGGGGTTGGTGAAGAGCAGGTTCGGTTGGTCGCTCACCTCTTCTTCGATGGCCAGGTATTTGTTGTTTTCAGAATGAATGACGAGGAAGTCGATGTCTTTGGCGCCGGCGCACCCGCCGGCAATTGCCAGGCGTATGGCGCCGCCGCTATCAAATTCCATTTGCGCCTTTCCCCCGGGAGGAATCTGGTAGGTCTTGGTGCTGGAATCCAGGGTGCCGTTTAGCGGTTTGTAACCCTGCTTGGCTAGGAAGGAAACACCCTGCATCATTTTCCCCGTGGCCTGAGCAATGTCGGCTTTTCCCGGTTCGGTTTCCTCGTTGGAAGGGCTGGTTTTTGCAGCATCCAGAATTTCATGGACATATGGAATTCCCAAAGCAAAGTTTAAAGCCTCCAGGGCGATTCCTCCGCGGTCCTGGCTTTTCCTTATGATCATGGTGTTTACGCCCACGACCCGGCCAAAGTAATCGAATAGCGGCCCGCCGCTGTTGCCCGGATTCAAAGGCACTGTCACTTGCAAGTAGTTGGAGTTCTCCATTTTCCTTCCCACCGCGGAAACGATGCCGTGTGTCAGGGTCCGGGTCAGGATTTCTTTGCCTCCGCCTGGGTGGCCGATGGCGAAAACTTCCTCGCCCACTGCCGGGGTGTATTTCCTCGGGGAGATGACTACAGGTTTGATTTCCTGCTCTTCAAGCATTTTCCTGGCGCCGTTGATGTCAATCAGAGCCAGGTCGGCGGTGCGGTGATGATGGACAACCTTGGCCAGGCTGGGGCCGACATCCCAGTGGGTTTCCTTGCCGGGTTCCGTCCCTTTGAGAAAGCGAACCGTCAAGCCGCGATTTCCCATGCCCGCCACCACATGGCGGTTGGTAATGACAAACATTCTGCCGCTAAATTCCACCAGGATTCCCGAGCCGCTGCCGCTGCCGTGATTGATTATTAAGGGCACTGAGGGGGAGAGTTTGGCGAACAAATCCTTGAGGGGTAGTTTTTCTTTTCCCGAGACCGCGTACTTGTCCGGAATCTCGGCGGCTTGCCCCGTGGCTAGCGCCAGGCAGGCCTGCTGGTGGGAATCGCGGAAGAGGGAGTAGGCCCATGGCCTGGCCTGGCCCTTTTCCAAATAGGCCTGCAAACCCGGCCAGAAATCGGCTTGAAACCTGGAGTTTTCCACCTGGCAGGTCAGGGTGTCAGCATCACTCCCTTTTCGCCCAAGTAATTTACACAAACGGAAAAAAGGCCCGGCTACTATTCCCGTGGGCAAGCTGATTTCCACTTCCTCTGCAAAACTCAAGGCGCCGAACTGAATTCGCAGGCCCGGTTTTCCTCTCAGCCTCTCTACCTGGATCGGTTTATCCAGGCTTGGTTTGCCAGAGTTTTTCAAAAACACCGCCGCTTCTTCCGATGAATGAAGCGGTTCCTTTCCCTGTTCTTGCCAAATGCGCGTGAGATAACCAAAATCCCGCAGCCCTTCTAAAGTCATCCAGTCCAAAAAAGTGTTTTCCATCCGGGCATCGTCTTGGGTTTTTTCCCGGAATTCCTGCAGGGCGGAATCCGGCAGGTCCTCGAGGAGGGATTTTGCTTTTTTCAACAGCGCCTGACCGCGGCGCTCGACCAGGTATTTCCTGGTTTTTTCTTCTGCCATGGATGGGCCATCCTGGTCGGCGTTGCCAAGCGCCTTGGCAGATTCGCTGGAAGCCAGAACTTTCAAGGTTTTTTCGAGAACCTCGCTTTTGACTTCCCACCACAGTTTTCTATGGCCCAGCAATTTCAATTCCAGTTCTTGCCGGGTTTGCAGCTCCTTTTTCTTAATTTCCTCCAAACCGGAAACGGCGTGCGGCCTTGAGCTTTTGTCGATTGAAGAAATGGAAATACCTAGAAGGAGTAGGATTGCCACAGCGCCGATGGGCCCCCATTTCCAGATAAGGTCCTGGTTATTAAGGCTTCCTGGCAGAGGCGGCGGGGTTTCGTGTGTATTCAAGTCGGGCAGGGGAGGTGGCGCAGGGGAGGCCGGTTCGCCAGCTTCAGGGGTTTTAACAGGTTCCACCACTGGCTGCGCTTGCACTTTCAATGGACAAGGCGGGCTTCCCCCTAAAATAAGTTTCATGGGTTTCCAAGCCGTTTCTCCCACCAGGCAGAGATGAGTTTTTGGCGACAAGACGGTGTTTTTTTCCAAGCCCTGAATCTGGATCAGGGTATAAGGGCCCCGCGTCGGTTTGCCCGGTTCAAACAACCAGTATCTGGCGTTGGAAGGTTCCATGGATAAGAAGATTTTACCCTGGCTGACCTCCTTATTTCAAGAAAAACCATTACCCGATTCTGCTTGTGGGGAAAGGAATTCAACCAAGGTGGCATTGGTCATTTTTCCCCAGGGTGGCAGAATATTCCTTCATGATCAGGGATTTCCAAAGATTGGCCGATGGGATTTTTGACCTGGCGGTTATCGGCGGAGGCATCACCGGGGCTGGCGTCGCCCTCGATGCCACCCGGCGCGGGTTGAAAACCGTCCTGATTGAGAAGAACGATTTTGGCTCGGGCACCTCGGGCATTTCCTCCAAGCTCATTCATGGAGGGCTGCGCTACCTCGAGCGGGGCCAGTTCTCACTGGTCTACGAGTCTCTGCGTGAACGGGGCAGATTGCTGCGAAACGCGCCGCATCTGGTGCGACCACTCCCTTTTTTCCTGCCTCTGTTTCCCGGCTCGCGGGTGCCGCCGTGGAAATGGCGGGCCGGGTTGAAGCTTTACGACCTTTTGGCAGGGCCGTGGAATATCCAATCCAGCAAAGCGCTCTCTCCTTGGGATGTGGGGAAATTGAAAATCCCTTGGAAGATGTTGCCCGCCGGTTGCTTGTCCTTCTTTGACGCGCAAATGGACGACTCCCGTCTCTGCCTGGAAGTGTTAATATCGGCTTCTCAGCAAGGGGCCAGGCTGGTCAACCACGCGGAGGTGGCGTCCCTTGATATTTTTCCTGGAAGGGTTTCACGCCTGCGCGTCCGCGATTTGCTTTCCGGTAAGGAGGGGGAATTGCAAGCACGGGCCGTTCTCAATGCCACTGGCCCCTGGTGCGATTCAATCAGGAAACTGGCCGGGGAATCCGGGCCAAACTTGTTAAGCCAGACCAAAGGCATTCACCTCGTTTACCCTGATTGGAACTTGCCTGGCGCCTTGCTTCTTCTTCATCCTCGCGATGGCAGAGTTTTCTTCATCATTCCCTGGATGGGGAAAACTTTGGTTGGAACCACCGACACCGATTGCAAGAGCGACCCCTCCAAGGTCGAGGCCACTCCGGACGATGTTGCCTACTTGCAAGAGGGTGTGGACGCGTTTTTTCAGCTTCCTTCGGGTTTGGATGCGCCGGTTTGCTCGTTTGCAGGGCTGCGTCCATTAGTCAACTCCGCTGCCTCCCCGGCGGCCCGCTCGCGGGAATTCCTTTTGCATGAAGGATCCAGCGGGCTTCTTTCCGCAGTGGGGGGAAAATTCACCACTTTTCGTTCGATGGCCGAGGAGATTACCAACACCATTTCGCGAAAGTTGGGAAATACACAACCTTGCACAACCCAAAATTTGCTCCTGGCAGGAGGCCATGGCGTTCGCAAAGAGGTGTTTTTTCGACAAGGGCTTTTGGAATTGAAATGGCGCTACGGGGTCAATAACGAGCCTGGAGCCCATTTGCTCAGCCGTTATGGAACGCGGGCGAGAAGGGTGGCCGCGGTCCTGGCCCAGGAACCCCGTTTCCTCGAGCCGGTAATTCCCGGATTTCCCGACCTGGCCGGGGAATTTCTCTTTCAGCAAAAAGAAGAGATGGCGCATACTGGCGGCGACTTCTTGTTCCAGCGGACTCGCCTGGGCCTGCTCGCTACCAAAGGGGAACTGGCCTGGGCGAGAAAAGTCCTTCGTGAGATTACCGGGGTAGAGTAATTGGGCCGGAATGTAAAAGGGGTTCCTTTGCGCCACACGCTGTTAGCCTGGTTTGCTTTTCTCCTGGGGTTGCTGGCGGTGCCTTTTCAGGCTCTGCTGGGCATTCCCGCATTGGCCTTGGGTTTTTATGCCTTGCGCGGGATTAACGAAACTGGGAAGGAAATTCCCGGCCGGTTACCTGCCATGGCAGCCATGGTTTTTGGCGGCTTTGGAATTCTTTTTACCCTGCTCGGTTTTTTCTGGGTGACCTTGGCTACCCTGTGGGAATCCAGCGCCAGGTTGAACTGCGCCAACCATTTGCGCGCCTTGGGCCACTCCACCAGTTTGTATTTCGATGCTAATGGCGAACTGTTTCCCAGGCCGTCCCTGGATCAAAAAGGCCTGGCAGTGAATCAGTGCTTGAGTTGGCTGGCAGATCCTATTTTTCTCGATGCGCGAAGCCGCAAAGTGGCAGCGGGAGTTTCCACACAAATTGATTATGCTTCCGCCTGGAATTCCGCCAACAACGCCGCGGTGGCAAGGCAGCGGATTGGCCATTACCTTTGCCCCGCCGTTACCAAGGACCGTGCGGTTAATGGCGAAAGCTGCACTGCCTACCTGGGGATTTCCGGTCTGGGACAGGATTCCGCTATTCAGGAAACGGTCGATGCACAAAGCGGTTACTTCAACCACAACCGGGTTTTCCGCTTAAAGGATTTCACCCGCGGGATGGGAAACATTCTCCAGGCCATGGAATCCAATCATCAAAACGGACCATGGATGGCCGCCGGGGAACCCACACTGCGTTTCATTCCCATGCAGGCAAGCAAGTGCATTGGCCCCGGTTTGCCTTTTGGCGGTTGTCACACCGGAGGCGCTTATGGTTTGCTGGCGGACGGATCGGTGAGATTTCTTCCTGGCGGAATCGACCCCGCGGTGTTGCGTTCTTTGGCCACCATTCAGGAGCCGCCCATCCCTCCCGGGCTGGAACAAAAATAGGGAAGGGGCAAGCTTAACGGCGGCTCGCAAAAAAAGGAAGCAGGGCGCGAAAGCGCCCTGCTTCCTTGAACCTTGCCTTGGACAAACTGGCCCTTGAACCGCCACTAGTAATTAATGTTAAACTTCTTGGCCTGGTTGCGGATCACTTCCTGAACTTGTGAATCGAAACCGCTTTTGGTTTTCCCGGCTTCCTCATTTTGTTTTTTGGCGATGAAGTCCGACCGTTTCTTGTCGAGATCGATCGCTTCTTTATTCAAATCAGCGCGCTTCTGATCGAGCTTGGCCAGATATTCCTTTCGTTGTTCAGGCTTTAGTTCGCGCAGTTCCTTGGGCAGTTCCTCTTCCTTCAGAGCTTCTAGCTTCACGGTTCCTTTCTTGATGGAATCGAGGAGATCGTAGCTGGCCGCCTGCTGGTTTTTGGCTTGAAAGGCGGCGCGTTCAGCGGCGGCGCCTGGGGCAAGAGCAGCGGCGGCGCGGTTTTTCCTCGCACCATCCGCTTGCGAGGCAACCGAGCCAAAAGCCAGCGTTTTTTCCGCCAGTTCACCATTGATCGCTGCCAGGCGGGCGTCGAAAGGCGTCGACACCGTTTGCACCGCACCGCCATTCTGCGCGATGCGCACATAACTGCCTTCCGCCTTGAAGCAAATCTCTTTCCAATGCTTTTCGCATTCCCCGTTCGACCCGCATTGAATCGAGTTGATGATGATCCCTTTTTCACAAGCCAGGCGGCAGGTTTCCGTGTACTTGACATCGTCGTTGTAATCCATGTGGGGCGGGGCATCGCCCACCAGGAAAATGATCCGCAGGGTTTTCTTATCCGCGCTCCATTGGAATTTGGTTATCGACTCGTTGAGCGCCTGGTTGACCGCCTCCGGGCCGTCGCCACCGCCCGCAGCCTGGAATTCCTTCAACTGTGCGTGAATGGCATCCAGATCATCGGTTAAGGGATAAGTCTTCGTGATGTAGGCATCGTTCTTATCGCGGTAAGCCAACAGGCCGATTTTCAAATGCGGCACGGGGTTGCCCCCCGCGATTTGGTTGCTGATCGACCAGATCTTTTGCTTGGCTGCCTGGATCAACCCGCCCATGCTGCCGGTCGTGTCGAGACAGAACACCACTTCCACGCTCGGTTTCTCGGGCGCTTTCTTTTCTTGAAAGCCGAAAGAATTCCCCTGCAGGCCTAACAAAGCCAATCCCGCCAACAAAGCCCTGGACAACATGGCTAATCTCCCTTGGTGGTTGCAAAACCTGGGCGTTATTCAGACGAACGGAAGGAGGAAATGGATTGCTGCCAGGCGAACTAGCTGATGGCGCCCAAGAGGTTTGCCAGGATGTTATCCTGCGGATAGCTGTGGCCCAGGTGCTGGGAAAAACCCTCGGCGGCCTGAACTCCGGCCAAGGTTCCTCGGTTGTAGGCGAATTTCTTCATGGCCTGGACATAGTGATCCAGGCCATGCTGCTTCAGCAGCCAATCGCGCTGGCTGGCGTGGGCCGCCAGCATGTTCGCCTTGGTTTCCAATTCGCTGGTAATGTCGATGAGGAACTGAGGTTCAATCGCTGACCCGAAGGGGTTGGTTCCCTCAATGGGATCGCAATAGTAGAGGTGGGGAATGGTCTTGGTGGGCGGGGGCCCGCCGGGGCAGAAATTGGGCACGGGGGCGCAAAAGGCGGCGGCCCTGACCAGCAAACTGGTTTGTTCGTGATCGGGCATATAGTCGGAAGGGTAGTGGGTGAAAAGGAATTTTGGGTTCACTTCGCGGATGAGGCGGGTGATTTTGAACAACGGTTCCTGAGCGTAGAAAATCAGCAGGTCTTTTTCCTCAAGGCAATGGTACTTGGCATTTATGATGGCCGCGGCCTGGGCCCCTTCGTTCTTGCGGATGGCGGCGATTTCCCCAGGGCTTTGCGTGGCTGACCCGCAGTCGCCCGCGGTCATGGTGGCGATGTGAATTTTGCAATCGCGTTCTTTGGCCAGGCGAGCCATGGTTCCGGCGCAAAGAAATTCCGCGTCGTCGGGATGCGAGAGAATGCTGAGAACTGTATCGCTCATGAAACACCCCAGGAAAAAGAGAATCAGGGAGCGCCCCCAGGCAAACGAAAGCCCGGAGGTGGCATGGGCGGAATCGGCTTCGCCTTGGGCGTCAGGCGCTTGCGGCCAAGGACGGTGGTTTGCACATGGTCTTCAACGAAGGGGCGTCCTTCGTCATCCACGCCATCAAAGGGGCCGGGGATCAGGTCAATGTCCTTGAATGGACGAGGGGCAAGCAGGGTGGCCACGGGGATCCAAGTTGGAATCACGCCAGGGGCCAGGCCCAACCGCGTCAACCCCATGGAGGCATAATCGAAAAGTTCCAGTCGTTGTGCCAATTGCTGTTTGATCAACTGGCCTTCTTCCCGGTCGAAAAGGTTCAGGTATTTCAGTTGCACTTCGAAAGTGTATTCCTGGGAGAAAGAATCCTTGCCATAATCGGTCAGCACGCGCAGGTCCTTATCGCCGACCCGCTTGGAAGTCAAAAGAACCTTGTCTTTCCAGTCCTGGATGCATTCCTTTTTGCGGTAGATTTCCAGCGCGGCGCGCGGGTTGTCGGTTAGCCTTTCGGTTTCGGCGTTGAAGAAGAGCTTTTTGCAATTGACGGCCACGGGGTTGGCTTCGGCCCGAGAGCGGTTGTAATGGTGAAGGAAATTGCTCATCTGACGGTAAACTTCCAGCTCTTTAATAAACTTGGCTGCGTGGTATTTTTCCCGCAGGGAGGGTTCCATGCTCTCCTCGCGTAGGTCTGGCACCATGTCGCCTTCAGTAAGATTGGCGGCTCGGCGGAATTCCGCCGCCAGGCGCCTCGTGTTCGCCTCGTCATCCGCCGATTTGAACAGCATGTGGTTTTTTTCGGCGTAGTCCTGCCACATGCGCGCGGCGTCTTCCCACGATTTCAGGGACCACTTTTCCCGCCCGCCTCCAATTAGCGCCGGCTGGCCATCGCTGAAGTTGTCTCCTTCAAACCAGCCTGGAATTCGCCAGCCTGAATCGTCGTACCAGCCTTCCTGTTCCAAACGCTCGGCGATGTAGCTTTGCGCCCGCGCCGGGTAGTTGCGGAAAATTAATGTGGCGATTTGTCTCGGCTTGCGCTGGCGCGAGCGGTCGGTGATTTCGCTGGTGGATCCGGGCAGGTCGCCTGGGGGAGGAATCGGTTCTTGCGAGTAGCCATACCAGGCGCGGGCGTCGGCGAAGGCGTCAAACTCGTCGCCCAGCTTCGATTCATGGGTCAACTCTCCGGGCAGGAATTCGACCTGAGGCCTTTCAACCCGCCTGGGTGGAGGCAACAAGGGGAAGCGCTGGCCGGCGGCTTTCAGGTTGTTCTTTTTGGTTTCCCAGCCATTGGGGGGGGAGGCAGGCAATTCCTCGAACAGCGAGGGGACCATCTGGTTTTCGGCAAGGAATTGCAGGACCGCGTCCACGGATTCGCAACTGAACTGGCGGGCTTGCTCGAACTTGGTGTCACGGCGGATGCCATCGCGAAGACGGCGCATCAGTTGCGGGTGCTCTTTGCAAAACGCGTCGAATTCTTTCATGGCCTTTTCTATGCGACCGCGCATGGTTTGGTTGCTTGGGTTGTCGGCCAGGTAAGAGGCGAACTCGCCCCAGCGCAGTTCACGCCCGTCATCGGTGAAGACACGAAAGCGCATGGGATCGCGCTCGTTCGGGGGAATGCAGCTTAGCTGGTACAGCGACCTTAGCGTGTTGGTCTCGTCGCTTTGGCAAATCTTGTGCTGGTTATAAAAGCCGATGTTGAAGCGCAGGTCGGGGTGGTTGCGGTTCTGCTTTTCCCCCTCGGCCAGGAGTTCAATACCACGGGAGATGTAAAAATACTTGTCGCGGATGCGGTCTGATTCGACCGATACATTGTAAGCCAGGTTCCAGCTTTGAAACAGCCAGGGAGTGATGAAGTAAGGCTGCAGTTTGGTCAATGAGCGGACCAAGAGTTCCAGCTCGTTCCACTGGTTTTTCTTTTGCTTATCGATGGCTGCCATCCACAAAGCGCAAGTGGCCAGGCCGCGCGATCCGGTCAGGGTCAGGCGCACCACCGACCCGGACAGTTCCACATCGCCGCGATTCACTTCCCTAATGGCCAAATCCGAAGCTTGCACATCGACCTGGTAATGCCGCCAGAACCAGGCCAGGGTGAACAAAACCAGGATCGACGCCATGTAGGCGATTTTGCGTTGCAGCGCATGTTTCTGAAATGGACTGGCCATGTCAATTCCCCAACGTTTATCAGGAAGAGCCTATTTCACGCCACTTGAGCAGGAAGTAGGAAAGTAGCGCCCAAGGGAGAAGATACCCAAAGAGAACCAGTGAATTCAAAACCAATTGGGCCGAGGAGATGTCGAACCCCTCAGCTACAAACAAGGTGAAATCGAGTCGGTCGATATCGGGAATCAAATCGAGCAGGCGGCGCATGATCCAACGGAAGGCGACATCGGAGTTGGTGGCAATCTGATTGGCCGTTGTCTGCTCCAGAGGAGCCGCCATGTTTTCACGGCGCACCAGGCGAAACAGCGATTCCATCGGTCCGCCACCGGGGTTTGCCCCCGCGGCAACCTGCTGGATGAAGTCCTGCACCAGGCCACCCAAAAACAGTATGAAGGTGATCAGCAGGCTGATCACGCCGGTCAGGTAGGTGCTCATGGCGACCGACAGGCCGATGACCAGGCACATGCGCAGCCACAGCCCATAAGCGCCCTTGAAGAAGTTCACCGCGAAATGAAACTTTTCGTAGGGGGAATCCTGGTCGTCCTCGCGGAAATAGAAATCGTAGCGCGCCATGCCGACATACTGGGTCGGGTCGAGGCAGTTCACCTTGACCGTGATGGGGTTGATCGGCCGGTTGGCGCCCTTTAATTCATTAAGGCGGGCCGGGTCTTCCTTCAGGGCGTTTCGGAACAGCCCGGCGGGGATGTCCAAAAAGAGGGTGTGATAATCCGTGATCGGTTTGCTGGGGTAGGGGTAATAGCCGTACTTCTCGGCCAGTTCGTTTTCAATATCGGCATCGGAGCGGCCCTTGCGGTCTTGCAGGGCTTGACGCTTTTCCGCCTCGTACTTCCTCTCATCGCCCTCGCGGAAACGCCAGGTGGTGAAGATGAAGGAGCAGGCGACACCGCGGTTTTCACGCCCCTTGGTGGTGCGGTAAATGTCGAAGGTGAACTCGCAGCGGACCTTGTTGCGGCTGGTCAGGCTGGAGGGAGGGAAGGGGAAATTCCAAACGGCGGTGGCTGGCCCGCGTCCGCCCATGCCCGGCCCGGCAATGTAACTGCGGTATTCAAATTCCCGGCCGACATTGTCTCCTTTACGAGAGTCGTCGGTGTTTAAAAAGGACAAGTCGCCGTAAAATGGCTTGCGCGCCTTGAGGCTTTCCGCCGCCGCCGCCGGGTCCACCCCGCGAAGCACATACAACAGGCTCAGCGCTGTCATGGCGACCATGATCAAGCTCATAAGCGCCGTGAAACCAAGGAACCGGCCCAAGACAATTTCAAACCGCTCCACTGGCTTGGTTATGATTGTGTGGATGGTTTGGTTGCGGATGTCGGCGGGAATGCTGAAGGCCGCCAGCAAGGCGGAAGTTAAAAGGAAAAGCGGGGTCATGGCCCAGTAAACGACCTGGACATAACTGCGCACCTGGTCTTCCGGCTTGTAGGGGATGAACCAACTGGAAAAGAGAAAGACGAGGAGAAGTGCGGCAAAAGCGTAGACCACGCGGCGGCGAACCGCCTCTTGGAAACTCAACTTGGCCAGGCCGAATATGCGCCTGCCGCTCATCCGGGGCAGGTTGATCATTAAAGGCAAGGATGCCGCGCCCAGGCTGAGCAACCCAGCCAAAGTTTGCAAGGCCTCCTGAAGCTTCTGGCGCTGGGCATCTGCGGAGCCTTCCTGTCCCAACAGGGTTGCTTTCAATCCCAAAACGATGGTGAACAGGATCAGCCCCGAGCCGGCCAGAATGGCAAAGGCCATTTTCTTCCAGGCCGGAATCCGTTCGCTGTCGGCCTTGGACATCCGCGTCCAGCCGAAAAGTGTCCAGAGGATCAACCCGATGGCGGCGATACCGCCCGCGACCTGAATCCAGGACAGAATCCCCGTCGGAACATCTTCCCACCGCAGGGGGTCCCGTTCGAGAATCAGTGTTGCGAAAAGTGTCTGGTCCATTGCTGTTGCTTTCCTGCCCTGTCAAACGATCCAGGTGAACCGAGGCCCCGGGTTTACTTCTTGGCTTCAGACGGGATGAATCGCCGTCCGGGATGGGCCTTGCTTTCCTCGACAATCCGCAGGAAGTAATCTTCCAGCGTCGTGGTTGGGTGGCCCATGGAATCGACTTTGCCACCGTGCCGTTTGACCACTTCCTCGAGTTCCTGCCTGAGGCTGTCGTTAATTTGAACCCCGCTGGCCCGCAACTCCAGCCGGTTGACATCCTGCAAAAGTTCCTTCACATCACCATAGGCTTGCAATTCACCCTGGTTCAAAATGGCGATGCGGTCGCAGATGTCTTGCACATCTTCCAACCGGTGGCTGCACATGATGACCGTTTTACCCTGTTCCCTTAGTTCAGCGATCAGGTTTTTCATCCAGCGCGCGCCCAGCGGGTCGAGGCCCGAGGTCGGCTCGTCGAGAATGACCAAGTCGGGGTCGTTGATCATGGCTTGAGCCAGGCCGATGCGCTGCCTCATGCCTTTGGAATACTCTTTGAGAATCCTTTTGCGGTTGGATCCAAGACCGACCCGTTCGATCCAATCGCGGGCCCGGGTGTTGCGAGTTTGGGCATCGAGGTTGAACAAACGGCCGTAGAAATCAAGGGTTTCCTCGGCGTTGAGAAAACGGTAGAGGTAAGATTCTTCCGGCAGGTAGCCGATCTTTTCGTTCTTGGTGACATCCGCGGCGGGTTTGCCAAAGACAAACGCTTCCCCATCGGTTGGGAAAAGCAGCCCCAGGAGGAGCTTGATGGTCGTGGTTTTTCCCGACCCGTTTGGCCCCAATAACCCAAAGATCTCGCCTTTGCGGATTTCCAGGTTCAAAGCCTTGAGAGCCGTGTGCTTTTGGCGGCCCCAGAAATCCCGGTACACTTTTGTCAACTTCCGGGTTTCTACGATTACTTCACCAGCCATGCTCACCTCACCGTTGTAGGGAAAACAAGACCCAGGCAAATCATCATCCTTTTGGCCTTCCGGGGTGTGATCACCTCGAGCGAGAATTTGAATATTAACCAACCAATGCAGAACCGGACAGGTATTAACATCCTAAGAACCCTAATTGCTGTAATCAAGCAAGAAGATGGATGTCCTGTGCCGATTTTTCTTGATCCATTCTTGCGAATTGCCTTTCTCTTTAATTCACCGCCCCATTCTCACCACCCAGGCCAAGCGTTCTGCACTGAAGCGCTGGGGTCGCACAACGCTTTCAGGGCAGGCATCACGAAGGGTTTGGGAGTTTGCAATTTTCCGGTGAAGTGTGCTGTTTTTCTTTTTTTCCCGATGCAGAATAATATTCAGGCCAACCCACATCACCCCCGGTGGCAGGCCGGAGGAAGGATCCAAAGTGTAGTTAAGGAAAGTACTTTTTTGGTCTAGACAATGGGGCCCACCTTAAGCTCCATCAGATTTTTTGCTTTGAAAAGTCTCATAAGTATTTTGTTTACATTGTTTTTATTAATATTAGGACTTACGCAGTTGCCTGGTCGGGCAAGCGATACTTGGGATTAACTCGGTATGCCCGGAATGCATCCCTCAGGATATCCCATTTGGCGGGTAACCAGTTTGTTCCTTTATAAAAGCACCACTTTTCGACCACCAAAAAATCTCGTAATGCCAGGCCTATGTGAACTCGCTGGGCGTTAGCCTTTCTGCATTGGCAACCCTCCACATTAGTAACCTGTTTTAAGCCACGATGATACTCTTCGATTTTCCAACAAGCATCTGCTAAACGCAATTGCTCCAACTCGTCCATTTCAAGATTGCTGGTTGCCCAATGATCCGTCGTGCCGTCCTTGGACTCGGGCGCGGAAGGCGTGCTTCGCGGGCTTTTTCCCCTCGTACTCCAGATTCAACTCTTCCAAGTTTAGAGCCGGTTTGTCTGCCATAGCGAACCCCCTGTGGTGTAGCGTCAGAGCCCCCTACGAAGGCCGCCGCGCAATCTTTGCAGCCGAATGACCAGTTTAGTTGCCCTTGCCGGCTCAGGTGGCTACACATCTGGGGAAGCCTTCGTGCGGGCCGGGTCAGGTGCAGCGTGTGGTTCGGCCCGGCGACTGGTGCGGAATGCCGGTCAGGTGAAGCGGCGTTTCAGCCGGCGGAGCAGCCTGATCAGCCCGAAACCCTTCATCGAGAGTGATCGGCAGCGGGACTCGGAGGCGGCCTGGGAGAGTTCCGTATCGATCATGTCCAACAACTCCAACCGGGACTGGTTGATCCCTTTCCCGGACCGACTGAGCGTGACGAAGAACTCGTGCCCGGCTGTCGGGAGGAAGTCGACCTCCCGAAAGCCGATCAGTCCCAGGGAACAGAGGTCGTGGACGATCAGCCGGAACGAGTGAGGGGTGAAGCACCAGGCGTGGACATCCAGATAGGCCTTGTCCTGAAGCACCGTCTTCATGCCGCTGGTGGCATCGTCAAGTGTGTGCACGAAGTTCAACGCGCCGCCGGCACCGGCACCCCATGCGATCTGGCGGTCCCGCGATACGACGTTAAGGAAGTATTCGGCCACCGTGCCGGCGGAATGAATCTTGTTCTGCTGGAGATGACTGTCGATGATGCGGGCCAGCCCGGTGATCGGTCGATAGTAGTCGAAGCAGTAGCGTTTGTCCGGAATCACCAGTGAGACCACGCCGTCGTCTTTCAGGATGGAATCGCAGTTGTTCAAGAAACCGATCAGGTCCGGCGTGTGCTCGATCAGGTGCGACGCGATCACCCAGTCGTAGTATTTCCGCTTTCCGGTCAAATCGGCGAAACTCTGCCCGCTCCAGACGAAATCCACCTCTTCGATGTTGCCCAGATCAACCTTGTGGTCTTCGTATTTGGCGATCAGTTGCTGCCGGCTCATGTGGTCGATGATGTGGACGTGGTATCCCTCTCTCTTCGGGACGAGCGGGTTGTGGCTCGGGCCGATCTCGACGCCCCGCCCGGTTTTGTCGATGTGTCGTAACGCTTTCTGTTGTCGATCCATTGATCATCACCCTT
>SHZZ01000089.1 GCA_009692005.1 Gemmataceae bacterium | reverse complement strand
GCAGAGTGACTTGGGTATCACCCTCCAATGAAGAAACGGTAATCCCCTGGTTTTCCTTTTTGAACAAAATGGCTGAGGGTATGTAAACCAGTCCGTCGGCGGCAAAAATTTCGATCGAGGTGCGGTCGGCGAAAATCCGCAGTTTGACCGGCCCGCTACCCTTGGGCAATAACGCCTTGGATCCCAGGCAAGTCAATTCACCAGTCTTGGCATCGTGAACCACATCCACCCCGCGGATTGAAATTACTGTTTTACCCCCTTCTCCTGGTTGAAACTGCATTTCCAATTCCAGTTGCTCGCCCGTGCGGTCCAGTGTGGCGTTTTTTCCGGGCTGCACCAGGGCCTTGGCCATGGTGGAACTGGTTTTACGCAAGGCCAGCAACTGGGGCGCCGGGTCGCGAAACAGGCGCAACCCTTCCGCGGTTTCCCTGAGGGGAAGTTCCATCGGCACGCTCATGCACTGGAACTGCAGGCAGGGCAAAACGCACGGTCACACCCCTTTTCAGAAATGGGTTTACACCTGGCATGGTTCCTTGGCGGCCAAGTCTCGCCGCTTGCGGACATTCACCGCCAGCGCATCCAGCAATTGCTCGGAATCTTCCCAGCCGAGGCAGGCATCGGTGATGCTTTTCCCGTAGACCAGCGGCTTGCCAATTTCCAACTCCTGGCGGCCTTCCACCAAGTGTGATTCCACCATCACGCCGATGATGCGCTTGTCTCCCTGGGCCACCTGCTTGCCGACATCCTCGCCGATTTGCATCTGCTTCTTGTAATCCTTGGAGCTGTTGGAATGGGAGAGGTCGATCATGACGCGCTGTGGCAGCCCGGCGGCGCCCAGCGCGGCGCAAGCGGCACTGACGCTGGCGCTGTCGTAGTTCGGCGTCTTGCCTCCGCGCAGAATGAGGTGGCAGTCCTCGTTCCCGCGCGTTTCCACAATCGACACCATGCCGTTTTTGTGCACGGAAAGAAAATGGTGCCGCTGCCTGGCAGCCAGCAAGGCATCCACGGCAATCTTAATGTTGCCATCCGTGCCATTCTTGAAGCCCATCGGCGCCGACATGCCCGATGCCAGCTCGCGGTGAACTTGCGATTCCGTCGTGCGAGCGCCAATGGCCCCCCAGGTGATCAGGTCGCCGATGTACTGCGGTGAAATGGTGTCCAGAAATTCGGAACCGCCCGGCACCCCGTGCTGATGAATCTTTAGAAGCAGGTCTCGGGCTATGCGCAACCCTTCATTGATGCGGAAAGTTCCATCGAGAAAGGGATCGTTGATCAGCCCTTTCCAGCCGACCGTTGTGCGGGGCTTTTCGAAATAGACCCGCATGACGATTTCCAGGTCGTTGGAGTAACGGTTGCGGGCGGCATGCAAGCGTTCGGCGTATTCCACCGCCGCTTCGGGATCGTGAATGGAACAGGGCCCAATAATGACCAGCAGCCGGTCCGATTTGCCCCGCAGGATTTCTTTCACCCGCCCCCGCGTACGGGTTATCAGTTCCTCGGCCGTGGTGCCTTGCACCGGGAAAAAGCGGATCAGGTGCTCCGGCGGAGGCAGCGGAATCACATTGCGGATGCGCTCATCATCGGTAAGGGAGGTCCTGTCGGTGGGGACCAAAGGGAAGAAATCTTCGTTGCTCATGGTAATCCTGCGCCTTCGTTACCTGTTCAGTTTAGCATGAAAAAGGCCAGTAAAAAGGGGGTCTATTTAAAAAAGCTGCCCTGGTGGGCGGGTGTTTTCCGGGCCAAAAGGGTAAGCTTCTGCTGGCTTTTCCCCTTGTTTGGCGCAACCCCCCCTGTGGGGAAATCCTTTACCCATTAGGGAAATCGGGTATGCTTGCCCTGTTCCCTGGGCACACCGCTGGAGTTGCGTTTCATGAAAAAATCCCTTCCCTTGCTGGCGCTGCTGTTTTCCATCCTCGGCTGGCAGGCTTTTGCCGCCGATACACTTTTCCCCGAGTTGAAGTTTAACGAAGTGAAGGAAGTCGCCCCCGGGGTTTTCTTCCGCTATTCCTCCATCAGCGCCACCGACAAAACCGTGCCCTTTGGCGGCAGCAACAACATCTGGGTGGTCTTTGACGACTATGTCGCGGTCATTGACGCCAACTTCCCTGACGGCGCCGAGGAAGTCGTCAAGGCGATTCGCAAAACCACCACGAAACCGATTCGCTATGTGTTCGACACGCACCACCATGGCGACCATGCCTATGGGAACGCGGTCTTTTTCAAGGAAGGGGCGACGGTAATTGCCCAGGCGAATTGCGCGCAGTTGCTACGGGAAGTAGGTCCGCTGGAGTTCGCCGAGGCTGGCAAAGGGCCCACCGGAAGGAAAGATGTCGCCCAGAGCTTTCTCAAGGCGCCCTCGCTGGTCTTCGATGACCGCTTGGTGTTGGATGACGGCAAGCAGCGGGTGGAGTTTTTGTTCCTGGCGCATGGACATACCTCGGGCGACGCCGTCGCCTGGCTGCCCAAACACAAGATCCTTTGCACCGGCGATTCCTGCGTCAATGGCGCGTACAACTTCATGGGCCATGCCGATTCCGCCTCCTGGATCGTGGCCCTGGAGAAAATGCAGGATTTGAAACCGGCCATGATCTGCCCGGGACACGGGCCGGTGGATGGGGCGAAACTGGTGGAGAAGCAAAAGCGTTACTTCGTGGAATTGCGCCAGGAAGTGGAAAAGGGGCTGAAGGTGGGAAAAGATCTGGAGGCCATTGGCAAGGGAATCAAATTTCCCTGGTACGAGGAATGGACCGGCGTGACGGCCAAGCCGGACAATATCGAGCATGTATACAAGGAAATGACCGGGCGGGTGACGCCGCCAGACTTGCTGCGTGATCTCGGCCTGGCCTGGGGAATTCCTCCTGCGGGAAAACCGGCCCCAGGGTGGAAGGCGCCAAGGCGCATTGTCGTTCGCAAAGGGCTGATGCCCTGGAAGATCGCCGAGTTAAAAGGGATCGCGCCGGAGGTGGAATTCGTTCCGGCAGAGGATGAAGAAGAAGCCAAGCGGGTGCTGGGGGATGCGGAGGCGGTGCTGGGCTTTTCCGACCCGGGCCTGATTAGCGCCGGGAAAAATCTCCGTTGGGTCCATCCGAGCGCCGCCGGGGCGGAAGACAATTTCTTGGAACCAGCCAGGAAAAAAGGCATTCTGGTGACGACGGAGGATGCTGCCAAGGCCCCCGCCGTCGCTAACCAAATCCTGCGTCATGTTTTGCGCATGGTGCATGGTAAGAATCCAACCGAGCTTCAGGGCAAGCTCTTGCTGGTGTCGGGAAGCAAGGAATTAGTTGAACAGTTAGGCCTCAAGACCAAGGCTTTTGGTTTGCGGGTGCGGGCGCTGGAAGGGGAAAGGGGCGAAGCCCTGGCATTGCTGGTGTCGGGTGCGGATTTTTTTGTCGTCGGCTCCAATGCCAGTGGGGTGGATTGGGCCAGCTTCCCCTGGGCCAAGTTGCCAGCGACGAGTCATTGGGTCTTTCTTTCCCCACCGCCTGGGGCGAACCTGGGGCAATTGGCCAAGGCACTGAATACGCAGGGCTACTTATTCATGGATTTTGCCGACTGGCCCCAGTTTGGCCGGTCCTTAACTCAGGCAGGGCTTCCCACGGAGAAGTTCAAGATGTCGGTGGAGAATCGGTCGCTGATGGTTCCCCCGTCGATCTCGTGGAAATTGCTGCGGGAAAATGTCAGGCGGTTTGCCTCGGGCGAGCCGCTTTTGGGTACGCTCCGCTAATATTCCCCGGAATTGCACAGGTTCCTCACGAATTCTTCAAATTACCCTGAGAGAATTTCCCTTTGATAATCCTGAGATAGACTGATCTCAAGGAAAGGGAATTGCCATGTTCTGCGGAAAAATGATTTTCAATCGATTGGCGCGACTTTTCGTTTTTAGCATCTTGGCGCCCTTGGCGGCGGGTTGCGGCGGGTCCAAAGGCGAAAACAAGCGCCTGGTCGGCGGGGGTTCCTCCTTTATCGCGCCCTTGATGAAAAAATGGTCCGCCGTTCTCGGTCAAACTGGTTTTGAAATCGACTACACCTCCTCGGGGTCGGGCAACGGCGTGCAGTTGATGATCGACCGGAAGAATGTTTTCGGCTGCACTGACGCGCCGATGAGCAAGGATCAGTTAACCAAGGCGGGCGGCGCTGAAAAGGTGGTTCACATTCCGCTGGCCATGGGCGCAGTAGTCCCCATTTACAACTTAGAAAAGGTTTCCGCTCCTTTGAACTTCACTGGTGAAGTCTTGGCCGGGATTTACCTCGGCAAGGTCAAGAAGTGGAACGATCCCGTCCTGGCCAGCATCAACCCCGGTGTTTCCCTGCCGGATTTGCCGATTGAAATCGTCTACCGCGCGGATGGCAGCGGCACCAGTTTTATCTGGACCGATTACCTGTCGTCGGTGTCGGCGGAGTGGAAAGGAAAAGCAGGGGTAAGCACGCAGCCGAAATGGCCGGCGCCAGGGCAGGGCGCGGCCAAGAATCCCGGGGTGGCCCAGGCCGTTGCAGGCACCCCAGGCGCCATTGGCTATGTCGAACTTTCTTACGCTTTGGAAAACCCCAGCCTTCGCTACGGCCAGGTGCAAAACGCCGAAAAGTCGGCTTTTGTAAAGGCGACGCTGGCCTCGATTGTCAGCGCCGGCGCCAGCATCAAGGGCATCCCCGATGACCTTTGCTTTTCTCTGGTCAGCGCCCCGGGGAAGGATTCCTACCCTATTTGCGGGACGGTTTGGCTGGTGGCGTTCAAGGATTTGCCCGCCGCCGACGCGGCGGGTTTGAAAAAGTTTCTCCAGTGGGCATTGGCTGAAGGGCAGTCGTATTCGACGGCGTTGCACTATGGCAAGCTGCCGGAAAACCTGGCCAGCCTGGCAGTGAAAAAAGCCGCCGCCATTCAGCCCGGCCGCTAGTCCCCTTTTAAAAGGTACACACAGGTGTCGGCCACTATTCAGGAAAATTCGAGTCGGCTGCCTGCCAAGGCGGAAGGAAAAAGGGCGCTTGGCGACCGGCTTTTTCGCTTCAGCAGCCTGGCCGCGGCCTGGGTCGTCCCCTTATTAATGGGCCTGATGGTGGTCCTGTTGCTTTGGCAATCGCGGCAGGGGTTTTTCCGTTTTGGCCTGGGCTTCCTGAGCAGCAAGGAATGGGACAGCAACCAGGGTGAATTCGGCGCGTTGACCTTTATCTATGGCACGCTGGTCACCTCGCTTTTTGCCATGCTCTTTGCCATTCCCCTTGGCGTGGGCGCCGCCGCCTTCCTGGCGGAAATCGCCCCGGACTGGTTTCGCAAAATTGCCACTTTCCTGGTGGAACTTCTGGCGGCCATCCCCAGCGTGGTCTACGGCTTCTGGGGCGTGTTCTTCCTCGTGCCGTTCATGCAGCAATTTTTCACCTGGATGAACTTGAGCAACCGCAGCGGTCGCGGCTTGCTCACCTCGGGAATCCTGCTGGCCATCATGGTCGTGCCCTTCATCACCGCGATCGCCTATGACATTTGCCGCGCTGTGCCCGCTTCGCAAAGGCAAGGCGCCTTGGCGCTGGGTGCCACCCGCTGGCAGATGATCTGGACCGTGGTGCTGCCCTATGCCCGGCCGGGCATCCTCGGCGGTTGTTTCTTGGCTCTGGGCCGGGCCCTCGGCGAGACCATGGCCGTGGCCATGCTAATTGGCAACAACACCTCGTTTCAACTCTCCCCTTTTGGGCTCGGCTATTCCATTCCCAGCCTGATTGCCAATGAACTGCCCACCGCCTCGACCGATTTGCATCGCTCGGCGCTGGTGGAACTGGGCCTGGTGCTTTTGGGTGTGACGGTGGGGGTGAACTCGCTGGCCCGGGCCTTGATCTGGCGGGTGGAAAGAACGGCCAAGGTCCGCCCGGCGCCGGAACCGGTGCTTCCCATTGAAACAGGTTCACGGCCGGCGTTGAATATGCCCGCCGCCTTTACCACCCGGGTCGCCATGAAGGGATCCCCCTGGGCCGGTATTATCAACCAGTTCATGACCGTGGCCCTTTTCCTTTCCCTGTTGGTCATCCTGATTCCGCTCTTTCACATTCTTGGCTACATCGCCTGGAAGGGCTTGGGAGATTTAACCCTGGCCTTTTTCCTGAACCGCCCCATCGACACGCCTCCTGGCCTGGGTCATTCCCTCCTCGGTTCTGCTATCATGGTTGGCCTGGCCACTGTGATTGCAGTTCCCATCGCCATCCTGGCCGCGCTCTTCTTGTCGGAAAACCGCAC
This sequence comes from Gemmataceae bacterium, assembly GCA_009692005.1. GTDB lineage: Bacteria > Planctomycetota > Planctomycetia > Gemmatales > Gemmataceae > SHZZ01. The sequence continues at coordinate 2,248 of SHZZ01000089.1, read as the reverse complement.
CAGCCGCCTGGCGCCGGTGGTCCGCTTCCTGGGAGAACTTCTCGGCGGGGTGCCGAGCATTGTGATTGGCATTTTTGGCTACGCTCTAATCGTGATCCCCTTTGGTTTCTCGGCTTACGCCGGGGCCTTTGCCTTGGGTGTCATGATGATTCCGGTGGTCATGCGCTCTTCTGAAGAGGCGTTAAGAATGGTGCCCGGGGCGCTGCGCAACGCCAGCTATGCTCTTGGAGCAAGCCATTCGCAGACGGTATTCCGGGTGATTTTGCCGGCGGCGATGCCGGCCATTGTCACTGGCGTGTTCCTTGGCATAGCCCGCATCGCGGGGGAGACCGCCCCGCTTCTTTTCACCGCCTACAATAGCTCCTTCTGGCCCAATAGCCTTGCTGAACGCACTCCGTTTCTGACATATTACATCTACAATTATTCCCTCAGCGACAGCCTGGCGGAACAAAAACAAGCCTGGGCCGGGGCCTTTGTTCTTTTGGCCTTTGTCATGTTGCTGAACCTGGGCATTCGGGTTCTGGCAGGAAAAAGACTTGTCCAGGCCAGTCATGCGGATTAGCGGCTATGTTCCAACGGTTCTACTTATCCTTCGGCTTGATCCTGGCGCTGACCGTGCTGGCCCTGGGGTTGTGCCTGGTCTGGGGCGGCTTCAGCCGCGACACCTGGCCCTGGCTGTTCCCAACCGCGGCAGCCGCTGGCCTGGCCCTTGGAGCCGCCGCCGCTATCGCTTTCAATTACCGGGTTTCCTCCTCCCTGAATGAAGTCACCCTCGGTCTGCAGAGCATTGGCATGGGGCTGGGCGGGAAAAAAATCTTCAACGACGACCCTTCCCCTCTGGGCAACCTCGTTCGCGCTTTCAATCTCATGGCCACCCGCCTTGAGGAGCGCATGGAACTTCTGGAACGCGACCGCCAGCAATTGCTCACCATGCTCAGCGGCATGGTGGAAGGGGTAGTGGCGCTCGACAACGAGCAGCGGATTTTGTTCGTGAACGAAAGGGCGGACAGCCTGCTCGAACTGTCCTCGGCGGTGGGGAAGCGGCTGTGGGAGGTGGTGCGCAATCCGGAGTTGCGGGAATTGGCCGGCCAGGCCCTCGAGGGAAAGAAACCCAAGCTGCGCGAGATTTCCTGGCCCGGAGAGGGGAAGAAGCGCCTGACGGTTCACGCTGCCCGGCTGGAAGGCGCCCGCGGCGCGGTACTGGTCATTCACGACACCACGGAATTGCGCCGGCTGGAACGGCTGCGGCAGGATTTTGTCGCCAATGTCTCTCATGAGTTAAAGACTCCGCTTGCCGTTATGAAAGTCTGCGTGGAAACTTTGCTCGATGGCGCCCTCGACGACCAAGAAAACGCTCCCCATTTCCTTCACCGCATTCAGGAACAAACGGAACGACTCAATCTGCTGATCCTCGATCTTCTCAGCCTGGCGCGCATCGAATCCGGCAGCGAATTATTTGAAGTGGCGCCCGTGGAGGTGCTGCAGGCGGCGGAGCAATGCGTGGAACGCCATGGCGACAGGGCCAGGGCCCGCGGGCAGAAACTCGTATTGCAGCCCATGAATGGACCTCTCACCCCTCCCCCCGGGTTAAGCGCGCTGGTTGATGAGGAATCGCTTTTACAAATCCTCGATAACCTGGTCGATAACGCCCTGAAATACTCCCCCGAGGGGAAGACCATCGAGGTGCGTTATGGGGTGGAAGGCAACCAGGTGATTCTGCAAGTTCGGGATGATGGAATTGGCATTCCGCAGGAAGATCTGACGCGCGTTTTCGAACGCTTCTTCCGCGTGGACAAGGCTCGCTCGCGTCAGTTGGGCGGCACCGGCCTTGGGTTGGCGATCGTTAAGCATTTGGTGTCGGCGATGAAAGGCACCATCCGGGGAGAAAGCAGCCCCGGCCACGGTTCGACCTTCACTGTGCGCCTGCCGATGGCTTAAAACCCGATTGGCAACCGAGGCCGCACAGGCCTCTCCACGCTGCGAAGCAGTGGGGGAGAGGGATTGAGTGTGAGGGGACCAAAAAAAACCCGTCGCTGACGCCTGCACCCGTGAGGGTGCTTCGGCCTCGGCCCTTTGGGGCCTCGGAAAGAAACGCAACCTACATTCCCTTCCCCAGCAGCGTTTTCGCTTCTAAAAATATTCCTTGCGCTTCCTTATTCTCCGCATTCCTTTTAACCTTCATAACCTCTTCCAGTTTCTTGAAATACTCCTCGGCTTCTTTCTTTTTCCCAAGCTGATGGCAGGTCAT
>SHZZ01000032.1 GCA_009692005.1 Gemmataceae bacterium | reverse complement strand
CGTTCGGCGGCAACAGGTGAACGCCCATGAGTCCAACGACGATCGGAGAGTTGCTGTACTGGAGCTACGCAAACCTGGCGATGGCACACGCCGCGGTCACCAACCGGGCCACGTCCTATGGCCGAGTCCACTTCATGATCCGGGCTCGGTTGCTGAAGGGGCTACGGGATGGGACGATGAACGTTGGCTCGCTTGTGGAGGACGAGCGCCTGAAGATGGTCCTTCCCCAGGCATGTAGTTACTGCGGGGGCCGCGACCGGCTGTCGGTCGATCACCTGTTCGCGTCCGACCGAGGCGGAAGGGATACGGGAGATAACATCGTGTGGTCGTGCGTCAGTTGTAACAGCTCCAAGGGGGTCCGGGACCTGTTGGACTGGTACGCTACCAGGGGTCAATTCCCGCCCCTGTTGCTGCTGCGGCGGTACCTGAAACTGGCGATCAGCTACTGCGAGGGTCAGGCGTTGCTTGGGCTCCCACTGGCTGAGGCACCCGACTTGCCGTTCGCTCTGGACGCGATTCCGAAGTCGTTTCCGGCCCCGGCCGAATTGGTCCTCTGGTGCGTGCCGTTGGCATAGCGGGTAAAACGCCGAACCAGGCGCTACAGCAGACGGCGGCCGCGATACTGGCTTCTCGTGGCTTGGCGGCTCTCGGCGCGGCCGTCGCTGCTGAGCTTTATCGTTCGGCGGCAGAAGGTGGTCGAAGGGTGAAAATGGAATTCGGCTGCTTTGCGCTCTTCATAAGCGTCTTCTACGTGGTGGGCTTCGGCCTGCTCGGGTACGGCTTGTGGAGCGCCCGTCGGTCAACACAGGCGGCGTCGTGGCCGACCACAGCCGCGACGGTGACTCAACTTGAGGTCCGCGAGAGTTCGGACAGCGACGGCTCCTCTTTTGAGGTCAAGGTCCAGTACGCTTACGCGGTCGATGGGGTCGCACACAAGGGCTCGCGCCTCGCGTTTGGGTACGCCAGCAGCAGCGGCCGGGAGGCCCACGAGGAGATCCATCGCAAGCTGAAGGAGGCGAAGGCCGTCTCCGTGCGGTATGATCCGGCCGACCCGTCGGTTTCGTGCTTGTCGTTCGGGTTGCATCGCTCGATCCAGTTCACGCTGGCGTTCGCGGCCACTTGGCTGCTGTTCGTGATCGGGTTCACCCTGTTGTTCTGGCTGTTCTCCCGCCGGGACGCGGTGCTGCTCGAGAACCTCTTGTTGCAGTAGCCGCAGACGGCGAACCAGCCGCTGCAGCCGACGGCGGGGCGTGATTCGTGGAGGCAAGAAGGGATCACCGAAACAGTGAGCGAGGGTTCACGCTTGCAGGCCAGTTCCCGGTTACAGCGCTCATTGCAGCCGGAGCGGTCTTGGCGTCCCGAACAACACCATGAAACTTCCCGATATCCTCGTCATGCTGGTCGCCACGATGTTGATGGCGCCGCTCGCCTCCGGATCCGCGACTGAGCCAGTGCGGCCCAACATCCTAGTCATCCTGGCCGACGATCTCGGCTACGGCGATGTCGGCTGTTACAACGCGGAATCCAAAGCGCCCACGCCGAATCTCGACCGCTTGGCTCGGGAAGGGATGCGGTTCACCGATGCCCATTCCCCGTCCACGGTTTGCACGCCCACTCGGTATAGCTTGCTCACTGGGCAAATGGCGTTCCGCATCAACTATCGTGGCGTGTTCGCGGGCGTGGGTGGGCCGTGCCTCATCAAGGAAAACCGCCTCACCCTGCCCGGAATGCTTCGCGATCGGGGTTACGCCACGGCCTTGACGGGCAAGTGGCATGTCGGGCTGACTTTTCTGGACAAGGACGGACAACGCATCACGAAAGGGGGCGTTGAGGGCGTGAAGCTCATCGACTGCTCGCGAGCGATTCCCGACTCGCCGATTCACCGAGGTTTTGAGCGTTTCTTCGGCACGGCCTGTTGTCCGGCCACGGATTTTCTTTACGCCTACATCGACGGCGACCGCATTCCCGTGCCGCCGACCCAGATGCTGGACAAGTCGAAACTGCCGAAACATCCCTATTCATACGACAATCGCCCCGGGATGATTGCGCCGGACTTCGACCTCGAAGACGTGGACATGGTCTTCTTGCGGAAGAGCCGGGAGTTCTTGGAAACGCATGTGAAGCGATCACCCGAGAAGCCGTTCTTCCTGCTTCACTCGATGCATGCCGTTCACTTGCCGTCGTTTCCCGCGAAGCAGTTTCATGGAATCACCAAGGCTGGGCCACATGGAGATTTCATTCATCAACTCGATCACACCGTCGGCGAACTGACGCGAACTCTTGAGAAGCTCGGTGTGGCCGACAACACGCTTGTCATCTTCACGAGCGATAACGGACCCGAGACGACGAGCGTGGTTCGCATGCGAGCCGATCACCAGCACGATGGCGCACGCCCTTGGCGCGGCATGAAACGGGATCAGTGGGAAGGCGGCCACCGCGTGCCGCTGATCGCCCGTTGGAAAGGACACATCTCGCCAGGCAGCACGAGCACGCAGACGATTTGCCTCACGGACGTCATGGCGACTTGCGCGGCGATCACGGGCACGAAACTCCCCGAGAACGCCGCTGAGGACAGTGTGAACATTCTTCCCGTTCTGCTCGGCAAAGACGGCGGGAAGCCCATTCGTGAATATACCTTGCACCAGACGATCAGCCTCGCGCTGGCCATTCGCCAAGGCTCCTGGAAGTATCTCGACCATCGCGATTCCGGCGGGAACAGCTACGGCAAGGGGGCGCTCCAACCGTTCGCGCTTCCCGATGCCGCGCCCACAGCGCCTGGCCAACTCTACAATCTCGACACCGACCCAGGCGAAAGGAACAACCTCTACTTCAAGCATCCCGACGTGGTGAGGAAGTTGAAGTCGTTGCTGGAATCCAGCAAGACAAGTGGCCGCAGCGCCCCGTGAGTCATGGCACGCCGAACAATGCGCTGCAGCCGACGGCGGGGCATGATTCGTTTCTGGGACTTCATCGCTCTCCGGCGCCCCGCCGCTGCTGAGCTGGGTCGTTCGGCTTTAGGAGGTCGGAGCATGAATGCTGAAAGCGTGGCACAACAACCTGGGGGCGGAAAAGCGATAGCGGGCTTCTGCCTCGGCATCATTGGCCTGATTGCGTGGTTCATTCCTCTTTTCGGGCTACCAGTAACAGTTACAGGATTGGTCCTCAGTATCAAAGGGATGCCTTCTCGGAATGGCGGCTTGGCTGTTGCTGGCATCGTCTTGTCTATAATCGGTCTTGTCGCCACTATCGCAAATGCCGCAATCGGCGCGTACCTGGGTGCAACAGGACAACATCCACTTTTCAACTGAATCATGTGAAACCGAACCGCGTGCTGCAGAGTCCCCGGGGCGTGTATGATGACGCGGGTGAACTCTACGGTCGCTGTGTTGGGGGTTTTGCAGATTTCGAACTCCCTGACGTTGCTACAATGCTCGGGCAGCGAGCTATCTCAATTTCCCGGCCAAGGTCAGGCGCAAACGCGGGATACGAAATGGCACCGTGATGGGCGGTTGTGGCAACTTTCCTCACAGATTTCGCCACCAAAATCTTCCCTCGATTCCGGGAATGCCATGGTCAAAGGGCCATTGCCAATCTTGCTCGACCTAAAGACCCCGGTAATTGGATTCACTACAGACCAGAAATTTCAGGTGGCCCTGATCGCGGATGAAACGGGCCAGGCGCACCTGGTGGATATTCCGGGAAAAAAAATTCTCCTTTCCCACCAGTTCCCTTCCCCCATTATTTCTTTTGTGGCCAACACCGTGGATTCCTCGTTTTTCCTCTTTCTGAAAAACCACCGGTTGTGGAAACTCAACGCCCAGGGGCAAGCGGAACAAATCCTGGCTTTGGATGCCAACTCCGCTCACTTTAATGCCTTCATGCTTCCTTCACCTGATGGAAGCAAAATTGCCCTGGGGTTCCCCAGTGGCAAGGGGGCCGTTTACCAAATCAGCGACGGGAAAGCCCTGGGGGAATTTCAATTGGACAGCCCCCTGGTCAACTTGAGCTACGCTGCCATCAACGACCATTTCCTTGCTAGTTATCGCAATGGGACTTTGTTCCAGGTTCATTGGGACACAGCCAGGATGACGCCATTCCCTGGACAAATGGGAAACCAGATTTGGAAAGTGGCGGTGGACCCCTTGGGAAACTTTTTAGCCGTGGGGAGTGGTTTCAATGAAATTCAGGTCTTCACTCTGCCAGGGTTGATAATAAGGGCAGATTTCCAACCCATTCAAACCAATATCCTGCGGGGGGTTCTTTGGTCAAAAACCGCCTCCCGGCTGGTAGGTTTTGACATCCATGGAAAAAATCACTTCTGGGATAGCACAACGGGTAATGAACTGCTGGAAATCCAGGGACATGACAGCCCCATTGTCGGAATGGCGGAATTCCCCGAAGGGGGAAAATTTCTTTCCCTGGGGAAGAATGGCGATATGAAGGTTTGGAAAGGCAGCAAAGCAGATTGATCCCTCGGCGTTTCCCTCCCGCTTTTATCCCAAAAACCTGTTTCCGGAGTCTTAGTAAAAAGGTAAAGTGCAGTTAAGCATCTCTCGCCCGTATCGAATCGAAAGGAAAAAAACATGCGGCAGATTGTCGCGGCTTTCTTTCTTACATGGAGTTTGTTGTGGCTGGCTGGCGGGGGGAAATCTCTGGAGCCTGTCAATCCAAACCCCAGTCTGCTGCCAGGGCAGAGCCAGTTTCCCCAGGGCTACGAAATTTTGGGAAACGCCCTTTACGCCAACCTGGGAGAATTGCAGAAGGAATCCTCCGGCTGGGGAGTCCGCTTTTTTTCGGATCCAGCTAGCGGTCCTGCAAAGTCAGCCTCCGGGGAAATTCGCGCCACGCTTCGAGGAATCACCGCCAAAACCGGCCGCTGGTTCCGGCTAACCCTTCGCGCCCTGGCCCAGGAAAATTTCCATGTGGAAAAAGACGCCTTGTACTTGAAAGCCGAGTTTTTCAAAGATCAGGGAAAAACCCCGCTCGACCAGGTAAAAAAACTCATCTTTCCCCAGGTGGAACTCGATAGAAAAACGCTGCTGGATTCGGGAACCAGCCGCAAATTGGGCCCATCCACCTGGCGGGTTTTTTCTTTTGATTTCCGCACCCCTTTTCCGGAAATCGATACGCTTCGTGTCAGCGCCGGGTTTGAAAATGGCGCGGGGAAAGGGGCCAAGAGCGAATTCTATATCAACTGGCTTGAAGTAAACCCTATCCCCGATCCGAATGAATTTTCTTTTAAAAAGGGACCGGCGGAATCCCAAGCAATCCTTGCTAGCCTGATTCCCCTGGGCGGCCGTTGGTATTTCGACCCCAGGAAGGCCGGCAAGGCCCTGCCAAAACAATTTGACCACACCAATGCCGACCAATTGCTTTATAAATCAGACAAACTCATCGCCCCTTTCGCGGGGAATACTACCTCTTGGCTGCGCAAGGGCTACCTGGATAAAACTGGCGCCTTGGTCCAGGAGGATCGGTTCATTGAGGACAATGTGAGCATCAGCGTGAATCAGGGCCGCCTGGTAATCCGCTCCAAAAACTTACCCAACCACCCCACCGCTATTTTTCCTGACCGCTGGCGAGCCCTGGATGGGAATCCCAACATTATTGCGGAGCAAAATTTCACTTTGTTCCTCCCCTTGCAACCGCTGGAAAATCCCAAACGCGTGGCCATGAAAAACAAAAACAACAACGATCAGGCGCTACCCATGGGACCGATCGGCGTCGCTTGCAATGGAATAATTTTCTTTAACCCTTTCGATCACCTCTTGGACGAGGATGCCGTTTGGCGGCTCGACCGCTGCTGCGGCCACCCCGCTCAGAAAGGACAGTATCATTACCACAAGTATCCCGTTTGTTTGAAATCACCCTGGACCGATGAAGGTGAAGCCCACTCACCCGTGATTGGCTTCGCTTTTGACGGCTTCCCCCTTTATGGCCCCTATGAAACAAAAGGGCAGTTGGCGCGCGAAGCGAAATCCAACCCCCTTAACGAATTCAATGTGCATTTCGATGAGGAACGCGGCTGGCACTACCATGTCACGCCGGGAATGTTCCCCCACATCATCGGCGGGTACTGGGGTGTGCCCGACCCGGAGAACAGGATGCGGGGCGGGCCGCCTGGCGGGGGCAAGGACAAGGAAAAGAAAGGTTTCCCAAAGGGCGGGAAAAAAGGACCGCCCAAACAATGAACTTGTCGAAAACCCTTCTTTCTCTGGTTAGCGCGGCCGGTTTTCTTCTCTTGCCAGGGGTTTCCCCGGCCCAAGAGTGGAAAAAAATCTCTCCACTACCAGACCGCGAAGGATTTGCCTCACCCTTTGCCGGGGTATCCCATGGATCGTTATTGCTGGCCGGGGGCGCTAATTTCCCCGGGAAAAAACCCTGGGAAGGTGGAATCAAATCCTGGCACGACTCCATTTTTATTCTGGAAAAACCCAACGGGCAGTGGAAGTCCGCGGGCAAACTCGCCCGCCCGCTGGCCTATGGCATCAGCGCGTCTTTTAACAATCGTGTAATCTGTGTAGGTGGCAGTAATGCCGACGGCCATTTCCCTGAAGCATTCAGCCTGGAATGGCTCGAAGGGAAACTGTTCCGAATCGATCTGCCTTCTTTGCCCATTCCTCTGGCCAATGCTGGCGGCGCTTTGACCGGCAGCATCCTTCACATCGTTGGCGGACAGGAAGGCCCCGACGCCCCTGGTTTGAAAAACCATTACCAAATGGATCTGGAAGAGAAAACTCCCAAGTGGATCGTAGGCGAGCCATTGCCGGGACAGGGGAGGATTTTACCACTGGCAGCAAGCTTTCAAGGCAAGCTGATCATCGCAGGCGGGGCGGAATTGAGAAAACAGAACGGCGTCTGGGTCCGCCGTTTTTTAGACGACGCCTTTTCTTTCACCAGGGAAGGATGGGTAAAAATCGCTTCCCTTCCCGCCCCGGCGGTGGCGCCCCCTTCACCCGCTCCAGCCAATGAGGACGGATTTTTTTTGCTGGGCGGTGACGACGGCAAGCAAGTTGGCATCGCCCCGGAAAAGCACAAGGGTTTCTCGTCCACACTTTGGTTTTACGCGGCGGCCAAGGACCAATGGCAGGAAAGAGGAAAAATTCCTGCTCCGCGAGTTACTGTTCCCTGTGTGAAATGGAATTCAATCTGGATCATTCCCGGTGGAGAGATTCGCCCTGGGGTCCGTTCACCCGAGGTTTGGGGCTGGCAATTTTCCTCTTGAAGGCATGGACCAATAGAGCCCCAAAAAACTCGGCGGTAAGCGGATTTTTCCAGCTGAACCCAAGTCCTACTTTCACACCTGACCCCATTTTTTTTCTGTTCTTTTTCTGGCCCGGGATTCAGCCTGACTACCGTCAGGGGCAAGTCGCCGATTTCCTTATTTCCAGAGGAAACATAAAATCAATCCGAATGGGTGGCCGGGTTCCAGATTTATCGAAAGTGAATTGATTCCCGGGCGAAAAGACACCCCTGGGTAATTGGCTTTTTTCAACTGCCGTCTCATCCTTTTCAAGGCGGCACGCAGCCAGATTTTCCGTCAATGCCAATTCTAAACAAGATCAACGGAAGAAAAATATTGGAACCGGTGGTGCGCTTCCTTCAATTGGAATCGGCCAGCGGCATCATCCTTCTCATCATGACGGTAGCTGCATTGCTTCTTGCCAACTCTCCCTGGTCGAAGGAGTTTCTTCATTTTTGGGAAGTGGAAATTGGCCTGGTGGCGGGGAGCCAAGATTGGGCCAAGCCGTTGCATTTTTGGATCAACGACTTGTTGATGGCCATCTTTTTTTTGGTGGCGGGGTTGGAAATAAAAAGGGAACTGGTCACCGGAGAATTTCGGGATCCCAAAAAAGCCTTGCTTCCCATTCTGGCGGCGTTGGGGGGCATGCTCGTACCGGGTGCGATTTATATTTCACTCCGCCATGGTCAAGCCGGGCAAGAGGGTTGGGGCATCCCCATAGCCACGGATATCGCTTTCGTTGTCGGGTTCCTTTCCCTCTTGGGCTCCCGTGTGCCCTTGGGGTTGAAGATCCTCCTTCTGGCTCTGGCCATCGCTGACGATATCGGGGCAATTATCGTCGTTGCTCTGTTTTACTCGGGAAAAATAGCCTTTATCTGGCTTGGGTTGGGGATGGTTGGCTTATTGGCAATCCATTTGATTGGCCGGGCCGGGGTGCGGAGTTGGCTGCCTTACCTGGCCCTTGGCCTGGCAATCTGGTGGGCTTTTTCCCAATCTGGCGTGCACCCCGCCGTGGCTGGGGTTCTCCTGGGGTTGCTGGCATCCACCAGAAAAAGTTCTTCGAGCGAACTCAAGGGAAATGGCGAAACCGCCAACGGGAGTTCCACCCTGGAAGATCTGGAAGACCGGCTCCATCCCTGGGTGGCTTATTTGATCATGCCCTTGTTTGCTTTTTCCAACGCTGGGGTCGCCCTCGATTTTCACTCGATCACCCATCCAGTTGCACTCTCGGTTGCCTTGTCGCTTCTAATGGGGAAACCGGCGGGCATTTTTCTATTCACCTGGGTGGGAGTGAAGCTGGGGCTAGTGCGTTTGCCCACTGGAGTAAACTGGAAAATTCTGGCGGGGGGCGGGATCTTGGGGGGCATTGGCTTCACCATGTCGCTTTTTATTGCCGGGCTGGCTCTCGAGGGGGACTTGCTGTCTGCGGGAAAAATTGGCACCCTTGCCGGTTCCTTGCTAAGCGCCTTGCTGGGGTGCCTGTGGCTTTTTTTTGCCCTCCCTAAAAGTCCATCAGGGGTCGGAAAATAAGAACCCCTCTGCTCTTGGATCACGGAGAAACGCATTATTCAAAGAATCCCCGGGCCCGGCAAAACGACATGGAAGCGGCTCCGTGAAGGGCATGGAAATCTTGATTTTTTTGTTTCCCTTTTATTTTTTCTTGATAGACTTCGTAACTTAAGGTCCATGGATTCTTTCCTATCTTGACCGCATGAGTTTTTGCGGGAAAGGCAGGCAAGGCGGTTTTAAAGGGCCGCGCTTTCTGAAATGGTTTCAGAAAGGTCTAAAGGAAAAACCTGAAGGACCTGGGTGATTTTTCAAGGAGTGGATATGAAGAAGATTTTTGCGCTGACGCTTTCTCTTGCTTGGTTTGTGGTTCCCGCTTTTGCCGATGAGAAGCCGGCCGTGAAAACTGACAAGAAGATTGAGCCGACCCCGGCCACGCAAGCAGTGGAAAAAAGGTTCAACCTTGGCAAGGGATTGCTGAACCGGACCACTGTGTCCACCGAAGCTTCCGTGCCGATGGTTCAAAAGGTTCGGGACCGAGTTTCCTCTACGAAGGGCAGCTTGTTGAGCGGTTTGCGCTCGGAAAATCGCGATGGCCTGCGTGTGCTTCGCGGCCGTAAAATCTTGGGCAACTAAGGCTTTACATCAAACCATAATGGTTTGCGGCGCCAATAACCCCTTGCGGTTGTTGGCGTTTTTTTTCATTTCTTTATCTCATTGAGATTTCTCAATCCCCTGGTCATAATGCCCTGGCCAGCCACAACCTTCAAAAGCTGAATTCCAGGGATCCGCCATGAATGCCATGATTCATAAAAAAACTCTTGTCAGCGGAGTGCTTCTTGCTTTTCTGGCTGCCACTTCTTGGACAACCAAACCTTGCCAGGTTGTTTTCTCGCACCAAGTTCAAAAGGAAAAAATTGGGTTAAGGCTCCCGCGAGAAAATCTGCTCTTGTTTCGTGGCGAAGGCGGAAAACCCCAGCAGGTAAAAAGCGTTGACGATTGGCTAAAGCGGCGAGATGAAATTGTCCGGGGCATGGAAAAGGTGATGGGCAAACTTCCTGGGAAGGAAAAGCGCTGCCCGTTGAAAATGAAAGTAGTTGAAGAGGCCGATTGTGGGGACCATGTCCGCCAGCTGATTCATTATGAATCGGAACCGGGGTCGCTGGTTCCCGCTTACCTGCTGATCCCAAAAACCGCCAGTTCCAAAGCCAGGGCCCCCGCCGTCCTTTGCCTGCACGGCACCAATAATGTCATCGGCCATGGGACGATTGTCGGACTGGGGGACAATCCTAACCGGGGCTACGCCATGGAATTGGCCAAGCGTGGTTTCGTCACCTTGGCGCCAAACTATCCCCTGCTGGCAAAGTACCAGCCCAACCTGAAGGACCTTGGCTGGGAGAGCGGCACCTTGAAAGCGGTGTGGGACAATATTCGCGGACTTGATTTGCTTGAGTCTCTCTCCATGGTCGATTCTAGCAAGGGGTTTGCTGCAATTGGCCATTCTCTCGGTGGGCACAACTCCGTTTATACCGCCGTTTTTGAACCGCGGATTCAATGCGTGGTGACGAGTTGCGGCCTCGATTCCTATTCGGATTATTTCCAGGGAGATGAAAAGCACTGGTTTCCCGAAAAAGGTTGGTGCCAAACCCGCTACATGCTTAAATTGGCTGAATACCGGGGGCGTTTGGCCGAGATTCCCTTTGATTTTCACGAAATGATTGGCGCTCTGGCGCCCAGAAAAGTCCTAATCCTGGCGCCGGTAAAGGACAACAACTTCCGTGCTGAAAGCGTGGATCGTGTTGCCGCTGCCGCCAGCCAGGTGTTCAAGCTCTATGGCAAACCAGGAAACCTGCAATTGGAACACCCCGAATGCGCCCACGATTTCCCCCCCGAGATGAGGGAATTGGCTTACCAAACAATTGCCGGCCAGATTGCTGCAAAAAGGAAATAGGAAAGTGGTTTAACGGCAGACCTGGTTGCGCCCGCCTTTTTTGGCCCGGTAGAGCGCTTCATCCGCGGCCTTGAGCATTTCAGTTACGCTGGTTTTTCCTTCTCCCAAACTCACGCCCACGCTTGTCGTCACCTGCAACTTCATGCCATCCACTTCAAAGGGTTGGTTGGCGATGGTAGCGCGGACCCGCTCGGCCACTCCCATAAGGCCATCCAGGGTTACCATGGGCAAAACCAGGAGGAACTCCTCGCCCCCGTAACGGCCGAGCGAGTCATAAGGCCGCAAACACTTTTTCATTCTGCGGGAACCTTCAGCCAGCACTTCGTCCCCGGCTTGGTGGCCATATTGATCGTTAATTTTTTTGAAGAAATCGAAATCGGCAAAAAGGACTCCCAACTGATTTCCTTGGCGGGCGGAACGGGAGATTTCTTTTTCCAGGGTTTCCAAAATCATGCCGTGGTTGAGAATTCCGGTTAAGGAATCGTGGCTGGCCTGCACCCGCATGACTTCCAAGGAGGCCATCAAGTGCTCTTCCAAATCGAGAATGCGTTTGCCGGTTTTTAAGCGGGCTCGAAGTTCTTCGGGCTCGAATGGGCGGGAAATAAAATCATCCGCGCCAGCTTGCAATGCCTCCACAAGCGCGCTTTTTCCCCGAGTGCCATCCAGGATTAGCAAGAAAATATAGTTGGCGAATTTTCGCGAGCGGATGAGACGGCAAATATCCCGGGTGGGCCTGCCCTTCAAGCCCCATTCCAAAATCGCCATGCGGGTGCCTGGGTCCTGGTTGATTTCCTCCCAGGCTTCATTGCCTTCTTGAATGGCAACCACTTCATAACCCCATTCAACCAACATGTCGCGAAGTTTTGCTAATTCTTCCGCGTTTTCGTTGGCAACCAGCACTCTCATGATCGACACCCTCGGTCTGTAAACCGCGGCAAATTGTCCCTTCCATGAAATTAACCTCGGAAGAAACAATTTCCTATTATTTCTTTTATTTTTCCCCCAAGATGGCGCTTTCCAAACCAAGGAACTGGGGTTCCATCATGCTGCATGAAACCAGCAGGGAAAAGTACTTTCCCTCCTTAAAAAACCAAGTTTACCTTAACACGGCTGCCGAGGGAATTCCTCCCCCCACCGTGGAAAAGGCGCTGCAACAATATTTTCATCACAAGTCTTTGGGCATGGATGGCCGTGATTTTCATTTCAAGGAACTGGATGCCCTGAAAACCACAGTAAGTAAAATGCTTGGTTTTTCCCCCGAAGAAATCGCGGTTTGCTCCTGTTCTTCCGAGGCTTTCAACCTCGCGGCTCTGGCCCTCAATCTTCAGGAAGGGGATGAGGTTGTTATCAACGATCTCGATTTCCCCGCTGGCGCCACCCCTTGGCTGCAACCCCATTTCAGGGGGAAAACGCGAATCTGGAAGGCGCGGGACTGGGCTCTACACACCGAAGACCTCTTGCCCTTGCTTGGGGAAAAAACCCAGCTAGTCACCTTGTCGCTGGTCAGTTTCTTCAACGGGTTCAAAATCAATTTGCAAGAAACGGTGGCTGCGATTCGCCAGCGCTCTGATGCCCTAATTGCCGTCGATGTGACGCAAGCTTTGGGGAGGATTTCTTTCAATCTTGCTGACATCGATCTGGTGGTTTCCAGCACGCACAAGTGGATCCTCGGCCCGCACGGGGGAGGTCTGGTGGCGGTGCCGGAAAAGAAAGCCGCCCGATGGGTTGTGCCTGCCGGGGGCTGGTTCCATTTGAAGGATGCCTTCGGGCCAGAGCGGTTTCAACGGGCGGAATCCAAGCCCGGGGCAGCCGGGTTCTCGGTCGGCATGCCGAATTTTCCTGCCATCTACGCGACCCGCGCCGCCGTCGATTTTATTAGCGAGGTCGGCGTGGCCAACATTGAAAAAGCGGCTAACCCGCTGGTGGAAATGGCGTACCAGGGTGTCCAGAAATTTGGGGTGGAAATGCTCCTTCCCCCGGGGGAGAATCGCCGCGCTGGCATTTTCGCTTTCCGCCACCCCAATGCCGACCGCATTCATGCCAGCCTAAAGGCGCAAAACATTCACTTGATGCACCAGGCTGGGCGCTTGCGCGTTGCCATTCACGGGTACAACACGGTGAAGGATGTGGAATCGTTCCTTGCCGCGCTGGCCAAAGAAGTAAGGTGAAAAACCCCATTACCTGTTGTGGCAGGTTCGTTTTCTCCCGGCCCTACTGGCTTTACCAGCTAAAACACCCACCCAATATTTTGCGGTTTACTTCAATTTCATCCATTTCACTTGGATTTTTGCTTACCTGGGGTTATAATCCACTCCCCCGGTTAATCCACCCAATTGACATACCATGAATGCATCCCTGGCGTTAATTTCCCTTATGCTTGGTTTCCAGGACAAAGGCGCCTTGGATTTTGAAAATTCCATTCGGCCGCTGTTGAAAACTCATTGCTTTGAATGCCATGGAGAAGGGAAAAAAAATCGCGGTGGGCTAGACCTGCGGTTGAAAAAGTCGATGGCCCGAGGCGGGGAATCTGGCCCTGCGATCGAACCAGGCAAGCCCGGGAAAAGCCTGCTGGTGGAAAAAATTCAATCGGGTGAAATGCCTCCCGGCAAACAGAAACTCAGTCCCAAGGAAATTAAGGTCGTTGAAAATTGGATCGCTGCTGGTGCGAAAACCGCCAAGCCTGAACCGGATACTCTGGCCCGCGGGTTTGTCATTACTCAAGGGGACCGGGAACATTGGGCTTACCAACCGATCCGCTTGCCGTTGCTTCCTATTACCATGGCTGCCGCCAGCAACCCAATCGACCGTTTTCTGTTGGCCAAGCTGGAAGCAAAAGGGCTGAGGTTTTCTCCAAGCGCGGACAAAGTGGCGCTGGCCCGCAGGGCCTATTTCGACCTGATCGGGCTACCGCCAACTCCCGCGGAATTGAACTCCTTCCTTGAAGATTCCTCGGAAAAGGCCTTTGAAAAACTGCTCGATCACCTGCTCGCTTCGCCCCAATACGGCGAGCGCTGGGCCAGGCATTGGCTGGACATTGCCGGGTACGCCGACTCCGAAGGCTATGACGGCGCCGACACCCCCCGCCTTTCCGCCTACCATTACCGTGATTATGTCATCCGTTCGTTCAATCAGAACAAGCCAATCGATCAATTTATCCTGGAGCAACTGGCGGGAGATGAAATGGCGGGGCCGTCGCCAGAAAAGTTTACCGCTCTTGATTGGGAAAAAATGATTGCCACGGGGTTTCTGCGCATGGCGCCAGACGGCACGGGCGCCGCCGGCGTTGATTTGAAGCTTGCAGCCAACCAGACCATGGCCGACACCTTGCAAATTGTTTCCACCTCATTGCTGGGCCAGACGGCGCACTGCGCCCAATGCCACAACCATCGTTATGACCCGATTTCGCAGGTGGATTATTTCCGGTTGCGGGCAGTGTTTGAGCCGGCATTCAGTGGCAAGAAGTGGCAGCCACCGGCGGCGCGTGAGGTCAAATTTCAATCTGAAACGGATAAAGAAAAGACGAATCAGGTGGAAAAAGCAGCGGCGGTAGTGGATCAAAAAAGGCAGCAAAGATTTGCCGAGGTGCAGAAAGAAATTTTCGAGAAATCGCTGGAAAAAGTCCCGGTGCAAATGCAACAAAAGGTTCGCGCGGCATTTGAATCCCCCCCTGCCAAACGAACTAAAGAGCAAGTGAAACTCCTTTCCGACTACCCCAATTCCAATGTCAACACTGGGCTGGTTATTCAAAGAAACGCCAAACTCGATGCGGAGTTCAAAAGCTACCTGGCGGATGCGGCCAAGATTCGGGCGGAGAAGCCGCTGTTAACCTCTTACCGCGTCTTAAGGGAAACTCAGGAAAAGCCCCCGGAGACCCGCAGGTTCGAACGGGGCGATCCGGACCAGCCCAAAGAAATTGTTCCGCCCGGGCAATTCGAATTGTTTCAGCCACTGGGGCTCGCGCCGATTCCTTTGGACGATCCGGCTATCCCCACCACCGGCCGAAGGCTGGCTTTGGCCAGGTCGCTGGTGGCGAAAAACCATCCACTTACTTCAAGGGTTTTTGTCAACCGGATTTGGATGCATCATTTTGGCAAAGGGATTGTTTCCACCCCCGCGGATTTTGGCAAACTCGGGGCATCGCCCTCTCACAGGGAATTGCTCGATTGGCTGGCTTACACATTCAGGGAATCCGGCTGGAATTTGAAAGAACTGCACAAGCGCATCATGCTCTCCCAGGCTTATTGCCAAACCAGCGCCAAAACCGCGCTGCTGCAATCCAAGGATCCCGAGAACCAATTGCTCGGCAGGATGCCAGTTAAGCGGCTGGAAGGGGAAATCGTTCGTGACGCTGCGCTGGCAGTGGCAGGAAAAATGAATGCGAAAATGTTCGGCCCGCCCGTGCCCGTCACCCCAGATGATTATGGCCAGATCATAATTGGCAAAGACACTCGCGATGCCGCCGGCCGCTTCACCAATAAAAAAAGCCCGCTGGGGGGAGAAGAATTCCGGCGGAGTATTTACATTCAGGTGCTGCGCAGTTCCCCCCTGGCCGTTTTCGAAAGTTTTGACGCCCCCATGCAGGCGCCCAATTGCGAAAACAGAAATTTTTCCACCTCTGCCACCCAGTCGCTCCTCATGCTCAACAGTCAGTTCATCCAAGATCATGCCGAGTGGTTTGCCCAACGGTTGCTCAAGGAGTTCCCCAAAGACAGAACCCAGCAAGTGGAACAATCCTGGTTGCTGGCCTATTCGGCCAGGCCGAGCGCTCAAGAAAAAGCCCTGGCCCTGGAGTTTATCGCCCGGCAGGAAAAAGTGTTTCAGGAACTAAAAATCAAGAGCTCCGTCCTGGCCGGAGAGTTGTCCTTGGCCAGCTTCACACAGGCTATTTTGGCTTCCAACAGATTTCTTTATGTGGAATAGGGTAGAGGTAATCCGGTGAGGAATGATTTACACAACCGCCGACACTTCCTCAGTCAAAGCGGCTTGGGAATTGGCGGGGTCGCTGCTGCTTGGCTTCTCCACCAGGAAGGATTGCTGGGCGCCCCGATCCGCCCGGAATTGGAGGAGCGCCATTTCGATCTCGCCCCCAAGCAACCTCATCATGTCCCCAAAGCCAAGGCCATGATCTCCATTTTCATGCAAGGAGGGCCCAGTCACCACGACCTGTTCGATCCCAAGCCTGTCATGGAAAAAATGAACGGGAAGCCTTTTCCCGGAACCATCAAGTACGATTCCACCGATCAGGCCAGCAGCAAAATATTCGCCAGCCCGTGGAAATTTTCCAAACATGGACAGTGTGGCACGGAAATTTCTGAACTCCTTCCCTGCCTGGCCAAGGCGGTGGATGAAATCACCCTGGTCCGCTCCATGCACACCGGGGTGAACAACCATGGGCAATCGATTTCGGCCTTGAATACGGGGCTAATCACGGCAGGTCGGCCCGTTTGGGGAAGCTGGCTTTCCTACGGTCTGGGAACTTTCAATCAAAGTCTTCCCGCCTATGTCGTTCTCACGGACTCGGCCAGTTTGCCGGTCTTGGGCGTTTCTAATTTCTCCAATGGTTGGCTCCCTTCCCTCTTTCAGGGGACCGTGGTGCGGGCCAAGGAACCGCGGATTCTCAACCTCGACCCCCCGGTCCATTTGAAAGGCAAACCTCAGGAAAACCTGCTGGGGTATTTGTCCGGATTGAACAAGTCCTTTTCCCAAGGGCATCCTTTGGAAACCGACCTTGAGGCCCGCATTGCCAGCTTTGAACTCGCGGCTCGGTTGCAAAGCGCCGGGCGCGAGGCCCTGGATCTAAGCCAGGAAACCGAGGAAACCAAAAAACTTTACGGGTTCCACATCCCTCAATCGGCGGAGTATGCCGCCCGCTGCCTGATCGCCAGACGCTTGATCGAACGAGGCGTCCGTTTCGTGCAGATCCTCTCGCGCAATCAAATGTGGGATAATCACGGCGCCATCTTGTCGAGCTTACCATCCAATTGCCTGGCGGTGGATCGCCCTTCTGCGGCCCTGGTGCTGGATTTGAAACGCCGCGGATTGCTGGATTCCACGGCGGTCACTTGGGGAGGCGAGATGGGCCGCTTGCCGGTGATTCAAAACGACACCGGCAGGGAAAAAATCGGCCGCGACCACAACACTTACGGCTTCTCCTGGTGGCTGGCTGGCGGCGGCTTCAAAAAAGGCCATGTCCATGGCGCCACCGATGACTTCGGCCACCATGCAGTTAAGGATGTCGTCAACCACTACGACTTGCTGGCCACGCTGCTGCACTTGTTCGGGCTGGATCCAAAGAAACTGACCTACCAACGAAATGGGCAACATATGAGCCTGGTGGAAAACCCCTCGGCGCGGGTGGTGAAGGAAATCCTGGCTTAGAAGTGGGTTTCTCTAAAGGGAGTCTGGCTTCCATAGACGAAACATGCGCGGGTAGATTTCCTTCAAGGGTTTGCTGAAGATATCCTGGATCACTATGGTCGCCCCCGCCACCTTGACTTCCAGGCGGGACACCTCGCCAGTCCAGGTTTTTCCTTGGTGCAGCATGAGATCCAGAACCGCGCCCCAGGCCATTTCTCCTTTCAATTGCCCGTCTATCAGAGCAAAGCCCATGGGGGAGACCACGATGCCGCCTTCTGCAGGTAAATTTCGCGGCTTAAGGGACCTCATAAAGAAAAGCAAGCTGCCAATCAATCCGCCCAGGATCGTGAAACCGATACCCCAATAAAACAGGCCCGTATTCTCTGGCTGAATTTGGGTTCCACCAATGATCCAAAGAATTCCTCCAGCGGCCAGGCCAAGCCAAAAGGCCGCCGGTCGAAGGCTCCTTTTCTGCTGGCTTAGTCCCTTGCTTATGCCCGCTTCCAGGATTTTCTCACTCCCGAATTTGTTCTCCTGAATGGTCCGGTATTTTTCCAGCCCATCCGGCATTGAAAGGGAAAGGGATTGGCCAACAACGCGGTTCAGGAATTCAAATATTTCCCTCGAGGGGATGGTGGTTGCGGCTGGAATAAACAGGGTGCCACCTGGGTAAGCCACTTCGATGGCAAAGCGGGCGGATTGGAATTGCCCAATCACAACCACGGACTGGATTTCCGCCAGAGGAATGATGATCGCGGGGTTGTGAACCTCCAAGGATTCTTCGGTTAAATGAATCCTGATGGGGCGGTCATGGCTTAACCACAAAGTAAGGCCCAAAAGCAATGGAACCGCCGACCCGATCAGGCAATCCGGGTTCCTGGCTACTGCGCCTGCAATGAAGAGCCCGCTCCCCGCCAGCAATAAAAGGATCCCCCAAATACTGCGGTTGCCCTTGCCCGAAATGACTAATTCATCCATTGGGGTCCCGCTTCATACCAGATGACAAAGAGGTTATGTAGGAAGTGGGCGACCATGGGGAGTAGCAAACCCCCGCTGCCCACGCGCAAGTATCCGAGCATTAGTCCAGCCAGGAAAAGGTAGGGCATGCTCAGTGGGGAGTAAATATGGGCCAGGGAAAAAAGCACCGAGGAAATCCACACCGCTGCGTGGATTCCCATGATGCGGGAAAAAGCCCCCAGAGCCAGATAGCGAAAAAAAAGCTCTTCAACCAAGGCCGGTTGGACCGCGGCCAGGGCAATCCACAGTAGCGTCCAATTTTGCTTAATCTCCTCTGGCAATTCCACAAATTCCCTTAGCGCCATGTGGTAAGCAATGTTCAAAACCAACACAGCGGCCAATAGCAATGGGCTAACAAGCCAGACCGTCCAGCGGACCCCCTTCGACGGTTTTTTCAAAATGACCCTGCCAACAATTCCCCAAATGCCCAAAACTAAAAGGAAATCCCAGATTTCTAGAATCAAAATGGGAAACTGCCAATGGTCCGGGTCTGGGTTTTTTTCTTTTACCATGAACCAGCCCAGCACCATGGCCGGGACCAGTTGCAGAACATACCCGGCGATTATCCATTTGAATATTTGGTAATGATTCTCCTCCCTGGCCAGAAGAGTTAAGCCACTGAAAGGAATCCGGGGTGGCAACAGACAATGGGGGCAGGGCAAAGCAGGGTCGGAGGGTAAACCGCACCTTTGGCATGGGCTTGGACCGGCGACCCCCTGAGGTTCCCCTCCAGTGGGGTTTTCCGACGGACCGGGTGGCAACCCTTCAAAGGAATTGGGATAACCAGGTTCCAACTAACTGCCCTCGACCGGGGTTTGCGACTTCATTTCTTTTTGATAGGCAATTGCTGACTGCACCGCCTTGACCAAGCCAACGACGATGAGGATTTTGATGATGACCCCTTTGACAAATGTGGCGGGATCAAGAAAACCAAAAACCAAATTGCCGCCCAAGTAAAGGACCAACCCCAAAACGGTGGCAACTACGGGGATTTGGTAAATGAAAATCCCCAGGATGATAAAAACCACACCGAGGCCGACTGTCGCGCCGGAAATGAGATAGATGATTTTGATGTAAGTCGCCTTGGCCTCAGCGAGTATCTCAGGGGGAACATTCCCCCGAGGAAGCCCTTTAATTTCCATGTCAATGGCTTCCTGGGCGGATTTTTCAGCCATGAAAAATCCAGCCAGGTTGACCACCGCAGTTAAAACCCCAACAAAGATGAGTATTCCCCGGGCGGTGCCTAAAGTTTTTCCCCGGGCCGCCTGCGCCAGGCTGCCAAGGCCAGTCGCTGGCGGATTCGCGTTTTTCTTCTCGGAAAGGCTTCCTAATCCGCTCTCGTCATTGGGGTGATCGGGCATGTATTTGGCTCCAAGGGTTGTTCACAGGAAACACGGAATGATGATACCGAATTAGTCCCAGGAAGGGAACTTGCGACTGACTTATACATGATCTCTTTCTGTGTGCAATAATTTTATCAGCGCGTTTTTCGGGGAACCATTTCCACCTGGACCTGCGCTTCATGCTTGCCCTGGGGAGTTTCCAGGGCGCCATTGATTTTCAAGAAAAACTGTTCCGTGGCGTCCTTCCCGGTTTGAATCGTGATTTTTCCCAGGGTTTCTTGCGGCCCCAGCACGACCTTGCTTGCCTCACAGCCATGAAGCCAGGGGGGCACCACAGCAGACAGTCGCACGGGGCCGGAAAAACCGGGCGCACGAAAGACCTCAACGGGGATCTCCACTTTTTCCCCTGGAGAAAAGCCGACCAGTGAAACCAGCGGTTTTATATCGCATTTGCCCGCTTCCACCACCGCCACCAGTTGTTCATTCGATTCAACCGAGCTGAAACTCGCCCGGTGGGTGGCATCGCCGTCCTTCACCAAAGCCGTGGCGGCCACGCAAGACCTGCTGGTGCGGCCGATTTCCATCCAGGGGGAAAGTTGCACGGAATATTCGAACTGATCCTGTCCAGCCGGGACAATAATTTTACCTCCGCGCACCCCTTGCAGATGGCGCATTTGCTTGTCGGCCAGTTCCACTTCGATGGGGCCATCGAAGCCATTGCGCTGGATTTTGTAAGTGCGGGTGAGAGGCCCGCCGCGTGGCGCCCACTTCATGTCGTAGCCGCCGGTGAGCTTGAAAGGGCAAGGCAAAGCCACCTGAAGCAAAAGGTTATCCACGGGAAAAAAGCCCGGGCTGGGTGAAAAAATCCCCGCCGCTGGCAATGCTTTTGTCTCCCCTTCCGGAATGGCGCGGATCTTCCAAGAGAAATGTTCTATTCTCGCCCCTGGCCCAGCCTTCAATTTCAATTCCAGTTGATTTGCCCCTTTGGCAAGCACCGGCTTGGCCGGGGTGACTTCCACTTCCTTGGGAAGGGCATCCCATTCTAATCGGACGGGGCCGTCGAACCCGCCATGGCGGACCAGCTTGACCTGGACTGCCGCCTGGCCTTTTTCCCTTGGGAGCGTCAGGGAAGATTGGTTGATGGAAAGGGAAACTCCCTGGTTTTTGCCGCGAATCACTTTCACCCGGTAAGCAAACTCCGGTCCAGCAGCGGCGGGATTTTCCTCGGTAATGGCCAGCTTATACATCCCTTGTTTGGGCGCTTTAAAGGCCAGGATGGGGTCGATGCTGCCTTGCGGCGCTCCCCGGGCGGCATCTTTTCCCGTCGCATCCTTCAGAACAAGCACAGGCCGGCACGATGACCCCAGGCTCATCCCTTGCGATTCAATTGACACTGTTTCGTCCTTGCCCAGGGGAATTAGCCATTCATCCGTTTGCCCGTTGGTTGAAATCCTGCCATTGAGAACCACAGATTGCTCGGCGGGGATTTCCCTGGCCGGTTCAAGCAATTCTTGAAAAGTTGAGAAATCGAAAGGGACCAACAATTCCCCTTGCAAGGGCAGAAGATGCACGCCGGGGCTATCTGCCAATTGGATTTTTTTGATTTCGGGTTGGCCCGAAGCAAGTTGCATTTCCAATGAAACGGTTTCCCCCGCTTTGCCACCCAAGGGGAAATGCGACAGAATGGCGGGCGTTTTTTCCAAAGTTAAACGATAGACATGCGCCGGGCTGCCCTTGCCCTGGGAATCCAAAACCCTGATGCAATACTTCCCGCTGGCTGGGGCGGTGAAAAACAGGGCCGGGTCTTCGCTGTAGAAATCATCATTTTCCGACAAGATTTTCCCGAGGGCATTTCTCACTTCCAGGCGTGCATCGAGCGGGTAGCCAAGTTTATCCGAGGAGATGGCGGCGCGGATATGGGCGCCTTTTTCCAGCGTCACTTCCCAGTCATCGAAATCGCCGCGAGGAAAGATGCGGCCATTGATAGTCAGGGGCAGAGTCACCCCCACTGGTCGCTCCAGATCTTCGTATTCCTTCTCAATAATTTCCGAAAGGTCACCCAGTTCGAACCAGCAATTGCCATGCGCCCCTTCAGAAGTGAAGACCCGAATCAGTCGGGGTTCCTTCCTGGCCTGGGCATCGGCGCGCAGTCGGAAGGCGAGTTCCTTGGGGTAATCCTCGGCTTGTTGGGATTCCTGCAAGGGCAGGACCGGCCCTTCAAACCAATGAAAGGGCAGTCGTTTTGGCAGGGACAGGCGGGTTAACCCCTGGCCGGAAATATCCACGCCGCAGGTTTCATGCAAAAACAGCCCGCCCAGCCGCACTTCCACTTCCTTACCCCGCTGGCAACCGGCAGGGAACAAGTAAGACAGCACCGGCGGGTTGGCCCAAGCGCGGGGAACTGGCGCCAGAAAAATTAATCCCCAAATCAAGGCAGCTAAGAATGCGATTCCCGTCCGCATAGTTGAACAACCCTTACAAAAGTTCCTCGATTTTCCGACCCTGGTTTACAATCATGGTCGGTCGCCCATCCGGCATGATCCACTCATCGTTGGGATTGATTCCCACGCAATGGCAGATGGTGGCGGCCAAGTCTTCCGGGCCGTAGGGGTCGGCGGCGGGCCGTTCTCCCTTGGCGTCGGTTTTTCCCAGGGCAATGCCTCCTTTGATCCCGCCTCCGCCCAGGGCAACGGTAAACCCAGGGCCCCAGTGATCGCGGCCGGCGTTGGCATTAATTTTCGGCGTGCGGCCGAACTCACCAGTCATGACCACCAAAGTGTTATCCAAAAGCCCCCGGGCCTTTAAATCGCGAAACAGCGCCGCCACGCCCTTGTCAAAGGCAGGCAGCAATTCTCTTTTCAATGTCTGAAAATTCTTGTCGTGCGTGTCCCAATTGCTGTGATCAACCATGACGCAGCGCACGCCTTTTTCCACCAGCCGCCTGGCCAAGAGGCAGGATTGCCCAAGGGTGTTCCGGCCATACTCGTCGCGGAGGGAATCTTTCTCGGCGGAAAGGTTGAAAGCCGCGCGGGTGGCTAAAGAGGTCATCAATTCGAAGGCTTTGTCCTGGTAAGCGGCGACTCCGCCCGCCGCTGGGTTGGCGCGCACTTCCCCCCGTTTTCTAAAGCGGTCGATTTTCCCCATGAGAGACTTGCGGTTTTCCAGCCGGTCGGCTCGAATTTCCATCGGGGGCTCGAGATCCGGAACTTCAAACAGCGGAGCGTTGGGGTCGGCGTCAACGATGAAGGGTGAATTGGCCGGGCCGAGAAAGGCGCTGCCAAAGCTGGCGTGCATTTTCGGCAAACAGACAAAAGGAGGGACTGCGCCACGCGGGCCCAGCTTGCCCGCCACCATGGAACCAAAACAGGGGCGCTGATTGTTGGGAATGATGCCGCCGTTGAACCCCGCTTGAGGAAAATACCCCGTGACCATGTAATGATCCGCCGGGCCGTGGTCGGAGTTGTGATGGCGGAAAGAGCGAATCAGGCTGAACTGGTCCATTTGCCTGGCCAGGATCGGCAGGTGCTCGGAAATTTGAATGCCCGGTACATTGGTGGCGGCGGGTTTGAATTCCCCGCGGTATTCCGCCGGTGCGTCGGGCTTCAAATCAAAAGTGTCGATGGTGCTCATTCCCCCGTGGAGGAAGAGGAAGATCAGGTTGCATTCGCTATTTTTTGCAGCCAGCAACCGTGCCAAGGGCCACTGGAATCCGAAAAGTCCCGCCGCGCCCAGGCGGATCAGGTCGCGCCTGCTTTGGCCATCACAAAGTTTCCGGTCCATGTCAACCTCCTTGCCAAACCCGTTTTAATGGTTGAACAAAAATTCCACGGAGTTCATCAAACTCCAGGCCAAGTCTTCCCAATTCTCTTTCGCCGATCCTTTGGAGTTATCCAGGGACTTCACGGCGGTTTCCCGCTCCTCAGGCGAGGGTATGCGGGATAAAAAAGCCAGGTAGAGTTCATCGACTTTTTCAGGCGCGGTCGCCGGGGATTGCGCCAGGCGAGCCACCCGCCCGTTGGCATGGCTAAGCTTCCTTTGCAGTCCGGGGGAATTCAGCTCATGCAGCACACTGGCGATGTTTCCCTCTTTCAGCCTTTCACAGGAACAGGAACTGACTCGCGCCGGGCGCCCATGCACCTTGAGAAAATAATTCCCCTGGCGGCTGTCCCAAAGCTGGGTGGCTCGCGTGCCGTAAGGCATTCCGGGAAAAATCTCCGGTACCTCCGTCGCCGAGGAAATCGCATCCAGCAGCACTTCCGCCATTATTGGCTTTAAAGGATATCGCGAATAGTTCCATTCGTCCCCTTCGTTGCCCGGCAACACCGCCGAGGAACGCTGGTAGGCATCGGATAAAACCAGAGCCCGAATCAGGGCCTTTTGGTCGAAGCGGTTTGTAATCAAATACTTGGCCAGATCATCGAGCAGGGTTCCGTGCGTCGGCGGATTGGTGTCGCGCATATCATCCACCGGGTCCACTAGGCCGCGCCCCAGGAAATGCGCCCAAATCCGGTTGGCCATGGCCTGGGCAAAAAACGGGTTTGTCGGCTTGGTCATCCACTGTGCGACCAGAGCCCGCCCATCCCCTTGGGGTTGCTTGTCCGGCATCGCTTCCCCAAGCGCGTAGGCAAATACCTGCCTTTTGATCCGCGCGCTTGATCCCGGCGTGGTCGCGCCGCTGGAGAGCATTTCCACTTTCCCTTGCGACTTCCATTGCAGCCCGGTGAAAAACGACTGCATGCCCAGGTAATCAGACTGGCTCCAGCGGTCGAAGGGATGGTGATGGCACTCGGCGCAAGTGATGCGCCTGCCGAGAAACACCTGCGAGGCGGTGGAGGAAATTTCCCCCGGCTTGCTGACTACTTTAAAAAGCGCCGCCTGGGGATTATTCGCCAGGCTTCCCTGGGCGGAAATCAACTCGCGGGCGAATTCATCCAGCGGCTTATTGGAGGCAAAGGCGCGTTGTATCCAGCGATAATAGGCATAGGCATTTTTCATCCCCAAGGCCTGCCGATCCACCCGCAAAAGATCACTCCAGATCAGGGCCCACAAGTCAGCGTATTCCGGGCGCTCCAACAGTTCATCCGCCAGTTGCGCCCGCTTGTTGGCGGATTTGTTGTTAATAAACCGCCGGGCCTCCTCGGGGGTGGGCAGTTGGCCAATTAAATCGAGGTAAGCCCTGCGCAAAAAATCTTCGTCGGAACAGCGGGGCGATTTGGGGATTTTCAAACGCGCCAGCTTCTGATAAATGGGCAGGTCAATCCAACCGGCATTGGCCGTGCCGGGTTGGAAACTTCCCTGGCGCGGGATCTCCGCCCGGAAAACCGCAGTCTTGTCTATGTAGGTGGCCACGACCACCGCCTCGCCAGGCAGGTTTCCCATGGTCACGGTTCCGTGCTGATCGACCAAGGCCAGGGATTCCTGGTTGGAATAGAACCTGCAATGTGCGGTGATTTCTTTTTCTGTGCCGTTGGCGTTGCGTGCGAATACCTGCAACTTTCTGGTGGTCCCGGAACCCACGGTTGCCTGGGGAGGGTCGATGCGGATGGAGCCGACCGCAGGTCGGCTGGGGTCGGATTGTTTTGCCCCGGAGGAGATCCAGCGTAGCACGGTTTGGTAATCGGGATGGGAGGAAGGAATCCTGGAACCGCCGCCGTGAGCCATCCGGCCGGACATTTTCTTGACCATTAAACTATCGCCTGAACCCGTTTGCAAAATCCGCCGTCCGCGTGCTTCAAAAGCCAGGGATTCGTAATCGGCCTCGGGGTCGGAGCCAAACACGGAAAGCTTGAATCCATTTTGCCCTTCTGCCTTGCCATGGCAGCCGGAGGAATTGCAATGATGGCGTGATAACAAGGGAAGAATATCCTGCTCAAAGGCGGGAACCGGGGGGGCAACGGCGCCTACTCGAACGGGTACTTTAATTTCTTGGTTGTTCGCCCTGATTCTCAAGGCGGTATTCCCCGCGGCCAAAGAGTAAACCCGGCCCTGGAAAATCATGGCGATGCCTGGATTTTCCACCTCTATCGCCGCTTCGCTGGAAAAGTCGACGGGATTTCCTTGGGCGGATAACCCTTCCACGCGCACGGTGGCGTACTGGCCTGGACCAGAAAGGTCAAACGACGGAGGAACAGCCCGCAAGGACTCCTGTCCGTCGGCAAGGAACATCATGGATGCCGTCAAAATCGTTAACAAAAACCGCCTCCCGGTGGGATTTTAAAGGCGGACAAGGCAGGATACTACTACCTATTCAATACCATTTTTACACAGCTTTCGCAATTGTTTTCACTTAAATAAAGCCAAATCGTAAAGTGGGATTTCCTTTTCTTCCGAGCCTTCCGTTCAAGTTCCGGGGTTGAATTCTTTAAATCATCAGGTCAAAACTCATTCCCGCACCTGGTGGGGGGAACTGGTTTCCACGCCGCGTTCGTCCACTACGGAAAGAAAAAAGACCAGTGGCTTTTGCTTGGGCAGCGGCGCGGACACCTTTCCCACTTCGATTTCAGCCGGCAGGGTTTTCCATTCCCGTTTTTGCCAGGGGCCCTCGGCCAGGGCGTAATGCAATTGCCCTTTGACCACTTTTACCGGAGCTGGGAATTGAATGAAAACTTTACTATCAGTCACGATCATACTGGTAAGCGCCACCAAAGGTTTTTCCCCCTTCAAGTGCGAATCGATGAAAGTGTCGACTTCTTTAAAGGTCCAGATGTGGCCGTGCGGCAGCCGTACCCGCACCGAAAGGATTTTTTCCGACTTCACCAGGTTAAAACACTTTAAATAACTATCCAGCGGGTAGGCAAAGTCATTGGTGCCATTCAAAAACATAATGGGGCATTTCACGCCGGGAAGGTACTGCGATGGGTCGAAGGCCTTGACCCACTTATCCCGTGTGGCGGGGTCCATTTTGTCAAAATAATTGGCCTTCCAGGCGCTATTATCCTGCAGGAAACCGCAGCCATAGACCGGGACCGCGGCCTTCAAGCGGTCATCCAGGCCGGCCACGATGCAAGTCAAATATCCGCCCCAACTGATCCCGGTCACGCCTACGCGGTTGGTATCCACTTCAGAAAACGACTTCAATAAATTGTGGCCTCGAACAATGGCAGCCACCGCCTGGTAGGTCCACATATCGGTCTGTGGGCCGTTGTTGAAATTTTTGAACTTGGTGTCATCGCCCTGCCCTGGGCCGCCATCAGGCAACCTGCCCTTTGGCCCGTTTCCCGCCAGGTCCATGGCCAGGGCGCAGTAGCCCCGGCCGACCCAGTGTTTTACCCAATTGGGGAAGGCCTTGCCACCGCCGCCATGCACCAGCAGCATGGTGGGAAAAGGTCCCTTCCCTTCGGGTTTTCCGTAGTAGGCAAAGACCCGGGTCGCTTTTCCCTGGTACTTTTCACCCGGGTAATAAACCTCTTTCACGCCATTTGTGGTTTCGCCCCAAGAGGGTTCCACAATGGTTTTTTTCAAGGCCGGCATGTCCCAAACATCGGCAAAAGCCGGAATGGGGAATGCCAGCAGAGCGATCAACAAGGCCACGGGATTTTTTCGCATGGTGTTTACTCGTGAAACGAAGCATTTACCAGGCAGCGAGATTAATCCTCGCGGTTTTCCTTGCCAAGAAAAAAGTTTCAATTGCATGTGGCCCCGGCCCGCGGGATGTGCTAAAAAACGCCCACTGGATCACCTTGTCAGGAGAGGCAATGAAAGCAACAACTTGGATCATGGCGCTGACTGCCCTGGGGATTTTGTCCCAGTTCACTCAGGCACAAGAGCAAAAAAAGGGGAGGCCGGACATGGAATGGAGAAAGCTGCTTTCCAGGGAAACCATCGAATCCAAGGGAAAGAAACTCTCTTACCGCTTCATGCAGCCTGTGAAAACCGAAGAGGGAAAAAAATATCCGCTGGTGATATTCCTGCATGGCGCGGGTGAGCGGGGTTCCGACAACGAAGCGCAACTGGTTCATGGGGTGAAGGATTTTGCCAGCGCCGAGGCGAGAAAAACCAACCCGTGTTTCCTGATCGCGCCGCAATGCCCCAATGGGAAAAAATGGGTCGAGGTCAACTGGAGCGCCAAGGCGCACGCCATGCCCGAGGAGCCAAGCGAATCGTTCGCGCTGCTTTATCAGCTACTGGATAAGGTGCAAAAAGAATATCCCATTGATGCCAAGCGCGTTTATGTCACGGGGCTGTCGATGGGCGGGTATGGCGCCTGGGACCTGATCAGCCGTTGGCCGGAGCGCTTCGCGGCGGCGGCGCCGGTGTGTGGCGGCGGGGATGAAAAGACGGCGGCCAAGGCGGCCAAGATTCCTGTTTGGGCATTTCATGGCAGCAAGGATACTGCCGTGCCGCCTGATCGCTCGCGCAACATGATCGCAGCCTTGAAAAAGGCTGGCGCCACCCCCAAGTACACGGAATACCCCGATGTCGGGCACGATTCCTGGAACCGGGCTTACGCCGACCCGGCCATGCACCGCTGGCTCTTTTCGCAGCAAAAGAACTGAGAAAATCAGGCGAGAATCTCGCGGATTGGCTCCCCCCCCGTGGGAAATGGCCCGGGGCTGGCCGGAACGGTCGCGAATGAGCGTCTCCGGGGAAATCCCCATTAAGCGGTAAATGGTTGAACAAATGTCAGCGGGGCGGACTGGCCGGTCCTTGACATAGGCCGCCTGACCGTCGCTGGCGCCACACACCGCGCCTCCCTTGATTCCCGCGCCCGCGAACACCACCGTGTAGCAATCGGTCCAGTGGTCACGGCCAGCCGCGCCGTTCACCCGGGGGGTGCGGCCAAAATCGCTCATCATCACCACCAGCGTTTCTTCCAGCAGTCCGCGCTCCTTCAGATCGGCCAATAAGGTGGTGTAGGTCTGATCCAGGTTGGGCAAATTCGCCTGCTTGAGCTGAACGAAATTATTGGAATGCGTGTCCCAGTAAGGGTCGAGATTATTATTGGGGGCGCGATAGCTGTAGCCATCCCAGTAAACATCCACGAAGCGCACGCCCGCTTCGATTAACCGTCGGGCGATCAAGGTGCTGGAGCCAACCACATGGCGGCCATAGCGGTCCCAAAGCTTGGGATCTTCTTGTTCGAGGTTGAAGGCAGATTTCATTTTGCTGCCAGTGAGAAGGGAATAGGCCCTTTTGCTGACGCGGGAATAGGAATCGGGGGCGGCCTGCGATTCCAGCTTTTGCTGCTGGTAATCCAACTGCTCTACAAGAGACCGGCGGGATTTGAGGCGGTCGAGAGTGATTTCGGGCCGCAGGTTGGTATCGGCAAGGAAAGGCGCGCCGAGCCACATGGGACGGCGTCCCTCGCCTGGTTTGGGATCGAGCAGGGGCTTGTATTCGCCGCAGACCGGGTCGAACCTCCGGCCTAGAAATCCGCCCCAGGGGCCGGGCCGCCGCAAGGCCCAGCCCCAACCAAGATAATTCGGAACCGCCATGTAGTGAGGAATCTCAATTCCATGGGGTTTCAAAAATTCCACCACGGAACCCATGCCAGGGGGGAAACTGTCTTTAGGATTGGGATCGTTGATATCGACCGCTTGCTCGCTACCGGAAAAGCCGGGCAGAGTATTATGGCAGCCAGCCTTGTGGTGCACCGAGCGGACCAAGGCGCAATGGTCGATCCATGAGGCCATTTTTGGCAGGTGTTCGCAAATTTGAATCCCGGGAACTTTGGTGGCGATCGGTTTGAACTCGCCACGGATTTCCACCGGAGCGTTTGGCTTCAAATCAAACATATCCTGGGTGGGAGCCCCGCCATGCAGGTAAAGGAGAATGACATTTTTCGCCTTGGCCCGGATTGGTTGGCGCTCTTCCGAGGCCAGGAGGGCGGGCAAGTTGAACCCACCGCCGAGGACGGACAAGGCTCCGGCAGTAAGACAATCCCGCCGGGTGACGCCGTTGCAAAATCGCCGGGTGTTTCCTAAAAGGGTCAGCATGGCAATTCCCTCCACTGGGCGGCATCCTAACTTTTCTTAATAGATACCCGGTTTTTCTTAACAAAACTACACAATTTACAGGGAAATAGGTTGACGAGCGGGGTTTTGAAAAAGCGACCCTGGCAAAGGAATGGTGATTTTCCCTTAAATTATCCAACAATTTCGTTATCTCCTTAATGAATGATGGCCTCGAAGCGGCGCCCGCACTTTCACCTTTCTCCATTCTCGGGATTTGAAAAGAACCGGGATTCAGCCTCACCCCTTGGATTCATTGGCCATCCTGGTTTCGATTTCAGACAGCTTGTCAAAAACGGCCATGGCAGATTCCGGCCGCTCAGTCGGGACTTTTTCCAGTAGCCAAAGAACCAGATCGGAAAATTCCTCAGGCAGATCCTTGCAGATCGACTTGGGCGAAGGAGATTTGTCTTTTGACAATGCCACCAAGGTGGAAAAGTCATCTTTTGCCTGGAAGGGGAGGACGCCTGTGGTAAGCCAATACAAAACACAACCGAGGCTAAACAAATCGGTGTGGAAATCCAGGGGGTTACCGTAGGCTTGTTCTGGCGCCATGAAGGGCGGTGTTCCCAGAATTTCACCCACCTTGGCTATTTCAACGGTGTCGGCATTACTTCTGGCCAGGCCAAAGTCGAGGATTTTGACGCGGCCATGCGGCTTTTCCAGCCACAAGTTGGACGGGTTGATGTCTCGATGAATCAATCCCTTGGCGTGGGCGGCTGCCAGACCGATGCAAACCTCTTTCCCGATTTTCATCACCTGGGAAAAAGGCAAGTTTCCTACCTCCTTGTAGCTGGGTTTCCAGGGAACTTCCCTCAAGAAATTCCATCACCAAAAAGGGCATTTCCTCTATTTCATTCACTTCATAAATGGAAATTACATATTCGCTTTTAATGGCGGCCATGGCCCGAGCTTCCCGAAGAAAACGCTGTTTCATTGGCGCTTCATTAGCGTAACTGGGCTCCAATATTTTTAAAGCCACCACCCGTTTCAAGCGAACATCGACCGCTCGGAAAACAATGCCCATGCCCCCTTTTCCAAGGGCATGCAAAATTCTGTAGTGCCCTATCGCGCCCAATTCTCCTGATTCCATTGGGGGTTTTAAAAAGGCATATTCTTCGGAACTCGGCGACCCATTTTCGTTGCCTGGCGGATTGGAAATACCATCTGATCTGTAAGAAACGGTTTCAACTTTTTCCTTGGGCTGTTTGAAAATTCGGCAGGTGGCGCCAATTAGGGCTAAAACTTCCTCATCCGGATAGACTTTGATGGCGACATACGGTTTAAAGGCCAAATTCGCTTCGGTAAATAAAGCGCCCCAGGCTTTTGGGCCTGCTTTTTTATCCACAAACCTTTACAACTCGAGAAAAATTAATCCATGCATGGAAATACGCCAATTAGCAACCTGCGGGATGTGGGGAAATCCAATCGCCTCAGAAGCTGCAGAAACTTTAGGATTATACCCATGGCCAATCATGAGTGGTGATAATTATCACCTTGATCTTTTCTTACCCAAAAGGACCCTACCCCAGTTCTTCCTTCGAGGTTTCCCTGCAAAAATAAACCGCCAAGAGGGTAATTGCCACCATGGCAATCAAATACCAGGCGACCGGAGAAGGGCTTCCCGCCGAGGACTGCAAAAGCGAAGTGGCAATCATGGGTGCGATGCCGCCAGCCAATGGAGAAGCCAATTGATACCCCAGCGATGCGCCGCTATAACGCACCCGCGTTCCGAACAGTTCCGAAAAGAATGCCGCCTGCGGGCCATACATTGCTGAGTGAAAAACCCCCAAACCGATGCAAAGGGCCAAGGTCAGCGCCAGTGGGTTTGCGGTTTGCACCATGGTGAAAAAGGGAAAAATAAACAGGGCCATGCCGGCGGCGCCGAACAGGTAGACCGGCCTGCGCCCAAGTTTGTCCGACAGCGCGCCGAAAAACGGGATGCCGATCATCTGCGAAACCGAGGCGACCAGCATCGCGTTCAAAACTACCTGGCTGTCGAACAACTTCATGGTTTTGGCGTAACTGAGAATAAAAACGGTGAATAGATAAAAGGAGACATTTTCGGCCATGCGGGCGCCCATGGCCAAAACGACATTTTTAGGGTATTTTGCCAGGACTTCGAAGAGGGGGATTTTCGGTGGTGGCCCAGCGGCGGCAACCCGAGAAAACAGCGGGCTCTCCAAGATCCGTAAGCGAATTACCATGCCCACTGCCAGGAGAAAAATTCCCAACAAGAAGGGAACCCGCCAACCCCAGGCAAGGAATTGCTCGCGGGGCAAGGCGGCGAAGGCGGCGAAAACACCCGAAGCCAGCAACTGTCCGGCGGGAGCGCCCATCTGAATAAAGCTGGCATAAAAGCCTCTGCGGCCCGGCTCGGCGTGTTCCGCCGCCAGCAGCACCGCTCCTCCCCACTCTCCACCGACGCCAAAGCCCTGAATAAAACGCAGGGCCACCAGGAAAACCGGAGCCCAAATCCCAATCTGGTTGTAGGTAGGCAACAGACCAATGAGAAAGGTCGCCACCCCCATAAGGGCCAGGGAAATCACCAGCATCGATTTTCTACCAATGCGGTCGCCATAATGTCCGAAGACCATGCCACCCACCGGCCGGGCGAAAAACCCCACGGCAAATGTGGCAAATGAGGCCAATTGGCCGGCAAAGGCATCGAGCGAAGGGAAAAAGATTTCATTGAAAACAAGGGCGGCGGCGGCGCCATAAAGAAAGAAGTCGTACCACTCGATGGCGGTGCCCACAAACCCGGCAACAACTACTTTCCTGATTTCTCTTGGGTTAAGGTTTATTTGCTGGCTCACATTTTTTCCTGAATTTGGCGTCAAAGCCCCGTGAAGACCACGGTTCACCATCTGTTGGTGGCACCTTCCCAAGACATTTACATTGCATCAAGGCCCAAAGAATCGCTTACTTTCCCAACTTTTCCTGAAACAACCAAGAAAATACTGAACTTTCACTCTTCTCGGCTCGTAAACAAAACAGGCGAAAAGATTTCGAGGCTGAGAATAAAACGCCAGCCTGGCGAAAAAATTGCCAAAAAGGAGAAGGTCATGGCCTTGGTACTTGTACACGGAAACACTGGTCAATTTCACAGTTTCAACAATGAGGCCGAACAAACGATTCAGATGGAGATAAACGGTAGGCTGAAAAGGCTTAATAACGCTTATCTGACCCATAACCGAGCCATTGTCCGTGATTCCATGACTTCTGATCATGTTACGATTACTCCGATTGTTTACCTTGGTTCCGCTGCCGAGGTTTTGGAATCGATGGAAAACTACCAGATCCGGGAATACCAAACCGAGGATGAGGAATTTCGCATTCTTTCCCCCGTAACAGTTTTGGTGAACTACAAGGCCCACATTCATGGGCATTTTGGCAGTAAGGATATTAGCGGCGATTTTCGCGTGTCAGCGCTGTGGTGCAGGCAAAATGGTTTTTGGAAAGAAGCTTGCTACCAGGAAACCAAGATTGGGAATTAAACAAGATTCCCAATCCAACCAGGGCCGCCATCTCCCCTCCCCGGCGGCCCTGGTTTTTTCCCTCTTGAACTTCAACCAAAAAAAGCTGAGCATGGGGTGTAACCCGCCAGGAGTTCCACCATGCGATTCTTTGCTGTTCCTTTTTTATTCATGTTGACCATGACTCTTGCCTCTCCCGCCGGGAATTGGCCCGCCTTTCGCGGACCGGGGGGAAATGGGGCCTGCCAGGAAACCGCCATCCCCTGGAAATGGTCAGCGACGGAAAATGTCCGCTGGAAGCTGAAACTCCCTTCACCTGGCTCTTCTAGCCCTATCGTTTGGGAAGATAAAATCTTTCTTACCCAGTCGATTGATAAAAAGGGAATGCAGCGGGCTGTTCTTTGCATCGACCGGAAGCATGGCAAAGTTCTCTGGGAGAAAGTTACTCCTTTTCAAGGGAACGAACCGACGCATGGCACCAACCCATACTGTTCCGCCACGCCGGTTACTGATGGGAAACTGGTGATTGCTTCTCACGGCTCGGCCGGGGTGGTTTGTTACGACTTTGAGGGGAACCAGCTTTGGAAAAAAGACCTGGGGTCGTTTATCCACATCTGGGGCAACGCCTCCTCGCCGGTGTTGTACAAGAACCTGGTGCTTTTGAATTGCGGTCCCGGCACCCAGACTTTCCTGATCGCCATGGAAAAGGAAACCGGTAAAGAAGTTTGGCGGGCCGAGGAAACGGGGGGCAAGGCGGCGTTGGAAAAGGGCCAGGAGTGGATCGGTTCCTGGAGCACGCCTATTATCCACAAAGTCCAGGGCAAGGATCAATTGCTCATGAGCTGGCCCAACGCCGTCAAGGGTTACGACCCTCTCACAGGAAAATGCCTGTGGACCGCCGAGGGTTTGACCAAGCTGGTTTACACTTCACCCATTGCATCGGGGAACACTCTGGTGGCCATGTCGGGTTTTCATGGATCGGCCATGGCTCTGAACTTGGAAACCCTGGCCCAGGGGGAAAAACCAACGCGGTTGTGGCATCATAAGACCCAAAACCCGCAGCGGATCGGCTCGGGGATCATCAGCGGGAACCATTGCTACATGGCCAACGCCGGCCCGGGCACAGTTCAATGCCTTGACCTGAAGACGGGCGAGGACCTGTGGAAATCGCAGCGCCTCGGGGGCAGCCACTGGGCCAGCACTCTTCTCGTGGATGGGAAACTCCTGGCAACGGACCAGGCCGGGGACACTTATATCGTGGCTGTCGGCCCGGAGTTCAAAATCCTTGGGAAGAACAGCCTGCGGGAACATACCGACGCCACCCCTGCCATTTCCAACGGTGAGATTTTCATCCGCACTTTCCAGCACCTTTATTGCATCAGTAGCCGCCCGAAGGAATGAGTGGAATGCGAATCAACGGTTTCTTTTGGAGGACCGTTGCCCTGGGCCCCCTTTGGGCCTGCATTCTGCTGTGTCCATTTTCAGCCGCCCAGCCTTTATCACCCGTAGATGCCGCCAGGCGCATGACGCTGCCGGCGGGATTTTTCGCCGAGGCGGTGGTGGCCGAGCCCTTGATCCGCCAGCCCGTGGCCATTGATTTCGATCACAAGGGCCGTTTGTGGGTTTTGCAATACCTTCAATATCCGAATCCTGAAGGGTTGAAGCGCGCCAGAGTTGATCGCTTTTCCCGCACGCAATACGACCGCGTGCCCGAGCCGCCTCCGCGCGGGCCAAAAGGCGCCGACAAACTGACCATCCTTGAACCCGACCCCCAAGCCCCGCAGAAACTCCGCCCCAAGGACTTCATCACCGGCTTGAACCTCGCCAGCGGTTTCGCCTTCGGCCACGGCGGCGTTTATATCCTACAAGTGCCTTATCTACTCTTTTACCCAGACCGCGATGGCAACGACATTCCCGATGGCGACCCGGAGGCGCTCCTCACTGGTTTCGGCATGGAGGACGCTCACTCGGTTGCCAATTCACTCGCCTGGGGGCCGGACGGCTGGCTCTACGGCTGCCAGGGAAGCACGGTAACGGCAAACATTCGCGGCATCGAGTTTCAACAGGGTGTTTGGCGATTCCACCCCATTACCCGAAAATTTGAGCTCTTTTGTGAAGGCGGGGGGAATTCCTGGGGACTCGATTTTGACCGACATGGAAACCTCCTTTACTCCACAAACCATGGCGGCTTCGTCATGCTCCATGGCGTTCAGGGCGGTTACTATTGGAAATCGTTCGGCAAGCACGGCGCACTCCACCACCCCCGCGCCTACGGCTACTTCGATCATGTGCCTCACAAAAACTTCTTTGGCGGGCATGTCTCCGTGGGCGGAGTCGTGTACAACGGCGACGCCTATCCCGATTCCTTCCGCGGCCAGTACATTGCCGCCGACTTACTCGGCCATGGCGTTTATTCCAACTCCCTTCAAGCCAACGGCGCCTCTTTTCGCTCTGCTCATGCCGAAAAATTGCTCCTGGCCAACGATTCCTGGTTCGCGCCCACCGACCTTTGCCTTGGCCCAGATGGCTGCGTTTATACCGCCGACTGGCACGACAAGCGCACCGCCCACCCCGACCCCGATGCCGACTGGGACCGTTCCAATGGCCGGGTCTTTCGCATCGATCATCACGGTAGAAAGCCGCGCGACATTCCCGACCTGTCCCGCTTGCCTTCCAAGGAACTGGTTTCCCTTTTGAGCCACTCAAACGGCTGGCACTCCCGCACGGCCGCCAGATTGCTGGCTCAACGGCGCGACCCCGAAGTGATTTTCCCCCTGCGCCACCTGGCCCTGAATGGACCCAACCCCGATTTACAAGTGAAGGCTTTCTGGGCTGCTTATGTCTCCGGCGGGTTCACCCCGGATTTCGCCCCGCTCGCCCTGAGGCACGAAAACGAGGACATCCGCGCCTGGGCGGTCCGCTTCCTGGGAGACGAGGATTTCCTGCCCGAGTCCCTGGGCAAGCAACTTTTATTCATGGCCAAAAAAGAAAGTAGCGCCAGGGTGCGCAGCCAACTCGCCTCGACCGCCAGGCGGTTGCGCCCCGAGGTGGCATTGCCTTTGCTTGATACCCTCCTGAGTTTTCCCGATCAAGCCGACCCGCACATTCCCTTGTTGCTCTGGTGGGCTGTTGAAAAATTCTCGCAGACTCACTCTGAAGAGGTCATTGCCCTGACCGCGCGCCACTGTCAAACCAACTTGATGGTTTACAAGGAGATCCTGCCGCGTCTGGTTCGCCGTTATGCCGCCGCGGGGAGCGCCGATGGGCAGGTTGCCAAGTTGCTGGAATTGATGCCCAGTAATTGGACGGACCATTTGTTGCTTGCAGTTGCCCTGGGCTGGGAGGAAAGACCGACAAACGCCAAGGCTTCAGCCCCAGTGCTGGTGAAAAGCGTCCGGGAGATTATCCAAGAAAATCCACAGTCCATTCCCAGCTTAATCCTGCTGGTTCGTTGGGGAGAGGCCAACGCTTTGACAAAAGGCGAAGGAATCATCCTGGACCAAAAAATGCCGCTCGCGGACCGGGTCAAATTGATCCAGGCGCTGGCCGAAGCGCCTTCCCATGTGAATTATTTGAATCTGTTCTCCCGGCTCTTGAACCGGGCTGAATCGGAAGCGGTGCAACTGCAGGCAATCCAGGCTTTAATTAAGCTGGGCACAGCCGAGGCGGGCACGGCCCTTTTGACTGTTTATCAAAGGGTGTCGGCCGAGGCTCGCTCTTCCATCCGTGACGGCATGTTGGGCAGAAAAGAATGGGCAATAAGAATACTTCAGGAAGTGGAAGGAAAGAAAATCGCCGCCACGGATTTCTCCCTGGAGGAACTTCGCCTGGCCAGCTTCCATAACCACCCTCGCATCAATCAACTGCTGAGGAATTATTGGGGCAACATTCGACCCCGCACCCCGGAGGAGCGCCTGGCCGATGTCCGCCGGTTGAACAACGACCTGAGGGCCGGGCCAGGCAACCCAATTAACGGCAAAGTGCTCTTCACCAAGGCCTGCGCCTCCTGTCACAAATTTCTGGCCGAAGGCGGCACTCTGGGCCCCGATCTGACCACCAGCAACCGCTTCGACCGCGATGCCCTCCTGGTTAGCCTGGTGGACCCCGGTTCGATCATCCGCAAAGAGTACATGAATTATGTGGTGGAGCTCAAAGATGGGCGAGTGCTCACCGGCCTGGTGGTGGAGAATACCGCTGCCGGGATCGTTCTGGCCAATGCCAAGAACGAAAGGACCGCCGTGGCGCGGGAGAAAATCAGCTCGCTGCACGAATCGGAAGTGTCCTTCATGCCCGACAATTTGTGGAAAGAACTAAAGCCGCAAGAACTGCGAGACCTCTTCAGCTACTTGCAGCAAAACCTGGATAAAGGAAGCAAGCCATGAACACGGCCATTTCACTCCTCCTGCTTTTGAGTTTTCAACAAACTGCCCCAGCAGAAAAGGTCTATGCCAATCAGTTGATTGAGTTGAAGGACCCGGCGCCATTACTCGCCGATTTTCCGGAATTCATCGAGCCCATTCGGGAGACACGCAGATTTCAGGCCCCCATGCTGGTGCATGATGCCGGTTCTGACATGACCATTCGCGCCTGGCGCTTTTCCTACAATGCCCGCGGCATCATTGAGATGCTGAACCGCCTGTCGCTGCAACACACTGCCGTGGTCATGGTGCACCCCTGGGGAATCGACGATGGCCAAGGGTGGAAAACCCCTGAACCCGCGGGCGTTTGCGACTTTTGCACCCCGGAGAAAAACCACCTGGCTGCCAAACACACCTCGCAGGTCATCAACCCGTTTTTGCAATCGCTGCGTGGGAAAGCGAAACTCACCCTTTTTAGCTTGCCGGGCAAGGAGGACCCCATTCGGGCCAAAATGTACAGGTCGGTAAGAAATCAGCCCGATGCCAAAACTGCCGACGAGGGCAAAGCCGAACTGAAAAAGAAACTGGAGTCGTTCATCTACCAGGGTGAACCCTTGCCCAAGGAGATGAAGCTGTCGGTGGAGTTGCCGGTTCGCGATTACTTCAAGCAGTTCCCCGGATTGGACGCCGGCCCCAGGTACAACAACGCTGGCTTCTGGAACCTGCCCATCCCGGTTACCAAAGACATTACCTATCACCTGCAGGATGTGGTCATTTACGATGGCGAAGGCTATCCGCTCATGAGGGATTTTCTGAAGAAAGAGGGCATACGAAATATTCTTCTCACGGGTTACGCCACGGATATGTGTTACTGCAAAACCACCGCGGGGTACGAAAATCTGTCAAAAGATTTCAATGTCTTTCTGGTGGGCGATGCCTCGCTGGCGACTTTCCCATCGAATTCCAGCCCGCGTTTCGCCACCAATGCCGCCATCTCCTTTGCTGCTTTGAATCAATTGATCACGCAAATTTCCTGGGTTCGCCCGGATGCCAAAGTGAAAGGGAAAAAATGAACCAGCAGACTCGGCGGGCGTTCCTGGCGGGCACGGCGGCCTCGGCTTTCGGCCTCGCCGCCGGCGCCAGGTACATCCAGAAACCAAACGACAAACAGGCGCTCATCGCCATTTCTCTCGATCTGGAAATGAGCCGAAACTTTCCCAAGTGGGAAGACACTTTCTGGGATTACGAAAAAGGAAACCTCAACGAACAAACTAAAAAGTACACCCAGGAAGCCTGCGCCAGGGTGAAAGCCAGCGGGGGCGTGGTTCACTGTTTTGCCCTCGGCAGAACCATGGAACAGGAAAATGTCGATTGGTTAAAGCGAATTATTCAGGATGGCCACTTTGTGGGAAACCACACCTATGATCATGTGTATTTGCTGGCTGAAAAACACCAAGACTTGCAATTCCGTTTCAGCCGCTCCCCCTGGCTGATCGAAGGAAAAAGTGTTCCCCAGGTCATTGAGGAAAACATTAGCCTGGCAGCCACGGCGATCAACACCCGGTTGGGCATCCGGCCCAGCGGTTTTCGCACGCCCGGTGGGTTTGCCCAGGGGTTAAGCGACAAGCCCAAGGTCCGCGCCCTGCTGAAAAAACTTGGCTACTCCTGGGTCAGCTCCAAATATCCTTCCCACCCTGCTGCAAAACCCGGCGTGGAACCTGACAATGATTTTTTTCAGGCTCTGGTCAAGGCGCAGACCGCGGCTCAACCTTTCCGTTACCCCGATGGCTTGGTGGAAATCCCCATGAGCCCGATCAGCGACATTGGCGCATTCCGCACCGGGCGGTGGAAGTTGGATTGGTTTTTGAAAGCGGTGCGGGCGGGGGTGGAATGGGCATTGGAAAACCGCGCCGTTTTCGATTTCCTTGGCCACCCCTCCTGTTTATATGTGGTAGACCCGGAATTCAAAACCATTGAATTGATTTGCGAATTGGTAAAGAAATCCGGGAAGGGCCGGATTGTGGGATTAGAGGAATTCACTACCAGGGCCGCCGGTTGATGCCCCAGCGCCCATAATAAACCCATTGTTTGCCTTGTAAAAAAGGGCGGCCGGGTGTGTTATTGACTCACCAGAGTGAGAATTTTCATTATTTTCCAATCATTGTTGGGTAAAATCTCCTCAGGTATTGAAGCATTGAATACAAAGGAGCTTTCCATGGGATGGATCTGCCGGATAGTTGGCTTGGCCCAGGTTGTGCCGTTGGCCTTGTTAGTCTTCTTCCCAATCCCAATGCCTGCCGCTGAAAAAAAACCCGACCCGGTACTTGGCCAAAGAATGCACAATTTTGTCCTCCCAGGTCCAGATGGCAAGCAAGTTGGTTTGGCGGATTTTAAAGACGACCGCCTGGTAGCCGTGGTATTCCTCGGCACCGCCTGCCCCGTTAGCAAGGCCTATATCCCCACCTTGAACGAAATTCAAAAAACTTACGCCAGCAAAAAAGTGAAAGTCGTGGGAATCTACCCTAACCAGGGCGATTCCAAGGAAGCCATTGCCACCCAGGCCAAGGACTTCAAAATCGACTTTCCCCTTATGGTTGATGCCGAGCAAGCGGCGTTGAATCAATTGGGCGCCGCAAGGGTTTGCGAAGTCTTCCTTCTCGATGAACGCCGGGTGGTCCGTTATCACGGGCGCATCGACGATCAAATTGGCTACGATTACCGCAAAGACGAACCGAAATCCAAGGACTTGGTCAATGCCATGGAGGAGCTCTTGGCAGGCAAGAAAGTTACGGTCGCCTCGACGGAGACTGCTGGTTGTCTGGTCACCTTAAAACGCTCGGAGAAAACCGGGAAGGTAAATTTCGCCGAGCATGTGGCGCCAATTCTGTACAACCGCTGCGCCGAGTGCCATCACCCCGGTACGGCGGCGCCTTTTTCTCTTTTGACTTACGACGACGCGAAAAATTGGTCAGCCATGATCCGCGAGGTGGTGGGGCAAAGACGCATGCCACCGTGGCATGCCGATCAACGCTTTGGTTCTTTCCACAATGAAAGGCGGCTGGGGCAAAACGAAATTGACACCCTGGTGGAATGGGCGGCATCGGGCGCACCGAAAGGCGACATGGCCAAGGCGCCCAAGCCCCCTTCGTTTGTCGAGGGTTGGCGGATTGGCAAACCCGATGTCGTTTTTCAAACGCCCA
Source organism: Gemmataceae bacterium (assembly GCA_009692005.1). Taxonomy (GTDB): domain Bacteria; phylum Planctomycetota; class Planctomycetia; order Gemmatales; family Gemmataceae; genus SHZZ01. The sequence continues at coordinate 747 of SHZZ01000032.1, read as the reverse complement.
AGGAATTTGAAGTCCCTGCCAAGGGAACCGTTCGCTACAAGTATTTCATGACCAAGACCGGGTACACGGAAGACAAGTTCATCCAGGCAGCGGAAATTCGCCCGGGTAACCGCGCCGTGGTGCACCACATTATTGTGCTTTACCGCGAGGCCGGGAAGAAGCAACCAGTGTGGATCGCGGCCACCGCACCGGGGGCGGAAACCGTGCGCTTTCCTGAAGGCCTGGGCAGGAAAATCCCCGCCGGCGCTGACCTCATCTGGCAAATTCATTACACCCCAAACGGCAAGGAAGAGGTCGACCGCTCTGAAATTGGCCTGATCTTTTGCAAGGAACCGCCCAAGAAGAATGTCACCACTTTCGGAATTCAAAATAATTTCTTCATGATTCCACCGGGGGCCAACAGCTACGAGGTGCAATCGTTTATCCCATTGTCCCGTGACGCTGTTGTTCTCGCCTTCTTTCCCCACATGCATTTGCGGGGCAAGGATTTTGAGTACCAGGCACACTACCCTGATGGGAAAAAGGTCACTCTCCTTTCTGTCCCCCATTACGACTTTGGCTGGCAGAGCACCTACCGTTTGAAGGAACCGTTGCACCTGCCCAAGGGAACACTGATCAAGTGCCTCGCTCATTTCGACAACTCGGCGGCCAACCCGGCCAACCCCGACCCGAAAAAACCGGTCTTCTGGGGCGAACAGACCTGGGAAGAGATGATGATCGGCTACATAGACTTTTACTATGTCGATA
>SHZZ01000031.1 GCA_009692005.1 Gemmataceae bacterium | reverse complement strand
GCAATTTGTCTTTGCCTTCCCCTTTCCCACCTGGCCCAGGCGCCAGGAAAAGCGAAAGAAACCAGGCCGGTGGCCAGTGCGCTACAACCCTTCGTCAACAACCACACCCTGGCCGGCGCCGTCACCGTCGTAGCCGATAAGGACAAAATCCTCAACTTGGAAACTGTTGGCTTTGCTGACATCAAGGCCAATAAGCCGATGCAACCCGACACTCTCTTCTGGATCGCCTCCATGTCCAAGCCGATCACCGGGACGGGGCTGATGATTTTGGTCGATGAAGGAAAGGTCAGCCTTGATGATCCGGTGGAAAAATTCCTGCCGGAATTCAAAGGAATCATGGTCATTGCCGAGCAGGATGAAAATCATGTTCTGTTAAAAAAGGCGAAGACGCTGATGACAGTCAGGCACATTCTCAGCCACACGAGCGGCATGCGCTTCAGTTCGCCGTTGGAGAAACCAACGCTGGACATGATTTCCGTCCGCGATGGAGTCCGCAGCCATGCCTTGCAGCCGTTGCAATGGGAGCCGGGCAGCAAATACCAGTACAGCAACGCCGGTATCAATACCGGGGGGCGCATCATAGAGGTGGTCAGTGGCCAATCCTACGAGGACTTCATGGACAAGCGGCTCTTTGAACCTCTGGGGATGAAGGACACCACCTTCTGGCCCAATGAAGAACAGGTGGCGCGCCTGGCCAAGCCTTACAAACCCAACGCTGCCAAGAACAACCTTGATGAAACGACGATCGTTCAACTGACTTATCCCTTGACGGCTCGCAAGCGCCAGCCGATGCCGGGAGGCGGATTGTTTTCCACCGCCAAGGATTTGACCCGGTTCTGCCAAATGGTTATTCAAGGCGGAGAGTTCGAAGGCAAACGCTATTTATCGGAAAAAACCGTGAAGGCGATGACCAGCAAACAGACAGGGGAATTGAAGGAAGGGTATGGCATTGGCTGGTCCACGGGTGGAGGAACCTTTGGGCACGGCGGCGCTCTGGCCACCAACATGGCCATCGATCCTTCTCGCGGATTAATCACTGTGTGGCTGGTGCAGCACGCCGGTTTCCCTGGCAATGGAGGTCAAAGCCAGGCGGCCTTCAAAAAGGCGGCGGAAATATTCGTGGAGAAAAAATAGAGTTCTTTATGCCCGGGCATGCCTAAAAAACTGTCGTAACACGGTTCGCCACATCCCTGCGCAAATTACACCCGGGAATTACTCCCGGATGCTGACCTTATCCGTGGTGGGGAAGTCTTTGGGCAGTTCCGTATGCGTGACTTTTCCAGTGGCGGCCCATTCGCAACCGCGAACCAGGGTAACCGCGAAGCCAACGCATTTCATGGCCGGTTCCGCGTGGCCAAGAGTGGTGTGGAAGGAGCGCCCTTTGCCAAAATCCAGCGCCATTAACATCGGCTCATGTTCGCCGCTGCCGCCGGTTGATTTATCAGCAAAGGCAGTGGCCAGCACGGTGAGGTTCTTGGCGGGGCCGCGCAAACGGTCGTAAAGTTCATCGGTGTTGTGCAGCCACTCGGGTGGCAGGCCCTTGGTAATGGGGTGCTCGGTATTGCGAGTGACCACCTTGAACTGGTGCTGCCTGCCATGGCTGCCGCCATTCCCCTTGGACATATCGTTGACGAATTTGCCATCCTTCAAGCGGATATAGGGGCCGGACTTTTCATTGCGCCCGCCCCAGCCGCCCACGCCAATGATCTCGTTGTACTCGGCCCAACCTGGAAAGGCGTTGTCAGCGGCATGAACGGAAACAAATCCGCCGCCATGGCTGACGAATTCCACCAGGTCCTTTTGGGTTTCCTTGGACCAGTCCTGCCCGTTGTAATTGCTGATCACCACATGAAAGTCCTTGAAGTTTGGTTTGAACTGAGCAATGTCGCCTCCTTTGGCGGGCGAAGTCACCACTTCCACGGTGAACAATCCAGACTCCTTGAGAATCTTTTGCAACATCGGCGAGGTCGCCTTCCAGTTGTGGTTGTTCTGGCCATCGAGAATGAGCGCTTTGATCTTTTCGGCAGCGGTGGCCGGTGAAACCAAGAGCAACCCCAGAGCCAAGGCGAGCAGACGGGTGAACAGGAATTTCATGGTAGTCTCCATTAAACAAGGTGAGAACTTATGGATCAGGGTATCAAAGATCTGGCTGAGTTGGGATAGTGTGCTTGACATTTTTGCCTTGGCCCCCAGGTCGGGGTGGTTCACAACGGTCACGGGCTATTTCCAGGGCTGTCCTTGGGGTTGGCATTGCCTGTCGAGGGAAAACCCGTTCAAATCGACGAGAAAACAGAAACCGGTCGAAGACAAGGTTGAGCCATGAACCCGGATGCCAAAGATCCTTCACCAGGGGAGCAAACGGCGAAGCCAAGCGATTTTTTTTCGTCCTGGATACTCCGCCAGCCAAGACTGGCAGGGGGTTTGGGATTGCTTGTCCTGGCGCTGGCGGGGGCGCTGCTGGTTTTGTGGTTGAAGGAAACCCGGGCGAGGAAAGCAGCCACGGTGGAGTTGGAAAGCTCCGAGGCGCGGGTGAAAGTCCTGCTGGATCATCAAAGGCAGACCCTGGAATCCATTCGCTGGGAAATGGAAGGGAAGCCGGGCTTGGCGCCATTTCAACAGGCCTGGTTCACTCAGTTGGAAAATGTCTTGGACCAGTTGGCCAGGCAAAGAGGAAAGCAGGCGGTGCCGAGTGTTTCCACCCTGAAACTTTCGTTATCCTTGGGGGAACTTTACCTGGCGGCAGGGCTGGTAGAGAAGGCCAGCAAGGAATTGGAGCAGGCGGGGCAAAACGCCCAAGCTTTGCTCTCCTCGGAAAGCGCCTCCCGCGATGTGGAAGCCATCGTGGCCCAAATCACGCTTCACCTGGGCGACCTGGATGCCGGGCGGGGGGATTTCAAGCAGGCCAAATACAGGTACGATCGCGTTTTTCAAAGCAGTCAGCGGCAGTACAACGCCAATCCAGAAGACCCGCGCTTCGCGCTTCCCCTGATCCGCGTCTGCGCCCGGCTAGGCAGGTTGGAACTCGGAGAAAACAAGGTCACTGAAGCGCGGGATTTTTTTACCTTCGCCCTGGAGGTGATGGATTTCCTTGGCCCTGTTCCCCAGGGATGGAACCTGGAAGAGAAGATGGATTTGCAATCCCGGCTGGGGGAAGCCTGGCTAGGGTTGGGCGATCGTGAAAAAGCGCTTGAGTATTTGGAAAAAGCCCTGTCAACCGCGCTGGGCAACGCCGAGGCCAGCCCCAACCGGCATATGGCCAAAATCCTGGTGACCCTGGCCAGAGAACAATTGGCTGGGTTTCATCTAAGGCTCGGCGACTTGGGCGGCCCGGAAAAGGCTCTCGAACTGTTTCATCTCAATGAACAAGATTACCGGAAAATGGCACTGGCAAATCCTGACAGGGGAGACTACCAGCGCAGCCTGGCTTTTTCCTGCCTGCAGGAAGCGGAAGCGTGTTTATTGTTGGGGAAGGCAGTCCGTGTGGTGGGTCTGCTGCGGGAGGCGGAGCAAATTTTTTCCGCGCAGCCCGACCTGGAACAGCAGCACACCCGCTCAGCCCGGCTGCGTTGTTCGCACATGCGGATTACTCAAGCAATCCAGGAAGGGAATTGGAAAACGGCGCACGAGGAGATAGAAGCAGCGGCCGGGTTGTTGGAAAAATGGAAAGGAGATTACCCCAAGGAGGCCTTGGCCAGAGAAAAGGCGGGGCTGGAACTGGACAAGAAACTGGTATCTCGATTGCAGGAAAAAGGGGTGCATTCCCCGGACTTGACAACCGGGTTGGAACCGGGGCTCGGGCCCAAGCTCGAGTTGTACCGGTCGCGGGTCTTGGCCCGAGAGGGAAAGACGGTTGAGGCAGAAAAAGTGTTAGAACCCTATTTGAAAAAGGAAAACAAAACCAGCGAGGAGGAAGTTCAACTGGCAAGGACTTATGCCATCCTGGCCGGGGGAAGTTCTCCCTCGGCCCCGGCGTTTTTGGAAAAATCATTCAAGCATTTGCGCCAGGCGATCAGGGGCAACCCGGGTTTACTGGTCGACTTGCACTTGAAGCCGGAGTTCCTCTCCATGAGAAAAGACCCGCAATGGGCCGCCTTGATCCAGGGGAAATAGCGTATGGGACTTTGCTCCTTGGATAATAGTTCTGCTTCCTGACCCGTGGGGGATGCAAGAGCCAAAACCCAGGAAGCTGGCCCCTCAGGGGCTTACACCACTAATCGCAAAAAAAACTATTTTTTAATTGACACCCACTCTCATTCAAGGTTTTAATTAGGGCACAAGTCGTTAGTTCTTACCGGGAGTATTTCCATGTCCCCTAAAAGGAATCGTGCCGGTTTCACTCTGATCGAGCTTTTGGTAGTTATCGCCATCATTGCTATTTTGATCGGGCTGTTATTGCCCGCGATACAAAAGATCCGCGAAGCGGCGTCCAAATCCTCCTGCCAAAACAACCTCAAACAAGTGGTGATGGGGGTTCATAACCTTCACGACACCCGCGGGCTTATGCCTCCGCTCTGTTCCAATTGCGCCGACCCGGCCAACGCGGCTTGCTATTCCAGCGCCACTTCCAGCTACGGTCGGCACAACTACACCTTGTTCCACTTTCTTCTTCCCTATGTGGAACAAACCGCCGTTTACGACAAGCTGAATCCAGCCGGTTACGGAGGCGGGCAAACCGACAAGGTGGTGAAAACTTTCATCTGCCCGTCGGATGCTTCCAATAACGCGGGCAAATGCATGACGACCAACGGCGGGGCCAACGCTTGGGCCATTTCCAACTATGCAGCTAATTACTATGTCTTCGGCAACCCGGGCCAAGGCACTACCGTTGGGGAATCACGACTGGCATCCAATGTGCCCGATGGCGCATCAAGCACAGTTTTCTTTGGCGAGGTCTATGGCACTTGCGGGAATAGCGGCACACTCAATAGTGCAACCACCTTTGGCAGCTTATGGGCCGACGCCAATTCCGGCTGGCGCCCGGCTTTCAACTTGGGCAATTTCAAGGGCACCATCACCGGCTACCCTGCTGCCAAAATGTTTCAGTCCGCCCCCGATTTTATCCGCGCCTGCGATGTCACCCGCCTGCAATCGCCACACCTGGCGGGCGTCAGCCTCGGCATGGGTGATGGCGGAGTGCGCTTCGTTTCCTCCGGCATCAGCGCCGCCACCTGGGCCGCCGTCAACGATCCCCGCGATGGCGCGATTCCTGGTTCCGACTTCTAATTCACCTTCCTGAAAGGGCCCATTCATGCGAGGTTTCCTCCTGGCGCTTTGCCTTCTTCTTGTTGTTGGCTGCGGCAAACCCGCCAAGGAACTTCCCACGCTTCACCCGGTGACAGGCAAGGTCGCCCTTAAAAGCAAAGCCTTGGCCGATGGCGAGGTATACTTGCGCATGGAGGAGGACCGGCCAGATCTCATTATCAATGGGCTGGTGGGCGAGGACGGCGCTTTTGAAATTTCCACCAATCAGAACGGGAAGCGAACCAAGGGAGCCCCGGCGGGAAAATATTGGGTCTCCTTTGGTTCAAGCGGGGGAAACAACCAGCCGCTTATTTATGCTTTTACCAGCCAGTTGGAGGTCAAAGCCGGGCCCAACCAGTGGGACCTGGAATTATCCAAGGCCCGCAAACAATAACCCTGCTTTGCTCCTTCGCTTTCCCTCATTTTTTTATGGCAATTCACTCCACCCCCCTTTAGCCTGATGAGTCCCGGAAGGATTAACCCTCCCTGATTAAATCTCATTTGCAGAGGATCACACATGAAAAGGTTATTTGCGGCTGCCATGCTGGCGGCAATTCCGCTCTCTCTGTTGACGGTTACCAGCCAAGGCGCCGAGGAGCGGCAAGGGCTGCTCAAGCGCGTTTTTTCCAAGAAGAAGCCGGCGGCTTGCTGCGATGATAAAGCGCCCGCCAAGGTGACGCCCAAGCCCCAAGGGCAGCAGCTTCCCAAGGGGGAGAAGGAGCCAACCAAGCTCCCTCCCGCGGTTAAGCCCGCCCCCGTAGTTAAGGATCCAGTGGTTAAGGCTCCAGTGGTTGCGAAACCTGTCCCAACGATTAAATCGGGCACCAAAAATGTCATTGCCGCCAGGCAACCGGACAAGGTAACGCCAGCCACGACCAAGATTCCTACCGGGTTCACTTCACCCTTCAACGGCAAAGACTTCAATGGCTGGTGGGGATTTGGCACTGCCGACCCCATGAAATTCAAGGCCCTTTCACCCTTTGAACAGGCCAAGAAAAAAGTCGAATCCATGGAAGACATCCACGCTCATTGGAAAGTCGAAGGGAATGAAATCGTCAATGACGGCAAGGGGCTTTACCTCACCACGGAAAAAGAGTACGGCGATTTTGAACTGCTGCTGGAATACAAGATGCTGCCCAAGGGTGACAGCGGCATTTATTTGAAGTATGTGCCCCAGGTGCAGATCTGGGATTTCACCGACCCGGAGAAGTTCAAGCTAGGCGCGGACAAGGGCTCGGGCGGGTTGTGGAACAATTCACCCGGGAAGCCCGGCAAGGATCCTCTCGTTTTGGCCGACAAACCCTTTGGCCAATGGAACTCCTTCCGCATCATCCAGGTCGGGGCCAGGACCACAATCTGGTTGAATGGCAAGCTGGTGGTTGATAACGCCATTTTGGAAAATTACTTCAATCGCAAAGCGCCCCTGCTGCTCAGGGGGGCCATCCAGCTGCAAACGCACGGCAGCGAGATCCGCTGGCGCAACATCCTCATTCGCGAGATTCCTGCCGCTGAGGCCAACGAACTCCTCGCCGCCAGGAATGAAACAGGCTTCAGCAAAGTCTTTGACGGCAAAACCTTGAACGGCTGGGCCGGCGCCAAGGAAAACTATGAAGTCGTCGATGGCTCCATCCAGTGCAAGAAGGGCAAGGGCGGCGTGCTTTACACCGAAAAGAAGTTCGCAGACTTCAAGGCCCGGCTCGAGTTCCTGGTTCCCCCGGGGGGAAACAATGGCCTGGCCATCCGTTTTCCAGGCGGGAATTCCGATGCCGCATATTCAGGCATGTGCGAACTGCAGGTCCTCGACAATGATTCTCCCAAGTACGCCAAGCTCGATGCGCGGCAATACCACGGCAGTGCCTATGCCATGGCGCCAGCCCACCGCGGCTACATGCGCCCCGCTGGAACTTGGAACTTCCAGGAAGTCACAGTTGTTGGGTCCAAGATCACGGTGGAGTTGAACGGCAGCGTGATTCTCGACACCGACCTGTCCACGGTGAAGGAATTCATGGCCAACCGGGCGCACCCCGGGAAAGAGTTGAAAGAAGGCCATTTTGGCTTTGCTGGCCACTCTGATCCGGTGCGATTCCGCAACATCGAGATCAAGCCGCTGGGAGACTCCAAGGCCTCCAAGTAGGATTTCGAGTTCCGGTTATACCATTGGCCGCCAGGTTTAACGCTCCTGGCGGCTTTTTCTTTTCCCAGCTTCAAGCGCTTTCCACTATTGCCCCGCTGGATCGGGTAAACTATGTTGCCCATAGACTGTTTCCTGGCTTGGGAAACCGGCATGTCAGGGTTTCGCATTAATAAATCGCGTTCTTTTGGCTTCACCCTCATCGAATTGCTGGTGGTGATTGCCATCGTGGCCATATTGATCGGCCTGCTGCTTGCAGCGGTGCAGCGAGTGCGAGAATCCGCTTCGGCATTGAATTGCCAAGCCCGACTCAAACAGGTTAGCCTGGCCCTCATCAACTTCCACGACACCCACGGGCGCCTGCCCAGCTACCACGGCGTCTTTCCTGAAATAACTCCGCCTGGCCACACCAACATGAATGTTCCCCAAGTCTATGGCTCGTGGATCGTTCATTGCCTGCCTTATTTCGAGCAGGAGAATTTGTACAAGCTGATTGCCGCGGATGTCGCCTCGCGCGGCCCTAGCATCTTCAACCAGTCGATGCTGCGCCCCGACCCTTGCGGGCTGTCGACCTGGATGCCCCCGGAATTCCGCCTGCAAACCATTACCATTGGCGGCATCCCCGTGCAAGTCATGGCACTGGTTCCGGGAACCAACCAGTGGAACCCACCCTGCGGTCTGCAAAACATTAACCCCGCCTCCACCATTGGCATCTGGAACCCAGCCCTGCGGGCCACCACTCTGGATGTTCTCCGCTGCCCGAGCGACCCCTCCCTGCCTCCCAAGGCCCTTACCGATGACGGCTGGACTCCGACCAACATCCTGGGCAATTGGAATGTCTTTGGCGGGTCCAAGGGGGATGCCAATTCACCGATGGGCCAATGGAGCCAAAGGCAACTGGGATTCTTTTCACCGCCAATTAAGTTTCTTGCCGTTGATGACGGCTTGTCCAACACTTTGCTTCTTTCCGAAGGGTACGCGCAGTGCGACCGACGGGGCCGCTCGGCTTTTTACGCTGCCAACCGGCACAACTTCGGTATCACCGAAGGCGGACGCTTTATTGTTCCGAAAACCGTCATGGAAATCCCCCCCGGAGATTACGATGGTGTTTACGGGGTGCCCAACACTTTGCATTTTCAGCTCAAGCCGGATGCCGCCCCTTCCGATGGCTGCCCAGATGGCGTCGAATGCTGCCATCGCTGGCGGGCCCAATCCGCTCATGGGGTGCTTAACGCGGCCTTCTGCGATGGCAGCGTCAGGAAAATCCCCCGCTCCATTAACCTTCAGGTCTGGTCGATGATCCTGCTGCCTTCTGATGGCAATGTCATTCCGAATTATTAATGAGCTGGAATAAACGCGGCAGCCCAATTGCTGCGCCTCCGAGCCACATTCCCCTTGCCAATTCTTCTTTCGCCCCGCAGGATGACTGGCAATCAAACTTGAACGGTTACTAACTTACTTTCTGGAGTTTGCAAATGAGATCTCTCGCGTTGCTCGCACTGGCTGGGCTGTTTTCCCCATGGCTTTTTTCCTTCCCGCCAGAACCCGCCTCAAAGGCCGCCCGTATTGTCCTCGTCGCCGGCAAGGGTGATAACAAATTGGGAGAACACGAGTACTTCGCTGGCTGCTCTCTCTTCGCCGAGATGCTCAAGCAAACCTACGGCGTTGAAACTCTCGTGGTCCGCAACAATTGGGATGACAAAACCTTTACCAATGCCCGGGCAATTGTCTTCTTTCTCACCGGCAGCGGGCAGCAACCCCACCTCGATCCCAAGAAACTGAAATCGCTTCAGGCTGCGGTAGAGGCCGGCGCCGGCATAGTTCACCTGCACAACTGCATCGACTATCCACTGGATCGCAAATCGCTTCCCCTGGAATGGGCGGGCGGCGTTTGGGAAAAAGGCCTGTCCTGCCGGGGTCACTGGGTCAGCAAAGTGGACGACTTCGGCAAACACCCGGTCACCCGCGGCGTGACTCCCTACGAAGTGGACGAGGGCTGGCTCTTTCACCTCAACCTTTTGGGAAAAGGTGTGACTCCACTGGTGCGGGTCAACCCGCCCGAGAAAATGCGCAGCACCCCTTCGGCCAAAAAGAACAGCGGCAAACCGGAGACCGTCGGCTGGGCCTTTGAGAATTCCCAAGGACGGCGCGCCTTCACCTACACCGGCGGGCATATCCATTCCAACTGGGGCAAAGATGGCCTCAGGCAACTGGTGGTGAATGGCATCTTGTGGTCGGCGGGGCTGGAGATTCCCGAAGGGGGCGCGCCTTGCAAGCTCGACCCGGCGCTGCTCAAGAAAAACCTCGAAAACCTACCCGCTCCCAAGAAAAAATAAGCTCACGATCATTTGGAGTTCAACCGGTTCAACAGGTCAAGAAGGGTGTTGGTAATTTTCACCGACGCTTCCTTCTCCACCTTGTTGGTTCCCATCCAAGTTTCATAACCTCCCAATTCATGCTGGCTGGGGGTGGGGAGGTAGCCGCCTGAACCGTTGGCCAGCGAGATATTGAAACAGGGCTGAATGGGGCTTTGCTTCTTCAGTTCCAACCCGATCTCTGCGAAGACTTCAAAAGGAATGGCGGTGATGCCCACTTCGCCAATACGAAAAGCCTGCAAGGCAATGGCTGCCTGGCTGGGACCATCGTGTAAATTCAAAGCTCGCTGGGCATAGAAGCGTTCCAAAGGATGGTCCTTCGGCGCGTCGTCCGGCTTGGCAAGGGTCCTTTTCGCCCATTGCACCCGCTCCGCATCGGGCTGCCGGGCTTGCAGGATGATCTCCTTCCACTGAGCGCCAAGCTTGATGTTGCTTTTGAAAGAGGCTTTTTGCAGGGCAGAATAAACCCGGTCGGCGACAAGGGTGGCGACCTGGTTCATTTTCTCATACGGTTTCACCCGCGGGCCAGCCTGGCGGAAGTTGATGTTATTAACATCGCCACTGGTGCCGTTGGTCATGATGCCAACAAAAGGCCGGGCCTTATCCTTGGCGTTCAGCTTTTCCTCCATCAAGTTGGCGAAGACGGCGAAATAATCCGCGGAGATCTCCCCTGTGGGCACTCCGCCGACATAGTGCAGTGAGTAGTTGGCCAGTAGTGCAAGGTGCCGCCCATCGAGGGCGCGAAACGCGAGGAAGGAAATCTCCGGGTCGGTGGGCCCGGCGGGTTTCAGCAAAGCCTGGTTGCCCACCCCCGGGTTCATTTTGACCTTGTCGATTTCCCCAAAGGGGCTGAGCAGTTTGGTTTCCGGAGTGAGAAACCAACGCCGGTTAAAGACTTGCCCGGCCTCCTCGGCGCGGCCGATGGCGAGCTCCGCCGGCTCAAGGTTATTAATGGCTCTGCGGATGCCGTCAGCTATCCGCCGGGACAAAAATCCCGCGTACTCCGGATCGCCGTCGTCCTTGCCATTCCACGACACGCCCGAATGGGTGTGGGTGGCGGCCATTAACTGGTTGTCGATGGGGATGCCGGTTTCGCTTTGCACCAGGCGCTTGGCTGCGTCAAAGACAGACCGGTCGATGCCGACGCTGTCGCAAATGGCGAAAGCCAGCCGGGTGGCCCCGTCATCGAGAACCAGGCAGCGGACTTGCAGTTCATCGTGAACATGGGTGGCTGGCGGCTGGGTGAAGTTGCCGACGATCTTGCGGCCGAGCCGCGGCGTGATGTTGCTGGCGGCAGCTCCCGCTCGAAAACCCTTTTCACCTTTCTTTTCCCCTTCCTGCGCCCGTGAACTTGCGGGAAGCATGGCCACAACAATTAATATCCAAACCAGCCGGATAGTACTCTTCATTTTCATTGCTCCTGTTTCATGAACGGTCCAAGCGTACCAGACGCTGTTGACCAGGAACAGAGCCCGGAGCGTGATTTGTTCTTCCCTGGGATCGCCGCGCTCCAGCGCGGCAAATCAATCTGCCGGGCTGGAGCCTGGCGCTCCCAGGGAGACCTTCTTTAAACCACACGGCATCTAAACAGGGTGTGGAAAAAAGTGGTAGGAGATTACACCAAAGTTCACTTACGCCAGGAGTCCTTGAACGACTTTCCCATGCACATCCGTAAGGCGGAAGTCGCGGCCGGCATGGCGGTATGTGAGTTTCGTGTGGTCGAAGCCGAGTAAATGCAGCATGGTGGCATGCAAGTCGTGGACATGAACGCGATTTTCCACGGCCTGGAAGCCGAACTCGTCGGTGGCGCCATGGACAACGCCGCCTTTCACCCCGCCGCCAGCCAGCCAGCAGGTGAAGCCGTAGTGGTTGTGGTCGCGGCCGTTTAGAGCGGGGAACTCGGCCACCGGAGTACGGCCAAATTCACCGCCCCACTGCACCAGGGTGCTGTCGAAAAGCCCCCGCTGTTTCAAATCGTAAAGGAAGGCCGAGATGGGGCGGTCCCACTCGGCGGCCAGTTTGCGGTGATTTGCTTCCAGTCCATCATGATTATCCCAGGGCTGACCGGCGCCACTCCAGACCTGCACGAACCGCACCCCCTTTTCCAGCAGTCTTCGGGTAAGAAGCAATTGCCTGCCATGAACGGTGTCGCCATAAGCTTCCCGGGTTTTAAGGCTCTCTTGAGAAAGATCGAAAACCTCCTGGGCCTCGGTCTGCATGCGGAAGGCCAGTTCAAAAGAGCGGATGCGCGCTTCCAATCTGGGGTCGCCGCCGGCACGGGCCAAGTGGGTCTGGTTGAGTTCTTGCGCGAAGTCGAGCTGCCTGCGTTGCGGCGCGAGCGAAGCGCCCCGGGGAGGCAGGTTGGGCAACAGTTTATCCGGCGCCATGTCCTTGGTGTCGAGGTAAGTTCCCTGGAAAATGCCTGGCAAAAAAGCGGAGCGCCAGTTTTGCGTGGTGACGATAGGGAACCCGCCCGGACAGAGAACGATGAACCCCGGCAGGTCGCGGTTTTCGCAGCCCAGGCCGTAGGTCACCCACGAGCCGAAACTCGGCCGCGGCTGCCGACCTTCCCCGCAGTTCATCAACAAAAGGGAAGGCTCGTGGTTGGGCACATCGGCGTGCATGGAACGGATGATGGCCATGTCGTCGATGTGCCTGGCGGTCAGTTCAAACAGTGAGCTGACCTCGATACCTGACTGGCCGTGTTTTTTGAAAGTGAACGGCGAGCGCATCGGTGCGCCGGTCTTGCGCTCGGTTCGCAGGTTGCCCTCGGGAATTGCCTTGCCATGGAATTTGTCGAGCGCGGGCTTGGGGTCGAAGGTATCGACTTGCGAGGGCCCGCCGTTCATGAACAGGTGGACTACGCGTTTGGCCTTGGGGGTGAAGTGGGGCGCCTTGGGTTCAAGAGGGTCAGCAATATACGAACCTTTTGCCTCTTCGTTGAGCAGACCCGCAAGGGCGAGCATGCCAAATCCCGTGCCGCTTCGTCGCAACATTTCCCGGCGGTTAAACAAAAGACCCCTCACTTTCTCTCATTCAATGAACATGAACTCGTTGGTGAGAAACAAGGCATGTGCCAGATCAACAATCTGGGGTTTTTCCCCAAGAAGAGTCAGGGCTTTTTTCAATTCCTCGGCCCCGGGCTTTCGCTGCAACACCAGGGAAAAAAGCGCCTCCACTTGCTCCTCGGTCTTGGGCGCTGCTTTGACCCTGGCATGGGACGCCAGTTGTTGCGCCATTTTTTTTACCCAGGGATCATTGAGCAAAAACAGAGCTTGGGGCGGCACGGTGGTGGTGTTTCTCAGTCCAGCCGGGGCGGCGGGGTGGGGCACATCAAAGGTTGTGAGCAGGTTGGGAAACTCCAGCCGGTTGACCATGGCGTAGATGGTCCTGCGATTGGAAAACAACCCACTGGCGGGGCCGCCCAGCCGCGCATCCAAGGAACCCGAAACCGCCAGCAGGGAATCGTGCAGCGCTTCAAACTCCAGCCTGCGGGAGTTCATCCGCCAAAGGAGTTTGTTCTCCGGGTCTTTTTCCAATCCTTCCTTGCGCATGATGCTTTGCTGTTGATAGGCGATGGAGGTCATGATCCTGCGGTGCAGCAATTTGAGAGACCAGCCGTGCGCCATGAATTCCGAGGCGAGATAATCGAGGAGTTCCGGGTGGGAAGGTGGATCGCCCCGCGTGCCCAGGTCATCGGGGGTGGCGGTGATTCCCCTGCCGAAATGGTGCAGCCAAACGCGGTTGACAATGGTCCTGGCGGTAAGCGGATTATCGGGGGAGGCAATTTGGCGCGCGAGTTCGAGCCTGCCGCTGCCTTTCCCCAAGGGGTTGGCTTTGGGGTTGGCAATGACGGGGAGCCGCCGGGAAACGGGCATCCCCAGGTGGCTCGGGTTGCCGCGAAGAAATACCCGGGGTTCATAGGGCGCGGGCAAATCGTTGAGGACCATGGCCCTGGCTGGGCCTTTCATACTCGCGGTTTCCAGTTCTTTGAGAAGTTTTTTGTACTGCTCTTGCGTGGCCCGCTCGGGGAAGAGGGAGAGAAACCCCCAGTCGAGTTCAACCGAGGCATCGGGCGGGGCCTTGGCGCCGTACAGTGCGGCGCGCAATTCCTCCTCGTGCGGGTTTTCCAGCACCGCGGGTTTTCCCTTTTGGCAAGCCTCGCGCCATTGCTGGTCTACCGCGGCCAGGATTTTTCCATAAACCCGCGCCGTCTCTTCCATGGATTTTGGCGTTTGGGAAAATGCCGCCAGGATCACGGGATTGCCCTGCTTTTTTTCACGAAATTCCTCAAGAAGCGGCCCCGCCTTTTGAGAAAACTGGTCCTCGGGAAATACAGCCAACGCATGCCAGAGCTGCCAGGCGGGGCTGGCGTTCTTCTTCGTTTCCTCGAGGAAAACTCGCCAGCGCGTGGTCATGCTGGGGTTCAAGTCGCCCGGGTCGGACAAGAGCATGAAGTCATCGTCAGCGGGTTTATTCCTGGTCTTGTGGGCGGCCAACAGGTATTCCCCCGCGCGCTTTCTGCCACCCTCAACCAAGTCACGGTGCTTGCCCACGACGAAATCGCGGAGCGTTTTTTCCTTGGCAGCGATTTCCGCCGTAATCTTGCGTGCCGACTCATTGTCCGCTTGCGTTTCATAAAGCGGGGGCACCAGCGGTTCCGCCGAGCTGCGCAATACCCCGTACAAGCCGTAGTAGTCCGCCATGCTCACCGGATCGTACTTGTGATCATGGCAGCGTGCGCAGGTGGCGGTCAGACCCATCAACCCGCGGGTGATGACATCCATGCGATCATCGAGAATGTCATGGGTGTTGTTCATGAAGTGGCCCCCCACGGTGAGGAACCCGAGCGCCGCCAGGGTTTTGCCATCGCTTTGAGGCAGCAAATCGGCGGCAAGCTGTTGTTCAATAAAGCGGTTATAGGGCAGGTCGGTATTAAGGGCGTTGATGACATAATCGCGATAAGTGAAGGCCCAAGGGTAGCTTTGCTCCTCGAAAAAGACATAGCCTTTGTTGTCGGCGTAACGGGCAATATCGAGCCAGTGCCTGGCCCAGCGTTCGCCATAGCGCGGCGAATCCAGCAGCCGTTCTACCACTCGGGCATAGGCCAGGGGAGAATTGTCTTTCTCAAACGCCACCACTTCTTCTGGCGTGGGAGGAAGGCCGTGCAAGTCGAAAGTGGCCCTGCGGATCAAGGCGCGCTTGTCGGCCAATTTTGAAAAACTCAATCCCGCCTCTTGCAGTTTTTTGTGCAAAAAGCGGTCGATTTCATGGGCATAGCCCCCCGCAGGCACGGGCGGCTTCTTCAGCGGTTGAAAGGCCCAATGTTTAGAGGTGTTGGTCTTGTCATTTGTCGCAGCGCTGACGCGCGGGTCATGCGCTCCGCGAGTGATCCAGCGAGTGAAGTCCGCGATCACCTCTTGGGAAAGCTGAGGTTTACCTGGCGGCATGGCTTCAACCGAGGAGTCATGGCGAATGGCCTTGAGCAGAAGGCTAGCTTCGGGTTTTCCAGGGTGAATGGCTGGACCGGTGGCGCCACCTTTTAAAACACCGGCGCGGGTGTCGAGTTTTAACCCCCCCTTGGCTGGTTGGCTTTTTTCCGAATGGCATTTGTAACAATGATCGGCCAGTACGGGCCGAATTTTCTTCTCGAAAAAGTCGAGGTCGGCGCTCGGTTGAAAAGGCAAGGCCAGGCACAGGAGTAGTTCAATGGTAGTTGTGAAGCCGGCCATGCGTCAGCCTAGTTGGTGAAAACGGCAGGGGGAACACCTACAGATTAACCCAGAAAAGGTGAGGCCGCAACCAGTCGATGGAGGAAACCTGTCGCGCCCCTTTACGCCTGAGCGGCCTTTGCCCCTTCCTGAATTGTGGGGCAGCCTCGGTGAAAATCCGCTATCCTTCTGTGTACAGAGGACAAACATTTCAAATTGGTTGACACTATCATGGAAGTTTCCCTGTTTCAAAGAAGCCGATGGCGGATGGTGCGCCTCACCTCCCTGTTTCTGTTCTCCGTGGGGTGCTTTCATTTGGTTTGCCAGGCTACGGCCCTGGAACCGATTCCCGACAAACTTGTGGTGCTCACTTTTGACGATTCTTGCAAATCGCATTTCACCGTGGCACGGCCACTTTTGAAAAAGTACGGTTTCAACGCCACCTTTTTCATTACCGAAGGGTTCGACTTTCCCAGCAACCGCAAAGATTACATGAGCTGGGCTGAAATTGCCCAGTTGCATAAAGAGGGCTTCGAGATTGGCAACCACACCCGGGATCACCTCGGGGTCAATGCTAAAACCTTGGTGGACCTGCCGGCACAAGTGCGCGGGATTAATGCCAGGTGCAAAGAATATGGCATCCCGGAACCGGTGAGTTTTGCTTACCCAGGCAACGCCATTCTGAAAGAAGCCTTGCCGGTGTTGAAGGACCTGGGCTTTCGTTTCGCCCGCAGGGGAGGCAGCCCTGAGGTCCCTTATAAGGAAGGGGGCGGCTTCCCTTACCAGCCCGGGTTGGATCACCCACTGCTGATTCCCACCACCGGCGATGCCCGGCCCGCCTGGGGGATGAAGGATTTCATCAAGGCCGTTTCCCAGGCACAGAAGGGCAAAATTGCCGTCCTGCAGTTTCATGGCGTTCCCGATACCGCCCATGCCTGGGTCAACACCTCGAGCGAGAGTTTTGAGGAATACATGGAATACCTGGTGACAAAAAAATTCCGGGTGATTGCACTGCGCGACCTGGGTAAATATGTCGGTCCATCAGTCGCTCCAAACAACTCCTGGGGCGTGATTGAAGACCGCAAACTGATGCTGGAAAAAAAGAAGGGTTTGAACCGGACCGAGGGGCGAAGGCCCAAAGATGATGTTGAATTTGAGTATTGGTTGAAGAATACTGCGGTGCATGGATTCACGAGTCCGGAAGCTGCCGCCGCCTTGAATATGACTGCTTTAGAGATTGAAGCCGGGCGGGCTCAGTTTCGCATTCCCAATAATCGCCCAGCGCCCCATGGCGAGAAAAATCCAATTCAAGTCCTTCCCTACCCCGGTGGCAGGCATCCGCGAATTGGGTTTCTCGATGGCGCCATCAGGCCGCAACGGGAATCCAAAATCAGTGTTTTTGCCCCTTGGAAGGAGGGTGGCTACGCGGTGGCCGATGTCCCCGAGGCGATCTGGTTTGAACCGAAGGGACAAAGAGAACTGCTTTACCTGGCGCATACCCATGTTCCCACTTACTGGGAAAAGCGCGAGATAGAATTGCCTCTGCTGGAATGGAAAACCAACCCCGATGGAGTTTTGCAATCCGCCAGGACTTTTCCCAACCAGGTCACTTTTCTAACGCGGGTGGCGCCCGGCAATCGCCAGGTGACCATGGAGTTTTCCATTCAGAATGATTCCCAGGAAACGCTAACGGGAATGCGGGTGCAAATGTGCGTGATGTTAAAGGAGTTGAAAGGATTTGCGGAACGAACCAATGCGAACAAAGTGTTTCTGCCTCCCTTTTCCGCCTGCAAGGATGCTTCCGGGAAAAAGTGGATAATCACCGGTTGGGATCACTGCGTGAAGGCCTGGGGAAATGCCCCCTGCCCTTGCGTGCATTCCGATCCCAAACTTCCCGACTGCCCGCCTGGGAAAACCAGCAAGGTGCGTGGAGTAATCTCCTTTTACGAAGGCGATAACCTGGAAGGGGAAATCGCCCGCTTGCGTAAAAATTGGGAGTAAACTCCCCCCCGGCCAAGAAGACCTGAGCCGACTCTAAAGGATTTGCCAATGTCTCAAACTGCTTCCTTGAGCCTTATTCTCCTGGGGCTGTTAAACCCATTCGCCCAGGCCGTTGACTGGAAGCCCGCTCCTTCCCCCTTGATGACGCGCTGGGGAAAAGCGGTGACGCCGGCAAATGCCTGGCAGGAATATCCCCGTCCGCAATTGGTCCGCAAAGACTGGCTGAACCTGAATGGCCTGTGGGATTACGCCCTGGTTGCCAAGGAGTCGGCACGGCCGGAAAAATGGGACGGCAAAATCCTTGTCCCTTTCGCCATTGAATCCTCCCTTTCTGGCGTGGGCAAGCGGGTGAGCGATTCCCAGGCCCTGTGGTACAGAAAATCGTTCCAGGTTCCGCCTGAGTGGAAAGACAAACGCGTGCTCCTCCATTTCGAAGCGGTCGACTGGCAAGCCACGGTCTTTATCAACGGCAAGGAAATGGTCGGCCACCTGGGCGGATCAGATCCCTTTCACCTCGACATCACGCCCGCCTTGAAAAATGGCCCATGCGAAGTCACCGTTCGGGTGTGGGATCCCACGGATAAAGGGGCGCAACCCCGGGGCAAGCAGGTCAACAAACCGGGCGGGATCTGGTACACGCCGGTGACCGGAATTTGGCAAACCGTTTGGGCGGAACCGGTCGATCCGGTCCACATCCTTGCCCTGCAAGCAACTGCCGACCTGCAAAAAAGTGAGGTTGAATTCATTGTCCATACTGCCGGGGAGTGCCAATCCGTGATGGTTTGCGAACGCGGCGGCCCGGGGTTGAAAGTCCTCGCTTCCGGCAAACCGGGACAGCCCTTTCGCATGAAAGTGGACAACCCGCGCTTGTGGACTCCCGATTTACCTCACTTGTATCCCATCACCGTGGCGGCCATAGCCCATTTGGCCTATTCCAACATTGCTGACCAGGCAGATTCCTACTTTGCCATGCGCACCATCTCCACCGGCAAGGATGGCCAAGGCCATCCGCGGTTGCTTCTCAACGGCAAGCCGCTGTTTCAAATTGGGCCCCTCGATCAGGGGTGGTGGCCCGATGGACTCCTGACTCCGCCCTCCGAGGATGCCATGCGCTTTGACCTCGATTACCTCAAAAAAATCGGCATGAACATGCTGCGCAAGCACATCAAGGTGGAACCGGCCCGCCTTTACCACCATTGCGACAAGATCGGATTGCTGGTCTGGCAAGACATGCCAAGCGGCATGGGCGCAGGCCGCAAGCATTTTGTTCAACCCAATATGAAAGAGGATGCCGACTTCACCCTTGAAGAGAAAAAACAGTTCCGCAAGGAACTCAAAGCCATGATCGATCATCTGCGCTTCTTTCCCTCGATCGTGACTTGGGTTCCTTTTAACGAAGGATGGGGCCAGCATGACACCAATGAAATCCTCAAGTGGGTGAAGGAATACGATCCCACGCGGCTGGTGAATGGCCCCAGCGGCTGGACCGACCGCGACTTTGGAGACCTGAAAGACAAACACGACTACCCCGGCCCTGGGATGTTCCCCGTTATGAATAACCGGGTCAGCGTGCTGGGGGAATTCGGCGGGTTGGGTCTGCCGGTGGAAGGGCATTTGTGGCAAAAATCGAACAACTGGGGCTACCGAACTTTTAAGACCACCGCGGAATTGCGCTCCGCTTATCAATTGTTAATGGCCCGCTTGCACCCACTGATTGGCAAAGGTCTGTCCGCCGCGGTTTACACTCAGACCACCGATGTCGAGGTCGAAGTCAACGGTTTGCTGACTTATGACCGTGAAGTGAGCAAGCTGGATGTGGTGGAAACGGCCCGCTGGCACAAGGCGCTTTTCAATCCGCCGCCGGTGTTCAAGGAACTGGCTGCGACTTCCGAGAAAAAACCTCGCTTGTGGAAAGTGCAGCAATCCAAACCAAATGAAGGCTGGGAAAAACTCGAGTTCGATGATTCCTCCTGGCCGTCCAAGCCCGGTGGCTTTGGCACAGCCATGACCCCCGGCGCCATCATGGGCACCGAATGGAAAACTCCCGATATCTGGTTGCGAGCCCGGGTGGAAATCGCCGACCTTCCTACCGGAGAGGTCTGGCTGCGCCTGCACCACGATGAAGACGCCGAAGTTTTTATTAATGGAATCCTGGCCGCGCGGGTTGCGGGCTACACTACCGAATATGTGGAAATTCCCCTATCAACTGAAGCGGCCAAGGCCCTTAAGAAAGGGGCCAACCTCCTGGCCATCCATTGTCACCAGACCGGCGGCGGCCAATATATTGATGCCGGCCTGGTACAAACCGTGTCCACCGGATTAAAGACCGGCGCGGTTCCCGACAGCCGTCGCACCGCCTGGAACCTCTCCCCCTTTTATGCCAAGCATATCGATCTGGAAGGGTTGCCCCTGGTCAGTTCCAAAAAGGTTTCCGACCCGGCGCTTTTAGAAGCCGCCTTGATTGTCAACCAGATGCTTGCTGGGCGGGCGGACATTCGAACAGCCATGATTGAAAACAAGGTGCGCGTGGTAGTGATGGCGCCGGAGGAAATGACCACGGATGTTCCCGAGCACAGCGACCTAAAACCGAAGGAATACTGGGATAAACGGGCCCGCGGCCTGGGAGCGACCAAGTCCCGGCCGGCGGTCAGTTGTGGCGAGGAAAACCTGCTCAACCTGAAGGGGGACCGCTACCCCACGGAGAACATCCTCGTCCATGAATTCGCCCACGCCATGCATGAAATGGGCCTCAATACCATCGATGCGGGTTTTGATGCGAAGTTGCGGGAAGTTTTCTCCTCTGCCATGAAGAAGGGCCTCTGGGAAAAAACTTATGCCACTACCAATCACAAGGAATACTGGGCCGAAGGGGTGCAATCCTATTTCAATACCAACGCCAAAAACAACCACAATCACAACAACATTGATACGCGGGAAAAACTGGCAAGCTACGACCCCGGGTTATTCAAACTAATCGATGAGGTTTACGGGAAATCCGCCTGGCGATACCAGCGTTACGATGCCCGCCAGGGTTTGCCCCGCAGGAATTAACCAGGCGCAAACGCCACAGTCTGTTTTTGTGCCCGGTACTCTCAACAATTGAACCGCATGGCGGGCGGGACCAAGAGTTGACAGTGGCCCAGTCGCTCGTCAACCCCAGATAATCCTTGTCAGGGGTATTCCAATTAATTACCCTAAGTCCATGAACTCCGGCGAAACATCCCACCTGATTGAGGATTGTCCATGAAGCGCTCCCTATTCGCAGTGGCGCTGCTGGCCCTGATTGCCTTGGGTTATTCCTCTCAGGCACAAAACAAGGGAAAGCCCGCGATTCCCCACAACCAAAAAAACCCGCCCAACGACCCGCTCTCTCCCGCGGACGCCATCAAAAAGATGCAAGTCCCCGAGGGCTTCTCGGTCGAGGTGGTCGCTTCGGAGCCCGACCTCGTCAACCCAGTGGCCTTTACCTTCGACGAAAAAGGAAGAATTTGGGTGGTGGAAAGTTTGGAATACCCTCGCTTTGAACCGGGCCCGGGCCGGGACCGGATCAAAATCCTTGAAGACACCGATAACGATGGCAGGATCGACAAGGTCAGCATCTTCGCCGAAGGGTTGAACATTCCCTCGGGCATTGCAGTCGGCCACGGCGGGGTCTGGGTGGCCAACTCCCCCGACATCCTTTTATTGAAAGACACCAACGGCGATGGCAAAGCCGATTCCCGGGAAGTGGTCATCACCGGTTTTGGCCGCCACGATACCCACGAGTTGCCCAACTCACTCACCTGGGGGCCCGATGGCTGGTTGTATGGCTACAACGGCATCTTCAACTACAGCAAAATCAACCACCAGGGGAAGGAACAAAATCTGACTTGCGCCCTTTTCCGCATTCATCCCCGCACCCGCCAGTTCGAAATCTTCGCCGAGGGAACCAGCAACCCCTGGGGGCTGGCCTTTGACACCAACGGCAGCGCCTTCGCCTCCGCCTGCGTCATCGACCACCTTTGGCACCTGGTAGAAACAGGCTACTACCACCGGCAGGCGGGCGTGTACCCGCCCTTCACCTGGAAAATTATGTCCATCGTCAAGCACAAGCACCAGATGGCGGCCTATTGCGGCCTGCACTATTTCGACAGCGACGCCTACCCGCCGGAGTACAGAGAAATGCTGTACATGGGGAACATCCATGGCAACTGCATCAATGCCGATAAGCTGGAACGGAATGGCGCCACCTATTTCGCCAAGCCGCGCCACGACCTCCTCACAGCCAACGACGCCTGGTTCATGCCCGTGGGCCAGAAGACCGGCCCCGATGGCTGCCTGTACATCCTCGATTGGTACGACCGCTACCACTGCTACCAGGACGCCCGCCGCGATCCCGCTGGCATCGACCGCCTGCGCGGCCGCATCTACCGCGTCCGTTACAAAAACACCCCGCGGGCCGGCCAGTTCGACCTCGCTTCCGAAACCGATGAATCACTCTTGAATAAACTCGGCCATGCCAATGTTTACTACCGCGACCTGGCGCAACGGCTGTTGAACGAACGGCTGGTTAATTCGCAAAGCCCGGGGCTCAGGCCGAAGGTCGAGCAAATCGTTCTCGATGAGAAGGCCGGTTTCAAAGCGCGCATGCACGCCTTGTTCACCCTGGTTAGCTCCGGACCCTTGCCCGAGGAGTTTCACCTGCGATTGCTGGGGCACAAAGAGGAGCAGTTCCGCGCCTGGGGAGTTCGGGCAGCAGGGAACACCCGGGAAGTGAGCCAAGAAATCCGCGCCCGCATTCGACAACTGGCCAAAGATGATTCCCCTGATGTCTGCTTGCAGGTGGCCATCGCCGCCAGAAAAATCACCGCCCTCGATGCAACCAAAGTCCTCTCAGATGTCGTCGCCCACTCAGAAACCGACCCCATCCTCCCGCAAATCGTCTGGCAAAACCTTCACCCCCTCATGAACTCACAAGAGGCGGCACAGGCCTTCATCAAGGCGGCCGAAGCCAACCCCTCTTCTCCCACTGAGGCGGCTCTCTTGGGCAAGTTGGCCGAGCGCCTCCTGGCCGATAAGGGAAACCACTCCGTCATTGCCTCGCTCCTGGCCCTTCTCGTCAAGGACAACCATCAAGAAGCTGGCAAGCAGGTCTGCCTGGTGCTGGCAGGGAAAACTCAGTCGGGTGAGATTCCCTCAGATCAAATTGATGCCCTGCGCCAGCAACTCGCCCCGGTTCTTTCCCGCGTCCATTCTTGGAATGAAGTCAAGTTTCTCCTCGCCACCTGGAATGATCCGCCAAGTTTGCAAGAGGCGCTGACGCTTTTTAACCAGTCAAAAAGCGAGGAGTCCTTGCGGCTGCAGGCGTTTGACGCCGTGACCTTCGCCGACCCGGCCCGGGCGACCGAGATGGCCTTGGCCCTCTTGAAAGGAGGGAAGGAATCTCTGCCTCTGCGGGCGGGAATCCTCGGCTCGATGGGAAAACTAACGAGCCCAGCTTTGGCTGCCGCCGTTCTCGACCTTTACCCTTCGCTGGAACCGACGCTGCAGCCGCGGGCTGTGGAGTTGCTGACACAGCGGCCGGGTTGGGCCAGCACGCTTCTCGATGCCGTCGCCAACAAGAAACTCCCGGCCTCGGCCATCAGCATCACGCAGGCCAGAAAGCTCAACTCGGGCAACGATGCAAAACTAAAGGAGAAGCTGGCCAAGCACTGGGGCACGGTGCGGGAGGGGCGCGACCTAGCGCGGGAAAAAATCTTGCAGGAGATACGCGCTGTGGTTCTTAATTCCAAGGGCGACCCGGGCAACGGGAAGCTGGTCTACAACAAGGTTTGCGGCCAGTGCCACAAGATGCATGGCGAAGGACAGGAAGTGGGGCCGGACATTACCGCCAACGGCCGCGCCAGCTTCGATCAGCTTCTTTCCAATGTTTTCGACCCCGGCCTGGTGATCGGCGCGGACTACCAGGCCACCCAGGTGGTCACGACCAAGGGACGGCTGCTGTCCGGTCTGCTGGTGGAAAACAGCCCCGCCAGAGTGGCGCTGAAGGTCCAAGGTGGGAAGCTGGAAATCGTTCCCCGAGCGGAAATCGAGGAGATGAAGCGCAGCCCCAACAGCCTCATGCCCGAGGGGGTGGAGAAACAGATCACACCCAAAGAACTTGCCGACTTGGTGTCGTACTTGATCTGGGACAAGCCGCCGGGCTCTCCCGGGGCAAAGAAAATCCCCGGCGCCCCGTGACCGACCCCCAGGGACAAGCGCTTCAAATAGGATGAACGATTGCCTTTGAGGCGTTCTTAGCCACCGGGTGCTGACGCACCCCATGCGCCGGTTTTGTTTAGCAGCCCAAGTCAGTCGGCTGTTTATTATTATCACTGTCAAGGACCAATCGCGTGCCAAAGATTTCCGCCTTCCCCAAGTGTTACCTCGACACCATCGCCGGAACCCGAGAAATGTCGGTCTTTGACTGGATCACCCAGGCCAAAACCCTCGACGCCGACGGACTCGAAATGTACGACGGCTTCTTCACCAGCCTGGACAACGATTACATCGACAAGGTTGGGGCGGCCATTCACGCCGCCGGTTTTGAAATGCCCATGCTCTGCTGTTCGCCTGACTTCACCCACCCGGATGCGGAGGTGCGCAAGCAAATGGTGGACCGGCATGTAAGGCGAATTGAAATCACCAGGCGGCTGGGCGGCGCCGGCGCGGTCTGCCGGGTACTCAGCGGCCAGCGCTTTCCCGAAGTGGCAAGGAAACAGGGGATCGCCTGGGCCGCCGACTGCATCAACCAGCTCATTCCCGTGGCCCGCGAGAACCAGATCATCTTGGGTCTGGAGAACCACTACAAAGACGGTTTCTGGAAGTACCCCGAGTTCGCACAAAAGATGGATGTCTTTCTGGAACTGCTGGAAGCGATCCCGGACAGGAAAAACTTTGGCGTGCAGTATGATCCTTCCAACGCCGTCGTCGCAGGAGACGACCCGGTGGAATTGCTCAGGAAGGTTGCCCCGCGCATGGTCAGCATGCACGCCAGCGACCGCTATTTAGAACCAGGCGCCAGCCTGGAGGAACTCAAAGAGGCCGATGGCACTCTGGGGTATTCCGCCAAACTCAAGCACGGTGTCACCGGCAAGGGCATGAACGACTACCCCGCCATCTTCAAAATCCTGGCCGACAACAACTACCAGGGATGGATCAGCATCGAGGATGGCATGAATGGCATGGACGAGATGGCCGAGTCGCTGGCTTTCTTACGCCAGATGTCGGCGCGATATTTCACGAAAGGGCAGTGATGGAAAAAACACGGGTGGCGCTGGCGGGGTGCGGAAAAGTCGGCAAGATCCATTGCCAGGCATTGAGGGAAATAGGCGAGAGCGAGTTGGTTGCCCTGTGCGATTCCGACCTGAACCGCGCCGGCGCCTTTGCCAATGAATTCGGCGGCAAGCCGTTCACTAGCCTGGCTCAGGCTTTAAAAGAAGCCCGCCCCGATGTCTTGCTGATTGCCACCCCTCACCCACTGCACCGCGCCCCAGCGGTTGAAGCGCTGGCGGCCGGGGTCGCTGTATTAGTGGAGAAACCCCTCGCCGCCTCTCTCGAAGATTGCAATGCCATGCTGATGGCGGCAAAGTCATCTGGCGCCACGCTCGGCGTCATCAGCCAGCGCAGGTTCTTTGAACCGGTACAGCGCATGAAGCAGGCCATCGATGCAGGAAAGATCGGCAAACCCATTCTCGGGCACTTCATCATGTATTCCTGGCGCAGCTTGGAATACTACCGCTCCGACCCCTGGCGGGGGAAATGGGACACCGAGGGAGGCGGCGTGTTGGTCAATCAGTCGCCTCATCAGCTTGACTTGCTGCGTTGGTTCCTGGGGCCGGTTGCAGAGGTGCAGGGCTATTACAGCAACCTCAATCACCCGGGGGTGGAGGTGGAAGACACCGCCGTCGCCTCGTTGAAATTTGCCAATGGCGCTCTGGGGTCCATTCTGGCCAGCGTCTCGCAAAAGCCGGGCATCCACACCAAGATTCATGTGCATGGTGACAACGGCGCCTCCATCGGCGTGGAGACCGATCGCGGTTCCACTTTTATCGCAGGCATGTCTTCCATTGCCGAGCCTCCACTGACCGAGTTCTGGAGCGTGCCCGGCGAGGAACACCTGTTGAGCGCTTTTCAGGAAGAGGACCGCCAGGTGTTCGCCCGTGTCGATGCCACGGTTCATTACCACGCGGTGCAGATCCGCGAGTTCATTCAGGCGGTGCGGGAAAAGCGCCCGCCCCTGGTCAGCGCCGAGGACGGACGCGCCAGCGTCGAACTCTTCACCGCCATCTACCGCTCCTCCCGCGAGGGCCGCGCCATCAAGCTGCCCCTTTAACCGCCCCCGCGCTTCGGGTATGCTGATGCGGAAAGGTGAATTAACATGCCACGGTGGATATTCATACTAACGCTGTTTCTTGCGGGGATTCCCGCATCGGCCGCCGAGCGGCCCAATGTTCTCTTCATCCTCTGTGACGATCTGCGCTGGGACTGCCTGAGTTGCGCCGGCCACCCCCATCTGAACACCCCAAACATCGACCGCCTGGCCAGGGAAGGCGTGCATTTCAAAAACGCTTTCTGCACCACCTCACTTTGCTCGCCCAGCAGAGCT
Source organism: Gemmataceae bacterium (assembly GCA_009692005.1). Lineage (GTDB taxonomy): Bacteria > Planctomycetota > Planctomycetia > Gemmatales > Gemmataceae > SHZZ01. The sequence continues at coordinate 15,909 of SHZZ01000031.1, read as the reverse complement.
TCCATCCTCAGCGGCCAGTATGCGCATACGCATGGAGTAATGAACAATTTCACCGAATACCCCGGCGACCTAGCCAGTTTTCCCAGAGCCTTGCACGACACTGGGTACGCCACTTCCTATTTCGGCAAATGGCACATGGGAGAAGACAATGACTCCCGGCGCCCCGGTTTCGATTACTTCGTCACCCACAAGGGACAGGGGAAATACTTCGACAACGAATTCAACATCGCTGGCAAAAGAGAGGTCGTCAAAGGGTATTACACTTCCGTGGTGACAGAGATGGCGGAGCAATGGATTGACCAGCAGGAGGCAGGAAAACCGTGGTTGTGCATGCTCGGCCACAAGGCCCCTCATAGCTTTTATGTGCCCCATCCCAAGCACGCCAAGGCCTTTGATGATGTCGAAGTCAAATACCCCGACACCGCTTTTAAACTCGAGGACAAGCCAGGGTGGATCAAGCAGCGCCTGGGAACCTGGCATGGCATCTACGGACCGCTTTTTGATTTCCGCAAGAAATTCCCCGACTCCTCTCCCGCCGCCGTCAAGGATTTTGAATCGATGACCCGCGCCTACTGGTCCACCATCCTCTCCGTCGATGACAGCGTGGGAAGGCTGCTCAAGCTGTTGGAGAAAAGAAACGAACTCGAAAATACCCTGGTAATCTTCATGGGCGACAACGGTCTGCTCAACGGCGAACACGGCATGGTCGATAAGCGCGCCATGCATGAACCCTCCATTCGCGTGCCCATCTTGGCCCGCCATCCTTCCCTGGGCAAAAGGGATAGGCCAAAAGCTATCAACCAGTTGGTCCTCACCATCGACATGGCGCCCAGTATTTTGGAACTCTGCCAGGCCCCTCCTTTGAAAAATATTCAGGGCCGCTCCTGGGTGAGCCTGGTGCAAAAAGGCGACCCCAACTGGCGCAAGTCCTTCCTTTACTATTACAACTACGAGAAGCAGTTCTCTTACACCCCAAATGTCCGCGGCGTGAGAACCGAGGAGTGGAAGTTCATCCACTACCCGCATGGCGATGGTTCCCCCGACAAGCATATGGCGGAACTCTACGACTTGAAAAACGATCCCGGGGAACGGGTGAACCTGGCCCGCGACCCGCGACAGGCAACCCGGCAGGCCGAGTTGCGGGCCGAGCTGGAACGGCTGAAGAAGGAACTCGGGCTGGAGAAAGACCCCATGCCGTTGGACTTAGGAATCGGCTCGGCGCTGCCCGACCCGAAAATCCGCTGAAAGGAAAAGGATTATGGCCAGAGAATACACCCGCCGACAGGCGCTGACCGCCAGCGCCGCCACACTTCCCTCCCTGGCCTTTGCTCAACCCCCCCAGGGGAAAGGGCGCATCCGCCATTCGGCCTGCTCCTGGTGCTTTATGTCGCAGGGAGAAAAATGGACGCTGGACAAACTTTGCCAGGAGGCCAAAGGCGCCGGCTGCGTTTCCATTGAGCTCTTGCGCCCGGAACAGTTCGCCACGGTGAAGAAGCAGGGATTGGAAATCGCCATCGCCTCGAACGGCATGCCGGGCGGTTTCAAGCGCGGGTTTAACAACCCAGCCCACCGAGACGAGTTAATTCAAAAAACTGGCGAGACCATGCAAGCCTGCTCACAGGCCGGGGTGCCCAGTGTCATTGGTTTTGTTGGGTTCAAATTCACCGAGCCGGACAATCCAAAAAGTGCGGTTATCTCCCTTGAGGACGCCGAAAAACACTGCCTGGCCAGCTTGAAACAGGCTGCTGCCTTGGCCGAGAAATGGAAGGTGACCCTTTGCATCGAGCACCTCAACACGCGGGATGCGTCCCACCCGATGAAAGGCCATCCGGGATACCAAGGGGACGATCTCGACTGGCTGGCAAGGGTGGTGAGGAAGGTTGGCTCGCCGCGCGTGAAAATACTCTTCGACATTTATCATGTGCAGATCATGCATGGCGATGTCATGCGAAGGCTGCAAGAGTGCAAAGAAATCCTTGGGCACATTCACACGGCGGGGAACCCTGGACGCAATGAACTCGACGAGACCCAGGAGATTCACTACCCGGCGGTGATGAAACAACTGCTGGAACTGGGCTACAAGGGATTTGTCGGGCATGAATTCATTCCCACGCGCAACCCGCGAGAGGGCCTGCGCCAGGCGGTAGCCGTTTGCGATGTCTAATTAATCAGGATTCGGCCAGGCAATTTGAAAAGAGAAAGGCGCCAGGGCAATAGTAGCCAGCTTGCAGTGCTGCACTGCGAAGGGTAAAAGAACAATCGTGATGGCGAACAGCCCGGCCAGGATCAAATGCAGGGCCGACACCAGCGCCCCGTCGCAGAGAAACCAGATAACATTTCCCAACACGCCCAGGCAGCCAAAAGCAGTTCCTTGGTTGAGCACTTCTGTTCCAACCGGCCACAAGGCGAGAAAGCCCAATTTAAAAAGCTGGGTACCAAAGGGGATTCCAAATATGGTAAGGCAAAGGGCCACTGCGCCAGCGAAATAGGCCGCCGCGATAATGGCCCCGCCGAGGATCAACCAGAGGATATTCCCCACGATGCCAAGTACCCATGTCGCCCCCGGTTGATCGGGAATGCCCAAAGCCTTGCGGGCCCGTGTCACGCCATGGGGATCGTCAATGCTTAGCATGGCTACAGTATAACAGAATCGACTTGCCTCAGCGGGGCGGCCTTAAACTTAGTCCATCCGGCCGCGCTGGCCTCCCGCCGGCAAGATGCCACCGGCCGGCGGGAATGCTAGTAACCAGATTGGTGAAGTCACTATCGCCAGAATAACCGTTTCAGAATCAACCGTTAAGGATCACTTTTCAGGAGCAAACCCGTTTGCAAATGCCAAAAGAAAGGGTTAAAGTGAGGCAACTGCCCGGAACCCTGCCTGCCTGGAGTAAAAGCCATGGAATCAGCGAAGCGAAGGAAGTTCCTGAAAACCGCCAGCGTGGCCACCGCTGGATTCTTTATCGCCGGGCCCGTGCAAGCCAAGGAAGAAGTGCTGTCGGTGGGTGTGATCGGCCCCGGGGGAATGGGGTCCAACCACCTGAGCCTGCTGGTGAAGCGGAAGGATGTCCGGGTGGATTATGTCTGCGACGCGGACAAGGGTCGGCTGGAAGCAGCGGCCAAATCCGTGAAGGCCGCGACGGGGGTCGAACCCAAGGCGGTGCAGGATATGCGCCAGGTTTACGACGATAAGAATGTCGCCGCCGTATGGATCGCCACGCCGGACCATTGGCATGGCCCGGCCACCATTCTCGCCTGCGACGCAGGCAAGCATGTTTATGTGGAAAAGCCCTGCAGCCATAACATCCGCGAAGGCAGGCTGATGGTTGATGCAGCGCGAAGGAATAAGCGCATTGTTCAGGTCGGCACGCAGGCCCGCAGTTCTTCACACGCCATTGAAGCGATGAAACGGATCAAGGACGGCGCCATTGGTGAAGTTCTCGTGGCCAAGGCATGGAACAGCCAGATTCGGCGCAACATTGGCAAAACCAAGACCTCGCAACCGCCCGCTTCACTCGACTACGACCTCTGGATTGGGCCGGCTCCAATGCGCCCCTATCAATCCAACATGCTCCCCGGGATTTGGCGCTGGTGGCTGGATTTCGGCACCGGCGACGCAGGCAACGACGGCGTCCATGATATCGACCTGGCACGATGGGGGCTCGGCGTCAATACTCACCCGTCCAAGGTCGCGGCCATTGGAGGCAAATCCTTCTTCGATGACGACCAGCAGTTCCCCGACACCATGTACTGCGTTTTTGAATACCCCGGAGCCAGCAAGGCGGGCAAGTCACGCCAGCTTATTTTCGAACAGCGCATCTGGTCCCCTTATGTGCAGGAAGGGCACGAGAACGGCAACGCCTTCTATGGCACCCAGGGAATGATTATTCTGGGCAAGGGCGCGGGATGGCAGATGTTCGGACCTAAAAATAAACTCATCGAAGAGATGAAGGGCAAGTTTGACTTGCCCGCTCACCAGCAAAATTTCCTCGATTGCGTTCGCTCAGGGAATGTTCCCAACGCTGAAATTGCCGAGGGGCACTTGAGCGCCGCGCTGGCCCACCTGGGAAACACCGCCTGCCTGATCGGCCAAGGCTTTGATTTTTCCCCGGAACAAGAAAAAGTGACCAACCTGGTCCAGGCCGATGTCCGGGTGAAACGGCAATACCGCGAAGGGGGCCACTGGGCCGTGCCCAAGGGAGTTTAAGGCGGCCGCAGGCCAGGCCTTCGGGCCTGGCCCTTATTTGTTTTACCCTTTCGTGGTTGGCCAACCCCGCCGCCGGCCGGTGCCCCCGGGGAGCCACCACAATGTTTTTTCGAGGGTGGCTACTTCCTAATAGGAAAGGATAAGGTGCCCAGAGTGCGACTCATCGTTTTGGCTGTCTACATCGTGTCCTTTTCACTGTTTGGTTTGTTTCCAGTTCAGGAGAAAGTTCGGGGCCAGCCTCCTACGCCAAGGACCAACGGTGGCGAGCTGCTGGCCATCGATATTGGCTTGCGCAATGCCTTTAACAAGAAGTTTCCCGAAACCTTGCCGGAGGTCAAACACCGGCTGCCCAAGGCCACGGCGGCGGCCTTTGATTGGTGCCATTTCCGCAAAGATGTTTACATTCACCAGCAGGGTCACTTTGGCACCTGCTGGACTCACGCCCCGGTGGCTTCCCTCGAGTGGAACTGGGCTCTGCGCAACACCCCGGAACACGCTCCCGTTTTGTCGCCTCAGCCGATCCTTGACCGCACGCAGCACCCTGGGGGAAACACCGAAGAATCCGCCATGGGCATCTTGCTCAATTACGGCGCCGCATCACTCAAAGACTACCCTTACTCCGGCAAGCCAGCAAAGTTAAAGGATAACATTAGGACTCCTTTTCGTGTCATCGCCTGGAATCGCATTTCCTCCAAGGTTCCCGAAGTCGAGCAATTGAAGAAGGCCTTGCTCGAACACGGGCCAATCCCCGCCGGAGTCTTCACCACCCCGGCCTTTCATAAATATCGCGGCGGCGTCTTCGCCGAACACCTGCAAACCAATACGCAGGGAAAATCCATTAACCATTTTGTCCTGATTGTCGGGTGGGACGACAAGAAAGGCAAAGGTTGCTGGAAGATCCAGAATTCCTGGGGAGAAAAGTGGGGAGAGAGCGGCTTCATGTGGATCGAATACGGGAGCCACAACATCGGTCACAACGCACTCTGGCTCAAACCCCAGTCCACCCACTATGTGCTGCCTCGAAATGCCCAAACCCTGGTCTCAGAAAAAGCCGCCCCTTTCCCACACTGGCCAGGGGCGAAAGAGATCGACCTTCCTCGCTGAGGGCAGGCGTCAGAGGGGTGACGCTAAAGGCTGAATTAGTTGGGGATCAAAAATCCGGAATGACCAGGCCGTCGTCGCGCTGGGCCAGAAGCCCCAAGGTGGCGGTGCTGGTTGACTTGTTGACTCCCCTGACGCTGGCATCGCAAAAAGCGAAATTGACAACGCCACTGTGGTAGCTGCCATATATGGAATGGTGAACGCTGGTGACGGCGGCGGTAGTGTCGGTGGGGCTGGAAGCCAAAGGATAGCCCGGCCCTGCGACGCGAACGAAGTGCCATTCGTGGTCGGCATTATAAATGGAGCCATCGCCGCCATTTCCCGAGGCGCTGGCGGCGCCCACCCCGAACCACTGAGGAGCGACATGCTTTTCGCCAATGAGAAAAGTGTTGCTGGTGCCGTCGGATAATTTGGCAAAGGAGATCTCGCCACGGATGCTGGGCCCGGGTTTAATGGCGCGTTTGAAGGCGCCGTTGGCGCCATCGCCGTCGCGCCAGTTCTGCCATCCGGCAGGCGCCGGGTTGGGGTTGTAGCGTTCTTGCGAGCCTGAGACACCAGCGTAGTCGGCGCAGGAGCCCGGGTTATGGGAACCAGCGCCGGTGCCGTCGCCGCTGGCGCTGATCCGCGTAGTGCGGGGGAAAGAGGGGCAGAAGAAGGCCTTGACCTCGGCGATGCGGGGGTCCCCGCCGGCGGTCGGTTGATTGTAATACCGTTGGGTTTGGTCAAACTTTTTGTACAGGGATTCCTGTTCAACATAGGGCAGCACGAGGACAGCCCAAGTGAGGTAAAGGTCCTCCGTGCGGGCCGGGGGAAAATTCCCATAAGTGCTTTGGAAATTGTGGACAGCCAGCCCCAACTGTTTCAAATTATTGTTGCATTGTGTCCGCGCCGCCGCCTCGCGCACTTTCTGCACCGCGGGCAAAAGTAAACCAATCAGGATGGCAATAATAGCAATCACTACCAAGAGTTCAATCAGGGTAAAGCCCTTTTTCTTTAAACGCGTCATGAAATCTCCCCAAAATAGGCTGCTCCTCAATTATTAAAATGAAAAAACAAATTCGTGGAAACCGGCTTCGGAAAGGAGCAAGATCCTCGCCTATTCCCTATAGATAAGTATAGGTCTTTGTTGGGGGTGTAAAGCAACCTCATTCGCGGTTATTTCTACTTTCATTTTTGCGACCCAAGCCATGAGAAAAACCCTGTCCCTTGCCCTGATTGCCCTGATGATCACGGCGCTGGTTGGCTGCGGCGGGGGCGAGCCCGCTATTTATCCAGTCAAGGGAACTGTTAAATATTCCCAAGGCAAAGCGGTGACAGGGGGCATTATCGAATTCACCTCGCAAGCGCCAGAGTCCAAGGGGAAAAACTCCAGCGGCAATATCCAGCCCGATGGCTCATTTGAACTGGAAACCCCAGGCAGGGGCAAAGGCGCTTACGCTGGCGATGCTCTCGTTATCCTGGTCAATCCACCTTCCGAATTCGACCCGACAAAGGGGGATGTGAAAAAACAATCTGTTTTCATTCCCAATCGATATTCCTCCTACCAATCCAGCAGCTTAAAAGCTAAAGTAGAGCCCAAGGAAAATTCCATTTCTCTGGTCATTGATCCCAAGTGAGGTGAACCATGCTTCGAACTGGCTTCCTCGGACTTTTGGCTTTAACCCTGGCCGGCTGTGGCGGGGAGGGAACCTCCGTCTCGCCCAACACCGCCATTCCTGTCTACTCTGTCAAAGGCACGGTAAAATTCAAAGATGGCAAGGTCGTCACCGAGGGGCTGGTGGAATTTGTCTCTCAGGCCGAAGTGACCAAGGGGCGCTCGTCAACGGCCAAGGTCAAGCCCGATGGATCCTATGAATTGGAAACTTTCGACAAGGGCAAGGGCGCCTTCGCCGGCCCGTCCCTGGCCCGCATTACTCCCTTGATTCACGGCAGCGGACCAGCCGTCGATGATGAAGGCAACCCCATCGAAGGGAAGGTGGAAAAAAAGGCCGCGTCATCCATTCCAGCCAAGTACAACGATTACAAAACCAGCGGACTCTCCTTCACCATTGAGAAAAAAGAAAATGTCATCGACATCGTGCTAGAGGCCGACGCCAGTGATATTAAGGGCAAAGTGGAAAAGACTTCTGAAAAGGGCAAGGAGTAATTGCATGCGAAGATTCGTGGCCTTGGTGTTGTGTTTGGGATTGGCCGGTTGTGGCGGCATCAAAACCTATCCGGTCAACGGGACGGTCATCTACGCGGAAAGCAACCAGCCAGCCAAGGACCTGGTCGGCTATTCAGTCACCCTGGAACCGGAAAACCCCGCTGAAGACGGCAAAAAACATTCCGCCATTGGCCTGATCGGCCAGGATGGCTCTTTTACCGTTTCCACTTTTGCCCATGGTGATGGCGCGCTGGGAGGCAAACACAAAGTGGCCATCACTCCGCCGGTCCCTTCCGGGGATGTGGTGATAAAATCGATTCTTCCCGCGCGCTTTGCTGATCTGCAACAGTCGGGGCTGATCATCTCGGTTGAATCAGGCAAGGCCGAAGTAAAACTGACGGTTTCCAAGAAATAAGAACCAGCCTGCCGACGCGGCCGGGTTCGGACTTGGTAACCCCATCCACAGCGCCTAATCAATATTGCCAATCACCTGGCCGTCTAACCGGTTGGCCAGGTAGCCGAGGTTGGTTCCATCCACGGTGTTCCTTAAAATCCTGAGCGAGCCATCGCCCATGACAAACTGGCAAACCCCAGAATGGTAGCTGCCGAACTGGGTGTTGGCGGTATCCCACGGCCCGCGGGCCAGCAGAGCGCCGACCCCGGCTTTTCTGTGCGCCGCCCCATGGTCCCCATTGTAAATAGAGGAATCGGGTGCGTAGCCGAAGTTGCTGTTGGGCACATGGCGCTCGCCAATGAAAATCGTCTGGCTGAGCCCGTCGGTGACATGATTAAAACTGAAGTTTGAGCCGGAATAACAAAAGGCGCCGTTGCAAGCTTGATTTCCCGGGGTGGCGTTGAAACCGGGGTAATAATCGATGATCCCGCTAGGGTCTCCGGCGCAGGCGGCGTAATCGCCGGTTGCCCCGGGGGTGCTTGGGTTTGCAGTTCCCTGTAGCACATCGCCGGTGATGCTGATGGAAGTGGAAGCGCCAGGCGACCGCCGCGACGGGCAAAAATAAACCTTGACCGTGCGGGTTCTCACGCTGGCAGGGGCGTTGTAATAGTTCGGATAAGGGCGCCATTGTTCCATGAAAGAGTTTTCCTCAAGGAAAGGCAGGATCAAAATAGCCCAGGTCCAGCCCACATCCACCCGGCTGTAGGGAATGAGCTTGAAAGTGTCGTGATAGTTGTGGACCGCCAGGCCTTGTTGCTTGAGGTTGTTCTGGCAACTGGCCCGTGCCGCCGCTTCACGCACTTTCTGAACCGCCGGCAGCAGCAGGCCAATCAGAATGGCGATGATGGCAATCACCACCAAGAGTTCAATCAGGGTAAAAGCGCGGCGGGGGCCTTTTCGAAAAACCAGTAAAGACATGGGAGCACTCCGCAAAAAAAAAGTAAAGAGGAACAAAAAAACCGGGAATTCCTTTAATAGCCTGGGTCTTCCACGAACTGGCCATCGTTGCGGTTGGCCAGATAGCCGAGGACCGTTTCATCCGTGCTAATTACATATTTTCGGAGGGAACAATCCCCCATGAGGAAATGGCAGGCGGAGGCGTGTGGCGAGCCAAACCGGTTGGGGTTTTCCTCGGAGGAACTATTATACAGGACAATGGGCATCCCTTTTCCAGCCTTACGGTAGCCGTTGCGCGTGTCGCCGTTGTAAACGCAGGTGTCGTTTCCCGTGCCATACTTGGTGTGGGCCGTGGCCTTTTCCCCCACGAAAAATGTCGTGCTCAATCCATCTTTAATGCTGTCAAAATCGAGCATGCTGCCCTGAATGCAGAAGGCCCCGTTGCAGGCATCCTTTTCCAAAGTGCCCTGGTAGCCGGCGTGGTAATCATTACGGCTTTGCGGGTCGCCAGCACAAACGACATAATCAGAAAGAGCCCCGTTGAAATTCTCAGTTCCTGGCGGCGCCCCCTTGGGAATATCACCCTCCTTGCTCAAAGCTTCATGCCCCCAGCCTCGACGGGAAGGGCAGAAATATTGCTTCACAGTATGTTTCCGCAACTCCGCGGGCGCTTTGTAGTATTCCGGGTAGCGCAGCCATTCGTTGAAACAATTGCCCTCTTCCATATAGGGAAGAATGAGAATGGCCCAGGTCCAGCCTTTTTCCACCCGCGTATAGGGCAGGTAGTTATGCGTGCGATGATACCCGTGGATGGCGAAACCGATCTGGCGCAAATTGTTCTGGCAAGAGACCTGCGATGCGGTCTCGCGGATTTTCTGCACCGCAGGCAGCAACAACCCGATCAAGACCGCGATGCTGGCGATCACCAGCAGGATTTCGATCAGCGTAAAGCCCTGGCGCAATCGTAAAGACGCGATCATGGCTGGTCCTTCCAATTCTAGCTAATTCAATCTTCCATTTTTTCTTCCTTTTATCAAGACAAAATGGCCTTGAATTCCTCAGGACACCAACCCTGAGGAAAATACCCCTTGTGATCGACAAGCAACGGGGTAATCTCATTTCCAATTCCATTAAACCGCTTTGGAGGCAAGAACAATGCGCCTTGTAATCATCCCCGCCTTGTTTTCCCTGTTTCTCTCCTCTTCCAGCCGAGCCGCCGATCCGGTTTTCCGCGCTGGCGCCTTTGCCCAAGACATTACCCCAACCACCTTCCCCATCAGCGTAAGTGGCAACATGCGCGATGTGCAGGCCACCGTCGCACACGACCGCCTGCATGCCCGCTGCCTGGTGCTGGATGACGGCAAAACTCGCCTGGCCTTCGCCGTCTGCGATAGCTGCATGATCCCTCGCGAGGTTTTCGAGGAAGCCAAAAAGAAGGCCGCCGCCGCCACCGGCATCCCAGCCGCCAACATGCTTTTTTCCGCCACCCACACCCACAGCGCACCCACGGCTGCCGGGGTCTTTCAAAGCGAGCCCGAACACGAGTACCCGAAATTCCTGGCCGGGAAAATCGCTGAGGGCATCATCGCCGCCAACAAACGCCTGGCGCCGGCCAAGATCGGCTGGGGCGCCGCCGACGAACCGAACCAGCTATTCAACCGAAGGTGGGTCATGAAACCGGGGTCGATCCTGCAAGACCCCTTTGGCAGCACCACGGATAAAGTCAAAATGAATCCCGGCTACCAGAACCCCGGACTCGACCTGCAAGCCGGACCGGTCGATCCCCAAGTTTCCGTCCTGTCTGTCATTACTTCCGAGGGAAAACACCTGGCCTTGCTGGCCAATTACAGCCTGCATTATGTGGGCGGCTACCCGGCGCTATCGGCCGATTATTTCGGCGCCTTTTGTGAACGGGTTGCCGTGCTTCTCGAGGCCGGGCCGGAATTCGTCGGCATCATGAGCAATGGCACCAGCGGGGATGTGAACAATGTGAACTTTTCCGGCAAAGCTCCGGGAAAAAGGGAACCGGGGGAGCAAATCCGCCTGGTGGCCGACAGCGTGGCCAAGGCCGCCCTCGCCGCCGTCAAAAACATCAAGTACCAAAGCCATGTGACGCTGGCGGCGGCAGAAAAGGATCTGCAACTGGGGGTGCGCCTGCCGTCGCCGGCGGACATCACCCGAGCCAAGGAGATTCTCGGCAAGGCCAATAAAGTGGTGCTGGAAACAATGCCTGAGATTTATGCCCGCGAGACGGTGCTGCTGGCCAAGTTTCCAAAAACAGTGCCGGTGAAAATCCAGGCGCTGCGCATAGGCAACCTCGGCATCTGCGCCATTCCTTGCGAGGTTTTTACCGAGATCGGCCTGGAGCTGAAAAAGAAGAGCCGGTTGAAGCCAACCTTCACCATTGAACTTGCCAACGGTTACAACGGCTACTTGCCCACGCCGCAGCAACACCAATGGGGCGGATATGAAACCTGGCGCGCCCGCTCAAGCTACCTGGAAGTCGAAGCCTCGAGCAAAATCACTGCCACCCTTCTCGACCTTCTCGAGCGGACGGCGTCAGCCCCCTGAGGATCGAGAGTCCTCAAGGCAGCGCCACTTGCCCGGGCCCCATGAGATAAGAAAACAGGTCGCGGATCTGCTCCTCCTTCAAATTCTCGAACAGGTTTTCCGGCATGGGGGAAACCTGCAATGCACGGATGCTCTCGATGTCATCCCGCGACACCGTTTTCTTTTCCGTTGGCCCCACAAGTTCAACCGTGTTATTGGCTCGCGGGAACAACAACCCCGTAATCAACCGGCCATCCTTCATGGCCACCGCGGACATGCGGAAATCCGCCGCCACGGTGGCGTTGGGCTCCAGAATGTTTTCCAGCAGGTATTCCAGATTGCTCCGCTGCGAGCCGGTCAGGTCTGGCCCCAGGTTGCCCCCTTGGCCAAAGAGCCCATGACAGTTGGCGCACACCTGGTTGAACAAGGCCCGCCCGTGCGAGGGGTTCCCCTTGGCCACCGTATCCGGAGTCATTTTCTGCCGCAGCGACGCCATCCGTAGCTTGACCTTTTCCGAGGGCAGCCGCACCTCGCCCCAGGCCTTGGTCAACAACTGGCTCAAAGCCGGGTCATTGAACTGCGCGATTTGCCTGGCATGGTAGCCCGTGAGAAAAAGTCGCTGCACTTTCCCTTCCTGAATGGCCTTGAGCAGGGCCAGGGCGTAAGCCGGGCGCGAGCATAGAGTATCGATGGCCGCTTTTTTCCCGTTGGGTTCCAGCCGGTCGAATTGCCCCAGGATCAGATTGGGCGCTTCTTTCAAATCAATGGCGGCCAGACCGCGCACTACGGCCTCCGCCACTACTCGATCGCCAATCAACTTGGGCAGGATCTGGGCCAGGTCGGGCGCTTTGCTGTCGACCAAGGTCTGCAAGGCCGATTGCCGGGCAGCCGCCGACTCCTTGCCATCGAGGGCGATCTTGCGGATCTCGGCCAAGGCCCGCCCATCGCCAAAGACCACGGCCAGCTCCCGTCCCAGTTGCCTGGCATCCTCTTTTCCTTCGTTCAATTTTTGTAGAAAGCCCTGCCAGGAAGCGGGGGGCGTGGCTTTTGTCAATCCGCGCATGCCATCGCGCATCCCCAGGGCGATTTCCAACCGTGTGCCCGGATCCCGCGAGGCCCCCTGTTGCAACAGAGCCGCGAGGCCCGTAGGCCGGGTGGTGATTTCCTCGGCCAGCACCCGCGAAGCAAAGCGAGCATGCGGTTTCATGCGCGATTCCAGCGCCAGCCTCACCGCGAAATCTGCCCGCGCCGACGCCAGCGGCTCCGCCCCGTGCCAAATCATCAAAGGTTGGTTGTGGTCGTTGGCATCTTCAGTTCGTTTTGCCAGGGCAAGGGCCAGTTCGCCCCGCGCGTTCAAGGGAATCTTGTGCAGCGCCGAGGCCAGGTAGAGCCGCACCAAAGGAGATTGTTCCCTGCTGGCCATAACTTGCAACTTCGCCACCGCCGGCTGGGAAACCGCGTCGCCATCCATGAGCAGGCGCACGGCCCAGGTTCGCATCGCCGGCTCCGCGTCTTCAAGCAGCTTCAAAAGAAACTCTTCCGTAAGAGGCTTCAGCGAGTTCAACATCCACAAGGCCCGCAGCTTTTCCTGCACCGTGGCGCCCTGGCTCAGGAAACTTAGAAGTGTCTGGCGGCAAGCAGGGGCAATGGCCGCGCCGCCGCTGGCCCGTTCCTGCAGAATCCGCCGGGCCTGGCGGTAGTGCCATTCATTGGCGCTCTTCACCATCTGGGCAAGCTGAAGATCGGAAAGTTTGGCCAGGTCGAAGGGCTTCAAGGGGTTCACCTTGCCATGGACAATCTTGTAAATCCTGCCGGAGTTGCGGTGGACGCCATCATTTTCATGGCATTCGCCTGTATCCGACCAGTCGAGTAGGAAGACGCCGCCATCGGGCCCGTAGGCGAGTTCGATGCCGCGAAACCACGGGTCGCCGATGTGCATGAAATCGGGCTCGTGCTTGGCCAAAAAGCCGTTGCCATGCGGCTCGATCCGGTCGCTGTTGATTCTCCTGCCGTGAAAGTTGACGGTGAACACTTTACCCCGGTATTTTTCGGGCCAGTTGTCACCCTGATAGATCATGAACCCGCAGTGGGCATGGCCGCCCCCGGCTTTGTCGGAAGTGGGCGTCACGCCTTTCTGGCGCACATCGCTCCAATTCTCGGCGCGGTCCCAGTGGAAATGGTCGGCGTGCTGATCAATCAGTTCATAGAGGCGCGGGTTGAAGTGTTCGCCATACATGCGCTTGAGGTACGAGCCCGGGATGGCGTGCCAGAAGTGGCCGATCACCGTGTTGATGAAAAAGCATTCCCCGTTCGCGTCCCAGTCGTGGCCCCAGGAATTGGTCGTTCCCCTGCTGACCACTTCGAAAACTTTGCGCGTGGGATGGTAGCGCCAGATGCCGCAATTGAGCGGCACGCGCCTGCTGGCCGGTGTATCCGGGGGGCCCACAAAAGAAGTGGCTTGAATGCCATGCCGACCGTAGAGCCAGCCGTCCGGGCCCCAGGCCAGGCCGTTGACGATATTGTGCCGGATCGGGCCGGCATCAAATCCATCCAGCACAACTTCCGGCTCGCCATCCGGTTTATCGTCGCCATCGCGGTCGGGGATGAACAGGAGCTTGGGCGCCGCCAGAACCCACACCCCGCCAAATCCCGGCAAGGCGCTCGTCACTTTCTGACCTTGATCCCAGAAGACTTTTCGCTTGTCGTGCAAGCCGTCCCCATCGGTGTCCTCCAGAATCACCACCCGGTCTTTCAATGTTAAATCAAAATTGAGCTTGGTCTCAGCGTAGGTCAGGCACTCGCTGATCCACAGGCGGCCGCGCGAGTCGAAGGACATGCCAATTGGCTGAATCACCGCTGGCTCGTGGGCAAAGAGGGTGGCGGAAAAACCATCCGGCAACCGCAGGCTTTTCAGCGCTTCCGCTGGCGCCATGAGCTTTTCATTCCCTACTTGCGTGTCGGGAATTTTCTCCTGGGCGCAAACCCCTTGCAAGCCCGTGAACAACAACAGACAGATCATCCAGCGTTTGAATTTCATGATGAAAATCCCATCCAGGGTGTTTCGCAAAGGGCATAGCATAGGGGATTCAAGAAAGAATTGATACGGGCGAGCCGAGTGCCTCGGCCCCATGATTAATTATTCCATTTTTTCACAACGCGGGGGGGACTTATGTCCCCCGCAGGGCAAACCAGATCACATTCCCTACTTGTATCGGCCCAGGTACAGGCCGATCTCACGCGCGGCCTGGGGCGGCACCAGGTCGGCCGGATCTTTACCCGCCAGATGGAAGGAAACCCCCAAGGGCTGACGCCCCGCACGGGCTTCACGCGTGAAGGAACTTTCGCCCCAATGCTCCCCCAACGCCACCGCGTCGAACCTGGTGATTGCCTGCTTTTTCCGATCGTAGAGGATCTCGCCTTGCACTTGCGCCTCGAAGCCCCGTTCGGCCTTGGCCGCATCTGCTCCGTTAGCCAGCAAAACCTGGCCATGTAACTTTAAGCGCACTTCTAATGGCGTGACTAACACCACCGTCAGCGTCAGCTTCTGCGAACGGATATCCTCCCGCCGCCACATGGGCGGCTCGCCACGCGTGTTGTCGATCAGGTGAAAACGAAGAATACGCTCGGCCACGGCCGGGGCCAACGGAGCCTGGTTTCCCTCGAATGGGTTGTTCGGGATCAGCCCTTGCCACTCCGCCTGGGTCAGCCATAAATGGTCGCGGGCTGCTTGCTCCCCCACCACCGATTTGCAAGTTCCCCGGCAGAGCTCGCCTTTCTCCCGCCCGAGAATGCGGGTGTAAACATTCACGATCAACCCCCCGGGGGGCGGCTGGCGGTCATAGCGGGCATCGACCTTGCCCGCCTCGCCCACTTGAGCCGCGCCAGGCTTGCGCCGTTCCGCCGGCAGTTTTTTCCATTCCTTCAAACCTTGGCGAAGCGCTTCCCTCATCACCTCGGGGGACTGGCCTGCGTTTTTGTAGGCCAGCAGTTTCCCATCCGCGGTCAGGCAGTAAATCCCCTGCCGGGTGGAACCGCCCGCGCCTTTGCGCGGACCCTGGTCAGCGACCTTGCGGAAGAATTCCCCCTCGGCGTCGCTGCGCCTCCGTTGGTACCAGTCGTCAGCGCTTACCGCCACAAAGTCTTCTGTGGCCATTTTGATGATTTCGGGATCGGAAAAAGCGAGCGCACGGCCCGCGACTCCGTTGTTTCAGACACAGCCGAGCGGATGCCCGTCCATTTCCCAAAGGAGGATCGGCTTGCCTTCCTTGGCGGCGATTTCCCGCGCCTGCCACAGGCCGGTTAGCCAGGGGATCTTGGCCCAGGCTTCCTCGTCTGGGCTGGGCTTGATTAAAGCTTGCGCCTTGGCGAACTGCTCCGGGCTCAGCGGTTCCGCCGTGCTGGCAAACATGCCCAAACCCAGCCAGCCCAGACTCAAAAACACCATCCGGTTAATTTCCCGCATCGCCCGCCCTCCTCGTTTATGGGATTTGAAAAATTGTAATGGAATTTCCCGACCCGGGGAAGGCATAAGCCGTTGGATGCGCTTTGGAAACCGCT
>SHZZ01000088.1 GCA_009692005.1 Gemmataceae bacterium | reverse complement strand
TCATGGCGAAAAGCAAAACCCCCAAAGGCCAGGCCCCAATAGTCCATTCCATAAATAGTCCCTCAGGATACTGACTGGATGGCAGTTGCCGTATTGTTCAATGTCGTGCTTACATTTTGCCCCAATGTAGTGATGGCGCCAATAGCCACGACAATAATTAAGGCCAACATAACCGCGTATTTCACGGCAGTTGGCCCATCCTCCGCTTTGAGAAACTTCGGGCCTGTATAATTAAACTCTTCATAAAAACCTACTTAACTGTTCCTAAAAAAACACCGTCACCCGACGGGATCCCCCTGGGCAGGCCATAATTCCATGGGCCTTACTCCCGTCAAAACTCGCAAATATACTTTATCAAAAATTGCGGGCGGAAATGGCTTGATAAGATTTGCCCAAATCCACTTGATAAAAATTGGGGGGAAGGACGCTTTTCCCCCATGTTTCATCAAAGGGCCAGGGCTTTCATACCCCGGCCGGCTTTTGATTTACTAACTTGGAACAGCAACCTTAGTGGCCACATTGCTTAACTGGCCGCTAACACTTTGGCCAAGGAAGGTAACGGCGCCAATCGCCACCACGATAATCAAGGCTACCATGACCGCGTATTCCACCGCAGTCGGACCATCTTCGGATTTTAAAAACCGAGAAACCTTTTCACGGATTTTCATCATCGATATTCTCCATCATAGGCACTCGCCAGCCTGAAGGCCCCCAAGCTTTTTTTGGGGTTATTGCCTAAAAAGGGTAATTGAGTGCGAATTCCCCTCCCAGACTCACCTGCATGGTAATGCCAGCGAAATTTCAATCAAGAAAATTCCGCAAGCTTCTAAAAAAACTTAGGTCACAGATTCAAAGCAGGCAAATATTTTTTCAAACTTTTCTAAATCCTTCTGAATTTGGTTTCGCCAAATGCCCGAGGCTTTTTATTTTCCCGTTTTTGGCACCTGGCTTACAACATCCGCTGTCTTGCTAAGGGACGAACTAACACTTGTCCCCAAAAAAGTAATGGCGCCAATGGCCACCACGAGGATCAGGGCTACCATGATGGCATATTCAACCGCTGTTGGCCCTTCCTCCGACCGCAAAAACCTCTGGATTTTTTTCTGAATTTCACCCATTTAAACACCCTTTTGGGATTTTGGAGGCAGGTTTTTTGGGTAAAACCATTGTCTCGGATTATTAGCTTGATCCTACAAGCCTGTTTTTTTTAATGCAAGAAAAAATACAACCGGAAGACTATTTCAGCTTGAAGAATGGCAGTTACCCAGTGATTAACGCCATCACCCGCTCTTTATGACTACCTTTTGGGTAGCCATGGAGTTGGCAAAGATGGGTAGAAAATTAAGGGCGAAACGCAGAACGCCGCCACCGCTGTTGGCGTAGGAAAGGCTTCCAAAACTTTCGGCAGAAGCTTTGAAGGAACTGCTGACACTTTTACCGAACATGGAATTGGCGCCAATGGCCACCAGGATGATCATCGCGGCCATAGCCGCATATTCTACGGCGGTTAGCCCATCCTCGGACCTCAAAACTGCGGGGTGCCTTCTTTTGAACCCAGATACCTTGATTTCATTTCCCCATCTGGTTGGTGAAGGATACGGGGCAACACCGAGCCCAAGGCCCTGGGCCTTTTCTTTACTGGCAATCTGCCGGGATTAAGACAAAAAGGAGGAATTGGCCGCCGTTAGTTTTAATCCTCACGCGATTTTCCTGCCGCTTAGAACTACTATTACACCTGAGCTACCGCCTTATTTTTTTAGAAAAAATAGAGGCAATTTCCCCGTCTTCCAGCAAAGTCCACTTCGGTGAAGACATCAACTCTTTATGCAAAGCGGTCTCTTTTCTCACAAAAGCCAGGGAAAAAGGCGTTTTCGTTGAGCGTTCATGAATTTCCCAGGGGCGGTTTCTCTCCCAGTCCACTTGTTCCAACTGCCAGGCGCTACCGTAAAGTTCGCAACGGTCATCGTTGAACACGCGCAAGTTCGGCGCATGCAAAATCAGAAAGCCGCCATCCGAAAGTTCGTTGTAAATCCCCGTTCCTGGGCGACTATTTTTATTCAGCTTTTGCAAAGGAGCAATCAAATCGGTCGCCCAGGCCCGTTTTTCCAACTTGGGGGAATAATGCCCTGTCCAGGCAGCCAGAGAAAATGCCAGGGGAACCATAACCGCCAGGGCAATTCCAGCCCAATCCGGCGGCCTGGCCTTCTCTACCGACCAGGAAGTGAACCACTTGCCTCGAGAAGTTTTCTTTTCCAGCAAATCGGCCAAGACTACCGCCCCGCAAGTGGTAAATAGGGAAGAGTTTCGCCCCCTTTGGAGGGCCATGTAAAACCACGCAATTGGCATGAACCGGACGGTGGAAAAGGGGATCGATCGGGCAAATCGAATCAACAGGAAAAGCAAAAGCGCACCCAAGAGGAGAACCACGCGGAAGGACCCAAACCCCAAAGAAGGGGGGAGATGTTCGATAATGTAGGAGCTCAGGTCTAGCTGGAACCAAATGCGCAGCCATTCCATGGGCAGGCTGTATCCAAATGGGGAAACCAGGGGCGCCAGAGTCCAGGCCAAAGCGCCGAGGGTAAGGAAAAGAAAATTGTTTCGGTTAGAAAAGGGGCCATCTTTCAGAACGGTTTTCCGAAAACCCCAGCCAAACCAGGCTAGCCAGACCATGGCTACCGCCCCCAAGTAGCCGCCATGGCAATTGGCCCAAAAAACCGCCAGGGGAAAAGAAAACAGCAGCGCTTTTCCCTGCCATTTGCCCTCCTCGATCTCAAGCAAAAAAGCGGTCAAGCAAGCGGTTCCGACCAGTGTGACGAGGAGCGGCCTGGCGTGCAGTTGATCGGAGATTCCCAAAAAGGCGAAGGTGGCGAAAAACCAAACTGCGGCAGGATTGAGCCGGGCCTTGAAAAACCGTTGCGCCAGGAACGCCAACAGGGCAGAAGCGATAGCAGCGCTGACAAGGATCACCAAGGGAAAGCCGGCTGCCCGGTAAGCCAGAGCCATGAAAATTTCCGCCAGCCACTGAGTAGGAAGCCATTCCTGACCTTGCCTGGAGATGGAAAAGGGATCAAGGGTAAGCGCCCGGCCATGGTCGAGCATCCATTCGCCAACGCGAATGTGCCAGAAGGGGCCAGGATCCAGGAGAAGCTTTTGCGGATACCCGACAGCGATCAAAAGGAAAAAGGCCAGGAACACCCCGGGCCAGGAACAGACCAAGTTTAGCACAAGGCTTTTTATTTTTTCAATGATTGGATCCACTCCCGCAGCAACGCCACGCCCTCTGGGTCAGTCAGATTTCTCGCCAGGGGAGGCATTTGCCCCTGGCCCACCAGGGACACCCGCTTCATCAAGACCGACTCTTCGGGATGTCCAGGTTTGACTAAAAGCGGGTCTTTCAAATCGAAAGCGGCGTGAACGGGTTTGATGCCAAGCAGTTTCATTTTTTCCAGCGAAGTGGAAAACTCCAGGTCGATTTGCGAGTTTCCTCCCCCGGCTTCAACATGGCAGTTGGCACAATTGGCCTGCAGGTACGAGCGAGCCCGCAATTGCAAATCCCCCGCCTTATCGGAAGGGTCCACCAGCTTCTTCAAATGCACCGGGCTGGCCCCCAGCAAAGTGGAACCGTCTTCCAGCTTTCTTTGCTCCTTCGTTTCCATTTGCGCCTGAACCCAGTCATCAAGTACCTTGTCCTTTTTGCCATCGGCCAGCCCGGTCCGGCGAATGGCATTTTTGAATTCTTCCTGCGACCGCGCTCGCAGCAACCCGCGCGATTCCAAATACGCCAATTGATTCATGGTTCCATGGGGGTAGGGGAAATCGCGGTTCATCTGCGCCTCATTCAGCCCGAGAACATAATTGACGGCCCGGCTGTGGCACACCATGCACTCGGCTCGGCTGGGGTAATGCCAAACCTGAGAAGCGCTCTTTCCTCCACCGGCGCCTGCGATTTCAATTTTCTCATCCCGGCCTGATGCTTCCACAAGGTCGGCCTCATCTTGCGCTTCGTTCCACCTGTAGGAATACCCCACCCATTCTCCTTCCTGCTTGGTGAGCAGGCGGGTCTCCACCCATTTTTTCATGGCAGGGTTTCCTGGTTGAATGTCCAAAGCAAACGACTTCACCAGAACAGCGCCGTCGGGGAAATTCCAGCCGCGGTTCGTGGCAATATCGATGGTGCTTGGCTTGCCATCAGCGCCCAATTCCGGCAGAACGAGAAAGCGCTCTTTATGGGCGTTGTCCGACCACAACGGCGCGTTGACTGAATAGGGGATCAAGGCTGCGTGAGGAACGCGCCCTTTCACCTGCTTAAACAACCCGGTTTCTGAAAGCTTCCTGGGAAAAGACGGGCGGGGTTTGCTCAGGTCGTTTTCCACCAGCTTGTAAAAGATGCCCTGGTGATCGACCACGAGGAGATTGTCATCGGGGTCCAGGGCGAAAGCGGTGATCTGGTGCGAAGTATCGGCGAGTTCAAGATGTTTAACCACGCGGTTGCCATCGTGGTCCATGCCCCAGATCTTGCCGGTGGAGTAATCGCCATAGATATAGAAGCCCTTCAGCGCGGGGATCTTTTTGCCGTAGTAGGAAATCCCGCCGGTGAGAGAACGGGCCTCGGCATGGTGGTGCTCCGCCGCCGGTTTGACAAAGGGCGTCGGTCCCGCTTGCCGACTTTGGTAAAATGGATGCGAGCCTTCCATGACGCTCCAGCCGAAATTGTCCCCCTTGCGCACGAAGAAAATCTGTTCCCACAAATCCTGCCCATTGTTGCCCACCCATAAATGCCCTTTGACTTTGTCAAAGTGCATGCGCCAGGGATTGCGCAAACCGTAGGCCCAAGTTTCCGGCACGGCGCCAGGCAATTTCAAAAACGGGTTATCCTGGGGAACGGCATACTCCTTGCCTCCTTCCGGTTTGTCGAGGTTGATGCGCAGCACTTTGCCCAGGGGGCGGGTCATGTCCTGGCCGGAGACCCAAGTGTCGGAGTCGGAGGTGCCGTCCCCGCTCGTCACATAAAAAATCCCCTCGTTGTCAAAAGCTATGGCGCCGCCATTATGCCCATCGGAATGCCATTCAATAATCGTTTTGACTGAAGCCTGGTCCAACTTAAACGGGGGCTTAGTCTCCATGGAATAGCGGATCACGCGTGTACGCTTTTTCCCATCCGGCGAGGGGCCGTTGCAGCCAAAGTAGACAAAGCCGTTCTCCGCAAACTTTGGGTGAAACAATATGTCGTAGATGGAATCCTTGGATTCGAAGAGGTGTTCCGGTTTCTCCGCCGGTTTGTCGATGTTGAAGCGCTGGATGGAAGAAACGGCGTAGGGCTGGTCCTGGCAACTGACCAGCATCAAACGGGTGCCCGGTTGATTACAGGTAAAGATGGGGAATTTCAATTTCAACCCGGGGTAAGCCGGCACGGTTTTGTAAGGGGTCGGCGGTTCCGGTGAGCCAGCCACCTTGAGGTCCTTGGCGCTGATTCGCACCGCGGGTTGCCCGGTTGGGAGGGGGCCCTCGAAGCGCAACGGCGCGTAATTCTCCACCAGGTGGAAGTCTGCGTGTTTCTTGTCCTTCAAGGGAGCGCAGGTCGATAGCTCCGGCTCGGGCCATTTTTTGTCGTAGTCATAACGGCAAAGGGCAAAACGCCAGGTTTCACCTGGCTGGGGGCGACCGCCGCATTTGCTGAAATCTATCCACGGGATTTTCCCCTCCACCGACCAGCCTGTGTCTTGATCGTTCCTTTGATTCAGCGTTCCTTTTAAGGCCACCTTGGCTTCGACATGAAAGCGGTCGGCCTTGGACTGATTGAGAATTCCTTCCAGGTTCCTTTTCGGAAAGAAGGCGTCAAATATGGTGTTGGCGGCGTTCACCTGGAACTCGTAATAGCCACCCTTGCTGGCATCGGGACGGAAAAACAACTCGAAAACATCGTTGTTCCAGGTTTGCCCGTCGTGTTCGCGGACATCGGCAAAGAGATCGGCATCTTCCATCGAAGCCAGGAAATAAAGGTTTTCCCAGTCCCAGAGCAGCCGTGCACGCGTGGCGGTTTTCGACTTCCTCGCCTTTTCACCCAGCCAGGGCAAATAAAAATGGCTGATCTCCGCCGCGCCTTTCCAGCAGGGATCGTCTCCCTGGCCATCGATTTTCGGCGGCTGCTTGGCCCAGTGGCAAAGAAAGGGCTCCTCCTTGGGTTCCTGTGCCGCCACAGGCAGGACCAGGAATGAACCCAAGATTAAAGTGAACACCAGATTATTTACCATGGGAGTCCCTGCGATGTAGGGGTGGGGGCCCAAAACTTGGGTTTCACCCAGTTGGCAGATTCGCTATCCTAAAGCCTGTGCATCCTAGCATTTAACTTTTGGGTTTTCCATGACCCTGGCCCTCGACGAAGCAAAAAAAAACCTGGTGACCCTGGGGATCCTTTCTCAAGACCGCCTGGCCAAGGCTTTCGAGGATTACCCGGAATCGCGGTCCCTCGAGGACATCGACGACCTGGCTGACTTTCTTGAACAGATCGGCATGCTGACCCCGTTCCAGGCCCGGTCTCTCAGGGAAAACCGCCTCGCCGACCTGGTCATGGATAATTACCTGATCCTCGACCGCCTTGGCCAGGGAGGCATGGGCATGGTATTTCGCGCCATGCACAAACGCATGAAACGGGTGGTGGCCATCAAGGTTCTCAACCAGGAAACGAAGCACAATGAGGACAACCTGGCGCGCTTTCAGCGGGAAGTGGAATCGATCGCCCGGTTGAATCATCCCGGAATCATGCAGGCCTACGACGCCGACACCGGCCCCCTCGGTTTTTTCCTGGTCTTGGAATTTGTCGAGGGCAGCGACCTGGAAAAGGTCGTCAGGAAGAACGGCCCTTTGGAAGTGCCCGAGGCTATCGATGCCATCCTGCAGGCGGCCCTGGCCTTGCAATATGTCCATGATCAGGGAATGGTGCACCGCGACATCAAGCCGCCCAATCTGATGCGCACCCGACAAGGGCAAATCAAAGTGGCCGACATGGGACTGGTGCGCATGGCAGCCACTGCCGAACCCCAGGCGCATACCGCGGAGTTGACCAAGGAATTCACCATTGCCGGCACCCTGGAATACATGGCGCCGGAACAGGCCGAGGACACCCGCGGCGTCGACCATAGAGCTGACATTTACTCTCTTGGTTGTACTCTGTATTACATTCTGGTTGGCAAGGATATTTATCCCGCCAAATCGGTCATTGATAAAATCTTGGCCCACCGCGCCAAACCCATTCCCTCACTTTGTTCTTTGCGCCCGGATGTGCCCAAGGCGCTCGACGATATTTTTCAAAAAATGGTGGCCAAGGACACCGACAGCCGCTACCAAACCATGACCGCTTTGGCCAAAGACCTGCAAGCCCTGGTATCTCAATTAGGGGTTGGCATGTCCAAGCAGATCCAATCCACCGTGGCCATGGACTCGCCGGAAACTAAAGCTGAAGTCAACTATCAGGCCACGGCCACCATTCAAATTGAAGGCGCCGGGCGCGTGTTGTTGCTGGAACCCTCGCGGGCCCAAGGAATTGTCATCGCCTCGCAAATTAAAAAACTGGGATTCCCGTCAGTGCAGGTTTGCGCCACCGCCAAGGATGCCCTGGAACAGATCAGCCGCGGCGGATGCCAGGCGGTCCTGTCCTCTTTGCATTTGCCCGACATGCCGGGCTTGGAATTTTTGGCCAAAGCCACGAAGATTCTTGGCAGCGGGAATATCCCCCGGGTCCTTACCACTTCGGAAATCAACCCGGAGTTGCAAGCCGAGGCGGAAAAACTGGGCATCAAATTGTTGAAAAAACCTTTTCACCCCGAGGATTTGAAAACGGTCCTCGTTGCCCCCGGGGACGGCCCCGCAAAAACGCTTTCTTTGGACCCAAATGCCGCACCGCAAAAAATCCTCTTGGTGGACGACAGCCCTTCCGCCCGAAGGCGCATGATCACTACCCTGGCAAAAATGGGCTTCCCCACTCCGCAAGAAGCCGGCAACGGTCAGGAAGGGTTGCAATGGGCGCAAACGGGTAATTTCGACTTGGTCATCACCGACTTCCACATGCCTCAGATGGACGGCAAAGAACTGGTGGAAAAAATCCATGCCAATCAAGCCTTGAAAAACCTCACCGTAATGCTGGTGACCTGCGATACCGACTCTTTTCTTCTCGACCCCATTCGCAGCCTGCACCAGGTCAAAATTATTTCTAAATCGCTTCCTGGTTCGGAACTGGAAAAAGCATTCATGGCGCACTGGAAGAGTTGCAAGCAAGGCCAAAAATGTTAATCCCTTTTACAGGATTTGCCGCCGCGCAGAGAGCGCGGCTTCTTCCTTTGCCAGGCTGGAGCCTGGCGTTCCCGGGGAGAAGAAGCGGGCAAGATGCCCTTGGCCCGGGGGACCTCTCTGGTACGGGGAACCACCTGTGTATGCGGGCCTCTGGCCCGCATAAAGAAAAATGAAGAGAAAGAAGCGGGCAAGATGCCCGCGCACCCAGGAAGCAAAACCCTCAACGCCGCCGCTACGCACCGTGTACGCGGAACTCGTAGGGAAAGGTTTCCAATTGTTTAATATTCCGCAAAGGCCGGCATTTTCGGGTTTGTTTTTGTTTTTTGAAAAAATATAATTTAAGGGGAAAATCTGTTTCTTTTGTTTGCATTCAAATTTCTGATAGTATTAGAGTCGTGGGTGGATTTGTTTACCCAAACTGCTTATTGTAACATTATTCTTGCGCAGGGGTGCCTTCATGCCCGCAGCCTGGATCCGCAATATTTTCTCCTCCTTTTCCAACACCTCTCGCCGGGTGCGCCACCAGCCCAAGCGCCACCAGGCCAAATTACACCTCCTTACCCTTGAAGACCGGGTTGTTCCCGCGGTGCCATTCTC
>SHZZ01000087.1 GCA_009692005.1 Gemmataceae bacterium | reverse complement strand
GGCGCGGCTCCCACGATTCTGGACTGGGGTCTGGTCGGACTTTTCTCCCTGTTGCCGACAGCGCTGATCGCAGGGTGGCTTCGATATGGGATGAGGAGTTCCTTGTGCCGGTGCGCCCTTTGGGGAACCGCGGCGCTGTTTGTTTGCCCGGCGTCGGCGTTTATCTTCTGGTGCTTGCTCCCGGTATTACCCATTAGCGTTTGAAAATTCTTGGGATCATCGGTTCACAAGGAAGCGAACCAGGCGCTTCTTGCTCCTCGCCACCTTATCTGGACTGTTCCCATTCAAAGGCGAAGCGCTGGCGGATTTCTCCGCTCTCCAGCCCGAATTCTTCCAAAGAATAATGATGCTTGCCCTTCCTGTGCTGTTTGTTGGCCTGGCAGAAAGCTTCCAGCCTGGAAACCAGCCCAGGGTCTTCCTCATATTTGAAATGCCCAAGGATTTTTAACACGGTCCCCACCGGGTCGGCCACCAGGTCGTGGTATTTCAAATCCAAGGCCTGGGCGGATGGGAACTGGGCGGAGGTGCGTGTCCTCTGGCCGGCAGCCAGGATTTTTTCCAGATACTCCACAGTGAACTTCCCCGCCTCCTTGGCAGGCGGTGGTGAGGCGAAGACCTGGTGCAAAAACCGGAGCAAACTGGCCAGCGAAGGCAGTGAGTCGGCCGGGTCGCGGTGGGTGAAGACCATGCGGGCATCGGGGTAAGCTTGCAGCAGCGCCGTCAGCGAGCCGAGATGGGCCGGGCCTTTCAAAACCCAAGACTTGTTTTCGAGGCCAAAGGCCAGCATTTGCAGGTGGACCTTGTGCCAGTAGTAGGCGTCGCGGAAATCGCATTGAAAAAGGTAGTTCAAATAATCGGGGGAATGAAAATAGACGCCAAAGAGAAAGGACTGAAAGGCGGTCATCATCGGATGGTTGCATTCATCGGGCTCGTTCTCATGCAGTTCATGCGCGGTAATGAATCCGGGAGATAGCTTGTAGATAAAACTGTTGCGTTGGCGGGAATGGGCAATGCGGCTTTGAATATTCCTTTTGGAGGAAACTGAAGGTGGAGGCGCTGGCGACATGCCTTGCCAGTTGATGTAGGAACGCAGGCAAGCCACCTGGGAGAGCAAGCCTTGAAGGAAGGTGGTGCCTGTGCGAGGCAACCCGAGGATGAACAGCGGTTTTTCCACGGGGACTTGCAAAATGGCAGGGTAATCCTTCAGCGCCTGCGTGGCGCGCAGCCGGGTTTCCAGAAGGAAACGCAGGTTGCGGCCAAATAGCGCCCGGCCGAGCGGGTCGGCCTCTGAATGCTTTTGAAAATCCTGGAGCAAAAGGAGAAGCGGGGTTTGAAAATCCCCCGGGCCGAAATCGGACAGGCCGGTGGCTCGCCGGGACAGCGACAGGAGGGAATCGAGGTCGAGGCGCAGCCGTTTCGCACCCAGTTTTCCCAGCAGGAAAACCAGCCCGTTGACTGGGGTTCTCCACCAGGGGGAATTAAACCGCGCAGGCTGCGAATTCATCGTTTCCCCCCTTACCATTGCTGGGCCGGGCAAACCATTAACTTACGCTGGAATCTATCCCTTGGCATCAAGATTGGCGAACCTTATTCACCCGGCGGGCGTAAGGACACTACAGCGCAAAAACGGGAGGTAGTGTCATGGTGACTGCGACAAAGTTTATCCTGCCCAAGGTATTGTTTTTTGGCCGGACCTATGAGGAATATCTGGAAATGTTCGCTCTGGAAAACAAGCAGCTTCAAGGCCGGGACATTCTCGATTGCCCCTCGGGGCCGGATTCCTTCGTGGCCCAGGGACAGGAGCGCGGCTTGCATATAACCGGCTGCGATCCGATGTACTACCACCGCAAGGGGTTCCTGGGAAAACAAGCGCGGCTGGATATCAAGGCCGGGGTCAATTGCATGCGCAATTTATTAAATGAGTTGTTCGTGGAACCCGACTGGGAGGAGTACCTGCAAAGGAAACTGCTGGCTTTAAAAGAATTCTCCCGGGACTTTTCCTGCGGATTGAGGGAAGGCCGGTACATTCCCGGCGCCTTGCCATCCCTTCCCTTCAAAAACAGGGCCTTCGACCTGGCCCTGAGCGGAAATTTCCTCTTCTCGTACGCAGACACCAAGTTTGGCGGCACCATGAAAAAATCACCCTTCGACCTGCACTTCCATCGCATGGCGGTTCAGGAACTGTTGCGGGTGGCCCGGCGAGAAGTTCGCATTTATCCGCTCTATACTTTAGAAATCCCCTCCAAGCAAAGCCCGCTGGTGGCGCCTTTGGTTGAGGAACTGAAGCAACAGGGATATCGGGTGGACTTGATTCCCAGCCGCTACAACCATGTGCAAACCAATTTCAATAGCGTGCTGGTAATAAAAAAATGATTCAAGGCAGGCGGATCAGGCGGATGGAATCGTCGGCGAAAAAGGATTCTCCCTGACGGCCGCGGAGTTCCAGGAAGAGCGCCACTTCCTGGGGCGCATTCACCTGAAACTCCACTTCCAGTTTTTCCCAGC
This sequence comes from Gemmataceae bacterium, assembly GCA_009692005.1. Lineage (GTDB taxonomy): Bacteria > Planctomycetota > Planctomycetia > Gemmatales > Gemmataceae > SHZZ01. The sequence continues at coordinate 6,521 of SHZZ01000087.1, read as the reverse complement.
CGGTGGTGTTGGTGAGAGCGCGGGATTTTTGGCCCGTGGACAGGCGTAACGACACCCCCCCTTGCACATTTTCCGCCCGCGCCAGGACTTCCACCTTGTACTTGCCCCGGTCGAGGGAGACGGTGTTGCGCCAGGTTGCCGCCGCTTCTTGCGAAGAGCGGATGTAATAACAGGTGCGGTCCTGGCAGGCGGCTTTTAGAATGAGAGAGGGGCCTGATTCCATGCCGGGGCGGAACTCGTCCAGTTGCGCCGATTGGCTGGCATCAAATACGGGGGGCCCCGGCGGCAGTTCCCCGATCAGACGGTCCAGCACTTTGTACCGTTCCCTTAGCCGGTTTTTCAAATCGTTGGCGCCGCCCGTGACATCGCGCACCGGCTTGAGCTTGGCCGCCACCTCATCCACGCGCGCTTCCAGATTCAACGGGCGGATGTTTACATAGGCCCGCCTGAGCGCTTCGTTGTAGCGGAAGTACTGCCCCGGGCATTGCATGAGTTGCGTGGCCAGAAAGCCGGCCATGCCGCGCAGGTCGAAATTCGGATCCCCCAGCATTTGGTCCATCCCCCAGGTGAGGAAGACAGCGCGGTTCTTGTTTGACGGATCAAAGTAAAACCGGTAGTTGTTGCGGTTGCGGATGTAGCCATCCCAATGGCAAAGGATCTGCTCGACGGCGGTAAAATCCCAGAAGCGATCGATGTCGAGCAGGGTTTCCAGGCGCTCGAGACGCTTCAACAGGTCGGGTTCCCTGGCTGCCGCCATCAGGTTTTTCACATCCGCTTGTTCGTCCTTTTGTCCTTTGGGGCCGGTGAGGAGTTTCTTCGGCTGGTCGAGTTCGGCGCAAAACCCGCCGTCGAATAAATTGCCCGTGGAGTTCTTGAAATTTCTTTTGAGAAAGGCGCGGTCGAGGCCCTCCACCAGAACATAGAGGCCGAGGTCGCGATTGTTCAGCGTCACCAGGGCGTGGGTGGAGCGGCCGGTGGGAACCCTGGCGGCTCGGCTGGCTTCCCTGCAAATCAACTCATGCAGGTAGTTCTCGTCTTGAACTGAATTGTTCAGGTGAACCTTGTCCAGGCCGAAGAAGTTCTGGCCGCTTTGGAACTTGTCGAAGTTCAGCGACAGCGCCGGACGGTCGTCGATTCCCCGGAAGCTGCCCGCGGCTCCCTTGAGGTGAATTCCCACCTTGTTGAATACCAGGCCGCCATCAAGCCGGACTGTGCAGGCAACATAAGTTCGGTCGGCGGCGCGGAGCTGTTGCAACTCCTTCGGCCCGACCTCGATGGTGATCCGGGAGATTTTCGTCGAGGCGAAAAAAGCGTCCGAGGGATCGACCTTCCCCTGACTCAAGGCAAGAAATAACACCAAGGCATGCATGCAAGGCTCCTCGCGTACCGCTTCATCCTGCCGGACTTTTGCCTTCCGGTCAAGGAAGGATCTTAAAGGAGAAGGCGAACTGGGCCTTGCGCCTCGAATTAATTTAGCCGCAACTCCCCTCTAGAGGAACTAGTCAAAAAGGGCAGGAGAATCAATTCCGCGGGGTACATTTCCCTTGGGGGAAAATACCAGGACCTCACGGGCAATTCCCTTAAATTCTCCAGGGGAAGTGCTACAATAGCCCCCGTTGAAAACCATGCGCTGGTTATATGAGAGGCCATTTCTTTTCTCGCAAGGCTTAATATATGAATGTTCCCGTTGCCTCGGATCAAAACAGCGGTGGGAAGGGTGCAATGAACACCAAGTCCATGGAGGAACGGGGCACGGAACTTATTAACCGGGCCGCGGCCAATATCTCCTCGGCGTTGCTCGGCAAACCCGAAGCGGTCAACTTGGCCATGGTGGCCTTGCTCGCGGATGGCCATCTGCTGGTGGAGGATGTTCCCGGCATTGGCAAAACGCTTTTGGCAAAAGCCATGGCCAAGAGCATCGCCTGTTCTTTCAACCGCATTCAGTTCACCCCGGATCTGCTGCCCAGTGATTTACTGGGCACCAGCGTCTACCAGCAGAATACTGGGGCATTCGTGTTTCAACCCGGGCCCTTGTTCGCCCAGATTGTTTTGGCCGACGAGATCAACCGCGCCACGCCCCGAACTCAATCCGCGTTATTGGAAGCGATGAGCGACCGGCAAATATCGGTCGATGGGCAAACGCGGAAGCTGGGGCCGCCCTTTTTCGTGCTGGCCACGCAAAACCCACGCGAGTTTGAAGGAACCTATGCCCTGCCCGAAAGCCAGCTCGACCGCTTCCTTATCCGCTTGCCACTCGGCTATCCCAGCCGGGAATCGGAAAAAATGATTCTCCTGGGCCACCGTGATGGCGAGCCTGTGGAAAAGCTCAAGCCGGTGCTATCGGCGGAAGAGATCATTGCCCTGCAAGGGATCGTGTGCAAGATGCCGTTGGAAGATTCTTTGTCGGAATACCTGCTAGATGTGGTGGAAGCGACGCGGAACCATCCGGATATTTTGCTGGGGGCGAGCCCGCGTGCGGCGCTGGGGCTCTACCGGGCCAGCCAGGCCAAGGCCCTGGTGCGCGGGCGGAAGTTTGTCGTGCCCGACGATATCAAAAACCTGGTGCGGCCAGTGCTGGCGCACCGGATTCTGCCCCGGTCGGCGGGCGGGACCACCGCCATCCGCCTGGCCGAGCAAATTCTCGATGATATCTTGTCCAAGATTCAAGTGCCGGAATAACTGTCATGCCGGAAACCGCCATGGAGAATGGGCCCCAGCCTGCCTTGGAAAGAAAACCCAAGGGGGCCTTGCTGCCACTTGGGCGCGGGGCGCTTCTCTATGCCGGCTTCCTCCTCTTCATCGGGGTTTACAAGAGTTTGAATCTTTTGGCCCTGCTCGGGTATTTTATCCTGGTGGCGATGTTTGTTAATGCCTTCCTATCGGGATATAGATTGCGGCAAATCCGAGTGCGGCGGCACTTTCCAGACCCGCTTTACGCCGGCCAGGAAGGGTTCTACCAGATTGAAATGACCAATAGCAATGCCGCACCTGTTCCCCCCTGGTGCCTGATTGATCTGTCCTCCAGCCGGAAAAATGGCTGGTCGGTGCAGGCCCTGGCCTCGGGGGCCTCTACTTTTGTCCCTTCGCGGATTCACCCGTTAAAGCGCGGCGTGCTGGCTCTGGCGCCGCTGGAAATCTGCGGCAGCTTTCCCTTTGGCCTTGTGCAAAATCGCCACTTTGGACCGAGCCAAGAGGAAGTGCTCATCCTGCCTAAAACAGGGACCTTGCGCCGTGGATCCATTCAGCGGTTTATTTCCAAGGCCGCGGCCTTGGGTGACTCCGGCAAAGCGCCCCGCTTCCACCCCTTGGCCACGGAGGAATTTCACGGTCTGAGGCCTTTCCGCCAGGGCGACAACCCCAAGGGCATCCATTGGCGGACTTCCGCTCGCCGGGGGGAGTTGATGGTCCGCGACCATGAAGATTACCCCGGTGACGATATTCTCATTGCCGTTGACCCGGGAGTGGGGCCGGGTGACGATCTCGAGGAATTGATCTCGCTGGCGGCGACGATCTGCGTTGACCTTTGCAAAGTGCGGGGCAACCGCCTGGTGTTCGCCATTGCTGGAAGGGAACCGGTGGTGCTTGAAGATCGCGCCGAGCCGTCCTTCGGCCTGGTCGTTCTCAGGGAACTGGCCCGATGCCAGGCGCCGGTCGATCAGGCGGGAGCCGCCCGCGCCCAATCCCGGGTGATCGACCTATTGAGCAATACAGAGATGCCTCCCGCTGCCTTGATTCTGGCCCGGCGGGGAAGATTTGCCGGCCTGATCCTGCCCCGGGACGCGCCGGCGCCAGTCCTCGATGCCCCCACGGCCAGGGAATTGGGGCTCTATGAGCCCCCGGCTTCCGAAAGGGGGGCGGGGAATGCCTGAGCCAATTCAAGTCGAACCGGGTTTTCCCCAGTTGCAACCACGCCTATTTTTCCTGGGCCATGTGTCGCTGGCTTTGTCCGTGACCGCCTTGGTGGAATCGGAGATGTTGTTTGTTCCCGACTTCGTCCTGTTTTTGCCGTTGTTCTACGCCTGTTTGTGGATTTCCTACGCGGGGAAAGGCAAATGGCGGCCCCCGGGTTCAATCACCAATGCCTTGGGATTGCTCATCACGGTGGTGGGAGGCGCCTGGATTTACAACCAGCTTGGCCGACCCGACTCCATCGTGCAATCCTTGCCCTTGCCCACCGCCCTGGTTCCCTTTGTCGGGCCCATCCTGGTCTTTCTGGTAATCCTGCGCCTTTTTTCCGCCACCGCGAAACGCGATTATTGGATCCTGCAAGGCATGGGGCTCTTGCAAGTCAGCCTGGCCTGCGTGCTGACCTACGGCTCCTTTTTTGCCATCCTGCTTCTGCCCTACTTGGTGGTGATGGTGCTGATCTTAAAGACGGCGCAAGAGCAAGGCGGTGATACTGAACCGGTGCGCCTTCGCGGCTCGCGGAACGGCTCGTTCAAATGGGTCGATTTCCTTCAGGCTTCTTCCTGGACTGGCGCCTTCCTGGCTTTAAGCATTCCTCTCTTCCTCATCACCCCCCGCGCCGATACTTCCACCTGGAACCCCTTGCTGCGGTTTAGCCAATCGCGTGGAATGTTCCGCGGAAGCACCACCGGCTTTTCCGAGCAGATGAACCTGAACCGCACAGGTGAAGTGGAATTGAGCGAAGAAGTAGCCATGACCGTCATGGTCAAGGACGCCACTGGCCAGCCTTACAAGGAGATGTTTCTCGGCCAGCGCTGGCGAGGCGCGGTGCTGGAGCAGTATGAAAAAGGGGTTTGGCAAAGGCGCTATCGGCGGAGGCCGCCGCAGTTTATCGCCCAGGCGGAACTGCCCAATTTCGGCCCCAATGTTATCAAGGTGCATTTCTCCCTGGTGCCGCGCAAGGCCGCGGGGCTTTTTCTTGCCGACCCCGTCCGCCTGGATTCGCAAATGAGCACGCGCCTGCCGGTTGTCATAAATCCGCCTTTACACCCCCAGGCCTTTTTCTTCGAACAGGGCAGCACCGTGCAGTTCTCGCTCGACTCCGTCCGGGTCCGCCAGGAGATCGGTTACACCCAGGTGGTGCCCCTGCAGGTCCCGCGCGACCGCGTCCCGGCCTTTTTAGAGAACGAGTACCTGGGCGATCTCATTACCCCGCGCCTTTCCACTCTGGAAGATTGGACCATCGACCTGATCAATGAGTTAAAAACCACGGGCCGCTATGGCATTGAGAATGTGGCGATCGCGGCCCGCGGTCGGCGCGACCTCGGCCGGCCGGTGGTGGAAAGCATCCAACGAGAACGCATTGCCAGCGCTCTGTCCTCCTACCTTTCCCGCGGCGGGGAGTATACCTACACCCTCGATTTACGCAGGGAAAACACCGCCATCGACCCGGTGGAAGATTTTCTCTTCAATGTCCGCTCGGGCCACTGCGAGCGCTACGCATCTGGCTTGGCCCTCATGCTGCGTTCCATCGGCATCCCGGCCCGGGTCATCAAAGGGTTTCGCGGTTGCGAAGCCATTGGCGATGGCGAGTATGTCATCAAGAATTCCCAAGCTCATAGCTGGGTGGAAGTCCTCGTGCCCCAGCTCGACCGGGGGGGAAACTTGGTCCAGGATCCCGTCACGGGAAAAATCCAGTTCGACTGGCTGACACTCGACCCCACCCCGGATTTTTCAGCGGAAGACCTGCAAAAGTTTTCTATCTGGCGAATGGTTTTTGATGTTTTCGACTCGGTCCGCGCCTTCTGGCGCGAGATGATCGTGGAATACAACCCCGACCAGCAGGCCGATTTCTGGTACAGAATCCTTCCCGATTTCAGCAACATGAGTTACACGAAACTGCTGGCGTCGCTGCCGAAAATCCTGCTCGGATTAGGAATTACTCTCCTGGCGGGGCTGGGTCTGGTGCTCGGTTTGCCCAGGCTGCTGGCCCGCATGGGCGCCGAGCCCAAAGGCAGGCCGCAACTGGGGCAAATTATCTATCGGCGGATGAAGTACATTGTGTGGAAAAGAATTTCGCTAGCGCCGGCGGTCGGGCAAACCCCGCGGGAATTCTGCAGCGTCCTTCAGGAAAAACTGCAACCCCTGGCCATGAATCCCCAAACCGCCACTCTGCCCATGCGCGTGGCGGAACTCCTTTACCGCGGGCGCTTCGGCCGTGAATCGATTGAGTGGACCCTGGTTTCCAGTATGCTGAAGGAGCTTTCCCAATTGAATAAGGAACTCAAGAAAAAAAAGGGTGCGGTTTAATAAACCGCCGACTTTTTCCCGCCTATCGGGTGGCTGACAGTCCCTGCTGGCAATGAAAAACTCGGCCCTGCCGCTCCTGGTTTCGTCCCCGCGACGAAACCGTTTTTCACCTACCCCCTGTCACCCACGGATAGAAATGTCCCCATCTGGCACAGATAGAAATGCCTCCATTAAGCTGCTTTCAAAGGAGGCAGGCAATGGAGACGATAACGATGAGTCGGAAGGAAATGTCACGGTTGGAGTGGATGGAGAAGGTGAAGCGGAAAGAGCTTTCACTTTGGACGGCATCGAGCAAGATGTCGCTG
>SHZZ01000030.1 GCA_009692005.1 Gemmataceae bacterium | reverse complement strand
CACGCACTTCCAGCATACCCGGGAAGCCTTGTTTCCAGGTGGCCGGAAGAATTTTTCCTTCCAGAGAATCGCCCGGCTGCAGAGCAGGGTCGCCCTGGCAGCCGGACACAAGAATCAGCGCCGTCATTATTAGACGCTTCAACTCAAGCCTCCCTTAGGGGAATTGCGGGTCGGCGGAGATATCTCCTCCGTTGGGCGTTTCACAATAGTAAAAGTCCTCGTTGGTCATCGAGGAATTAAGAGTCACCACGCTGCCATCGGCCATGCACATGGTGATTGACCCGCCCATGCCCTGCAGCTTCAACGAATGACACTCATCCGCGCGCTTGTTGAACTCCGGCGCCATGTGGCACTGGCAGTTCCAGTTGACTGTCTTGCGCACGGGGTCGTTGGTCCAGCCGCCATTGGCTCCCACCAGATTGACATAGCCGAACCTCGGCCAGTAGCCGCTCGAGTAAGGAGAATTGGCCAGAATTGGTTGGCTGGCGGGATTGGTGTAATCGGTTACGGGCGAAGGCACGCCATAGGCCCAAAGGGAAGCGCCCTGTGAAGGCAAGCCAGCCGGGCGGCTGGTGACAGAATAGCGTTCACCAAAAAGCGTGGTGTGAGAAAGCCCATCTTTGAGAGCATTGAAGTTCAAGCCATTGTCGCCAAAGACCTGCCAGGCCGCGGCGTAGGAAGTCAATCCCCATCGGGGTTGCCCGGGGTTGGCCCAAGCCGGCCAGGGGTTGGTTGCTGTCCCGCCGGCGGCCCAGGCAGGCACATTTTGCGGTAGGGAATAAACCCCGCTGTTGGCGTTGATGGTGTAGTCCATCGGGTTTTGCAGAACTTTAAGGACCTTGTCGCGCGCAGCTTCCGGCCCAAGGCGGAAAAGCGATTCCTGTTCCATATAGGGAAGCAGATGGAAGAAGATGCCTGCGGGCGTCCCGGTTCCGGTTCCGCCGATGGGGCCGAACATGGGGGGCGTCACCTGAAACTGATCATGGAAATTGGCCAAGCACAATCCCAATTGCTTGAGGTTGTTCCGTGATTGCGTTTTGCTGGCTGCCTCGCGCACTTTTTGCACGGCCGGCAGCAAGAGCCCGACAAGAAGGGCAATGATGGCGATAACCACCAGTAATTCAATGAGGGTAAAGCCGATTCTCAAATACCTTCGCATAGTCATGTTAATTCTCCTGGATTGATCTAAATTGGTTTGAAGTCACATTCCCGCAGCGGTGGATTTAGGCATCTTGCCGAAGCGGAAGGCCGGTCACGCGGCCTTTTAAGATCAGGCCATTCAGGAGAAACCCTGGCCGAAAGAAACGGGCTCGGATGCCAGGCTGGCTGGCAGGGAACCCAAATCAGAGGTGAATCGTATCCGAGGCATAAACTTTCCGTACATTGAAGACTGGATATTACTGTACCGCGAGGAAAAAGAAGGTCAAGGCCTTTAAGAGGGAACTACCTGCCGGCGAATTCCCGCGCCAGAGTTTGAGCGTTATAAGCGGTTTCCAAGGCCTCGAGAATTCCGTGCGCGTGCACCGAGATGTGTCTGGCCTGCTCTTCGGTGTAGACGAAATTCCTGACCAGTCCATGGCGGTTGCGGTCGAAGTTTAATCCCACCAGCTCCCCATGGCGGTTGATCACCGGGCTGCCAGAGTTCCCTCCGATCGTGTCCGCGGTGCTGACAAACACCATGGGACAATTGCCTTTCAACTTCTCTTTTTTCTCCAGCCAGCGCTGGGGCAGTTCGAAGGGCGGCTTGCCCTGCATCTTTTTATGCCGTTCATACAAGCCGTTGAAGGTGGTCTGGAAGGGTAAATCAGCGTCGTCCACCCGGTAACCTTTCACCAGGCCAAAAGCCAGGCGCAAGGTGAAGGTGGCGTCGGGGGCGACTTTGTCCCCCTGGAGTTGAAAGCGCACCTTGGCGATGGCGTCATAAGCCTGGCGTTCCGGCTCCTCCACCTCTTCCTCATACCGTTTTCTCAGGGCCCGCGCCTGTTCGTCAATGTCCCGGGCCAGGCGGATCATCGAGTCGGTGGAAGCATGGATCGCCTGCGCGCCGCCTTCTACCAGCCGTTTTCTCTCGGCCGGATCGGCCAGCTTGCTTTGGTGAACCAGGTCGCGGGCTCGCACCGGGGGAGTTTCACCACCCAATGCGATCTTTGTTATGTTATTATCGCCTCCGAGTTGCTCGGCCAGGAAAGCCAGCGATGCCTCCAGCTTGGCAATTTCCAGCGCGGGGTGAATCGGGGCCGGAGAAAAAAGCTGAAATTTGAGTGATTCCAAGTTGGAATCGCGGTACTCACGCAGCCGTTTGCCGCTGGGCTTGGGCAATTCCTCGGTCAACCGGACAATGGTCCGGGCGATGGTGAAGAGTTCGCTGAAGAAGGCGTCACCCCGCTCAATGAGCAGGTGCAGTTTTTCAAAGCTGCCCAGCTTGGCCTGGGCGATGGCAATGGCTCGCCAGGCTGCCAGGGCGGTTTCGTTGCCTTGCGCCGCCTTTTTTAACCCCTCCTCCTGCTGCTCCTTGACCCGCAAAATGGCGGGGTTCAATAATCCGTTGTACTGGCCGGTGAACGCCTTCCTGGCGTTGGCCACACGGTGGAGGTCGGTGGCGGCCAGAGTGGAATTTTCCGGCAGCGCAAAGGAAAACCTTTCTAGCGCCGCTTCCATCGCTCGTAAGCGGGCCAAAGTGTAGGGGTGGAAGTGGTCGCGGCGGTGGATCAGCTTGGCCAGAGTTTCAAGCCGGTTGGTGGTGCCCGGGTGGCCGGTGACAAAAACCAGGTCGCCCTCGGCCGGGGCGGTGGCGGCAAGTTTGAAATAGGACGGGGGCTTGACCGGCTGGCCGTTCTCATAAGCCCGGAAGAAACAGAAATCGAGACAGTAGCGCGGGAACTCGAAATTGTCGTTGTCTCCGCCGAACGAGGCGATGCCGCTCTCCGGTGCCATTACCAGGCGCACATCGGTAAATTTCTTGTAGCGGTAAAGGTGGTAGGCGCCGCCCTGGTAAAGGGTGACGACATCGCTGCGGAGTTTGCTCGCTTGCAGGGAATCGCTTTCTATTTTGGCCATGGCGGCACGGCGGGCGGCGGCGGCTTCCGCGGGGGACAGGCCAGGCGCCAGCGACGAGCGCACTTTCTCCGTTACATCTTCGATGCTCATTAACACATTGAGTTCCAGATCGGGGCAGGGGAGTTCCTCGGCCCTGCTGCGTGCGAGGAAACCATCACGAATAAGATTTCTCCCTGACAGACTGAGTTTTTGCAAAGCGTCGGCGCCGATGTGGTGGTTGGTCAGAATCAAACCTTCGGGTGAAACGAAACTTCCCGAGCCGCCGTTGTTGAAGCGCACCGAGGCCAGGCGAGCTTTTTCCAGCCAGGAATCGGCGATTTCAAACTGGTGCCGTTGCTTTAACACCTCCCGTGGCGGGGCGTTGAAAGTCCACATTCCTTCGTCTGAAAGCAGCGTGGTCAAGGGTAGGGTTCCCAATAGCAAAACGAAAAACAGCCGGATGTTCATAATTTGCCTGCTTGCCAAAATCTGGGGCGTGAATAATTGCCCCAAGTGTCCTCCGGGCTGCTAGAGTAACATCTTGCGAGAATCCGCAAAGGAGAAAAGATGAAACGGCAATTGATGGCGTTAACTTGCGTGTTTTTTACGGCTGGCCTGCTATTTGCCGCGGACTCCCCTCCCCAGGGCAATTACAAAATGTACATGAATTTCCTTATCCGCGATCCCAGCCAGCCTGTTTGGCTGATCAAGATCAAAAGCGCGGAAGGAAAACTTGCCGCCGAGGTTCTGGCCACTGCCAGCCAGATGCCTAACGCCACTCTGGAGAACTTTTCCTCCAAGGATGGCGAGGTTCAGTTTGGGCTCAAGTCTCGCCAAGGAAATTTTCTTTTCGAGGGAACCACCGACTCCAAGAGCGGCAAAATTCTCGGATCGGTTCAGGTGAAAGACCTCGTCACACCCGCCGTGCTGATCCCAACTCTGGCCACATCCCTCGATCCCTTTGAATTGAGCAAAGAATCATTGACGCAACCTGATCTGCCCAGCCACGAGGTTGTGAAGGCGGCGCTCAGCTTGCTGGCAGAGGCCGAGATTCGCAAAAGCAAGCAGGAAGAGGTGCGCGCCTGGGCCGACCGGGCGGTGAAAACCGCCAGCCAGCACGGCGAGCGTTGGAAAGGCCAGATTGTTTTGGAAGTGGCCGAGTTGCTTTCCGCTCAGAAGGAATTTGCCCCGATCGCGCTGCAATACGCCCGCCAGGCGGAACGGGCCCTGGGTGACAAGGCGTCATCGGCGGCGCAGGTGAAGGTGCTGGAAATCCTGGCTGATGTCCTGGGTTCCGCTGGTCGCGCCGACGAAGCCAAGGAAGTTCAGATAAAGCTGGAGAAGATCGACCTGGGCATCAAGCCCGAACCGTTCAAGGGAAGAAAGTCGGCTTCCGACCGCGTGGTGCTGGTGGAGTTGTTCACCGGTACGGAGTGCCCGCCTTGCGTTGCCGCCGATTTGGCCTTCGACGCTTTGGGAAAATGTTTCAAAACCCCTGAGGTGGTGTCGCTGCAATATCACTTGCACATTCCCGGTCCCGACCCGTTGACCAATCCGGATTGCGAAGCGCGGGCCCGTTATTATGGAAGGCAAATCGAAGGCACGCCGGCCATCTTTTTTAATGGGAAGGCGGGTGCGGGTGGTGGCGGGCCTCGCGAGGCCGCCATGGAAAAATTCAGCGAGTACCGCGGGGTGATTGAGCCGCTGTTGGAAAAACCGGCCGGGGGGAAGATGACCGCCAGCGCTGTGCAAACCGGAGACGATGTCGCCATTTCTGTTGCGGTGGAAGGGTTCAAGGAAACTGGTAATAACATCCGCTTGAACATGGTTCTGACGGAGAAAGAGGTTCGTTACACCGGCGGGAATAAACAGAAGAGGCATCATCATGTGGTGCGCTCATTCCCGGCGGGGGTGGAGGGAATCCCTCTAGCAGGAGGAGTTGTTAAGAAAGAGGCGAAAGTGAATCTGGGTGACCTGCGGAAAAAGTGGTCCTCCTATCTTGACCAGGCTTCCAGGGAAGAACCCTTCTCCGGGAAGGGCAGGCCCTTGGAATTCAAAAATCTCCTGGTGGTGGCCTTTGTGCAAAACATGGCTACTGGGGAAGTGCTGCAAGCGATCGAAGTGCCTGTTAAATAACCTTTTGGGTAAGGCCGGGCCAATCAATCGGGCTTGCTCTTTTTGCCCCGGCTGGCCATTATCCGCCTCGCGGCACGGGTTGAACCCCCAGGGGGGGTCCGGCCAGGGAGGGGCGGATGGTTCGCAATATTTTTCGCGGGATCATGGTAGCGGCCATGTTTTCCGCTGTCGTTGTTTATCCCATTCTTCAGCACCGAAATGTTTGGAACAACGGTCGCCGTCTGCGCATGGTTGAAGCGGGCAAGATGTATCGCTCCGGCCAGCTCACGGTGGAAGGCTTCAAGTCCGCCATTGCTCGCCACAATCTACGCACCATTGTCAATTTGCAGGAGGACCTGCCCGACCCGGATGTGCCCATCTCCTTTTGGAACCGGGACACGGTCAAGGAAAAGAAAATGTGCCAGGAACTCGGGATCCGCTACCTGGTGGTGGGCCCCGATTTGATTCCCCGCCATTTGGTGCCAGAGCAACGGCCAAAAGCCATCGATGAATTCTTGCGCGTCTGCGATGACCCTGCCAATTATCCCATGCTGATTCATTGCCGCGCTGGCCTACACCGCACTGGGGTGCTGGCGGCGGTTTACCGCATGGAATACCAGGGCTGGTCAAGGGACGAGGCCTTTCGCGAAATGAAAGACCACGGGTTCGGCGACTTGGCCTGCAATAACACCAACGACTATGTCATTCAGTATGTGTTGACTTTCAAAGCGGGTTTGCGCCCGCGGGCGGAAAAGCCTGCTGACGCGGCAAAGGTGGCCAGCGGGGGCGAAGATTAATTCCAAAGGTGCCTGGTAATGCTGTCGTTAATTGACCGGCAACTAGTGCGCGGCTACTTCAAGGCTTACTTCATCGTTCTGGTGAGTCTTCTTAGCCTGTACATTGTCGTCGATCTCTTCACCAACCTGGATGACTTCACTGGCAAGAACAAGAGTTTTGACAGGGTGTTGCGCGACATCTCCTTCTATTATGGGTTCAAAGTCACCCACATTTTCGATCTTCTAAGCGAGTACATTGTTCTTTTGGCGGCGGTTTTCACCATGGCCTGGATGCAACGGAATAACGAACTTCTCCCCTTGCTCAGCGCCGGAATTTCCACCCGCAGGGTGGTCATGCCGGTCCTCATTAGCGCTGCCTTCATGCTCGGTTTGAATGTGGTTAATCAGGAAATCTTCATTCCCCTGTTGGCCAGCCGGTTGATGAATGACAAGGACGATGTCGCCGGTGAAAAGGAAATCGCCGTCCGCGGAGCTTACGAACCCAACGGGGTTCATATCGAGGGCGAGCGCGCCAGGCGCAACGAACTCATGATCCTCGATTTCCGTTGCACCATTCCTGAAAATCTAACCGGCAACCTCATACATTTGACCGCAAAACAGGCTGTCTTCTTTCCCGACGCTAATGGCGGTCGCGGCGGGAAATGGGAGCTGACGGGCACCCGCCCAGCCGAGGTCGAAGGTCTGGAGAAGGGCAACGGGGTCCTGGAACAGGTCGATACCGGCCGCTTCAATCTCGCCGTGCGCGAAACCGATTTCGACCAGCTAACCCGCAATCCCAACTGGTTTCGTCTGGCTTCCACCCTGCGCATTTTCCAGGAAATGCAGAAGCCTGAAGCCAACCGACTGACCCAGGTTGCGGTGATGTTTCATTTCCGCATAACCCGGCCAGGGCTGGGCTTGATCCTGGTGGTTTTGGGGCTGGGTGTAATTTTGCGCGATCAGAACCGCAATGTCATTCTCAGCGCCGGGTCCTGCCTGGCGCTGTGCGGCATCTTTTTTGCCATCAGCTATTGTTGCAAAATGCTGGGCGATTCCGACATCCTGACCCCGGCTCTGGCCGCCTGGCTGCCCCTAATCGGCTTTGGTCCTTTGGCGCTGGTTATGTTCGATGCCGTCCACACCTGAGGCAAATGCCTTCCCGTTCTCCTGGAAAGACTGGCTGCTGGAGCCAATCCGGCTGGCCGAACAGCAACGCGATGCCAGCGGCGCCGACGAGAAAAAAAATCTCCGGGCCTTGATCGGGCTGCTCGGTGGGTGCGTTTGCCTGCTTCTTCTGCGTTTTTTATTCCTGCAGGATGAGCAAAGTCGCTGGTTGGACCTGGCCCAGTTTCTGGGCGCTGATTCCCTGGCCAAACTATTTCAGGATTTCTTTTCCCACCCCTTGGGCAGGCTTTCCTTTTGGATGTTCGGCTGCGTTTTATGTTATGCCGTGATCCCCATGGCGCTGGTCCGGCTGGCTCTGGGGGAACGCCCCGCGGACTTTGGCCTTCGGGGGTTTGACTTCAAAAAAACTTTGCCCTGGCTGCTGCTGGCTTTGGTGGTCATGGCGCCTTTGGTCTGGATGGCCTCTGGCCGGCCGAGATTCTTGCTGGTCTACCCGTTTTACGAACCAGCCCGGGTGAGCTTTCCCGCCTGGGATTTTTTCCTCTGGGAGGTTCTTTACGCATTTCAATTCTTGGCCCTGGAATTATTCTTCCGTGGCTTCCTCATCCATTCCACTATTCCGGTTATCGGCGCCTGGTCCATCCCGGTAATGGTCATCCCCTACTGCATGATTCATTTCCATAAACCGTTTTTGGAAGCTTTCGCAGCGATTCTGGCGGGGGTGTTTTTGGGTTGGTTGGGAATCAAAACGAAGTCAATTTTCCCCGGGGCCATATTGCATATTATGGTTGCCTGGAGCATGGATGTCCTGGCGTTAAGTCAAAAGGGGTATTGGGTTTAGGGAAACTTGGCCGCCGCCTTTTAGATTAAGAAAGGCAGGGTGTAGCTTTATGATATCAAAGTGATATCATATCGTTGTCGCTCCTTTAAGGAGGTTTCCCATGTTTCAAGAAAAACCGATCAAGGTTTGGTCCGGCTATGGCCCCTTGGCTCTGTTTCTCTTCTTTCTGCTGATCGTGGCTCCCCTGATCTTTTTTTCCACTGTCGTCGAGCAACAGTCCGACTTTCTCACAGCCGTGGGAATAATCGCTGTCATCCTCGTCATCCTGGGATCGGTTCTTGGACTGGTGGGGCTGTTCATTGTTATGCCCAACCAGGCCAGGGTGATCACTCTGTTTGGGGAATACAAGGGCACGGTGAAAGAACCGGGCTTCTTCTGGGCCAACCCTTTTTATTACAAACCCAAAGTGTCGCTGCGGGTGCGCACTTTTGAAACAGGGAACACCACCACCACGGCCAAATCGACCGGCAACACTGGCGTGACCACCGAGGTTTCCACCAAGACGCGCAACCCCACCAAGGTAAATGATCTCCTGGGCAATCCGATTGAGATCGCCGCCGTCGTCGTTTGGCAAGTCAGGGACACCGTCGAAGCCTTGTTTCACATCGATAACTACGAGGAATTTGTTCATGTGCAAAGCGAGTCGGCGCTGCGCAACATGGCCAGCAAATACCCCTACGATCTCCCCGAAGATGGGGGCGTTTCCTTGCGCGGCAGCACCACCCATGTGGGCGAGGAATTGCGCAAGGAGCTGCAGGATCGGCTGAAACAAGCGGGGGTGGAAGCGCTGGAGGCGCGCATCAGTTACCTGGCCTATGCGCCAGAGATCGCCGCCGCCATGTTGCAGCGCCAGCAGGCGACAGCCATTCTTGCCGCCCGGAAAATTATTGTGGAGGGGGCGGTGGGCATGGTGGAAATGGCGCTGGAGCGTTTGGAAGCGCACAATACGGTGAAACTGGACGAGGACCGGAAAGCGGCCATGGTGAGCAACCTGCTGGTGGTGTTGTGCGGCGAACGGGCGGCACAGCCGATTTTAAACACCGGCACGATTCACCATTAAGAGGACTGGCCCTTGGCGGAGAAGAAAGCTTTTTTACTGCGGCTGGAGCCGGAATTGCACAGGGTCATGCAGCGCTGGGCCGATGATGAACTGCGCAGTTTGAATGGCCAGATGGAATACGCCCTGCGGCTGGCTTTGAAGAACGCAGGCCGAAGGCCGCGGGAAGAGAACACGACTAACGCAGATCCTCATAGAGAAAAATAGGCCACCGAGCCCCATCCGTGGCTGGGTGGTTTATTCAAGATCCGTCACTGGCCCAGGTTGACGCACAAGAGATCCTTGTCATCCCGGAGGAAGATCCTGGCATTGGCCGCCGCCGGGTGCGCCCAAGTGTGGGCGCAAACCTTCGATCGCGATAGTTCCTTGTACTCTTTCCCATCCGGTTCGATCAGGGTCAGGTGGCCGGTGTCTTCCAGCATGAGCAGGCGGTTGTTAGCCCCCTTGATCAATGAGGCGTGGTATTGCCCGACCTTCTTCTTGGTCCAGAGGATTTTCCCGGTTTTTATATCCACGCAATGCAGGTGCGATTCCGGAGGAGGCAACAAGCCGCCCGTGACCATGTAGACATGATCTTTGCCGACAGGCACCGGCGTGGCGAAATAACAAGTCAAGGAGCCGTTTTTCCAGGACTGGATGTATTGCCTTCCCTCATCCAGCTTGATGCCCACGCTGCCAAAAGTCACCGAACTGGCCAGAATGGTCTCCCCCAGGAGAATGGGAGTGGTGCTGCTTTCATTCAGGCGGTCGACGAGAGGATATTTCCAGAACTGCTTGCCCGTTTCAGGATCGAGGCAGACCAGCCCCTGTTGCGTCAGGGCAAATAAGCTGGTTGCACCCATAAGATCGCAGAGGATGGGGGAACTGTAAGTCGCCTTGTCGTTGAGGGATTTCCAGGCGACGGCGCCGTCTCCGGTGTTGAATGCCACCAGCGACGCGCCTTGACCCCCCACCTGAACGATCACTTTATCCTTGTAAAGAAGAGGGGAGCAGGAGGCGCCAAAAAACAAGTTGGCAGCGTTGAATTGCGTTAAAGTGTCGTGTTGCCAAAGGATTTTACCGTCGGCCTCGTTGAAGCAGGAAAGGATTCCGGTCACGCCAAAGGTGAAGATTTTCCCGTTGGCCACCGTGGGGGTTCCCCGCGGTCCGAAGCCAAAGACGCTTTGAAATGGCCCGCGAGGGTAGGAAGTTGTCCAGGCGGTTTTTCCCGTGGCGGCATCGTAGGCGGCCAATTCCTCCGCTTCTTTACCCTTCACACGGGTGTGCAAATAGACTCGGCCGTTGGCCACCACAGGGGAGCTGTGCCCCTCACCCACGGGGATTTTCCACTCGACCTTGGGGTTGCCTTTCCACGGCTCGAATTTCTCGCTGGAGGAGCAATCCCGCCTGGGCCCAAGCCAGGTGTTCCAGTCTTCTGCCTGTGCGGAACAGACAAAAACGAGGAGCCCCGTCAGAATACCCAGCCCGGTTTTATAGGGGGCAGGCGTCCTCGGGGTGGTCGAGAAAGTGATGCAGGGGCGCATAGCGCCAGGGAATGTCTTGTTCATCGGCCAGGTCTTTCAGTTGTCGGACATACTTTTCGGTGATGGCGGGCATTTTATCCTGAAACGCAGGGTCGCAAAAGTAAACCCTGCACCCCAAAGGGCGTTCTTCCCGGGCAGTGCATAGGGATCCTTTTTGAAAGGGGCAAAAGGCCGGGTCGGTGGGAGGCGCATAGGGGGGCGCGGTTTTCAACAAGACCCCGGCTTCCAGGTTCGAGAGAAACAGGGTGTGCTGGTACTCCTTGAAGCGGCAGCATTTTCCCGAGGCCTGGCAGACCGGCCCATGGCGGGCAATTTCCTGCTCGGCGGAGTCGTAAACCGCCAGGATGGCTTGCCTGAGGGGCTTTTTTACCGCTTGCATGGACCCGTTCCCGGGGTTGTTAGGAGGAAAGATTTTCCAGCCGCCCGGTGCTGTCCCCAAAGGAGGGGAGGTTGGCTCCCATGCGCTCGATAAGGGAAAGATGCAAGTTGTTGAGCGGCGTTTCCTTGGTATAGCGGAGATGCCTGCCGCTGAGGATTGCCCCGCCGCCATTTCCCGCGACCAGGATGGGCAGCTCGTCGTGGTTGTGCCGGTTGCCATCGCCAATGCCGCTGCCGTAGACCACCATCGACTGGTGGAGCAGGGACTGGTTGCCTTCTTTGATCCCGCTCAATTTTTCCAGGAAATAGGCGAAGTGCTGCAAATAGAACTGGTTGATCTTCTTGATCTTTTCATGCTTATCTTTGTCGTTGCCATGATGAGAAAGCTCGTGGTGCCCTTCGGACACGCCAATGTTTTTGAAGCTGCGGTTGCTGCCTTCGTTGGCGAGTACAAAAGTAGCCACGCGTGAGAGGTCGGCCTGGAAAGCCAGCGCCAGCATGTCGCACATGAGCTTCATGTGGGCGGAAAAATCCTGGGGAATGCCGGAGGGCCGCGCCGATTCTGGCGGTGAGAAGCGGGCTTTTTCCAATAAAGGGTTCTCCACCCGGTTGAGGCGGATTTCAATTTCCCTGACGGCGTTGAGATATTCATCCAGCTTCCTGCGGTCGGTGGCGCCGAGCTGTTCGCGCAGGCCCTTGGCCTCGCTGTTGACCGTGTCGAGGATCGATTTGCGGATCTTTTGGCGGCGAATGCCGGCGGCGCTGGTCTCGCCGGGCGAGGCGAACAACCTCTCGAACACCTGCCGGGGATCATTCTCCTTGGCCATCGGTGTCGATTCGCTGCGCCAGGAAAGGTTGTTGCTATAAGCGCAAGAGTAGCCGGAGTCGCAATTGCCGGCGTTCATGCCCTTGTCGATGCCGAGTTCTAATGAGGAAAAGCGAGTGGCGCCGCCAACCTTTTGGGCGACCACCTGATCGGCGGAAACGCCAATGCGCAGATCGGCGCCATGGGTCTTCCTCGCCTGCTTGCCGGTCAGGAATGAAGAGAGCGCCCGGGCGTGGTCGCCTGGGCCGTCGCCATTGGCCCGCGCCTTATCGCAAGTGAGGCCGGAAAGAACCAGCAGGTTCTTTTTGAATGGCGCCAGGGTCGATTCCAGCAGGTAGGGCATCTTGTAATTGGCGCCAGTTTCACTGGGGGTGAAGTCCTGCATATGAATGCCGTTAGGCACATAGAAATAGGCCAGCCTTCGTGGCGCCGGGGTATGGGCCGGGGCGCCCATGATCGTCGTGCCGGACATGGCATCCAGCCAGGGAAGGGCCAGCGAAACTCCCAGCCCGCGCAAAAGTGTCCTACGAGATAATTGCTTGCTCATGGTCCCTTGCCTCCGCGGTTTGCCTTGCGCATTTGAAAAGTATCGCTCTTGACCACTTCCACCAGCAAAGCCTGCATTTTGAAGTTGTCCTTGCGGATGTTCTCCACAATGGCATCAATTATACACTGATCGGCTCGTTCCATGCCCCTGCCGGTAGCATAAATTAACATTTTTTCGGTGAAACAGCGAGCGAAGAGTTGAGATTTTCCGACTAGAAGCTGTCGCAGTTCCCTTGGCGAGGCGAATTTGCCGCTGCCGGCCAGTTCCCCGGCGGCATCAATCGGGTGTTGTCCATCCATTTCCCGCCAGGCTCCCACGGGGTTGAAATTCTCCAGTCCAAAGCCCATGGCGTCCATGCGTTGATGGCAGGTGGCGCAATTGGGATTGGCGCGGTGCTGCTCCATGCGCTGGCGCAGCGTGCCGGTCAGCGCTTTTTCATCTTCTTTGAGTTCATCGACCCCGGGTGGTGGTGGCGGCGGGGGCGTGCCCAGGATATTTTCCAGGATCCACTTGCCCCGTTTGACCGGGGAAGTGCGAGTCGGGTTGGATGTGATGGTCAGCACGCCGGCTTGGGTGATAACCCCGCCGCGCTTGTTGTCTTTGAATTCCACCTTGATGAAATCGGAGCTGCTAACATTGGGAATGCCATAGTGCCGGGCCAGCCGATTGTTGGCGAATGTGTAGTTGCTGTCAACAAACTCCAGGATCGAGCGGTTTTCCTTGGTGATGTGACTAAAATACATCACCGACTCGGTGGCCATGTCGTCGCGCAATTGGTCGTTGAAGGAAGGAAAGCGGGCGCGGTCGGGCTGGACTGTTTTCAAATTGCGCAACTGCAGCCATTGCTCGGTGAAATTGCGGGTGAACGACTTGGCCCTGGCATCCTTGAGCAGGCGGGCAACCTCTGCTTCAATCACTCCCGTTTGGCGCAGTTTGTTTTCCTTGGCCAGGTTGAACAGAGTTTCATCCGGCAAGGAACTCCAAAGAAAGTAAGAGAGCCTGCTGGCCAGTTCAAACTGATTGATAGGGTGCGGCTTGGTGGAGGAAGTGTCGGGATCAATCTCCACATGGAAAAGGAAATGGGGTGAAACCAGCACGGCCTGGATGCCTGCTTTCAGCCCTTCTACCACCGGTTCACCACCCTTGACGACGGACTCTGCCATGGCGGAAAGTTTTTTCACTTCCGCGGGCGTGGCCGGCCGGCGATAAGCTTTGGTCGCCAAGGTTCCCAGAATTTCCGGGTAGTCTTTGATCGTGACTTTGTCCGGCGCGGGAACTTTTAAATAGCGCGTCAGGTTGAAGCGGTTCTTGAACAGGGCCGAGACGATGTCTTCGGCGGCGTCGAGGTATTTCTCCAGGAGAATGGGCGGCAGTGTGAGGACATCGCCGATGTGGTCGAAGCCGTAGCCGACATCGTCGGCGGGGAATTCCTCGGCGGGGAGAAAGGTGACCCCCAGCAGATCGCGAACGGTGTTGTTATATTCCAGCCGGTTCAAACGCCGCAGCGTGACCCGTCCGGGGTTCTTTTCCCCTTTGCAGGAGAATTCAAAAACCTGGGCGTCGAGCCAGCGGTTGACAACTTCCAACTGGGCGGTAGTTGGCCGCGGCTTTTCTGGCGGAGGCATTTCTCCCGTACGCAGTTTATCCGCCACCCGCTCCCACAACTTGATGTTCTTTTTGACATCCTCGAGGGAGTTAAACCCTTCCAGAGTGACGCCACCCCGTTTCTTGTCGTTGTTATGGCAGCCGATGCAGTTTTTCTTAAACACGGGCAGGACATCGTTCTTGAAGTTGGCGGGCGGTTCGTCCCCGGCAAAGGCTTGGCTGGTAAAGGCCAGCAAAGCCGCCAGCAGCAAGGGGCGCAATAATTCAATTTTCTTTACAGGGGCCAACGGCATTCTTGGGATTTCCCTAAGGCGGGTAATAACGGCGGGTCTGACTCTTTTAATTCTAGCAAATATTTCCTTAAATCGGGAAGCGTTTCATGCGTAAAGTGATTTCTTCGGGTGAAATCAGGTCGCCTTTTCCGGCGCCAGGGCACATTCTCATCGTTTCTTCCCATCTTTCTGCGGTTGAGGCCCGACTTTTCCAGAACGGCCAGGTTTGGCACTGCACCGGTCTGACAGGGTAGATCACACACCCTTGCCCCTTTTCGTAATAAATGCAGTCGCCATTGGCCTTTTCCCTTAGCGTGTTTTTTCCGTCCGACTGCCTTACCCGCAAAAAACGGAACTCGCTGACCGGCTCCCCGGTAAAGTCGGCAATGGCTTGCATCTCGTCTTCCGAAACCCAGACATGCCCCGGTTCCCCCGTGCAGCAATGCCCACAGCGCGTGCAGCCGAAGCGCAAGCCTTCCTCATACCACGGTTCTTCTTTTCCCATGTGGAACAGTGTAGCGAACCGGTCTACAGGCTACAATTTCCCGATGGAAAACATCTCTCTGATTATTCCAACACTGAATGAGGAACGAGGTATCGTCGATGCCCTGACCCAGGCGCGGGAACTTAACCCGTTGGAAATTCTCGTGGCTGACGGCGGTTCCATCGACCGCACCCGCTCGCTGGCCGAACCCTTGGCCGACACTTTCCTTCTGGCCCCGCGCGGCCGGTCGGCGCAAATGAACCTGGCCGCAAGGCAAGCCAAAGGCGACCTCCTGCTTTTTCTGCACGCTGATTGCCGACTGGGGAAAAACGCCCTGACTCGGGCCAAGAAAGTCTTGAACGATAAAGAGGTGATCGCAGGCTGTTTCCACATGAAAATCCGCGCGCCGGGGTTCTCCTACCGATTGATCGAACGCGCTGCTGCCGCCCGGGTGGAATGGGCCGGATTGGTCTATGGCGACCAGGGGCTGTTTTTAAGAAGGAGTGATTTTCATCGCCTGGGGGGCTTCCCGAATTTACTATTCATGGAAGATTTGTTTTTCAGCCGCAGCCTGGCTGCCAAGGGAAAACTGCGCCTGGCTCGCGAGGATATTTTCGTCTCCCCTCGCCGCTGGCAAAAGCACGGCATCGTCAGGCAGACATTGCGCAATTGGACCCTGACGGCCCTGGCCCTGGCTGGGGTTCACCCAGACCGGCTGGCGTCCTTTTATCCTCCTCCCTGGGATTCTCCCTGACGCTTTCTAAAATACCCCACGGAATTTAATCCTCGTTCTGGAGCCTGGCATGACAGCGCAGCGGCCGTTAGTTGTAGTCACCGATTACCTTGCCGAGGCGGGGGTGGAAAATTCCGTGCTCGGATCGGTCGCGGATATTCGCATGCTGCAAACCCACGATGAGGATGTGGTGATCCAGCACGCCCCAGAGGCCTCGGCCCTTCTGGTCTTTCATGACATCAAGATCTCTGAAAAAACCATCAGCAAGCTCGACCGCTGCCTCGGCATCGTGCGCTGCGGGGTGGGCTACGACAATGTTGATCTGAAGGCTGCTGGCAAGCGCGGCATCGCTGTTTGCAATGTTCCCGACTACGGCTCCGAGGAAGTCGCGGACCACGCCATTATGATGCTCCTGGCGATTGCCCGTCGGCTGATTCCCTCGGTGGACATGATTCGCCAGGGGGGCTGGAACCCGGAGGTGGCCTTTGGCGCTCCGCGGCTCAGAGGGAAAGCTGTCGGGGTGATCGGCTGCGGGAGGATTGGCACCGCCATGGCGCTGCGCTTGAAAGCGCTGGGAATGCGCGTCCTGTTTTACGATCCCTTTGCCACACCGGGATTGGACAAGGCTCTGGGCATCGAGCGCTGCTTTACTCTGGAAGAAATGCTGCCGCAAACCCAGTTTGTCAGCGTGCACACTCCCCTGACAACGCACACCAAACATATTCTCAATGAGAAAACCCTGTCGTTGTTGCCCAAGGGGTCTTATGTGGTGAACACAGCTCGGGGCCCGTGTGTCAGCGCCGATGGCCTGCTTAAGGCGGTGGAAAACGGCCAGGTGGCTTTTGCCGCCCTCGATGTTCTTGAGAAGGAACCGCTGGAGGATGAAAGGCTGAGGCATCACCCCAAGATCGTGCTGACGCCGCACAGCGCGTATTATTCCGTTGAAGGGTTTACGGAAATGCGGAGGAAAGGGGCGGAGGAAATCCGCCGCATGCTCGATGGCAAGTCGGTGTTAAACCTTGTGAACGGCCACTGCATGGAAAACCCGCGTTTTAAACTCCCCGCCAACCCGCTGGATTGACGCAGGTGGCAATTCAATTCCTGATCAAGATGGAGGCGGCCAGGACTTTTTGAATCCTCTCCTGGCATTCCTCCAGATGGGCGCGAGTGGTTTCCTCCACCTGCGCCGCCTTGTTCTCCAACACTGCCTGCACCGCTTTCCCCAGCGATTTTAAATACATGCGGGCCAGGCTGCGGCCGTCGGGCACGGCCGAGGAATCCAGCGCCAGCGAGGTCAAGGTCTTCAAGTGAACTCGCTGCAGGTTTCTGCGTGAAATCGACAAGTTCAAATTGGCCGGCCCAGGGGCGGTGACTTCACCCCAAATTCCTTCCTGCAGAGTGGAAAAAACTTCCGCCACCTTGAGAGCTTGGTCATTGGCGGCGGCTTTTAGGGAATTGTTTTGAATCCGCGCCAGGGTGGCATCATCCAGCAGGTGTTCCACCGGTAGTGATTGAACCGCCAGGACCATTTCCAAAACGGGAACCTGCACGCGAAAGATGCGGTCGTTGCCCCAGTGCATCCAGCGGTCGGCGGCTAATTTGCGCAGCAGTTCCGGCGGCAGGGGAATGGCCTTGTCGGCGAGGAGGTTCTCTTTGAGAAAGCGCAGAGCCTCGCGCTGCTTGGCGCCGGTTACCGGGATGAAGGGGTCGCGCCCGCCGGGATCTCCTTTGTGATCGCGGTGCATGTATTCCCCGCCCACGAAGGAGGCGGTGAGAAAAGCGCCGTCGGCGTATTGCCCCATGAGTATCCTGAAGGCATCGCGAGTGCGCTGGTAGCCCTCGCCAGTATCCACTGCATTTTCGGCCAGCGTGGAAAGAAGCCCCTTGGCCAGGAGAATCCGTTCCTTGGCGAATTCCATCGGGTCGGCGCCGAGATCCCAGGTGTTCACCAGCGGATCGTACCCGCCGATATAGTCCTCATCGGTGGCGTAATCCATGCCGGGCTTGGGTGCCAGCCGGGCGATTTCGTTTAGCTTCTCCACTTCCCCGTCGGTCCCGCCAGCCAGCGGGCGATAGGCATATTCAATGGCCCAATAGTCGTATGGCCCAATGGTGGTGGTGTAATAATCGCCTTGCTTCTTCCCCTTGGGCGCCAGGTTAACCGGGGCGTAATCCATGACCGAGCCGACCAGCCCTTGCTTGCGAGTAATGGCCGTGTCGTGAAGCTGATCGTTCTTGAGAAAAGTGCTGGCTTTGAAATTATGCCTGAGGCCGAGCGTGTGGCCGACCTCGTGCATGGTGACTTCCTTGATGGCCTGGTTGATGAGTTCCTCGGGAATCTTCTCGCCGGCTTTCAGAAGTCCGCGGTCGAGAGCGACAAGGGAAGCGAGCCCGAGTTCCCGTTTCATGTGGTTGGCGCATTGGCAAAGGCCGTACCGACCGGCCATTTCCATGGCTTGCTGACGCTGCTGTTGCTTTTGCGGCAGAGTGTCCCAGCCCGCAGTGCGGGGCAAATCCAGCCCGGGGAATTGTATCCCCTGGCCAAGATTCGTGCCGAGTTTCGCCGCCTGAATCAGGCTGATGGCTTCCTTCTGCTGGCCCAGCGCCGCCGCTTCCTGCCGCCAAAAACGAACCATGCTGGCATCAAAGATAATGTCGGCGTCGAGAATCTCGCCTGTCAAAGGGTTCGCCCGCGACGGCCCCATGGCATAGCCCTGGTCGGAGGTGATCCAGCGAAAAGTGTTGTAGTTGATGTCCTCGGGATCGAAGTCTTCGTTTTCCTGCTGCCTCACCTCGATGGCATCGCGAAAACCGATCTTCTCAAACGCCTGGTTCCACTCGAGAATTCCCTCGCGAACCGAGGCGCGGTACTCGTCGGGAACCGATTTCTCGATCCAAAAGACGATCTTCTTCCTGGGGGGAGACAGCTTGTTTGGGTTCTTCGGATCGACCGGGTCAACCCGTTCCAACCGCCAGCGGTTGACAAACCTGCGGAAGGAAGTGTCTTGGCTGTCGGAGCTAAAATCCTTGACCGCAGTGAGGAAGTGGCCGACGCGGTCGTCCGCCAGCCGGGGCTGGAACCCCGGGTCGGGCATCATGGCCAGGCCATAATGAATGATCACCGTCTCGCCGCGGGAATCAATAACGCTGTCATTGCCACCATGGAATCCCCGGCCGCCGCGACTGGAGGAGTAAGTGGCGGCGACTTCCAACTCCACATTCCGCGAAAAGCCTTTTACCTTGTGCCAGGAGCTGCGCGAAGGGTCGAATGTGCCGAAACCAAGCTGGGCGAAATCTGACATGAAGATTTCGTTGAAATTGATGAGCAGACTCTGGCGCGCGGGGTTGATCGAATAAATTTTCAGCGAGAGCAGGACTGAGTCGGTGTAGGTGGTTTCCACCGCCTTGGCGGAGGGCGTGCCCGGGCGCGCCGTGAAACGCACATTCCTTCTCACCAAGTAAACGCGGTCGCCCACCCTGTGGAAGAAGACCACCCACTGTTCGCCGAAATTTAGCGTGTGCCCGCCCCAGCCGGCGCCACGGGCCACGGCGATGGGTAATAGGAACGACTTTTCCAATTGATCTTGCCGGATTTCAGCAAACAGCTTGTCGTCTTTGTGGTGCAGGCGAAAAAGCCCTTCGTATTCTTTCGCCCCTTTGACCAGGGTGTCGAAGTCCTCGAACTTCTTATCCTGCGCGCCTGGCTGGCCGGAGACGAAACTCCCCTGCAGGGAAATGAAGCCCAGCAAGGCCAGGAAGGAAAACCCGAAAGTGGTTATTTTGAACATGAGAAACTCCAGGGCGGAGAAGAGAGTAAGGGAGAAAAATCTCCGCCTTTACAATAGAGTAAGGGGGTTTTGTAGCAAGGAGAAAGCCCCCAACAGCCCTGGGTTTCGCAACAGCAACAACCGCTACAACCGGAATATCCTTCCATCTCACTTCCCCCGCAAGGTTTCCTCCCATTTTGACGACCTTATTTACGGGATTCTGTTTTTACATCCTCTATTAAGCGAGGGATGAATGAGCCGGTTTTCCAGAAGGGATTGGTTGAAAGGAGTGGGTGCGGTTTCTTTCCCCGCATTGTTGCCGGGGCAGGGCGAGGCCAGGGTCCGGCCCGGGGGCTCGGTCGTTGGGTTAATGTCTGGCGCACGCGCACTGGTGGAGACTCTCCTTTCCGAAGGTTGCGGCTGCGTCTTTGGCATTCCTGGCGCGCAGGAGAATGAACTGTGGGACGCCATGAAGTCCCGCGGGCTTCCTTATTTACTGGTGACGCATGAAAACTCCGCCGCTGCCATGGCCGATGGCTTCGCCCGCGCCACGGGCAAACCCGGAGTCCTCAGCGTGGTGCCAGGCCCAGGCTTGACCAATTCCCTTACTGGCATTGGCGAAGCCCTTTTGGACAGCATCCCGTTGGTCTGTGTGGTGGGGGATGTGGCGCGCGGCGAAAAGTACCGCCCGTTCCAGGTTCACGATCTCAACATGGAAGGCCTGTTGAAACAGGTGTGCAAGGAAGTGCTGTCGGTGGGAACCGTTGGAGAAATTCCCCGTCTGGTCCGGCAAGCGTTTCAAAAAGCAGTCCAGGGCGAACCCGGCCCAGTGGCCCTGCTGGTTCCTTACAACCTGTTCATTGAGACCCACCGGTTTCAGGACCACCCCTTGACGCCGGTGAAACCCCCCTTGCATGAACCCGCCTTCAAACGCGCCCTGGAGTTGTTGTCGCAAACCGGCCTGCGTGTTGGAATCTACGCCGGCCTGGGCTGCATGAATTTTTCCTCGGACCTTACCTCCTTGGCGGAGGTTTTGAACGCTCCGGTGGCCACCAGCGTATCGGGCAAAGGGGCCATCGATGAATGCCATCCTCTGGCGGTGGGCTGGGGTTACGGCCCGCAAGGGACGCAGACTGCCGAGAAGGCTTTCAAAAATGTCGATCTGCTGCTAACGATCGGGGCGCGCTACAGCGAGGTCTCGACGGCGTTCTATGCCATTCCCCGAGTGAAATGCCATATCCAGGTTGATTCCTGCGAGGCCAACCTGGGAAAGGTGATTCCCGCCACCGTGGCAGTGCATGGCGATGCCGGGCTGTTCCTTTCTAGGGTGCTGGAACAGAAGGATAAAATTGCTCGGGAGAAATGCACCCAACCGGCCCAGTGCATTGCCCAATGGAAAGGTGATGAATCCCGCTGGAACAGCCGCGTTTGCAAGACATCTGCCGCCGACCCCATGACCTTCTTGCTGGCATTGCGCAAAGCGCTGCGCCCGGATGCTTTGACCTATGTCGATGTTTCCCTCAGCGAGCACTGGGCCGCTGAAGTCATGACCACCCGCCAGCCGCGCACTTACTTCAACCCGACCGACAACCAGTCGATGGGTTGGTCGATCGGCGCGGCCCTCGGCGGGCAGAAAGCGTTTCCTACGCGCCAGGTGGTCACCATCACGGGCGATGGCTGTTTCCTCATGAGCGCCATGGAAATTTCCACCGCCGCCAGGGAGGCCTTGCCGGTGAAGTTCTTTATCCTCGATGACCAGGCCTACCACTATATGCAAAAGTTGCAGTCGCAAGCCTATGGCCGCACGACAGCGACCATGCTAGCTCGGCTGGATTATGAAGCGCTGTCCAAGGGGCTCGGCGTGGCTTACCAGGAGATTGGCGCCACAGGAGACTTGCAGAGCGGAATCAAGAGCATCCTGGAAACCCCGGGGCCTGTCCTGGCCAGGGTGTGCGTGGATTATGGCAGCCGGCCCATCCGCTGGCTCGATGCTGTCAAGGACCGCTACACAAAGGAATTGTCTGCCAGGCAGAAATTCCGCTTCATGACCCGGCTGGGAATCCGTTCCCTCGACCTCGGCCCGGGTAGCGATTGAATTTTTGAAATTGAAGTCAACCGTTCGCAGGCTAATTGGCCTGGCCGTAACAAGCGTGGCGGCCGGCCGCGCCATGCGATCTAGGGGAGGGGATGGAACACCGAGCCGTCCTCTAAAGGAAAGGCCACTCGGTTGTTATCCAGGGTCCAAGGCGCGGCGGAAGGAAAGACATTGGGGGGGAAGCCTTCACGAGCAGGTAATGCTTTTCCCGTCCCTTCTTCCCAACCTCGCGGCCTTTTGTTGTAAAAAACTGCCCAGACTTGGTTGCCCGCTGCCGCGGGGGGAAACGCCAGCTCTTCTTCCAGCTTATGCTTCCACAATATTTTCCCCGTTGCTGGGTCGAGCCAAGAAAGTTCCCTTCCCTTGGACAGGATGGCAACCCGATCCTGACTGGCGCCGTTTTTTAATACCCAGTGAGTAAGGCCTCCCTCGGGCGCCTCAAATGTATGCTGGAAGGATTGAACCCATTGGCCCTCGCTGTTCTTACTGAACCCGCCGAGTTCGCCCGTGGCCTTCCAGAAAAGTAGGCGCGAGCCCAGGGGGGTATTCACGGCATCGACCCGGGAGGCCAGGGGAATTCCTTTTCCTGTCAGGTTAATTTTCCGAAAGAGTTCCTGCCTGGATTGCGGCCAAGTGTAAAGTTCCACTTCACCCGCGGGGTTGCAAAAGGCGAAAGTTTCCTGGTCGAGAATAGCTGGCGCAGCCATCCCCTGCGAGGCATCGGCAGGATTTTTCCAGGGGGGCCCGGGCCGGATTTGCGCTTTCCCGTCATGTAAACCAACCCGGACAAAAATCCCCTGGTTCTTGGCCAGTAACAGATCCTCGCCAATCAGGACCGGTGGCGCCGCCAAATGATAATCCAGCCCTGCCGACGCTTCGGCTTCCACCTCTACGGCGGAGTCCTTCCAGCGCAACCGCCGCAGAATCACCTCGCCCGTATTTTCCAGGTGCATAAACTGCAAGACCGCATTGCCATTCAAGGGAAAGAGCAAAGGGGGCGACTGTAGAGGAAAGCCGATCGGAGGGGCGGCTATTTTCCCGCCGGAAACCCAGGGAGATTTCGCCGAGGCCAGGTCTTTCTCCTGGGCCAGGTGGTAAACCGCGCCGGCTTCATCGGTGGCGAGATAGTCTCCGGGGCTGGAGGGGATTTTCACAGCGGCGGAGCGGAAGACGCCATTCAAACGGTGATGCCATAGTCCACGATTTTTCCCCAGGTCGAAGGCAGCAACGCGGCAGGATCTGTCGGAAAGTTGGCCCGGTAGCAGCAAGCCGCCTTGCGGAAGCCTGGGGCCAGTGAAAGGAAATCCCGCATTCAGAGGAGCCCCGATTTCCAGCGGGTTGGGCTGCCCCGGCGCCAAACGCAATCCATCGGAATCCATCAGCATTTGCAATTGGCGCAAGTGCCCGCGATAGGCGACCCAAAGATCCTGGTACCCGATCGCCACCATGGCGCCCGGGGAAACCGAGGCGAACGGTTCACGGATTAACTCGCTCAGGGGCAGGGGGTCTTTACTCTGAAGGATGGGCACGAGGGACTCTTCCCATTTGGGCGCGGTTTTCCAGGCGAGCAAGTTCAGCATGCCTTGCGAGTTGAGGAAAACCATGCGGTTGCGGGAAGTCAGCAAGGGGCCGGAAACCGCGCCGGGGAATTTCCAGCTTGCCTGGGATAGTGTGTCCACCAGCGGGCCAGGGCGGGGAATGGGGAAAAGAGTGGCAGTGGTGTTCTGCTCCAAGTCGCGGCCGATGAGAAAGAGGTGCGAGTTGGAATTCCTCGCCCCGGGGTTGAGTTCAGCCAGCAACGGCGGGGAAGCCAAGTTTCCAAGGGCATGGCCGGTGTAGATCAGGTTGAAGCATTTTTTTTCTTTGAGATCGAGGAGGAGAAGTGTGCCGGGGTCGGCGGGTTGGTAAAGAATCCCTTCTTTTTCATCGAGAACGCCTTGCTGCAAAAGGTTCTGTCCAAGTTGCCAGCGCCCAAGAATTTTTCCCTGGGCCAGTTCCACTTCTAAAAGGTGGCCCTCCACGCAGGGAATCAACGCCACCTGGTTCCACACCAGGAAGCCCGCCAGGCAAGTTCCCCCCAGGCTTGCCTGCCAGGCCGGTTGACCATAGGAATCGAGGGCGCACAAGGCGGCGCCATTCTCGCACAAGGAGAGAATCAGGGCCGGGTTGTCGGGCAGTGGAGGATGTGGCACCGGAGGAAAAGTCACTTCCTTCCCCAGCCGTTTCACCCACAAAACTTTGCCGCTGGCCGGGTGAAAGCCGAACAGGGTGCTGCGGATATTGGCGGCCAGGGGAAAACTGGAATCAGGCAGCCAGTCGGGTTGCCTTTTTTCGGGAATCTGGATGAAGGAGGAAACGCCGCCCAGGCCTTGCCTGGAAATTTTCTCTCCCAAGTTTCCTGCTCCGGATTCATAGTTGATCGACCGAAGATGGGCCCGGATGGCCAGGTTCAGCAACTGCTGTGTTTCTGGCAAGTTGACCAAATCGGGATGGGAGCCCTTGGCCCGGTCTACCCAATCTTTTCTGGCCGAGTAGACCCGCGCCGGTTCCAGCCGGTCGAATTCTCGCAGGGTTTTCAAAAAGAGGTTTTTTTCTTCAAGTTGTTTTTTTTCAGCGGCCAGTTGCAGCCGCAATTGACCCAGTTTTCCCCGGGCGCTTTTTACCTGGCCGTTTTCCTCGCCAAGCAAGGCCGCCAACTTCTTGACCGTGGCTTCCACCTCCTTTAGATAACTTTCCTCCTTGGGCCCCTTGTCCAGCAATTCCACCGCGAAGATCCCGGCTTCCTTCAGGCAGTTCGTCCCCAGCGATTTGTCCACCAGGGAAAGGGAGGACAACTCCTTGGCGGCTTTAGGCAGACCGCCGCCTGGGCTCTCCGCCCCCTGCTTGATCCGCGACAACTGCTCCCAATAGCGGTATTCCTTCTCCCATTGGCTTTGGGGGAATTGTTGCTGAAGACTGGTGAATTTTTCCTTGGCCAGGAGGTAGTTGCGGCTTTTAAATTCACCCTCGGCTAATCCCCTTAAGGTTTTTTCCTCGTTCGCTTTGGTCAAATCCAGGTACAGCCATCCGGCCAGCAAAAACAACGCCATGACGACAAAAAGCAGGATTGAAATAAACAGGCCTTTTCGACTCGGCCTGGCAGGGCTCAAATCCAAGGAGGGGTCGGTCACCGGGTGAAAAACCAGGTTGCCCTCAGGCGAAGTGGCCGGTTCCTCTCGTTCGAGGTGCGTCGGCGGCTGCACAGGGGGGGCTTGGTCCTGAAAGTTGGTCTGCCGTGGAGAACTGGCCACGGGGTTAGGAACGGGCTGTTCCGGATGGATTTTGGTCGAGGGCTGGACCGGGGGTGCCTGATCGTGAAACCCCGTTTTCCTTGGCGCCACATAGGCGCCAGTTTCTTTTTGCGGAAAAGGCCTGGTCACTCCCTTGGCTGCGCCTTGGGGGGGATCGATTCGAGTGGTGCGTGGTTCTGGCCGGATGGGTTGGATATTGTCCACCACTTTGGTCGGTTCTTTGCCAGCGGGGGAATTTCCCGGGGGCTCATAATGCATCCATTCCCCGCAGATGCAGGCTTGAAACAATTCCTGGCTGGGTTGGACCAGGGGAATAGTTCTCCCGCAAGAAGGGCAGTTGGTGTAGTTGGGTAGGGTTGCCATGATGAGTCTCTGCCAAAGCAGCCCCTTATTTTACTAAAGGGATTGGGATTTCCCCAAGGCTAACGGCCGTAGTTTCCCGCAGCGCCGCCCTCTTTTTCACCCCGGCCGAGCAGTTTCAACATCGCTTGCCCTTGCGCTTGAAACCAGTCGAACAAAATCCGCAAATCCCAGCCGATGCAGAAATGTTTAACACCCAAGTCAAGGTAGCGCCTGGCCTGATCGGGATGCGAAATTTCCGCTCGCGGAGCGATCCCTTTTTCCAGCGCAGTTTCAATGACGAATTTTTCCGCCTCGCGCACTTGGGCATGGTCGAATTGTCCCGCCAGGCCGATGCTCATGGCGTAATCGGCCGGGCCAAATTGAACCATATCGACCCCAGGGACCGACAGCAAAGCGTCCAAGTTTTCCACCGCTGGCGCTTTTTCAATCATGATGGCAACCACGGCGTCGTTCAAGGCTTGCACAAAGGCCGGCTTGCCCACATCACGGATCACGCCGACATCCCGGCGCATGCCCACCCCATGAATTCCCCGGGTGGCTGGCGACTCCGCACGCACTGCCTTCACGCAGGCTTCCACATCCTGAACAGTTCTGGGGTCTGCAAACAAAATGTTTTGAATGCCCGCGCCAATGGCCCGGCAGGCGAGAAAGGTCCTCGGTTCCTGATCCACTTTCATCATGCCCGACATCGAGGGGAAAAGTTCAATGGCGCGGCCGATGTTATCCAGCGCGTAGAGGTCGAAGGGAGCGTATTCCCCCAGGAATTCCACATAGTCGAACATTCCGGACTGGCCCACCATTTCCACCACCGTGGGCCAGGAGGAAAGCAGGTGCGTGCCCAGGGTCGGTTTCCCCTGGCGTAACAATTCGCGTAACCGGTTCGCCCGCATGACGGTGTCCTCAGGAAAGCATCCAGTATGCGCTGGCGCAATGGCCCCGTCGAGGAGTTTTCTGGCGGACTCGGTGTGTGGGTTTGTTCTTTGCTTGGATCGCCGCGCACAGGGCGCGGCTTCTTCGTATGCCAGGCTGGAGCCTGGCGATCCCAGGGGAAGAGGAAAAAGCCACGGCTCGCTAATGCTTGCCAGTTCTCCATGGAAGAAGAGAGGGAAAAAACCGGTTGTGGGTTAGAATGGTGTTTTCTTTTGCCGACTTGAGTTTAAAAAAAAGGCCCCTGAGCATGAATTATTTGCAGGATGTCCTCCAAAATGAAACTGCGCGAGAAGAACAACTCACCGCGCCCCGCGCGATTCTGGTGGAAGAACTAAGTCAACTCCGCGGGCGATTACTCTTTTTGGGAGTGGGTGGAAAAATGGGCCCCACCCTGGCCGTGCTGGCCACCCGCGCCCTGCGCCAAGCTGGCAGCAACCTTCAAATCCTCGGCATCAGCAGGTTTTCCAATCCTGCCAGCCGGGATTGGCTGGAAACGCACGGTGTCGAAACCTTGTCCGCGGATCTTTTAGACCCGCGGGCGGTGGCCTCACTGCCCGATGCAGGATGGGTTATATCTCTGGCTGGCAGAAAGTTCGGCACCAGTGAAGATCCCTCGGAAACCTGGGCCGTCAATTGCCTGCTGACTTCCCACATCTGCTCACGGTACAGCGATTCCAAGATCGTGGCGCTTTCAACTGGCAATGTTTACCCAATGGTAAGCGCCGGGGGGGAAGGTTCGCTGGAAAACGACCCACTGGTCGCCACGGGGGAGTACAGCGCTGCTGCCATCGGGCGTGAAAGGATCCTGGAATATTACTCGTTGCACCGTGGAGTGAATCTGGCCGTGGTGCGCTTGAACTACGCGGTCGATCTGGTTTACGGAGTCCTGGTGGATATTGGGAAGAAAGTGTTGGCGGGGGAGCCGATCGACTTGACCATGGGCTATTTGAATTGCATCTGGCAGGGCGATGCGAACGAGGCGATCCTGCGGCTATTGTCTCACACCGCCTGTCCGCGGGCGGCATTCAACCTGACCGGACCCAAACTTGGTGTGCGGGAAATTGCCCTGAAGTTCGCTTCCCACTTTAATAAAGAACCCCACTGGGCCAACCAGGAAGGCCCCACGGCGCTGCTCTCCAACCCCAAGAAAATTAACGACTTGCTCGGCTCGCCTTTCACCCCCATCGACACGGTGATCCGCTGGACGGCACAATGGCTGCAAGGCGGCGGCGCTCTTCTAGACCGCCCGACCAAGTTTCAGGCCATCGATGGCAAGTACTAAGCGAAATAGTTATTCAATCACCACCAGGTTGTCGCGGTGAATGGCTTCCTCGTAACGAATGGCGCCGAGAGAGGTGGCGATTTCTTCCGTGCGCATCCCCTTGATCTTGGCGATGTCGGCCGAGGAATAATTGCAAAGGCCGCGGGCGAATTCCTTTCCCTGCTGATCGCGGATGGAAAGCACTGCTCCTTTTTGAAAGGCGCCTTCCACAAACACGATGCCGATGGGCAGAAGACTTTTCCCTTTTCCCCGAACGGCCTCGCGGGCGCCGCTGTCCACGGTCAGCGACCCGGCGGTGCGGGCGGCCCAACCCAGCCAGCGTTTCCACGCCGGCATGTCTTGTTCCGCTGGCAGAAAAAGCGTGCCCACTTCCTGACCTGAAAAGATGGAGTCGAGGATCCCCGGGATAGACCCGTTGGCCATCAGGACCGCTTCCCCGGCAGTGACAGCCAGCCTGGCGGCCCGCAACTTGCTTGGCATGCCACCCGATCCCAGCGGGCTTTTGCTCTCCCCCGCCTGGTTGAGAATGCTGTCGTCGATCTTGCTCACGGTGGAAAGAAGTTTGGCGTTGGGGTTCAGTCCCGGATCGCTGTCATACATACCATCGACCACGGTGAGCAGGATCAGCAAGGGCGCTTGCAAAAGGTTGGTGACCAAAGCAGCCAGGGTATCGTTGTCGCCGAACCGGATCTCCGCCACGCTGACCGTGTCGTTCTCATTAATGATGGGCAGGCAGCCGTATTCAAAAAGGGTGAGGATCGTGTTTCGAACATTGAGGTAGCGGGCGCGGTTGTCGAAATCACCGGCGGTGAGCAGGATCTGAGCGGTTGGTATGCCAAACCGTGCCAGGGAATCCTCGTAAGCCCTCATGAGGAAAGACTGGCCAACGGCGGCGCAAGCTTGCAAGTGGGGCAGATCGCTGGGGCGGGATTTCAGCCCCAGCCTGCCGATTCCCGCGCCGATGGCGCCGGAACTGACCAGAGCCACTTTCTTCCCTGCCTGGCGCAGGCGGTGGATTTGCTCCGTCAGGCCTTGAATCTGGCCGGGTTCCAAGGTCCCATCGGGCCCAGTCAGGACATTGGTGCCGACCTTGATTACCACGGTGTGGGCGGAATCGAGGATGGTTTGTCGTTTGAAATCCATGAGATTGAAACAGCGGGAAAAAGGGAAAAGAGAAAGAATTACTGAAACCGCAACAGTATTCCTGCCGTCATTTATATTAGCTGGAGTGGGTTAAGGTGGTTTGACCCCTTCAGGAAAGGGGATTATACTCAAAAGCGCGGGAAGCCGGGCGGCTTCCGCAATAGAGCCTTCCAGGCTCACCAATACCTTGGAGCCACAGGTGCCTTTGGTCCCCAAGTCAAAAATGTTTTTGCTCCTTTCCCTGGCGCTACCTTTTGCGTTGGCGCCGGGGTTGGCTCATGGCGTGCCGATGGACCCTTCCGGAGCGGCCTGCTTGCAGATGGGGTTAAAAGCGGAAAAGGATGGGGCCCTTTCCAAAGCCTTGGCTTTTTATTCCGAGGCGCTGAAAAAAGACGTGCAGCTGCAACCTGCCCGCGACGGGCTCCGCCGTGCCGAGAGAAAAATCCGCCAGCGCCTTCGTCTAGACGACAGCGAATACCGCAAGCTCATTCTCACCTTGAGACCCAGTCAGGCGCTCGACCTATATCAGCATGTTGCGGGTGTTCTTGGCGCCACTTTTGTGGATGGGGAAAAGGCCCAGCCCGGCGAGTTGTACCGCCACGCACTGGATGAACTCGCCTGCCTGTTGCGCCTGGGGTCGGCGTTGGAACCGGTGTTGGGAAAGATCGACCCAGTTTCACAAGAAACTTTACTGGCAAAAATCCTGGAATTCAGACAACGGCCTTTGAAAGAGTTGGGTGAAATCCGCGAGGCGCTGTTAAACCTGGCCAGCGAGATACGCGATTCCGGCTGGGCAACGCTGGGGAACCGCGCAGCCACCCTGGCGATTTTGGAATGCGCCCAGGGAGCTTGCCATGGCCTGGATGAATTTACCTTGTTGCTTTCCCCCGCCGGCAGAAATGAACTCGACTTGGAGCTTCAAGGGAAGCAAGGCGGCGTGGGTTTATCCTTGTCCCTGACCCAGGGGCGGTATGAAGTCACGCGTGTGCAGGTCGGCAGTCCGGCGGAAGAAGCGGGGCTGGCCCCGGGAGATTTTGTCCTTTCTTTAAACACCCAGGCAGCCGGAATGCTCACCCCGGCAAGAATGCGCGGCCTGCTGGTGGGGGAACCTGGCAGCGAACTGGCCCTGCAAGTGCTATTTCAGGGCATGAACATGACCACGGGTATCAAGCTGAAAAGGAAATTGCTTCCCGACATGTCGGTCGATTGGGAAGTCCTGCCCGGTATGGCGGGGGAAATACTCGGCCTGGTGCGGGTTTCTTCCTTCCATGAAACCACGCCGCAAGAAATCAAAGAGGCTTTGGCCAGTTTGCAAATGGATGGGGTGAACGGATTGATCCTCGACTTGCGAGGCAACCCCGGCGGGCATTTTCGCGCTGCCCTAAACTCGGCCGAGATCTTTCTCCCTTCGGGCGCGGTGGCCCTTGGGGAAAGCCAGTCGCCAGAGTTCAACCGCCCCTTCACGGTTTCTTCGCGGAACCCCGTTTCTTTACCGATGGTTATTCTGGTGGATGAAGACACCGCCAGCGCCGCCGAGGTGCTGGCCTTGGGCTTGCAATACCATGGTCGGGCCCGGGTGGCCGGCAGCAAAACTCGAGGTAAGAATTCCATCCAGTGCCTCATCCCGTTGGATAAATCTCCCTGGGACAAGCACCCCGGCGGCGTGCAAGTCACCGTGGCGCGCCTGCTCTCACCCGGGGGCCAGGGCTTTGAAAGAGGCATTACCCCCGATGTGCGGGTGGAAGGCGATGTCGCCACCGTTTTGGCCGCGGGGAAAATGGAATTGCTTCGCCTGCTGGGCAAACAGCCTGGCAAATCCCTCCCCATGGAAATGAAATAATCAAACCGGGTTCTTTTTCCCGTGCGATTGCCGCGCGATCAAAGCGGCAGCGAAACCGGCTTTAAACCCGGCGTCAATATTCACCACGACGACATTCGCCGGGCAGGCGTTCAACATCGTCATTAGGGCCGCCAGGCCGTGAAAGGAGGCGCCGTAGCCAATGCTGGTGGGGACGGCGATAACCGGGCAGGAAACCAATCCGCCCACGACACTGGGCAAGGCGCCATCCATCCCCGCCGCGACCACGATGGCGTCGGCATGGATGAAAGCCTCTTGTTGCGAAAGCAACCGGTGCAGCCCCGCCACCCCCACATCGGGAATCAGTTTCCCGTTCACTCCCAGCGCTTCCAATGTGGCCAGGGCCTCGCGGGCCACGGGCAAATCACCAGTCCCGGCGGTCAGAATGGCCACCGTTCCGGTTTTCTCAACGCTGCCGCTTTGGGCCCGCAGCAAAAAAGTTCTCGCAGTGGAATCGATCAAGGCGGCAGGAAACTTTTTCCCCAGCGCCTCCATTTGTTCTGCTGAAAGGCGGGTGGCAAAACAATCCTGACTTGCTTCCGCCAGGCGCGACACCAATCCTTCCAGCCAGGGCAAAGTCTTTCCCTCGGCCAGAATGACTTCGGGAAACCCGCAGCGTCTTTTGCGATCGAGGTCTAGGTGTGCGTAGATCGGCTCGCCGACTTGCCCGGCCTGTTGCAAAGCGGTGGCGACATCGAGTTTGCCGTCACGCACTTCTTCCAGCAGTTTTTTGAAATCCACCCCGCCCATGAAGCGCCTCCGCAATTCCCTGGAGGAATTCTAGAAGCCAGCGCCCCAAGCCCCAACCTTTTCTCAGATCGAAGGAGGCAAACTTTTTCTCTTGGCGCTTCACCTGGAGCGCTTCATCCCTTACCATGTGGGTTGAGTGATATTCGAAAGGGAGGAAAGAAAATGATCCGACTAGGCGTTGTCGATTTCGATACTTCCCATGTAGTGGAATTCACCAAGCGATTGTTAAATAAGGATGTCCCCCCCGACCAGTTGGTTGAAGGCGCCACCATTGTCATCGGTTGCCCCGGGGAATCGAAAATGAGCCCCGAACGCATCCCCGGCTTTGTCGATGCTCTAAAGAAAATGGGCGTGCCCCTGGTCGACAACCCGCTGGACATGATCGGGAAAGTGGACGGCTTGCTGGTGGAATCGCTGGAAGGCGGCGCCCACCTGGAGAGAGCCCGCCCCTTTTTGAAAAAAGGCATCCCCTGCTTTGTCGATAAACCATTCACTTGTTCCACCGCCGACGCCCGCGCCATCTTCAAGCTGGCTGACGACAATAAAACCACCACCTTCAGTTCCTCATCGCTGCGCTACGCGCCGGAACTCGTTAAATTCATGAACGACCCGAACCGAGGGAAAATCCTAGGCGCCATGGCTTTTGGCCCTTGCCCCCTCTTCGACAAAGACCCCAAAAGGAATCCCGGCCTCTATCACTATGGCATTCACGCCGTTGAAATCCTTTACACCATCATGGGGCCGGGTTGCCAGCGAGTGACCAGCACGCATGAAAAAGGCGTCGATTTGGTGACCGGCGCCTGGACCGATGGGCGAGTGGCTTCCGTGCGAGGAATTCGCGCCGGCAAGGCCGATTACGGCGCCGTGGTCTTCACCGAAAAGGGCGTCGTTCAGTTAAACCTCAGCACCCGCTACATTTACACGGAATTACTGAAGAAGATTGTGTCGATGTTTAAGACCGGCAAGCCACCCCTGGCGCCAGCCGAGACGATTGAGATCATGGCCTTCATCGAGGCGGGCAACGCCAGCGGCGCCAACCATGGCCGGGTGGAAACTCTGACCGTTTGAACCTGACTGAGACCTCATGAAAAAACCCGAAAAGAAAAAAGTCCCGGTGCGCAAGGCGGTCCGCGTTCGTGTCGAAAAAAAGCCTTTGCCGAAAATGCCGCTCTTGCCTCCTTGCGATTTCAGCGAAGCGATGGAGCGCATGGGAGGCAACCTGGCGCTGCTCACCCAGGTGCATGCCATCTTCTTGGAAGAAATTCCGAAGATGATTCACGCCATGAAAGGCCATGCGAAAAAAAAGAATTATCACGGCCTGTGGAACGAAGCGCACAAAATGAAGGGCGCCTCCAGCCATTTTGGCGCGCTGGAAATGATCGCCATCTTGCAACAGATCGAAGAAGCTGCCAGCCAGAAAAAGAGTAAAAACCTTGACCCCTTGTTCCAATATTTGGGGCAAGGGGTAAGCAACTTTAAAGCGCACTCGAAGAAATGGGAACTCCCGCCCGGGGGCGGGGTGATTGTGTAATAATTGCAATAGATCATGTAAATTGTGCAATCTCCCCGGTTTGAAATACTGGCCTTCCTTTGGCACTTTCTCGCTGTTATAGCCACCTCCACAATTTAGGTTTGCCTCCGGATAATCCGGTGGATTTCCCTTCTCCCAAGCAAGGATGCCTGGGGTCGGCTGAGTCAAAAGAGCAATGCCAGGGTGAATCATGCGCAAGGAAGTGCTGAAGTGGGTGTTGGCAATGTTGCCTGCGTATGTATGGCTAGCGGCCTCACCGCCACGGGCCGGCGCGGGGTGAACTCCCGCCGGTTGCGCGCCTGGCAGTTTGCCTGGCTTTTCTCAACCTCTTATGTTTCCCCAGAACTTCCAGCCCCAGCAAAGGGTGGCGGCGCAACAGCCTGTCTTTTTTGTCCCCACTAATTTCCATCCCCACATGCAATCCAAGGTCCAAGCACAAGCCGTCGCGCCAAGGCCGGTCATTCGCGCCCAGGCGCCGGAAGAAAAACCTGCCTCTGCCGCCATTGCCATGCCCTTGCCGGAACAGTTCGGCATTCAAAAACACGCCGCGGTTGCCAAGGTGGAAGCTCGGGAAATTGACTGGGCATTGGTCCATCGCAAGCTGCAAGGGGCTGGGTCGGTTTGTTTTCAAACGGAAAAAGTGGCCCAGGGCTACCGCATAGTTTGCATGGTGCCCGGAAAAACCTCGGGGCCGCTTCAGCGATTTGAAGCCACCGCCGCCGACCAAGGCCAAGCCGTGGATATTATCATGGCGCATCTGGATCAATTGCAGCAAACGCGGTGAGGTGCCTTGCAACTCCCCAGCCTGGCGATCGCAAGGGTTCGTGATTAACCTGTCCTGGCCAAGTGAAGGGTTTCAAGTTACAAACCCAGGCGGGTTGAAAACTCTTGTAATCCGGTGGCATAAACTCCTGACCAGGCCGGGTTGGGTTTCACTTCATCCTTAAACCGGATCATCTGGGCCATGGCATCGGCCATGCTGAAGAACTGGGCGATTCCTTTTTGTTTGCGAAGGTGATTTTCCAGATTGGCGAAGGCTTCCACAGCCGCGCCGAGCGCCGGCCCTTCAAAAGATTCCAAGCGGGCCAGCGGTCGATTCAACACCGAGGCCAGGATTTCGCACATCAACTGACTGCGGGCAATGCCCCCGGACACGGTAATCCGCGAAACCTTTTGCCCCGCTTCCTCATGAGCTTTTACTCCCAGTGACATCAGGTAAGCCAGCGCCTCAAGCGCGGCGCGGAATTTCTCTCCCGGTCGATCGGGTTCTTTGGGAAGCCATTGCATCCTGGGCTGGTGAATCCCCAGGCTGGGTTCCGGGTTGGGAAAAGGTAGGACCACCGTCCCAGCACATCCGGGAGATGTCTGCCTCGCCTGGTTTTCCAGCTCATTCCAATCGGGGTTGCTCCCCACCACCCGGTCGAGAAACTGCGCCCCATTGTTGTAACAGCGCATCCACAAATAAGGGCCCCAGTTCAAGCGCATGACATCGAGGCTGCCGCCCGAGGGTAGAGAACCGGAGGAGGAATTCACGACGGCGGAGTTGCCTAAAATGATGGCGATTTGCCCGGGTTCCGAAGCGCCGCCCCCGGCCAGCCCGGCTTGTTGGTCGTCCGCGGTGGGAAACAGCATCGGCCGCGAAGTGAGCGGTATCCCGGCTTCTAGCGCCAATTCCAGGGAAAGCAAACCCAGTGGTTCATTTGAAGAAGTGATGGCAGGAAGTTGCTTCCAGGCCAGTTCGCGCAGCTTGGGGTTATTCACCGCGGAAAGCATCTCCTTCTTCCATGAGCTGGTTCGCAGATCCATGATGCCGGTGGAAGCGGCGCAAGAAACACTGGTTCGGTCGAACACGCCGGTGAGGAAGCCCGCGGCCAGGCTGCCATGCGATAGGATGCGCCAGGTCCGTTCCCAATCGCCCTGGCTCAGGTGGGCTTCGTCTTTGACCAGATGGCTGAGACTGTAGCGGATGGCCCAAGGTCCGCCGGTGAGTTTTGTCGCCTGGTTCTGTCCGCCAAGCCGTTCAACCCCCGCGGCCTGGAATTGTCCCAACGATTGATCATTCCAGCAGATGGCTCGGCGGACCTGGTTGCGGTTGCGGTCGATTCTCGCGGAGGTGTGATGCGTGGCGGAGATCCCGCCTGCCACCCAGTCTTGAAGGCGGCCTAATTCTTGCAGTTGCGCGGCCATGGCCCGGGTGGAAGCGCGCGCCTGGCCCTCCAATTGCATGACATTCAGTTCGGAAACCCCCTCGGCGGTCCACAAGTCGGTGGGCAAGCGGACCTCGGCTAAGGTCTTTCCCTCAAGGGAAAAGGCAAGGCACTTGACCCCTCCGGTGCTGAAATCCCAGCCGGTAATGACCGCGGTTTCCGGAACACATTGCGCTTTTTCCATGAAACAACCTCCGTAACTTACCGGTGAATGTAAATTATTGCCGAAAGGATTCAATAGAAGGTGGGTCAGGGTTTGCGGTAAAAAATTGTCGACGCCGGCCTGGAAAGGTCGGTCCAAGGGTGAAGTTTCTACTTCCGGCCTTGCCGCTCTGGGGGAGGAAATCCTAAAATGATTGGTTCTGGAATAGCGTCAGGGGAGTATAGCGATGAAAACAGGCATTCACCCGGAATATGTCGAAGCCACGGTCACCTGTGGTTGTGGTAACAAGTTTGCCACCCGGAGCACGAAGAAGGCCATCACGGTGGAAATATGCTCGGCTTGCCACCCATTTTTCACGGGAAAAATGAAGTTTGTGGACACCGCCGGGCGAATCGAGAAGTTCCAGAAGAAATATAACTGGGACAAGCGAAAAAAGGTTGGCGAAGAACCTGCCCAGTAGTTAGTTATAATCAAGCGCCCCTGCGTCGTGACCACGGCGCAGGGGCGCTTCCTTTTCCTGGGGTTGAGGCCGTTTGATCCATGCTGGAAGCCTTTGAGAAAACCTTGGAAAGGCATAAGGAGCTGGAAACGCAGCTTGCGGATCCAGTGATCGTTGTGGACCGCATCCGGTTTACGCAATTGGCCAAGGAACATGGCAGACTCCTCAAGCAAATCAAGCCGTACCTGGAATACAAACGGTTGCAGGAGGAAATCGCCAAAGCGGAAGCGCTCCTGGCCAGCGAAACCGATGCGGAAATGCAAGCCTACGCCCTGGAAGAACTCCACGGGATGAAAGCTCGGCGGGCGGATTTGCAAACCAAGCTGGAGGATTTCCTGCTGGCGGGGGACGAAGACTTTTCCAGCATGATCATGGAAATTCGCGCCGGCACGGGCGGGGATGAGGCGGCGATTTTTGCCGGCAATCTTTACGAAATGTACACCCACTATGCCCGCGACCAAGGATGGAAGATCGAGGATATCTCCTTCAGCCCGGGAGAGCATGGCGGGTACAAGGAAATCATCTTCAGCATCGAAGGAGATGAGGCCTACCAGCAATTGAAGTTTGAAAGCGGCGGACATCGGGTGCAACGGGTGCCGAAAACCGAAACCCAGGGGAGAATCCACACCTCTGCCGCGACCGTCGCCGTCATGCCCGAACCGGATGAAGTGCAGGTGGAAATCCGCGACCAGGATATTGAGTGGGAACGGATGCGGGCCGGCGGCGCCGGCGGGCAGCATGTCAATAAGACCGAATCGGCAGTGCGCATCAGGCACCTGCCCACCGGGTTGGAAGTGAAATGCCAGGACCAGCGCAGCCAGCACAAGAATTACGAGCGGGCCATGCGTATTTTGCGCAGCCGCATCCTGGAACTCATGATGAAAAAAGCCCATGATGAACGGGCCCAGCAGCGGAAGGAGCAGATCGGCTCCGGCGACCGCAGCGAGAGAATTCGCACCTACAATTTTCCGCAAAACCGACTGACCGATCACCGCATCAATTTAAATCTCTATCAACTCGACACCATTATTACAGGTAGGATGGAAGAGTGCATCCAGGCCCTGCGGGTTCACGACCGGCAGTTGCGCTTGAAAAACGCCAAAGTGGTGTAACTTTTTAGGATGAGCGCTCATGGGTGAGGAGACCCGCTGGCCAATCGGTGAAATCCTCGATTGGACGGCGGGATATTTCCAACGCCAGGGCGTGGAGTGTCCCCGCCTTGATGCCGAGGTCTTGCTGGCCCATGCCCTGCAAATCAAACGGATCGACTTGTACATCCGCCATGGTGAGATCCCTTCGCCGGAACCAGTTACTCGTTTCAAAGGCCTCGTGGGCAAACGGGTGGAGGGTTGTCCGGTCGCTTATCTGGTGGGGAAAAAAGAATTTTATGGCCAGGAGTTTCAGGTCGGCCCCGGCGTATTGATTCCCCGGCCTGACACCGAGTGCCTGGTCGATTGCTGTTTGCGCCTGGCCAAGGGGGAGAACTGGCAATCGCTCCTGGACCTGGGTACGGGTTCGGGTTGCATAGCCATCACCCTGGCGAAGCATTTGCCGGGGGTGCAAGTCACCGCAGTGGATATTAGCCCTGAAGCGCTAAAAATCGCCGAGGCCAATGCCCTTGCCCTTGGGGTGGCCAAGCGCGTGAAGTTTATCGCTGGAGATTTCTTTTCCCCCTTGGATCCTGGCGCGGCATTCGACTGTATAGTCAGCAACCCGCCTTACATACCTTCAGGGGACATTTCCGGATTGGAACCGGGAGTGCGGAATTACGAACCGCATAGCGCCCTGGACGGTGGAGCGAGCGGATTTGAACCGCTGGAAAAAATTGCCCAGCAGGCGGGGGCTTACCTGAAAAATGGCGGCCATCTGGTGGTGGAAATTGGCTCGCCGCAGGAGCAAGGCGCGAGGGAACGGCTGGCTCAGATGCGGGGTTTTCGCCTCTTTCCCTCCATTAAGGATGGCGGGGGCCATCCCCGTGTCCTGTATGCGCACAAAGAAATGCCCAAAGAGTAAAAAAGTGTTTTTCTTTTAGACGGAAAAGAAGTAAGATTATGGCAGTTGGTTGCCTGCCTTGTATGGATTGCCCCGGTGCAGTCTCAATTTTTCGGAGTATTCCTGATGATGAGCCGTGTTGCTCAAGCCGGCATGCTGTTGGCCGCTTGCCTGTTTGGCGTGGCCAGAAGCGCGGAAGTTTCGCTACCTGAGAAAATCGATGCCTTGATTTTCGCCGCGGCCAAGGGCCAAACGCCAAACCAAGCAAGCGATGATTATGAATTCCTCCGCCGGGTCTACCTCGACCTTGGCGGCCGCATCCCCACCCTGAAAGAAACGCACTCTTTTATTTCCGACAAAGGCCCGGATAAAAGAAACCGCCTGATCGACGCTTTGCTGAAGGCCCCGGGGTACGCCCGGAGGATGTCCGGTTTTATCCATGTGCATTTCATGGAGCGGCTGGGGGAAAATCCCGAATGGCGCAGTTACCTGGAAAACTCCTTCAAGGTCAACAAGCCATGGGACCGGATGGCTCGAGAGATTCTGCGTGGAAAGGGCGAAGCGGAGGAAGTGAAGGGGGCCTCGTTCTTTTACTCCAAGCGGCTGGAAAACTACGGTCAGAACCCGGTCGACTACTCCGGCCTGACCCGCGATGTCGGCCGGTTGTTCCTCGGTAAGGACTTGCGTTGCGCCGAGTGCCACGATCATTTGTTCATTCAGGATTATAAGCAAGCCGATTTCAAGGGGCTCCTGGCTTTCATGCAGAATACTTACCTGCAGGATGCCAAGACGCTGGCGGTGGGAGAGAAGCTCACCAGCAAAAAAGTGGAGTTCATGTCGGTGTTCAAGAAAGTGGCCAAGGAAACCGGTCCGAAACTGCCAGGGCAGAAAGAGATCGTCATTCCGGAATTCAAAAAGGGTGAGGAATTCGCGATCCCACCGGATTCCAAGAAACGCACGCCGGGCATTCCCAAGTTCAGCCCCTTGGAAAAGTTGTCTGAGCAATTGCCTGTCCGGGAAAACATTGACTTCTCGCGCAACATGGTGAACCGCCTTTGGTTCATGATGCTGGGGCGCGGCCTGGTCCATCCCCTGGATCTGCATCATTCTGAAAACCCTCCCTCGCATCCTGAGTTGCTCGACTTG
The DNA here is from genome assembly GCA_009692005.1 of Gemmataceae bacterium. Classification (GTDB taxonomy): domain Bacteria; phylum Planctomycetota; class Planctomycetia; order Gemmatales; family Gemmataceae; genus SHZZ01. Next base: position 5,033 of record SHZZ01000030.1, on the reverse strand, counting down.
CTGGCGCGGGAATTTGCCAGCCATAACTTTGATGTCAAGTGGCTCCTGGGGCAATTGGCGCGCACGCAAACTTACCAGCGCTCCAGTCAACGGCCGGAAGGACTGGCCGCGGTCCCGCAGTCCTCATTTCTCGCTGGATTGGAAAAGCGGGTGAGCCCCGAGCAACTTCTGGCCTCGATCCTGGTAGCCACCGGCGCCTGGGAGAAATTGCCCGGAAAACCGGGCGAGGAACCGGAACTTCCCGAGGCGCCCAAGGCCAAGTTTTTGAAAGCCTTTGGCAACCCTCCCCGCGAGCCCGAAGACGAAATTTCCTTTTCCCTTCAAGCAGCGCTCTTTCTCATGAACGATGAATCGACCCTGGCGTTTTTAAACCCCGAGCCAGGAAATCTGATCGACCTGGTCATGAAAAACAGCAGTCCCGAAGCGGGAATTGAAACGCTATACCTGGCCTTGTGGACCCGGCTTCCCAGCAAAGAAGAAGCGGCCGAGGTCAAAGCTTTTTTGGAAAAGGCCAAGAATACCCGTGGCAACGGCTGGACCCACCTGGCTTGGGCCCTGCTGGCTTCCTCCGAATTTTGTCTGAATCATTGAGTTGAAGGGAGACCATTTTGAATCCTTCCTTGTGTATTCCCCATGAGCATGCACTTTCCCGCAGACAATGGCTGGGCCATGCTGGGGCGCTGGGCGCTGGGGCCATGGGCGCCTTGACCCATCCCGCCATGGCGGAAAAACTGAAAGAAAAAGAAAAGCAGGTTTTGTTCGTTTGGCTCGATGGCGGCATGAGCCAGTTGGAAAGCTGGGACCCCAAACCAAACACCACTTTCGGCGGGCCCTTTCGCTCCATTCCGACCAAGGTTCCAGGCATCCATGTTTCCGAACTGCTGCAGGGGTCGGCCAAGCTCATGGACAAGCTGGTCATCGTCCGCAGCCTGAGCACCCAGGATAATTCTCACTCGGCCGGGGTCGACCGCATTCAACGGGGCGACCCGAAGAACCGGGGCGTTACCTATCCCTTTTTCGGCTCCGCGGTGGCCAAGCTGCTTGGCCCTTGTTCCAGCAAAATGCCCCCGTATGTTTGGGTCAAGCCGATGAGCAGCGGCTTTATCGCCAAGGATGCCGGGTTTCTCGGGCCGAAATACGGCGCTATCGCCTTTGGCGATGGCAAACCGCCGGAAAACCTCCTGCGGCCCAAGTCTCTGGCGCCGGATGAGGATTTGCTGCGCGGCGAACTGCTGGCCAAGCTGGAAGAGCGCTACCGGAAAAACCGCTTCAAGGAAAACAGCGAGGCTTCCTCCGCTGTTTTTGACATGGCCGCGCAGTTGCAAAAACGCATCGACCTCTTCGACCCCGCCACCTTGCCCAAACGGGATGTGGAGCGGTATGGAACTTTCGATTTCGGCAGGCATATGCTCCTGAGTCGGCGGATGCTGGAAGCCGGGGTTCGATTCGTCAAAGTGACTTCCTACGGTTGGGACACGCACGGCGACAATTTCAACGGCCACCTCAGCCTGGTTCCCAAGTTCGACAAGGCCTTTTCCGCCATGATCGAGGACCTAAGCGAGCGGGGCATGCTCGATAATGTCCTGGTCATTGTCATGGCCGAATTCGGGCGCACTCCGAGAATCAATGGCCACCTTGGCCGCGATCATTGGCCGGAAGCCTGGTCCCTGGCCATGGCGGGCAGCGGTTTGAAAAAGGGAATCGTGTCCGGGAAGACCAACGCACTGGGCACGGAAGTGGCCAATGACCCCCATGATATCGGCCATTTGTTCCACACTTGGTTCCGGGCTCTTGGGATCAATCCCAAGGAGACGGAATACGACAATCAAGGTCAGCCGCTGCCCATTGCCCACGAGGATTGCAAGGCCTTGGAGGATGTGCTGGCTTAAACCAGCCCACGGGGTTCATCATGAAAGAGGAAGTCAAACCGATGTCTTGGGCGAACAAACCGAAGTCTTTTAAGGTGCTGCAGACGCCGCTGCAAGTGCTGTGCGCGCGCTTCAGCCCGGATGGGAAAACGCTGGCCGCCGGTTGTTTCGATGGTTCCATCGTGCGCTGGGATTCCTCCACGGATTCCTTTTCCCCTATGCCGCCGTTGAAAGATCACTCCGGCTGGGCCCAGGCCATTGCTTTTCATCCCACGGAAAAAATGCTCTATTCCGCCGATTCCTGGGGAATGCTTCTGGCCAGGCAGTATGACCAGCCCAGCCCGAAACCAGCCTGGAAAGTGGACCAGGCGCATCAGGGGTGGATCAGGAAAATCGCCCTCAGCCCGGATGGGCAGTGGCTGGGCACATGCGGCGCCGACAAGGCCGCGCGGTTTTTTTCCACCAAGGACGGGTCGCGCAAGGCCGAGTTCACCAGCCTGCCTTGGGATCCGTTGTCCATTATTTTCGCTCCCGATGGCAAGTCATTCCTGATTGGCGACATGAGTGGGAAAATTCAGCAGCGCGCCTTCCCAACGGGGGAAGTGCTCCGCGATTTTGATGCCTCCGCCATGTACAAGCTCGACCGCATCCAGGATGTCGGCGGAGTTCGCTGCATGGCTTTCAACCCTGGGGGAACGAAATTGGTTTGCGGCGGGACGAAACCCTCCTCCGGCGGATTTGTCCAGGGCGCATCTTTGTGGCTGGTCTTCGACTGGAAAACCGGGAAGGAATCGTTCAAGTCGCAGGGGCCGAACGACAACGACGGTTTTGTTTACGACTTGGTTTTTCTCAACGAGGATGTGGTGGCCGGGGTGAGCAGCGGCCAGCCGGGCAATGGAAAATTCTTCATTCACAAAGTCGGCGATGCTCAGCCGATGCATCTTTCAAACTTGCCGAATTGCCATGGCGTGGCGGCGCACCCCGCTGGGAAAAGATTCGCCATCGTGGCCACCAACGCCAACAGTTCCGGCAACGGCCGAGTGCTGGACAAGGAAAAGAATTACCCCGCCAATCATTCGCCTGTCCATATCCTTGAATTTTCCTGATTGTCGGCATATTCTCTTGCCGGGCAGGCGTTGCAGCAGCTAAGCTACAAACTCCTTTCAGTCTGCTCGGAGTTGTCGCCATGAACAAGCAGGATCTCTACCTGGAATTCCTCAAGGAAGAGGGGTATCGCCCCACATTGGACGATGATGGCGACATCGTCTTCAAACACGAGGGACAGACCTATATCTTGTTCGCCGAGACCATTGATTCCAGCTACTTTCGCCTGGCCTTGCCTGCCTTTTGGGAGATTAGTTCGCCGGACGAAGAAGAAAAGGGGATCCACCTGTGCATGGAGCTGAATGCCGAATTGAAGGTGGTCAAGGTCTATCAGTTGGGGGATAAGCTTTGGGCGGCGGTGGAAATGTTCTGTGATCCGGTGGAGACCTTCAAGCCGGTGTTGACGCGTTGTTTGCGGGTATTGCAGATCGCCGCCGGGAGATTCCGAGACCGCATGCACAGCGGCTTAAGCGAGGAAGGCTACCCGAAAGAGCAGGGCTACGAAAACCCCTCGGATTGGAGCAATTCCGACGACGATCCCGAGTAAAGCTTTTCTCAAAGAGGCTTTTTTACCCGGGTGTTATCCAATAACTCGCAAATAGTAGCGGCCATTTTTCCCGCGCAGCGCTTCCAGGTGAAACCAGCGGCGTGAGCCCGGGCCGCCGAAATCCGTTTTGCCTTTTCTTCAATGGGCATTTCCAGACAGCGGAGCATCTGCGCGGCAATCTCCCGGTGGTCATAGGGGTCGCAGTAAAGGGCGTGCTCGCCACAAACTTCGGGCATGGGGCCGACATCGGAAGTGACCACCAGGGTACCGGCGCTCATGGCCTCCAGGTTCGGAATGCCAAAGCCTTCCCAAAGAGAAGGGTAAACGAATCCCGCCGCGCCTTGAAGCAGGGTGGTGATTTCCTGGTCGGGGAGATAATCGGTAGCCACCAGGGGAAGCGCTTGCGCGGTTTGCTTGATGAATTGGCGCAGCTCTGCCTGCCCGGGGATTTGCCCAGCCAGGACCAGTTGAAAAGGCCTGTCCGGACGGGTTCGTTTCAGGAATTGAGTCGCTTTCAAAATACCTGCGACATTTTTTCGCGGCTCTACCGTGCCGACAAATAAAAAGTAAGGCAAATCCTGGCGGACTCCCAGTCTGCCAAGGCTTTTTTGGAACAACTCTTGTTTGCGCGGTTGGGTAAACCGTTCCAGATCGTGGCCGAGGTGGATGACGGAGGTCTTGCCCAGGGCGGTTGGGTAAAAATGGCAGAGGTCGGCTTCAGCGCTGTGGGAATCGCAAAAGATGTGCCTGGCGCGCAGGGCCATGCGCGAAACCGCCGCCTCGAAAAATTCCGGATTCCAGTTCTCCCCTTCGTTGAGCCGTTTTGGCACGGCATCGAAAAACCAGCCGAGCGCTAGGCAGGGATAATTTTCCAATGGCAGCGACCAAACCTGGTCGAAGGGCTCAAAGGCAACAAAGGCATCGAGCTCCTCCAGGGCGATTCTTGCGTTTTTCCCAGCCGCAGTTTGTTCCAAAGCATCCGAGCTGGGCGGAGCACCGATGATTTCCCTGAGTCTCTTGAATTTTTGCCAAACCCATTTCACTGGCGGCAGGAAAACTGGCGGCAGCACACTCTTGATGATCTTTTTCCAGGAAAAGGACCGGCCTTGTTGCAAAGTGGCCAGCGACAAGTTCAGTGGGTATTCGTCAAGCCACTCTTGCAGCGGAAGTTGCGAATAAGTAACGGGCCGACTGTTGGTGATTTTTTTGGTCAGGCAAAGGGTTTCCAGGCCATGGTCCATTGGCGCCAGGGATTCCACGATTGCGCGGGCGACCCGGCGAATTCCACGAGGAAAGCGGTCGCGGAAATTGTGGTCAAAGAATCCGGTTTTCCAGGGCATCGGTTGTTAGTTTCCTTCGAGAAAAGCCTGGTTGAGCCTCTCGAGATAATTAGCCGGGTTGTGGAAGACGGCCCATTGGCCGACGGCATTGACCGCCTGGCTGGAAAGCGCATCGAAGTTTTGCAAGGCTTGGAGAATGGCATCGGCCAGGCTTTTGGGATCCTCCGGTAGGCA
>SHZZ01000086.1 GCA_009692005.1 Gemmataceae bacterium | reverse complement strand
GTCGGGGTAACAGGATTCGAACCTGCGACCTCTTGGTCCCGAACCAAGCGCTCTAGCCAAGCTGAGCTATACCCCGTGTAAAGTGCATAGTATTTTTCCTCCTTGACTTGTCAATTGCAAATGCTCCACCCGGAAGGGGGACAATGGCAAAATCAGCTTGACAGCAGGGGGGGAAACTGGGAGTGATAGATATATAGGTGGATTGCATTCCGCCGGAAATTACCATCGATGCCCTTGGGCGTTAACCCACCCGGATGATTCTTCTCAGGGCGGCTCCTATGAAGAGGTAATTATGATTCATGTCACTTGCGATCTCTGCGGTAAGACGCTTCATTCCGACCGGGACCATTACAAAGTAAACATCGAAATATTTTGCAACCATGATGCCAACGCCCTTACCGAGGAAGACCTCGACCAAGACCACCTGGAGGAAATCGCGGAAATCCTCTCAGACCCCGCCGCTGCTGAGCCCGAACCCGCGACAACCACTTTCCAATACGACCTTTGCTCCCACTGCCGGGTCCGTTTCGAAAGCGATCCGCTTTCCCGCGAAGCCGATCCTTCGGTTAACTTCAGCGATAATTAAAACCCCGGAGCGAATGGATTGACTCCCGCGGTTGTCTTAATCGGCTTGAAAGCGGCCGTGGCGCTGGCGACTTTGGTGTTGGCAGCAGCCTTGACGGCGCTGGCCCGTGGCAACCCGCGCCTGCACGGACGGCTCAACCTCGTCTTTGTCTCCCTGGTACTGGCTGCCTTGGCCGTTTTTGAACTGGCCATCCGCCTGGTGAACCCCGGGCTAATGAACGCCCTCTGGGGTGACCCCGGCGTCCGCCAGGGTTTGATAATTCACCTGTCGTTTTCGCTCCCGGCCACGGTTTTCATGCTGGCCATGCTGGCCACCGGGGTCAAGCGGCGGACACGGGTTCACAAAATTCTGGCGCCGTTGTTTTTGTTGTTCTGGATCGGCACGGTCGTCACGGGTTTTTTTTTCCTCCCCAACGAAGCTGCGCCTGTTACCCAGGCCAGTGCGCCCAGGAATTGAACCATGACCGCCAGCGACCAGGCCAAGGAAGAAACCTCCATCGACGATGCCCCGCCCAGCGTCGAGCGACTGGTCGAGGCCATGCTGTTTGTTGGCGGAGGGCCCCTGAGCGCCAAACGGGTTTGCGCTATTCTCCGCGGTGTCGCCCCGGAGGAAATTTTGCAAACAGTTGCTGCTTTAAACCGGCAATACAAGAAGCAAAACCGGCCTTACCGGATTCAGTCCCGCCCGGACGGTTGTGAAATGGTCCTGCTGCCACGCTTTCGCCACCTGGGCGAGCGCCTTTTCGGCTCGTTCAGAGAATCGCGACTCAGTTCTCAATCGCTGGATACTTTGGCGCTGGTGGCCTACCGCCAGCCAATTTCCCGTCATGAGATCGACGCCTTGCGCGGCAACGATTCCGCCGCGATCCTGCGCCAACTGGTCCGGCTCGGTCTAATATCCCTGTCCCGGGGCAAAGAAGATGCCCGCCTGATCTCCTATTCCACCACCCGCCGTTTCCTCAATTTCTTCCAATTGAATTCCCTCGACGACCTTCCCAGGCACCAGGACTTGGGACATCTTTAGTCCCCTACCTTGACGGTAGGCCCAACCGGTTCCTATTATTGGCTTATCCACTTCATGTGGAGTTGCCCGCAATTTGGCGGGCGTGGCCCCGTCGTCTAGGGGCCTAGGACACAGCCCTTTCACGGCTGCGACACGGGTTCGAATCCCGTCGGGGTCACTTGCAAGGCAAGGCGTTCCTAGCGCTTTGCCTTGATTTTTTTATAAGCCACCGGAAACAGGTCTCCCGCCCAGCATTCTTTCCTCCTCTCCACGCTGCAAAGCAGTGGGGGAGAGGGCGTGGACAAAAGTGATAGCAGTTTAGGACCAATAAAAAGAAACCCGGCGCTGACGCTTGGCCCCTTGGGGCCTTCGGGCTCGGACGGCTCTGGCGCGGCTTCTTCTCTTGCCAGGCTCCAGCCTGGCGTTCCCAGGGTGAAAAGCCGGGGCCGGCCAAGGTCCATCAAACGCTCAAACCAGCGCTTCCTTCATCTCCTGCAATTTTTTCACCAGGCCCTTTTCCCAAGCTTGCAGTTCATCCCGGGTAAAACGCATAACCTTAACCTGCTCATGCCGAAGCAAAACCAGACTGGCCCGGATTTCCTTTTGCTCTGGCGGCAATATCCCTGACCTCAGCAAGGCCAGGGCGTATAGCTGCATCTGAAAGCGGTGATGAGCCAGCGATTTTTCCACCGGACCGCTGTCAGTCTTCCAATCGACAATCTCCCACTCCTTCCCTTGGCGAATGAGCTTGTCCATTCTCCCTTGAATAGTCCAGGCGCCCAAGGGCAGGATGAAGTCGGCTTCCACCGGCCCGCAGGCCCTGGCCAGGGTGGCGATCGGTTCCTTTTGCGCCGCCCGGACCATTTGCATGGCCTCGTTCTGGAAAACCCCTTTTTCCTCTTCGGTAAACACCCGGGTTTCGTCCTCGTCGTCATCCTCCTGTGCAGCCAGGCGAATCTCCGCTTCCACCAACCCTTTCACCCATTCACTTGCAGCATTACTGTTGAGGCCGGTGGTTTCCTGGAAGCGTTCGAAAATGCGGTGAACCACGCGGCCGAGCAAGGCGGCGAAATTGCGATTTTTATTATCGGCGCCTTTCTTCTCGGGCCAGCCCTGGCGGAGACCGCCATGATGAAGGAGCACATTTTTCCCATACAAGAGCTGCCAACCGCCCTGGTTTTTTTGAAACTCCTCCAGGAAATCCTCGAAAGAAGTGACCCCAAGCCCCTTGCTCGTAGGAGATTCCTGGATCAGGCCGATGTCGGCGGAGGAACTAATCCCCAGCGTCGGCGCACCCAAAGGAGTTCCCGGCCCCTTCCACGACCGCAGTTGCAGGACATACCCCTGGTCCCCAGAGACTTCCAGCGATCCGGCTTCCCATGCAGCGAGGGATAATTCTTGCGAAGCCTCCAACCAGTTCTTCCAGGTGTCTGGGAGGTTTTTTTTTGGGTTGGAAGCCGCGAGGATTAACACTTCCTCGGCGCGGGTCATGCCGACATACAACAGCCGTTGCGCCTCGGCCAGGTTCCGCTGATCGAGTTCGATCTTGATGCGCTTGAAGGCTTCGTTGCCCTTGGTTAAGAGCGGCTCCTCAGTCAGGCGGACTTTCAACCCCATTTCGCCCTTGGCGTTGACCAGGACTTTTTCGGTTCGGGCCTTGATCAGTTTTTTTTCCAACTTGGCCAGGGCCACCACGGGAAATTCCAATCCCTTGGCGGCGTGAATGGTCATGAGTTGCACGGCGTCAGCGTCGGCGCTCTGCAAACTTGCCTGGCTTTCCCTTTGCACCTGGTCGCTGCGTTGCGCCAGGTATTGCGCCACCCGCATCAAGGTGGCGCCGGCTTTTTCTTCCTCGCTTAAAACCATGTCGAGGAAAAGGCGGACATTGCCCACCGATTGCGGGCCGTCTTCCCAGGAAGCGAAGATGGCCCAGGCGCCAGTTTCTTCCAGGCACAAACGGAGGAGATCGGCATGCCCAAGCCGGTCGACGCGCTGGCGCCATTTCCCCCGCAGCGCCAGGCGCTGGCAAGACTCTGCCAGCCGCGCCCGCGAGGCGGGATCGAAAAGGCCCCAGGCTTGTGTCAATTGCGTCCGTCGCTGTTCAGCCAGGAGGAGGAATTTAGCCGGGTCGCAGGCGTTGGCCAACTCGGGGGAGGAATCTTTGAGCAGGTTGAGGCCGCGGGAAAAATTGCCGCCCCCGAGAAAGTGCAGGAAGAAAATTTCCTGGTCGTTGAGACGGCAGCAGGGACCGCGCAACACGCAGAAAAGGGCCAGGTCGTCGCCGGGGCTGGCCAGGGCGTTGGCCAATTGCAGCAGGTCGCGGATTTCCTGGCGTTCCCAGAAGCCGATGCCCCCGGTAACGATGAAAGGCACCCCGCGCTGGCGGAAAACCTTGGAAAGGGAGGGAAGGATTTTCGTTCGCGAGGGAAAGAGCACAGCCATGTCTTTCCAGGAAAGGGGCGGTCGCTGCCCGGAGTGGTTGGGTTTTTTCCTTGGCTGGCCTTTTAGCCGGGTGAACTCATCGAGAATCATGTGGGCCTGATTTTCCAAAGCTTCCGGGATGTCCTCCTCCTCGTCATCGCCCTTGTTCTCGGGGGAATTGTTGGCTTTTTTCTCTTGTTCGTTTGAAACCGCACCCGGAACGGAAGCATCCAGGTAAATGACCTCTCCTGGATCTGGGCATTTCAGTCCCTGATCCAAAGCGGAAAAAGGTACGCGGAAGGTTGATGCCAACTCGGTAAACAAGTTGCGTGGGTTAAAGGGGGTTTGAATCACCCGGTTGATGAAATGCAAAGGAGCCGGGCCCAGAGTGCGGAAATTTTTCGGCAGGTTGACCAGTCCGCCCCGGGCTGGAAGCCAGGACTCCATCGAGCCAACCGGTTCCCCATCCAGGGGTTGATCACAGGCATTGTTATCCTGGTTGGCAGTTTGAATGAGGTCCTCGACATTTTTGAAAACTGCAACATCGGCGTTGCGGAACCCGAAGATCGATTGTTGCGGGTCGCCAACGATGAACAGCCTGTCCTTGTCCAGTGCGCCTTTGTCGTCGCTGACGAGAAGGGCCAGGATTTCCCATTGCAGGGCGCTGGTGTCCTGGAACTCGTCGATCTGGAAATAGGGATGGCGTTTTTTCAAAGTGCCCCGTGCGCCAGGCTGCGTTTTTAAAAGGAACAACACTTTCCTGGCCACGGTGTCAAAATCGTAGGAGTTGGCCTCCTGGCACAGAAGGAAGTATTTCTGTTGATAGGCTTGCAACAAGATTCGCAGATGATTGCGCCCTTCCAAAGCTCTGGCCTCCACTGCTGAGGAAAAAGAAAATTTCGCCAGCAGCAGCGCCCATTCCTTCTGCAGGCCGGCCATTTCCCCTTGCACCAGGTTGTAAAACCCCAGGCCTCTGGGTTTTCCCTCGGCGGTGCAAAGCACCTGGCGGAAATGCGTCAAGGTGTCTTCCAGGGCACCATGCGATTTCGGTTGCAGGCTTTTAATAACCTCCAGGCAATTGTCCTTGCAGGTGACCAGGGTATTTGATGCTTTTGGCGTAGCTTGAATTTTGCTAACAATTGCTTGCAGTTTAGTGATCAAATTGCTGGCCCCTTCCCGGACTTTTACCAGGAGAGGCTGTTGCAGACAGATTTGCTCGACAGCGTCGGGGAGGTCATCGACTTCCGGGTTTTGCGCCAGGATTGCATTCGCGCCAGCCGGGTGCCGCAGCAGCGATTCCAGGCAATCCCCCAGCGCCGTTTCCCCTTCGAGTTGGTTCCACCATTTCCATGCCGCCGCCAACGGGCTGCCTTCCCGATCCGCCTCGGCGTGTTGTTTCAGCGCTTGAAAGGCCATGCTGTGGAAGAGCCCGGTTTCATACTCGCTGAGCATGGTAAAATCGGGATCGATCCGCGCCGCGCTGGTATCGAGTAAAGTAAATTCCCTTAATACCCTGGCGCAAAAGCTGTCGATGGTGCCAATCGGCGCGCTGGCAATTTCCTTCAAGCGGTTGGCCCACCAGGCCTTCTCCTCGGGCGGCGCATCAGGGGTTTTTACCTGTTGCGTCATCAGTTCCGTCAGACGGCAGCGCAATTCCCCAGCGGCCTTGCGCGTGAAGGTGATGGAGACAATGGCTTCGAGGGTGAAATTTTCCTCGGGGTTGAAGGCCTCGGCGAAGTTCTCGGGCCGCCGCCGATTGAGGATCTGCAAAATGCGGTCGACCAAAACGCTGGTTTTACCGCTGCCGGCGTTGGCTCGCACCGCGACATTGCGTGACGAATCGAGCGCCTGCAACTGGTTGGATGTGAAGTTCTGGTTGCGTTGTGTTTTCAACATGGGCTAGCTCCTTACCAATCCGAATGAATGAACCCGGCCGGGTTTCTGCAAGCATCCTTGAAATCGCAATAGTGGGTGCATTCGGGCGACCTGGCCGAAAGTGAAACGGTGGTGAGAGGGAAGAGACCCTGGCGGATGGAGCTGGCGTTTTCCAGGGCTTTTTTCACTGCCGCATCCCGCGCCGCGCCGGTGACTTCCACCGTGTACTCCCCGGCATCTTTCTTGGACTCTTTGTTTCCCAAAAAGAAATACCTTCCAAGCGCCACCTCGGATGTAGGTAAGGCGCTCTTCAGGAGAAAGGCGTACAGGGGAAGTTGCAAGAGCCTGCCGTCCTGGAGCTTCTCCTCGATTTTTTTCTTATCTCGTTGGCCGGTTTTGTAATCGAGAATGGCCAGCTTGGTGGAATTGGTCCGGCTGGCATCGACCCGGTCGGTCTTGCCGCTCAGAAAAACTTTCCTCCCTTGAGAATCTTTGCCAAGCGATACCCGCTCGATCTTTTTTTCCCCCATGAGGAAACCGAAATCCTTTTCCACCTTGGGGAGCATTTCCAAGGCTTGGTCCAGTTTTCCCATGGGGAAGAGAAACAAGTTCAACAGGTGGTCTCCCAGGAGGGGGCTTTCCGCCTTGAAACGGGGCCACTCCTTCCTGGCGGTCTTGGCCAGCCCTGCGCGGTCTTCAGGTGAAATAGGCGGCAGAGGCTGCTCCGCTGGCAAGGCCAACTGCGTTCTTTTATCCAGGTAATAAGCGCTGAAGACCTGATGGACGAAACTGCCATACACCATGGCCGTGGTGTCTTCAAAAGTTTCGATTTTCAAAACATGGCGGGCGAAATAGCGGAAGGGGCAAGCGGAATAATGCTCCATCTGCGTCGGGCTGAATTCTTCCTGAAACAGCTCATGGTGAATAGCCAACAAAGGACTGTTGAGGAAGAGTTCGCTGGAAAGCGCTTTTGGCGCCAGATGCCAATGGCGGATTTCCTCAAGATTAATCGCTGTGGCTGGCCATTTCTTGGGAGGTGCGATTCTCATCGCCTGACATTTCCCAAGAGAAATAGCGAGGTTTTCCTGGGTGATCAGGGTGTGGCTGGGGGGCGCCGGGGTGATTTTGAAGGGCGCCAGGAAGTGGCTGGGCACCTGTTGCTGATCCTCGTCCTGTGCAGGGAAAAGCAGAACCAGTTGCTCCCTGGCCGATTCAAATAGCTGAGTGAAGAGCCATTCCTGTTCCAGGTCGAGCCGTTTTTTTTGCTCCCTCAAGGCTGGGCTCCCTCGGCGAAACCGCCCCACTGCCCCTTCCTCCGCCGGGGCAGGCACGCTCCCTTCCACCAGGCCAGGAGCGAACACGCAGGAAAAATCCATGCCACGAATTTCCTTGGCGCCCAGGATTTGCACCCCAGCTTCGTCATCGGCCTTGATCTGGAAATCGCGGCCTTGCAAAACCTGGTCGAGCAAGGAAAGGAAGGCTCTCGATTTGTCGCGCGGAGCGCCGAGGAAAAGCGCGGGCGGCAGCAAGTCCGCCGACTGACCGGCCAGGTCTTCCAAGATGGAAGTCAGGCGGGTCCAGGCGTGCTGGTCTTTTTCCATCTCCACCCAGGGGATGACCTGTTCCTTCAAGTTCCGCAAGCCTGAAATCCAGCCGGAAATACCGAGCGCATGCAACAGGTTGCCCAAACAGGCGATGGTTTCCTTCAGGCAGGCTTTTTCCAGGGTCTCTTCCAAAGTCTTGACCAGGGATAATTTTTCTATTAACGCCTTGAGAAACTCCTGCTTCTTGGGTTTCTGCGGGGAATCGTGCTTGGTGGACGATTCTAAAAAGGCGTGCCAGGCTTTTTGCCAATCGTCCAGGGATTGGGGCGCAGCGCAGGGCGCCTTGAGAAACGCCTTGAGAAAATAGGCCCGCGGGATGCTTTCCAATACCAGGGGCTGGTGCAGAAACTGCTCGAGTTCCTCCCGCCGCCATTGCGCTTGCACCAGGTGAAGGGCCGAGTGCAGCACGCGCACGGGGCGAGATTGCAAAAGGGAAAAGGCGCCCCCCGCCAGGTTGAAAGGAATCCCGGCGCGAGGGAAAATTTCCCGGATCAGAGCATTGTAAGTCGATCCGTGAATGACCACGGCCATGTCGCTCAGTCTGCAATTCCCCTGGCGGTATCTCTCCTTCACTCGGGCGCAAATCAGCTCCACTTCTTCCCGCCGGGTTTTCACTTGGAGAATTTGCAAATCCGCGGCCGGGGGAACCAGAGCTTCCTCGGCGCCCAAGAATAGGGACCGGCCCACCCGGGCCAAGGACTCAGCCGGCGTGGGAAGGGTTGTAACTGTGGCCTGGGGAATCTTGTCTTTGAATATTTGGACGGTGTCGGAAATTGCCGTGCCGTAAGTGGTGTCACTATTCCCCGCCAGCCAAAGGGTCACCGAGGTGAGCTTGGCAACCTCGGCAATGAATTCGAGTTCGATCGGTTGAAAGAGGTGGAAGCCATCGAAAACGACCAGGGGTTGCGCAGCTTTCAACCAGGAAACGGGGCCCCGGTTTTCCTTGAGAGAAATGGTGAGAAGTGTGAGCAACCGGCCGCGGTCGGCGCGGTTGGCCTTGTTCAAATCGCCGTGGTACTTTTCATAGGCCCTGGAAAAATGGCCTTCTGAACTCTTCAAGCTTCCCCCCCAGGCGCGCATATCGCGGAACAGCCGGTCCACCTGGCTGATCAATCCTGGCCCGGCTTCGGGCATGCCGGCATCGCGCCAGGCTTTGGCCACGCGTAGATGCCGTTCCGTTTCCGATACCAGGGCAATGCCTGGCAAGTCGCCCTGGGCCGCCAATTCGCCCATGAATTGATCGAAGGTTTGCAAGCGGGGGAGGAATCGCGCCGACCCCTGGCCGGAGAAATCACGGCTTAAAGCCCGCCTTTTCCGCGCCGTGGGAACTACCCAATAAGCTGGCTGGGCCGGCGGCTCATGCGGGCAAAGAGCCTTGACCAACCCTAACACCAGGCCATGCCCAGGGCTGGCAGGGGTGGCGGGGATTCCAGGCGCGCTGGAACACAGGATCGTAAGAATGGGCCATCCTCCGTGAAAAAATTTGCTGCCAGGCTACTATTCGATCATAGTTAGTGTAAATTTCCACCCTGGCAGGTTTTCTTTTTGAGGAAATTATTTCCGCCGGCAGGCGAATACAAGTCCAGGATGGAAGGTTCAAAGGGGGCTCGCCATGATCCGCTTTCTCCACGCCGCTGATATTCACCTCGATAGCCCGTT
>SHZZ01000029.1 GCA_009692005.1 Gemmataceae bacterium | reverse complement strand
CCACGCGCTCTTCCTGGATCGACAACACCACTGGCAATTCCACTCCCGGAGGCACACGGCGATGACCATCCTCAGCACGCTTCGCTTTCTTCACGAACTTCAAGTTTTCCTTCGCCAGGAAACCGTCCTCCAGCAATCGATTCGCCGCCCCGATGTCGTTGACCTTCTTCAAGCGCATCACCTTGATCAGACGATCCTGCATCACCCCATGACGCCGTTCCACGCGTCCCTTTGCTTGGGGACTATTCGCCACGATGATCTGCACGGCCAAACTGGTCAGGGGCATCCCAATCGCGGCGTGGTCAGCAGCGCTTTAGAAAGGGTGCAGGGCCCGGTGCGTAACGAGTTGAACAAATACCGTAACGCCGCCAGCAAGGAATAAATGGTGTCAGTTCATTTATTTCTGCCCCGCCTTCCGCGGCCGGTCGGGCAAAGACGGCGTCTCGATTGTTGCCACGATTGATGGCGTGGAAGATCAAGCCGTCAAAACTCGGCCGCAAGGGTCGGCCCATTCGGGCAGCCTAACTGGAGACGAGGTAATTGGACACGGAAAAATGAACTGACACCATTTAACCTGGCCTTTGAAAGCAGCTTAATGGGAACATTTCTATCGGTGAATGACAGTTAAAACTCAAACATCCCGGAAGTTGCACTGCAACAAAAAATCATCCACATTGGGCAAAGTGCCCTTTTCCTGAACCCCCTAAAACCGGTATCCATGTACTGGATATAGTTCAACCTTCGAGGCTTGGCATGGAAAAAATTCTTGTGACGGGCGGTTGTGGTTTTATTGGCAGCAATTTCATCCGCTTGCTTCTTCAAAAAGACCTGCCCTGGGATATTGTCAATTTCGATCTCCTGACTTACGCAGGCAATCTGGCCAATCTTAAAGATTGGCAAAACCATCCCCGGCTGAAATTTTTCAAGGGTGACATCGCTGACCGACAGGCGGTAGACCAAGTCTTTTCCCAAGGCATCACCCGCGTGGTGCATTTTGCCGCCGAAAGCCATGTCGATCGCAGCATTCTCGATTCCGGCCCATTCATCCGCACCAATGTGGTGGGCACCCAGGTGCTGCTCGATTCTGCCCGCTCCCACAAGGTGACAAAATTCGTCCATGTTTCCACCGACGAAGTTTACGGCAGCCTGGGCGATTCGGGCTTCTTCACTGAAGAGACCCCCCTGGCGCCCAACAGCCCGTACTCCGCCAGCAAGGCCGCTTCCGACCTGATCGTGAGGAGTTATGTCCACACTTTTCATTTCCCCGCTGTCATCACCCGCTGTTCCAACAACTACGGGCCGTACCAGTTTCCGGAAAAACTCATTCCACTGTTCATTAGCAACTTGTGTCGGAATGAACCGGTGCCGGTCTATGGCGACGGGCTCAATGTCCGCGATTGGATTCATGTGGAGGACCATTGCAAGGGCATCCTGGCGGTTTTGGAAAAAGGCCAGCCGGGGGAGGTTTATAACCTGGGGGGAAAAAGCGAACGGACCAACATGGAGCTCACCAAGGCGCTTCTCCAATCCCTGGGCAAGCCCGATTCGCTGATCCGCTATGTCAAAGACCGGCCCGGGCACGACCGCAGGTACGCCATTGATTGTTCCAAAGCTGAGAAGGAATTGGGTTGGCAACCCCAATGGGTGTTCGAGAATGGGCTGCAGGAAACGGTTCGCTGGTATCTGGACAACCCGGAATGGGTGAATTCCATCCGCACGGGCGACTACCTCCGTTACTATCAAACGCAGTATGGCAACAGTTAATTTCGGGGGCAGCGGTCCATGGTGGTAGTCATAACGGGAATCACCGGGTTTGCTGGTTCGTTTTTGGCTGAGTTGCTGGCCCGGGAAAAGGGCGTGGAGATCCATGGCCTCTCCCGGACGGGAACCTGGCCCGCTTCCTTCCCCCCCATTCCTCAAATCAAGCTTCACAAAACCTGCTGGGACAACCCTTGCCAGGTTAAGGAAACCTTGCGGGGGATCGGTCCGAGCCAGGTTTATCACCTTGCGGGTTATTCGCAAACCTGGAAATCGCATCAGGAAGTGGCCGTTACCTGGACAGGCAATTTGCAAACTACCCTGGCTCTTTTGGAAGCCATTCGGGAAAGCGGGTTGAAACCCCGCATCCTTGTGGCTGGTTCAGGTTTGATTTACGGTCCGGCAACACAAGCCCGGGACCTCAAGGACGAAGAGAGCCCTTTTTTTCCAGACAGCCCTTATGCGGCTTCAAAAGCGGCGGTGGATTGGCTGGCCTTGCAGTTTGGGAAATCCGTCGGGTTGGAAATCGTGCGTGCGCGACCGTTCAATCACATCGGCCCGCGGCAGGGGACGGATTTTGCCATCGCCAGTTTTTCCGCGAAAATCGCCTGCATCGAAGCGGGCCTGATGCCCCCGTTATTGCAGACCGGCCCTTTGAATTCACCCCGCGACTTGACCGATGTGCGGGATATGGCGCGGGCCTACGCGCTGCTGATGCAAAAAGGAGTTTCAGGCCAGGCCTATAATATCGCCACGGGGAAACCGGTGGTAATGCGCGAGGCGCTGGAAAAATTGCTGGAAATGTCGGAGCGGCGGGACATTCGCGTGGAGGAAAAAGCCTCCATGTCGGGAAAAGAGGAGAAGGGAATTGCCTTTGCCGGGGTGGAGAAACTGAGGCAAGCCACCGGCTGGCAACCGGAAATTTCGCTGGAGCAAACCCTTCGGGACACGCTGGCATATTGGCGGGGCCAGGTGAAGGAAGAAATTGCCAAGAATAAGGATGGATCAGTATGAAAATAGCGGTGGTAGGCACAGGCTATGTCGGGCTGGTAACGGGGACTTGTTTTGCCGACAGCGGCAATGAAGTCATCTGCATCGACAAGGACGCGGGGAAAATCGCCCGGTTGCAAGGCGGGGTGATTCCCATTTACGAACCCGGGCTGGAGGAAATGGTCCGGAGGAACTTTCAAAATGGCCGATTGACCTTTACCACCAACCTGGTCGAAGGCGTGGAGGAATCGCAGTGGGTATTCATTGCCGTTGGCACCCCGCAGTCGGAGAGCGGCGCCGCCGATCTCACTACCGTTTTCGAGGTGGCCAAAGCAATTGCTCGGTCGGCGAATGGCAAGAAGATCGTGGTTATAAAAAGCACCGTGCCCGTTGGCACCAATAAAAAGGTCCAGGCTCTGGTGGACGAACATTCCGCACACCCCATCCTGGTGGCCAGCAATCCGGAATTCTTGAAGGAAGGCGCCGCCATTGAAGACTGCACAAAGCCAGACCGAGTGGTGATCGGCATCCGTTCGCTGGAACTGGCCGACTCTTTCCACGAGCTTTACGCCCCCTTCTTGCGCACCGAACATCCCTTGCTGGTGATGTCGCCCGAAAGCGCCGAGATGACCAAATACGCGGCCAACGCCATGCTTGCCACCAAGATCTCCTACATCAACGAGATGGCCAACTTGTGCGAAAAAGTGGGCGGCGATATCAACGATGTGCGCCGGGGGATTGGCCACGACGCTCGCATCGGCTTTCAATTTCTTTTCCCTGGCGCCGGGTACGGCGGCTCCTGCTTCCCCAAGGACATCCGGGCCCTCATCCACATGGCCAGGGAAAACGGCGAGGCCCCGGCCATGCTCGAGGCCATTGACGCGGTCAATGAGAAACAAAAGCAGGTCCTCTTTAATAAAATCAGCGGGCATTTTCACGGTAAATTGCAGGGGTTGCGTCTCGCCCTTTGGGGCCTGGCCTTCAAGCCGCGAACTGACGACATTCGCGAGGCTTCGGCCCTGGCCTTGATTGACGCTTTATTGAAAGCGGGCGTTTCTCTCAAAGTTCACGACCCGCAAGCCATGGAAAACACACGGGCCATTCATGGGAATAAAATGGTTTATTGCGAAAGCCCCTATGAGGCGCTTGAGGGCGCCGACGCTTTGGCCATCGTCACGGAATGGCAGGAGTTTCGTAACCCGGACTTTAAACGCATGGGAGAGCTGTTAAAAAACAAAATCATCTTCGACGGGCGGAACCTTTACGACCCCAAATCCTTAAAGGCGCAAGGTTTCACCTATTACTCCATTGGCAGGAAAACGGTTTGCCCGGAAAAATAATTTCGGCCGGGAGGGGGTTTACCCCGGCAATAACTCCATGCAATCCAGTGCGGGCCCCTTTCCGCACACCGTCTACTTGGGTTTCAGAGGAGTAAAAGGATCGGGATGAAGGAACAAGGCCCGCATGAGGTGGGATGCGGCTTGCGGAGCATTGCCTAATTGCGCCTGGGCCAGGGAAATGCCCGCATGCCAAACGCCTTGCCAGGGTTCCTCTTGCAGGAGGATGTCAAAGTTATTTTTGGCAGCAAGCCCATTACCCTCTGCCAGCGCCTGCATGGCCCGGCCCAAGAAAAATCCGGGAGGAAACACTTCCCAACGACGGATCATTTCTTCGACGTGCTGGCGGTTATTTTGGCGAACCTGCAGGTCGAGTATAAGAATGGTGGAACCGGTTTCTCCCAGCCTCCATACATTCATCCGTCCATCGGCGGATGCCAATTGGCTTTGCTTGGGAAAAGGGGGAAGGGAAGACAAGGGTGAGAAATACTCCGTATCCATCCCACTAACGACCCCTTTGGCGTCCTCGATTAACACAACCTTGGAATCGGCGGAAAACGCCACTCGGGAAATGCCCTGGGGAAAACCGGTTTTTCTTTGCAACAACCTCCCGCTTATTCCACTCCGCAGGATGATATTTTTATCATCGCCACTGCTGGCAATCCATTTCCCGTCAGGGCTGAAGGCGACGGACTTAACCGTATCTGAATGACCATCCAAGGTCCGGAATTCAAGTTCTTTCTGGGCGCTCCACAAGCGGATAAAATTCTCCCCGCTACAGGAGGCCGCCAGGTTTCCAGTTCGGTTAAACCCGACTCCGGAAACGATGTCCGTGTGGCCATGAATGGTCAGGATTTCCGTGCCGTTGTCCACCTCCCAGAATTTAATGGTATGGTCGCCGCTTCCCGTTATGATTCTTGACCCATTCGGATTGAAATCCAGGCCATAGATAAAGGAATAGTGCCCCTCCAATTCCCTGCGATTGCCAGTTTCTTTTCCTTCGGGCGACAGTTCCCAGATCACCACCTTGTCACCGGTCAAAAAATTTCTGCAACTGCTGGCCAGCAAATTTCCTTTAGGGTTGTAGGCCACACCGATGATTTCTTCACTGCCGGTGCTGGAGGCGCGCAAGGAATTAACTTGGATTCCTTTTTGAGAATCCCAAATTTTCACCAGGCCGTCCTCTCCCGCTGAGGCCAAGAAAGCGCCATCTGGGCTGAAATCCAGGGAATAAACTTTGCCTTTGTGACCAGCGACAACAAAGATCTCCTTGAAGTCATTGGTGTCCCAAATTCGGATGCCTCCTAATTCTCCGGCGGACCCCAGCTTTTTTCCGTCCGGGCTAAAAGCTACATCCAAAACTTTTCCCCGATGGCCCAGAAAGGAGTGGATTTTATTGCCCGAATGCCTGTCCCATAAATGCATCTTACCATCCATTCCGGAAGTTGCGATTTTCTCTCCATCGGGGCTGAAAGCCACACCAAAGGCAAACCCCTCATGGGCATGAACACTCCAGATTTCCTTTTTTTCTGAAATGCTGACTACTTGCAACCAGCCTTCCTTGCCAACCGTGGCCAAAATGTTCTCGACCGGGCTGAAAGCAAAACGGGTTGCGGTCCCCTTCTTGAGCGGGATGGTTTCGGGCCCGTAATCCTCGTTCAAATCCCAGACACGGGCAGAAGTGTCCTCACTGCACGAGGCCACAAATCGGCCTTGCGAACAAAAGGCAACACCATAAACATTCCCCGTGTGGCCTTGAAGCGTTCGCAAGAGGACCCCGGATTTCAGGTTCCAAACTTTGAGGGCCTGATCACCTCCACCGGAAACCAGAAACTGGCCATCGGGGCTGACATCAATGCAATAGACCCGTCCACCATGGCCCTTGAAAACCTTGGCAGGTGATTTTCCCAGAATGTCCCAGGCGTATATGGTTTGGTCACCGCAACCGGCCACGATTTGGGAATCGTCTGGGGTAATCAAGACATTGAAAGCTGTCCCAAAGGGACCGGAAAACCCGGCTAAAGGGGCTCCGCCTTTTTGGACATCCCAAAGGTGGACTCCCGGGGTTGAAAGGGTGGCTTCACCCCCCGATACCAGTCTTTTGCCCTTGGAGTCAAACATCAGGGAAAAAACCATGCCTGCGGGAGAAACCATGGGGACCATGATTTCGGCGCCCGTGCTGGCATCCCAAATCCGAATGGTGCCATCATCTCCTCCGGAAGCCAGGGTTTTTCCATCTGGGCTGAAGATGACCGCCAAAATGCGGCCGAGGTGGCCGCGCAGAATTTTTTCCGCTTTCCTCTGTTCCAAATTCCACAAAATAATGGTTTGATCAAAACTTGCGGACGCGGCCCGCTTGCCGTCCGGACTATATAAAGCATAAGTGACCTCCTCCTTGTGCCCTTCCAGGGTGAAGAGCAATTCGCCCTTCCAGGTGTCCCACACTTTGACGGTGTGATCGGCGCTGGCGGTCAGAATGTTTTTCCTGTCCGGGCTGAAGTTGGCGCAATTGACCCGGCGCAAATGATCGCGAAAGATGATTTGTTTATTGAGAAACTGCGTTGCCAAATAGGAAAAGCCAAACCCGCGAAAATCCCAGGGGCATTTTTCCAGGTTTTGCATGGCCAGGTCGGCGCGGCCGGCGTCCCAGGCCATTTGCGCCGAACGGATATGAGTTTGATAGTCCAAACTGTCCGCCCGTTCCCGTTCCTTCCTTTCGCTGATTAATAATTGATTGGCCAGATTGCGTTGGTGGCCGGCTTTCACGGCGAAAATGCCGCTGACCACCGCGCCAATCAGGAGGAACACCATCGCCGATACCATCGCCAGGGCCAGAGTGTTATTGCGCAAGCACCAGCGCCAGGCCTTTTCCACTTCCGTATAGGGGCGGGCGGAAATCGGCATTCCCTGGGTAAACCTTTCCAGGTCGTTTGCCAATTCCATGGCGCTGCCATAGCGGTTGCCTGGTTTTTTTTCCAGGCACTTTAAGCAGATGGTTTCCAGGTCCTTGTGCAGGCTGGTGTTAAAATTTGAAGGGGGCGGGGGGGCTCGGTCGTGCAAGTCACGCAAAACCTGTTCCAGGGTTCCCTCAAAAGGCCTTCTTTGTGTCAGCAGGGTGTAAAGTATTCCCCCCAGGCCGTAGACATCCGCGGCGGAGCCCACTCCGATTTTATCTCCGCGCGCTTGTTCCGGCGCCATGTAAGAAGGCGTCCCCATGGCAATGCCGGTCTTGGTCACCGAGGAGGATTTGCCAGACCGGGCCAGACCGAAATCCCCAACCTTTAGCTGGTACTGAAATAAGGGATTCTTGTTCATCGACTTCAGGGCTTGCAACGGGATGGCCAGTCGTGTTTGCATGGAAGGGGGAACTTGACTAAGAAAAATGTTCCCAGGTTTCAAATCACGATGGAGAATTCCCGCCTGGTGAGCGGAATGAATTGCCAAGGCTACTTGGACCATTTGTTGGGCAACGGTGACCCCATCCTCCTGGTGTGCATTTTCCTTTAGCCAGGTGTCCAGGGTTCCACCCTGACAATATTCCATGGCAAACCAGGGCCGCCCTTCCTCCACGCCGTAATTAAACAGCTTCACCACTCCAGGATCTTCTAATTGGGCCAAAACCTGCTGTTCCCGTTGAAACCGATCCAACCCTTCCGACCCAATGACTCTTTCTCTAATCATCTTGATGGCCACCACCCTATTCAGGGTCAGGTCATTGGCCAGGTAAACCACGCCCATCCCCCCCTGGCCCAATACCCGAGTGATTTCGTAATTGGGCAGGCGAGGGAAGTTGGCCTTTTTTTCAAGCGAAAAATCACCTGGGTTCACCTGGGAATTAACCAACTGTCCTGGCGCCGTCACCAGTTCCGGTATTTCCTTATGGCCTTTCCCCTTGGGGACGCTTTCCATTTGGGTCTTGTAAGGATCGGTGGTGTGGTCTTTTTCTGCCATGAAGGGATGGTTCCTTTTGGGGACCGGACGGGGACTCTTACATAATAATAAATCCGGGGAGGGTTAAGAAGATCCACAGGTGAAAAACGCCTTATTTTTCTCGCTTTCCCAAGGACTCGGAAATCCAATAGAGCAGTGTTTTCATTTCAAAGGGTTTAATTCCTGGCCAGGCAGAAACTAAACGGGTTGCCATGCCGGCCACCTGCGCCGTGGCCCAAGAAGTTGCTGGGTCCGTGCCCTCGGGCGCCAAACTGGCCTGGCCATGGCCTGCGAATTCCACTCCCTGCCAAGGGCGGTAGCGGAATTTTAGCAAGTCGTCGAGGAAACCTTTGTTGACGGAAAACAATGGCGGGGCGAACAGGGCCGGGTAACTACGGATGGTTGGATGGTCATTGTGTGCCGGGCAGAACACCAGAATATCCCGTTGATAGGCTTCCTCCAACACCTGTAATAATTGCAGCCGCCGCCAGGGTTGGAGAACCTTATTTTCGGAAAGCCCCAGGGAAATGTTAATCACCTTGCACTGCCAAGTGTCCATGGCCAGGCGCAAGCCGCGCAGTAGCAGGTCCAGGTCCGAACCGGCGCGCGAACCAAAGAGATCTGCGGAAAAAAGCCGGGCCCGCGGGGCATGGCTCAAAAGAATGTCAGCAACCACCGTCCCATGCGGCGAGGAAGCCTTGCCCTGGGAGGGAACGATTTCTTGTTCGCGCAAGACCACGCATTCCATCGGTTCCAGTGTCGTGCCATTGGCTCCATGTTTTTTTTGCAATACTTCGGGCGAAATGCCTGTATCGAGAATGGCAACACGCACCCCTTCCCCTTGCCAACGGGAGTCCGTCAGCCAATCGCCTCGCAAGATGGTTTCAAGCGCCTCTTGGAGATTAAATTTCGCGTTCCCAGGCGCATTGAAATCACTCACCAGGCACCTCGGAATTCCCGGAGAGAAGCTTGCGGACGGCGCGAACCATTTCCCCGCAGGCATTCAGCGCTTCTTGGCCGTGATCCCGCGAAAGATGCCGGACCATTTCCAAAAAGTCGATTTCCGCCCGAGAAACTCCCGACTGGGCCAAGGCGTTTTCAATGACCTTTCCAGCTCCGGGTGCGGCGGATCCCAGTTCGGCTTCCAGGGTAATCCGTTCTGCTTGCTTAAGGGCCTCCAAGATTACTGCCTCGCTTTTTTCCAGCTTTCCCACCAGACGCAAGGCATCAGCGCCCAAAAGCGCTCCCTGCTCCAAAGCCTGTTTTTCCTGTTCGTTTAAAGCGCCCGGGTCAAGGATTTCAACCACTCCCCGAATGCCCTCCAGGGAGAGAGGCAGGAACAAGGCGTGCGCATGACCTTTTTCAAATTCCTGCAGGGTAAAAAGTGGGTTGGATGAAGTGGCATCAATTCGGAGGGAGTAGATTCTCTTTCCCATTCCCAGCGCTTGCCCGGCAAAACTGTTGGAAAAGGGAACTGCTTCACTCCGGGGGATTCCTTCCCGGCCGAAGCACAAGGGTTTTTCTTCGGATGAATCTGAGTTGTCCATGAGCAAAAACGCTTCTTTTCCACCGGCAAGGGACAGCAGCGCGTTCAGCAAATGGCCGATGACTTCTTTGGACCGTGTTTCTTCAACCAAGGCATGCGAGGAATCCATCCAGGAGACTGCTTGGCCGACATTGTCGCGAAAGGCCTTGAGGGCTTCAAAAAAGTTTCTTTGCCGTTTAACCGGCCGGATCCAATCCAGTTGCTTTTTTACCGCCGCCAGGAAAGTTTCCCTGGTCAGTTCTTGATTCTTGTCGAGATAATCGCGAACGCCCATGCGCATGGCATGCAGGGGAGTTGCCTGGTTGGCGTAGCCAGTTACCAAGATGGCTGTCAAGCCTGGATGAAAAAGCGCCAGATCCTCGAGGAGGTCAAGGCCGTTGATACCGGAGCCCAGGTTCCAGTCCAAAATAGCCAAGTCGATTTTATTCACCGCTGCCAGACGCAGGGCTGTTTCCGCATCCGCAGCCGTCAACAATTCAACGCCCAGGTTCCCCTGGCTCAGCCATTCCTGAAATGTGCGCAGGACCGCTTCTTCGTCCTCCACAACTAAAACTACATCCAAGCAGTTGGCTGCATCCTTTTTCATGGAAAATCCCTCGTAGAACCGCCAGGAATGCTCTTTTCACCGCGCCAAGGGCATTTTCTCAATATATCAAGCGGTTCGCTTTGCTAAAGAATGCCAATTGTTCAAATTCTTGCCTTGAGTTCAGTCATGAATTTTCCCAATGCGCGGGCCAACCAAATTCCACCCAACCTGGATTTAGACCCGAAAACCCTTCTCCATTTCAAAAAAGCCTATAATTCCTTTTGAGAAAGTGGAACCCCGTAAGTGCCTCTCTTGATTTTGACCAATGAATAACTCGGCTTTATCTTCTGGAAAAAGAATAGCCTTGGACCTGGCCAAGGCCGTGGAAGGGAAATTCTGCCCGACCACCAATAAGGAAATGCGTGAGCGCGGTTGGGATGCTGTCGATATTGTTTTTGTCACCGGCGATGCCTATGTCGATCACCCCAGTTTTGCCATGGCGATTTTGGCCCGATCGCTGGAAAGCGCCGGTTTTCGCGTGGCCATCCTCAGCCAGCCTCCCTGGCAATCCTGCGAACCTTGGCGCCAATTTGGCCCACCACGTCTCTTTTTCGCCATCAGCGCTGGGAATATGGATTCCCTGATCAACCACTACACCGCCAACCGGAAAGTGCGCAACGACGATGCTTACTCCCCGGGGGGAAAAATCGGGCTGCGTCCGGACCGCGCCACCCTCGCCTATTGCCATCGGGCCCGCGAAGCCTTTCCCGCCGTTCCCATTCTGGCCGGAGGAGTGGAAGCTTCCCTGCGGCGGTTAGCTCACTACGACTATTGGTCCGATACCGTCCGCAGATCGATTCTGCCAGATTGCAAAGCCGACCTGCTGGTTTATGGCATGGGGGAAAAGCCGATTGTGGACATTGCCCGCGGGATGCAAGCGGGGCAATCCATCCAGGACTTTCGCCATATGCGAGGCGTCGCATACTGCCTGGGCAAGTCGGAAACCGAAGCGAAACCCTGGGAACAGCAGGGGCAAGAACCCGGTTTTTCCTTCAAGGTATTGCCCTCCTTCGAGCAAGTGAAAAACGACAAGTCGAAATTCGTTGAAGCCACTCGCCTCATCCATGTGAACACCAACCCATTCAATGCCCATGGTCTGGTGCAACATCACGACAACCAGGCGGTTGTTGTCAATCCTCCCTGCCTGCCACTTTCTGAACAAGAAATGGATGGGTTGTACGACTTTCCTTACACCCGCAAGCCCCATCCCTCCTATAAGGAGCCGGTCCCTGCCTTCGAGATGATCAAGGATTCTGTCACCATTATGCGCGGCTGCTTTGGCGGCTGCACCTTTTGCTCGATCACCGCCCACCAGGGCAGAATCATTCAATCGCGGTCGGAGGAATCGGTGCTGGGGGAATTTGCCGCGATGGGAAAAACTCCTGGATTTTCAGGCGTAGTCAGTGATATTGGCGGGCCTACCGCCAACATGTATCAGATGCGCTGCACCCGCCCTGAGGTCGAGGCGAAATGCAAAAGGCTCTCTTGCGTTCACCCCACGATTTGCAAACTTTTGGGAACAGATCATGGCCCGCTGATTCAACTCATGAAAAAAGCGCGCGGGATGCCCGGGATTCGCAAAGTACTGGTGGCCAGCGGCATTCGCATGGACCTGGCGCAACTTTCTCCCAAATATCTGGAGGAACTTGCCGCTCACCATGTCGGGGGTACTTTGAAAGTCGCTCCGGAAGCCGCCGACCCCAATGTGCTCCGCCTGATGAAAAAGCCTTCCCATGATAACTTTGAGACTTTTTCCCAGGCCTTTCAAGCTGCTTCCAAAAAAGCCGGCAAACCCAAGCAGTTTCTTGTTCCCTATTACATCTCCAGCCATCCGGGATCGGATTTGCACTCCATGATTGAGCTGGCGCTGTATTTAAAAAGGAACGGCTACCGCCCCGACCAGGTGCAGGACTTCATCCCCGCTCCATTCGACATTGCCACCTGCATGTACTACACCGGCATCGACCCGATGACCGGCGAGGAAGTGCAAATTCCCAAGACTTTGCGCGACCGAAAAATGCAGCGAGCCCTGCTGCAATTCTTCAAACCGCAAAACTATTTCGAGGTGCGAAATGCTTTGGAAACTGCTGGACGCGCTGATCTGATTGGCCAGGGATGCGATGCCTTGATTCCCGCCCGGCCGCCCAGGGAAGCCCTGGAGGCGCGGCAAGCCAGGGCCAACAAGTCCCTCAGGGGCGACCATTACCACGCCGTCCCTTCTCCGGGTGCGAAAAAAACCAAAGGTTACAGGCCGGGGAGAATCTCCGCCAGCCGCAGACAAAAACCACTTCCCTGAAAATGCCGCAAAACAACAACAGCGCAGTCGAGGAAACGCAAGCCGGAATGACCTTGGCCGCGTTTAGCCGTTTCCTTTTTCAAGATCTTTCTTGGTCCAAGGTCCGGGCCTTGATCGCGGGGCGGTTTATTTCCATCAATGGAGAAACTTGCTGCGACCCAGCCCGCCGAGTCCAAAAGGGTGAAATGGTCATGCTGGCGAAAAAGCCCGCTGCCAAAATCACAGATTCTCATTCCGTGAAGATTCGCTTTATCGACGCCCATATTGTGGTGGTGGAAAAACCTGTGGGGATGAATTCCGTCAGGCATCCTGCCGAGCGCGACTGGAAACTTGCGCGCAAGAAACTTTCCCCAACGCTGGATGATACGGTTTCCTTGCTGATCCAAGGCAAAACCCGCTTGCGAGTGGTTCACCGGCTTGACAAGGAAACCAGCGGGTTGCTGGTTTTCGCCAGGACCGTGGCCGCGGAGCGGGGCTTGGGCAGCCAGTTTCACAACCACACCGTAGTCCGAAAATATTTTGCCCTTGTGCCGGGGCGAATGGGGTCCAGGCGCATTGAATCTTTGTTGGTGCGCGACCGGGGGGACGGCAGGCGTGGCAGCACCAGCAACCCGGCCGAGGGGAAAAAGGCCGTCACGCACATCGACTTTGCCGAGGCTTTTCCACGCCACACCCTGCTGCAATGCCAGCTAGAAACTGGGAAGACTCATCAAATCCGCATTCACCTGGCGGAACTGGGGCACCCGGTGTGCGGCGACAAAGTTTACCGGACCAAAAAGGATGGCACGGTTATTCCGGGTGTCGAGGACTTTCCCAGGCTAGCCCTCCATGCCAGGGAGTTGGGGTTCCAACACCCAATCAGCGGAGAATTTCTTCACTGGACCATGGAACCGCCAGAGGACTTTCAAAACTTGTTGCGGCAATTGCGGGAGAGTAAGCCAAAGCATGGAAATTAAGTGGACCGATACCGACCTCGCCAGCGGGCAGAAGCGCTTCCTCTGTGCCAACCGTTTCGCCAATAAGTGGACTTTCAAATTCAAGTTCACCAAGCGGGGCGAGTGGAACAAGGACTTGCAACCCACCCGCGAAATGTGGAACCACATCCTCGATGGTTTGAAAAGAAGGTATCAACGGCGGGAAATCGTTGACGAACGCGAAATTGATCAGGTGGTCAAAATCCTGGCCAAGTTTCCACCAGAAGACGAGCAGCCAACCGAAAGCGAAACCCACGGTTAACCGAACCGGAAGCGCCAGTGGCGTAAAGGCGGCGCCGTTTCAGCGCTTGGCCTTTCGCCTCGATGCCAGTGAACTCGATCAGTTGTCCAGTTTGACTTCGGTACCGGGGATTTTTTTGAATAGAAGCTGGCTGGCCAGTGGTTTTTCCCGCAGGTACCCCCCGAGGTTTTCCACTTTTCCTTCCTTGCCTGTTTCCAAGCTATTCAACCCGACCACGATCAATGGGTACATGCCATTGAGGTAGTCCGATTTCACCTCGGCGCGCAGAGAATTCAAGGCGTCATTGATCCTGGCGGCCTGGTACCGCCAGGGGAAAATTTTATCGGCTTCCTGGTCATTCCGGGAATTATACCGCTGGAAATAATCGACCAGGAAATGCCCGAAGTGTTGGATGGCACAGTCGAGATTGAAATCATTGGGGTCGTTTTCAACCGGGCGCATGTTCAGCAACCCGATCGCCGCCTCCACCTTTTCATCAAAGCGCTGCTCGGGGGCGATATCTTTCCCATTGGCAAACCGGGCGAGAACAAAGGCGGTCTTGGCCTTGGCTCCCGTCATGGGGAGGCGGGTCTGGGCCAAGGCGCGGATGGCCTCCCGGCGCAAAATCCGGAATCCTTCCTTTTCTTCCTCCGGGGCGTTTTCCGCGTATTGCGGTTTGCTTTCAACAAACTGACACAGCGTCTCTTGGATTTTGGCCTCCAAGGCCGGGTCGAGAAAAACCCGATTGGCCGCTTTTTTCTCAACTGCTAATGGGCGCAAGGCTTGGTAGGTTGCCGCCATCCCCTTGAGAGCGTACAGTTTCATGCCCTCATCCGGCGCTTTTTCAAAAACCGTCAGGAAGGAATCCATGAATTGCCCGGGCAGCGTTTTCTTTCCCATCTGGTCGCAAGTGGCCAACTCCGTCGGCAGCAATGATTGCATGCGCACCGCGTTGACACGGGCAATGGTTTTCAAATTCGGGTAGACCTCGCGGCAACGGATGTGCAAACGGGAAATGAAATTGGTGGCGACTGGGTTGGGTATGGATGTGGGCATCCCGGCAACGGTAGGCGCCGGCACTACTGGCATGGAGCGCAATTGCCTCAGAAGGCTTTCCACTTCCTTGAAAGCGGCATCCATTTTCCCAGGCTCTTTTTGAATTTCTTCCTGGGTTACCCGGTAGGCAAAGAAGCGGGCAAAAGAATCTACTGCCTTATTGTGCTCTTCATTTTTCGCGTCGAACGGCGTTTCACCCCGGAGAATCTTGTTAAACAACGGGGAGTTGGCTGTGCGCTCCTTGGTCAATTCCGCGAATCCGGAAGGGGGCAAAGGCTGGGCATAAATAACCCAGGGAAGCAAGAGCGCGCAGAAGGCAGCCGATTTCAACAAGAACCGCGGTGCATTTATCATGAATTCCCCATCGATCTTTATTGCCAGTAAGGCCCTGGAATTCTAACACCCCAGGCAGCCTTAGCGTTGGCGTTATTTCCTGATATGGTCGGTTTCGCGGGCCAAAAGGGCAAGATGGAGTTCCTGAAATTCCGCCGGAGTGAGGTCCCCCGCCGGAGAATCCTGGGTTGCCAAAGTAAGCCAGCGGTGCGCCGGGCGGTTGCGAGCCAAGGAATCCCACACCAGAAATAAATACCAGCAGGGCCGACTCAGGTCCGATCGCAGCATCCGCGCTTGCGTCAATTCCCCGGCGGCGCGGAACAAAAGCGCTTCTTTGGTCTCGCCTGGGGCCGCGTCCTTTTCCTTCCCGGCATTCTCCAAGGCCAGCAAGTACAATCCAATCCCACGGTGCAGTGTCTCGCGGTAGCGGTCCTCTGCCTGTTCCCCCAGGAACATCAAACGGCTATGGCAATGAATGAGATGGCGGTTGGCCAGACCGCCCATCGGTTGGACATCGCGGATGAATTGTTCAAATTGCTGGCGTGCTTCTTCAAACCGTTCCAGGCGCAGGAGCAGGTCGGCGAAATTTTGCCGCACCAAAACATTGTCCGGTTCCAATCCCAGGAAAATCCTCAAGTGGGCGCAGGCTTCCAAATCTTCACCCAAACCCAAGCAAGCCGTGGCCAGGCAAAGATGGCCCTGGGGTAAAGCCGGGTTAAGGGCCAGGGCCTTCCTAAAGAATTGTGTTGCTGTGGGTAAATCCCCTTTATCCAGGGAGTTTTTTCCCTTCTGGAAATGCGCCAACGCCAGGGTTTTTTCCTCTTCATGGGCTGGCAAAGCGCCCTGAGAAGTAAAAAAAAGCCATGCGCTAAACGGAATAAGGAGAAGTAAACGAGGCATGCCTGGCCCAGGAGGTAAGGAATCCTGGGGTAATTATCGAACCAAAGCCCATGGGGAAATTAGCGGTAAAGGAAAATGGGAGGAAGAAAGGCAGGGTGGAAGAAGAGTGAATGGGCGGCAAACACAGCCTCGCCATCCCAGCTTCTATTCAACTCCCATGCTGACCCCAAGTTTTTCAAGCGCTTCGCTTTCGATCTGTCGCACTCGTTCACGAGTCAGGCCCAGGCTTTCACCGATTTCTTTCAGAGTCTTGGGTTCTTCCTCGTTGAGGCCAAAGCGCATCTTCAACACCGTGGCTTCGCGGATGTCCATTTTTCCTAAAAGATCGCGGACATGGGTCAGGTCGTCGGCCTCAACCATTTCTGTATCGGGGGCCTTGGTATTGGAATCCATCAGCATTTCTTCGAGGGACCAGCCATTTTCTGATTGTTCGGGTTGCGGGGCGGACTGGTAAACCCGGATGGCCTTTTTGATGATGCTTAGTTTTCTTTTGGGGACTTCCAGGACCTTGGCCACTTCTTCTTGGGTGGGGGGGCGGCCCAGTTCGTCATGCAGTTTTGCTGTTGCCCGACGCCATTTTGCCAGCAATTCCACCATGTAAGCCGGCACACGAATGGTCTTGGCCGTGTTCACCAGGGCCCGTTTGATCGACTGTTTGATCCAGTAACTTGCATAGGTGCTGAAGCGGGTGTTCATGGTCGGGTCGAATCCCTCGACCGCGCGCAGCAATCCCAGGTTCCCTTCTTCAATTAGGTCCTGCAGACCCAGGCCCTTGCCGGTGTAGCTTCGGGCAATGTTCACCACCAGCCGCAGATTGGCCCGCACCATGCGGTCGCGCGCCTCGGCATCGCCCACTTCAATCCGGTAAGCAAGCTGTTTTTCCTCGTCAGCAGTAAGGAGCTTAGTTTCGTTGATCTCTTTCAGGTAAGTCTCCAAGGGAGACTGCACTGTCTCACTGGTTTGCCTGCGGGGTCGACTCATGATGAATTCCAGGGTGATGGTGGAGGTCGCTCCGGGATATTCCCTTATTCTATTTTACCGGGCCAACCGGCAAAAGTGGGCATTTTCCAAGCCAAGGGAGGGGAATTTTCCCAGGCTCCAACAAGGTTCCATTCGGGAACTGGCATGGGAATGTTATCGACCTCTTTAGGAACTCCGCTGCAAAGTGGATAAAAGGCAAACGCAAACTCCCCGGGGATTTGGTCTCAGGATGACTTTAACCGGATTAACCGATGGAACCGTCCCGGCTGTCAGGGGTTGAGCCAGGAGATTAATCATTACAAAGGGAAAAGAAAAAGGCCGCCCAGGAATTAACCCGGGCGGCCTGCGTTTTTAGACCCCCATTAACTGGGAAGATCGATCAGGTTTCCAGGACCGGAAGAACCGGTGCCACCCCGCAACTCGCGCTGCGGCTTGGTCTCAGAAGCTTCCTCGGCTTCCGGCTCAACAAAAGGCTCGTTGAGCTTGCGACGCGACAGCCCGATCTTCCTGTCGGCAGCATCTACTCGCAGCACCCGTACGTCGACCTCATCTCCCACCTTGACAATTTCTTCGGGGTTTTCCACCTTGTCATCCGACAGCTCGGAAATGTGCAACAGGCCTTCCAAGCCTGGTTCCAATTCCACGAAGACCCCGAAGTTGGTTAGCTTCGTCACCTTCCCCTTGCGCAATTCACCCGGCTTGAATCGGCCAGGAATATCGCCTTCCCAGGGGTCGTTGTTCATCTGTTTCAACCCCAGGGCAATGCGCTTGCGTTCCTGGTCCACATTCAGCACCACGCATGTGACATGGTCGCCCTTGTTGACCACTTCCGAAGGATGGGTCACCTTGCGCACCCAGCTCATGTCGGTGACATGCAGCAGGCCATCGATGCCTTCTTCGATTTCGATAAAGGCGCCATAATTGGTCAGATTGCGCACAGCGCCTGCAACAATGGTGCCTGGGGGATACCGCTCGGCCACCTTGTCCCAGGGGTTGGGCAGCACTTGCTTCATGCCCAGCGAGATTTCCTGCTTATCCTTGTTGATATTCAGCACCTGGACTTCGATTTGGTCGCCAATCGTAACCATCTCGTTGGGGTGGTTAATGCGTTTGGTCCAGCTCATTTCGCTGATGTGAACCAGGCCTTCAATGCCTGACTCCAATTTGACGAAGGCGCCATAGCTCATGACATTGACGACTTCCCCATGGTGCTTGCTGGCGACGGGGTACTTGTCCGCCACGCTGGCCCAAGGGCTTTGCGACTTCTGTTTCAACCCGAGCGCGATTTTCTCGCGATCCTTGTCGACATTGATGACAAAGACCTCTAACTGCTGATCGATGTGAACCACTTCGTGGGGGTTGCTGACCCTGCCCCAGGCCATATCGGTAATGTGCAGCAGGCCATCGATGCCGCCGAGATCGACGAAAGCGCCAAAGTCGGCGATGTTCTTGACCACTCCCTTGCGGATTTGGCCCGGTTCGATCTCCGCCAGCAGCTTTTTCTTCATGTCCTCGCGCATATCTTCCAGCAACCTGCGCCGGCTGACGACAATGTTGCGCCGTTCCTGGTCTATCTTGAGAATCTTGCATTCGATAGTGCGGTTGATGAACTCGCCGATATCAGGGGGCCTGCGGATATCGACCTGGGAAGCAGGCAGGAAGACATTGACCCCGATATTGACCAGAAGTCCGCCCTTGATTTTCTTGGTGACGGTGCCGCTGATGACATCTCCTTCTTTATGCTTGGAGATGACCATTTCCCATTCTTTTTGCCTGCGGGCCTTGCGGTAGCTGAGGATAATTACGCCGAATTCATCCTCCACCTGTTCCAGCAAGACCTGGATTTCGTCGCCAACCGCGGGTGGAACGACGGTTCCAGTGGCTTCATCAAACCATTCCCCAACGGAAATAACGCCCTCGCTCTTGTAGCCAATGTCGATGACGATATCATCGCCTTCAATGCGTGCCACTTTACCCTTGATAACTTTGTTCGATTCGAATTCCTGTGCTTGATCTCTTAACCAGTTGTCCTGGTTGCCGCCGGTGTCTGGATTATGAAAAGCTGCATGGATTTCTTGAGCCAGTTCGTGTTCGGAGGGCTCAAATTGACGAATTAAATTGCGGTTAACCATGAATTCACTTTTTGAATGTACCGCTTTTCCGCCGCGCTCCGAGCTGAGTTGGAAACGCAATGGGGAAAAGTCAGGGAGTTCCACGCGGAAACGGAAGGGAAACACTTCCCATCTTAAATCGCCCGCGCAACAGAAGATTATAGGGAAGTGAAAGGTGCCAGCCAGTCTTTCGTCCCCGGGCCGTTCAAAAGGAATGGAAAAGGCCCGGGAAGAAGTGAGCTTTACTCGGGGAACAAAGATGTGCTCAGGTAGCGTTCGCCCAAATCGGGAAGAATAACCACGATCAGTTTGCCGGCGTTTTCCGGTCGTTTGGCCACCTGCACGGCGGCGTGCACTGCCGCTCCGCAACTGATACCGCACAAAAAACCTTCCTCTTGCGCCATGCGCCGGGCCATGACAAAAGCGTCGTCATCTTGCACCAGAACTACTTCGTCAATGATGCTGATATTCAATACCCCCGGGATAAACCCCGCGCCGATTCCTTGGATCTTGTGTTTTCCTGGCTTCAATTCCTGGCCGCTCCGCTTCTGCGTAATCACCGGACTGTTCGCAGGTTCCACCGCGATGGCCTTAAACGAGGGTTTTCTCGCCTTGATCACTTCGCTGACCCCGGTAATGGTTCCGCCAGTGCCCACGCCGGAAACCAGAATATCGACCTTGCCTTCGGTGTCGTTCCAAATTTCTTCTGCCGTGGTTTTTCGGTGGATCTCCGGGTTGGCTGGGTTCTTGAACTGCTGCGGCATGAAGGAATTGGGCGTGGCCTGCACCATTTCCTCGGCTTTTGCCACCGCTCCGCTCATGCCCTTTTCCCCCGGTGTCAGGACAATTTCCGCGCCAAAGGCCTTCAACAGCCGTCGCCTTTCCAGACTCATGGTTTCCGGCATGGTGACAATCAATTTGTACCCTCGTGCGGCGCAGGTGAAGGCCAGTCCGATGCCTGTGTTGCCGCTGGTTGGCTCGATGATCGTTGTCCCCGGGCGAATTTTTCCATCCCTTTCCGCCGCATTGATCATGGAAACGCCAATGCGGTCCTTGACCGACCACAAAGGATTGAAGCTTTCCAGTTTGGCCACCACCTGGCCCTTGGCGCCATCCGTCACCTTGCGGATCCGCACCAAGGGTGTGTTGCCAATGCATTGCGTGATGTCATCGTAGATTTTTCCGCGGAAACCCTTCATATCCATGGTGGCGCTCCTTTTTGCGAAGATTGGCGTTGCGACGGTATTGAAAAGTACCTTTACCCGGTTCTTAGTCCTGGGGCAAGAGAAACCCGCAAAGGTGTTTTTATGGTAATAGCAGCGGATTGGTTTAGGATACCCTTTTCCAAATCGAAATTCCAAGCTGGTAGAATTTTCATGGGCAAGCGGTTGGTCATCCTGGGTGGCGGTTTTGCCGGCCTGACCTTGGCCCAAAATCTTAAAGATCCCCGGTTTGAAATTCTCCTGATCGACAAAAACAATTATCACCTCTTTCAACCCTTGCTCTATCAGGTGGCAACTGGCGGGCTCTCTCCCGCCAATATTGCCGCGCCTCTCCGGGCCATGGTCCGTTCCCGTCTGGGAACCAAGGTCTTCCTCGGGGAAGCC
The DNA here is from genome assembly GCA_009692005.1 of Gemmataceae bacterium. Taxonomy (GTDB): domain Bacteria; phylum Planctomycetota; class Planctomycetia; order Gemmatales; family Gemmataceae; genus SHZZ01. The sequence goes on along the minus strand of SHZZ01000029.1, from coordinate 23,500 downwards.
GTGGGATTTGACCCGCACCTTCGTGAAATCGAATTGGCTGATGGTGCGCGCATCCCTTACGACTCCCTGGTAGTGGCCATTGGCATGGTCAATCATTTTTTCGACCACCCGGAATGGGAGAAGTTCGCCCCGGGGCTAAAGTCTCTTGAAGAGGCAACCCTGATTCGCGAACGGACCCTCAACGCTTTTGAACTTGCAGAAAAATCTACTGACCCCAAGGAGGTGGATGCTTTACTGACCTTCGTGGTGGTGGGAGGGGGCCCCACGGGTGTGGAAATGGCCGGCGCCATCGCCGAGCTAGCCCACAAAACTCTCTGCGGCGAATTCCGCAATATTAAGCCAGAACTCGCGCGAATTATCCTCCTCGAGGGTTCCCCCAGGGTGTTGAACACTTTTGACGAAAAACTGTCGGAAAAAGCCGTCGCCTCCTTGCTCCATCTAGGCGTGGAAACCTGGACCCATGCCAGGGTGCAGCACATCGATGGGGAAAAGGTGGTGGTAAAAAAAGGGGAGGTTGTGGAAACCATTCCCACGCGCACGGTTTTTTGGGGCGCGGGGGTGCGTGCCAATCCCTTGGCGGACAAGCTGGCCTTGGCCACCGGCGCCGCCCAGGACCGCGCTGGAAGAATCGTGGTGAAAAAAGACCTCAGTTTAGAAGGCTTCCCTGAAATTTTTGTTCTGGGGGACTTGGCCAATTATTCCCATCAAGAGGGAAAACCGCTGCCCGGAGTGGCCCCAGTGGCTCTGCAGCAAGGTCATTTCATGGCCCGGTTGCTAAAAGCACGGGCCGATGGAGAACCAGATCCCGAATTCACCTACCACGATCGGGGCAGCATGGCCACCATTGGCAGATCGGCGGCAGTTGCTCAGATTGGCCGGTTTAAGTTCTCCGGCTTCTTGGCCTGGGTTTCCTGGTTATTTATTCACCTCATGTTCCTGGTGCAGTTCCAGAACCGGGCTCTGGTCTTTTTCCAACTGGGCTGGAACTACCTGACTTTTAACCGCTCCGCCCGACTGATAACCCCAGTTGGCAAGCGCAAAAAAGAGACCGGATAGAATGGGATGGCTTGAATATCCAGGGGTTGTCAATCTGGGAAGGCCCGGCTCCAACCTGGCATTTCAATTTTGCCAGCCTGGGGCCTGGCCATCCACGGAAGACCAAGAGACGATGGCAAAGAGATGCCCACCAGAGGTGTAACTAATTCAAGTTGCATTTCTTCCCGACACCTTTTCGTCCGTACCTCGGGCTGATAACCTGCCCTGATGAAACCCGCGACTTTAGTCTTCGATTTCGGCAATGTGATCGGCTACTTCAGCCACCGCAAGGCGGCGGAACAGCTTTCCCGCTTTACAACCACTCCGGTGGAAACGCTGGTGCAAACCCTGTTTCACTGCCAGACCGAAATAGAACTTGAAAGCGGCCGGTTTACCCCAGAGCAGTTCCGCGACTTCATGCGCAAGGAACTCAATCTGCGCTGCTCCGATAAAGAATTCGACACTGGCTTCAGCGATATGTTCACGCCCAACCTCGAGGTCTGTTCTCTCATCCCCGCCCTGGCTGCCCGGCACCGCCTGTTGCTTCTGAGCAACACCAACTGGTTTCATGCAGGGCAATTCATCAGGCAATTCGCCACGGTTCTGAAACATTTTGACCGCCTCTTCCTTTCCCATGAAATGGGCGTGAGGAAACCTGCCCAGGCCATTTACCGTATGTTGAATGAAAATGCGGGTGTCGCCCCGGCGGAATGTTTGTTCATTGATGATATGGAAGCCAATATTGAAGCGGCCCGGGAAAACGGCTGGCGGGGAATCCTTTACCAGTCCTCTGCCGCGCTGGTTCAGCAACTGAACCAGGCCGGAATTCTTATTACTCCCGAGAGCACGCAATCTGGAGAGCAAGTATGAACCCCATTGCAAAATCTGACCCCGCTGTTTGGCAAGCTATTCAAAAGGAGCAAGTCCGCCAGCAAGAGGGGCTGGAGATGATTGCCTCGGAAAATTACACCAGTCCGGCGGTTCTTGCCGCGCAGGGATCGGTGCTGACTAACAAGTACGCTGAGGGGTACCCCGGCCGCAGGTACTATGGCGGGTGCGAGTTTGTCGACGAGGCGGAAAAGCTGGCCATCGAGCGGGCCATGAAACTCTTTGGCGCCGAGCACGCCAATGTGCAGCCGCACTCCGGCGCCAGCGCCAACATGGGCGTGTACTTTGCCTGCTTGCAACCCGGCGATACCATTTTGGGAATGAACCTGGCGCATGGCGGCCACCTGACCCATGGCATGCACCTGAATTTTTCCGGCAAGCTCTACAAAATCATCCCCTACGGCGTGCGCAAGGAAGATGAGCGCATCGACTTTGATGAACTGGCTCGTTTGGCCAAGGAACACAAGCCGAAATTAATCCTGGCCGGCGCCAGCGCCTATTCCCGTGTGATCGACTTCAGCCTTTTCGCCGAAATCGCCCGGGAGGTTAAAGCGCTGTTCATGGTGGACATGGCGCACATCGCCGGCTTGGTGGCGGGGGATCAGCATCCGTCGCCCGTGCCGTGGGCTGATTTTGTCACCTCGACCACGCACAAAACGCTGCGTGGCCCGCGCAGCGGACTCATTCTTTGCAAAAAGGAATGGAGTGAAAAGGTCAACAAAGCGGTGTTCCCTGGCATGCAGGGCGGTCCCTTAATGCATGTGGTGGCGGCCAAGGCGATCATCTTCAACGAGGCCTTGCAGCCGGAATTCAGGGTTTATGCTTCTCAGGTTGTGGCCAATGCCCGGGCTGTCGCCCATGGGCTACTCACCCGCGGCCACCGCATCGTTTCCGGCGGCACGGATAATCACATGATGCTGGTCGATGTTCACCACAAGGGGCTCAGCGGGAAAATCGCCGAAACAGGTCTCGATGCCTCTGGCATTACCATCAATCGCAATGGCATCCCCTATGACACGCGGCCGCCGCTCGATCCCTCGGGCATCCGCATTGGCACGCCCGCCCTGACGACACGCGGCATGAAAGAACTGGAGATGAAAACCATCGCCGGTTGGATTGCCGATGTCCTGGGCGACATTGGCAATCTCGAGACGCAAAAGCGGGTTCGCAGCCAGGTGCGCGAAATGTGCCAGAGTTTTCCCGCCCCGGCTTAATCTTCTTGAATCACCTCGCGGCAGGTTCTAAATTCTCTCCAAGGATTGGGATGGGAAATGGCCCGCCTTTTCCTTCAGGGGAGAAACCATGACACTTCAGACCGCCCTGCATCCCTGGCACGCCAGCCACCGCGCCAGGTTGATCGATTTCGGCGGTTGGGACATGCCCGTCCTGTACAGCAGCATTGTGGATGAACACAATGCAGTGAGAAACTCCTTTGGCCTTTTTGATGTCAGCCACATGGGAAGGATCGAAGTTACAGGGCCGCAGGCTCTTCCCTTTTTGCAACTCATTTGCAGCAACAACCTGGCGACTTTGAAACCGGGACAGGTTCGCTACAACTTGGTCTGCCGGGAAGACGGCAACATTCTCGACGACATCCTCGTGTACCGTCTTAATGGGCATTACTTGCTGGTAGTGAACGCTTCCAACCGAGAAAAGATTTTCTCGTGGCTGTTGAAGCATCTGGCGGGGTTCGAGGCCCGAGTGGAAGACAAGACCCTGGCCACCAGCATGATTGCTGTGCAAGGGCCGAAAGCCCTGGCAATTGCCAAAGAGCTGGTTTCTCCCGACCCCTCGTTATTGAATAACTACTTCTGTGCCATGTCCAAAGTCATGGGGAAGGAAGCGCTGGTAAGCCGCACCGGCTACACCGGCGAAGACGGGATCGAGATCATTGTGCCTGTGGGGGAAGAAGTTCCCCTATGGGAAGCGCTGGCCGGTTTAGGTGCGACTGCATGTGGTTTGGGGGCGCGTGATACTCTGCGCCTGGAAGCGGCCATGCCGCTTTACGGGCATGAAATCAGCGAGGAAGTCAACCCTCTGGAAGCCGGGCTGGCCTGGGCGGTAAAATTCGACAAGGGCAACTTTCTTGGGCGTGAAGCTTTGTGGGAAAAGAACGCCAAGGCGGGTGAAATCAAACGAGTGGGGCTGGTTCTGGAAGGGAAGAGGATTCCGCGGGAAGGGTGCGGAGTGTTAGGCGAGGGCCAGGGGTTCGGTCGGGTAACCAGCGGCACTTTTTCCCCCACCTTGGGCAAGGCCATTGCCATGGCGTATGTGCCTGCAACCTGGTCGCAGCCAGGAACCGAGGTGGATGTGGACATACGGGGAAAAAGGGAGCGGGCCCAAGTGGCGGCGCTACCCTTTTACAAAAGGGCGCGGGCCTAGGGAATTTTCCCCCATTCCTTGTAAAAAAAGCTGGGCAGCACGCCTGCCCAGGATGGCAGAGCGGTTTCATGTTTTACCAGGGAGTATTGTTCCATGGATCTCAAAAAGTTCCGCTTCGCGAAAACCCACGAGTGGGCCACCTTGGATGGCAACATCTGCACTATTGGGTTATCCCAGTTCGCAGTTGAACAATTGACGGATGTCATTTACATCGACCTGCCTGATGTCGGCGACCCGGCTATTCAAGGCGACAGCTTTGGCGAAATTGAGTCGGTCAAGGCCGTTAGCGACATGTACTCTCCCGTGGAAGGCGAGATCGTGGCGATCAACGACACTCTGGCCTTGGATCCTACGCAGGTTTCCAAAGACCCTTATGGAAAAGGCTGGTTGATAAAGGTCAAGCTGGAAGGGAAGCCTTCCCTCGACCATATGCTCACGCACGAAGGGTATCAAAAACAAATCGCGGGTAACGCTCACTAATTCAATCTGGTTGGCGCCCTGTGGAGGAAATGCCGGTGTCTTATCTGTTGAACACGGAACAGGACAAGAAGGAAATGCTGGCCCGGATCGGGGTGCGGTCGGTGGAAGACCTGTTCGCGGACATTCCCGCCGAGGTGCGCTTGAGGCGGCCGTTGAAGATCCCGGCGGCCATGGATGAATTGGAACTGACTCGTTTGGTGGAAGGCCTAGCCGCGGCCAATCAATCCGCTGGGGAAAAAGTCTGCTTCCTGGGCGGAGGCAGTTACGATCACTTTATTCCCGCGGTGGTGGACACGGTCGCCGGTCGCGGCGAGTTCTACACAGCCTACACACCCTACCAGGCGGAAGCCAGCCAGGGCAGCTTGCAAGCCTTCTTCGAATTTCAGACCATGGTCTGCCAGCTCGCGGGCATGGATGTTTCCAACGCCAGCCTTTATGAAGCCGGCTCTGGCCTGGCAGAAGCTGTCCTCATGGCCATGTCGGTCACTGGCCGGGATGGCAAGATCCTGGTGGCGGAAACTGTTCACCCGGAATACCGCAAAACTTTGGAAACTTGCCTGGCTAACTTGCCCCCCAAGGTGGAAACACTGCCGACGCCTTTGGGCAAACTCTCTGTCGATGCCCTTGCCGGAAAACTGGATGACACCGTCTGCTGCCTGGTGGTGCAACACCCGAACTTTTTTGGCTCGCTGGAAGAGGTTGAGAAATTAACCCAGCAGGTGCAAGCGAGCGGCGCTTTGATGATTTTGGTTTACGACCCCATTAGCTTGGGTCTTTTGAAAAACCCTGGCAGCTACGGAGTGGATATTGCCCTTGCCGAGGGGCAATGCCTGGGCAACCCCATGAATTACGGCGGCCCCTATTTGGGACTCCTCTCTTGCAAACAAGCGTTTGTCAGGAAAATGCCCGGGAGGCTGGTTGGCGAAACACTCGACAGGAATGGGAAACGCTGCTGGGTTCTCACCATGCAAACGCGTGAACAGCACATTCGGCGGGAAAAAGCCACCAGTAACATTTGCACAAACCAGGGTTTGATGGCGCTGCGGGCCAGCGCCTACATGGCGGCCCTGGGTCCGGCGGGGCTGAAGGAAACGGCGGAACACTGTTATCAAAAAGCCCACTACGCCGCCGATCTGCTCACTCGCGTTGCCGGGGTTTCTCTGGCCTTTAATGCGCCCTTTTTCAAGGAATTCACCCTGGAACTTCCGTGCTGCCCCAGGCGCCTGCTCGAGGCCCTGCTGGACGATGGCTTCCTTGGCGGCCTGCCCCTGGCCCGCTGGTATCCTGCCATGGGCAAGCGATTACTGGTAACCGTGACGGAAAAACGCTCGCGTGGGGAAATCGACGGTTTCGCCGCCGCCTTTGCTTCCGCGGTTCAATCGGCCAAGGCCGCCGCGCCTTCCTACTCCACAACTTGCAAATAAACTGGATGATTCATGGAAAAGACGCAATCGACAGGTTTGCTTTTCGAAATCAGCCACAAGGGAAGGCGCTGCCACCGGCTTTCTCCTATTGATGTTCCCGCCAAGCCCGTTTCTTCCACCTTGGACAAGTCTTACCTCGCCAGTTCTACCCCTCCTTGGCCGGAAGTGGGAGAAGTCGACCTTGTCCGTCACTATGTCAACCTGTCGACTAAAAACATGTCGATTGACAGCAACTTCTACCCCTTGGGAAGTTGCACGATGAAGTACAACCCAAAGCGGCATGAAAGGCTGGCCTCGCTCGGCGGGCTGGCCAACCTGCATCCTTTGCAGGAAGAGAAAACTTGCCAGGGAATGCTGGAAATCCTCTGGGAGATGCAGGAATTCTTGGGCGAGATCGCCGGGTTGGATGGCGTGTCGCTGCAACCGGCGGCCGGCGCGCAGGGGGAACTAACTTCTTTACTGGTGGCGGCAGCGTATTTCCGCAGCCGCGGTGAAAAACGGACCAAGGTCCTTATCCCCGACAGCGCGCATGGCACCAACCCCGCCAGCGCAGCCATCGCCGGGTTCGATACTGTCAGTATTAAAAGCAACTCCCGCGGGCGCGTGGACCTCGACGACCTGGCCTCCAAGGTCGATGGCCAGACCGCGGTTTTCATGATCACCAACCCCAACACCCTGGGTTTGTTTGATGAACAGATCGTGAAAATAACCCAACTCATTCATCAGGCGGGCGGATTGGTCTACCTCGATGGCGCCAACATGAACGCCATTTTGGGCATGACGCGGCCCGGGGATTTTGGCGTCGACATGATGCATTACAATGTGCACAAGACATTCACAGGCCCGCACGGCGGAGGCGGCCCCGGCGCCGGGCCCATCGCTGTACGCGCCCCCTTGATCCCCTTCCTTCCCAGCCCAATCGTCAAGAAGGAGAAAGACACATTCACATTGGACTACGACCGGCCGCAGTCGATTGGCCGGGTTCACAGTTTCTTGGGAAACATGGGCATCCTTCTACGGGGATACCTTTATATCCGAACCTTGGGCCCAGATGGTTTGAAGCAGGTGACGGAAAACGCCGTTTTGAACGCCAATTACTTGCTCAGCCTGATATACGGGGCGTTTGATGTGCCGCACGGCAACCGCTGCATGCACGAGTTTGTCGCCAGCGCCAGGAACCTGAGGCGGGATAAGAAAATCAGCGCCATGGACATCGCCAAGCGTTTGCTAGATTACGGCTACCATGCGCCTACGGTTTATTTTCCTCTGGTGGTTCCCGAAGCCCTGATGATGGAGCCGACGGAAACCGAGAGCAAGGAAACGCTGGAAAACTTTGCTGCTACCTTGCTGAAGATCAAGGAAGAAAGCCCGGAACTTTTGCAACAAGCGCCGCACAGTTTAGGCATTAGCCGGCCGGACGAAGTGCGCGCCGCCAGGGAACCGATTTTGCGCTGGAAAAGTAATTAATCTGGGGAGTCTTCCCTTGGATTTGCTGGTGTATTCCCTGGAATGCCAAGGCGGCGCGGAAGCCATGGCGGCCGACGAGGTTCTTTTGCAAAGGGCCCAAAACGGCGTTCCTCTTTTGCGCTTTTACACCTGGAGCGAACCGACGGTTAGCCTTGGGTACTTCCAGCTTAGCCAGCTCCTTTTAGATAACCCACAGTTAAATTCTCTACCCTGGGTTCGCAGGCAAACCGGGGGCGAGGCGCTGGTTCACCATTTGGAACTCACTTATTGCCTGGTGGTCCCAACGGCGCTGGCAGGGTCGCGGCCGGCGATATGGCAAACCCGGATGCACCAGGCCATTTTGGAGGGTTTGCAAGACTTGGGCCACGGCCTCGGGACCATGGACTTGCCGGAACTGCGCCTCGATCCTTCTGGCTTGTTGTGTTTCCTCCACCACACACCCATGGACCTGGTGTTCAAAAATCACAAAGTGGCCGGAAGCGCACAGAGGAAAACCCGGCATGGGTTGATGCAACATGGTGGGATTTTGCTGGGGCGGAGTCCCCACGCGCCTACCCTGCCTGGCGTGCGGGAGCTTTCGGGGAAAGACATCCTGCCCGGTGAACTGGCCGCGGCCATGTGCAAGCGCTTTTGCGCTCAACTTGGCTGGAAGGAAACGCCCGCGAGTTGGGCGGCTGAAGAAAAGAGCAAGGTAAAGGAGTTGGCTCGGGAGAAGTACGGTTCGGAAGAATGGGGCCGAAAGAGGTAATAAAAAAACCCCGGCAGTTTCCTGACGGGGCTTGCGGTTGAGGATAACACAGGAGACACAGGCTGGCGCGGGTTCCGATCCGAGTCTTCAGCCCCCGCGGTCAGAAAGGTCATGATGTCCATGGACAGACCTTGCCATTCCGCCAATAGTGGCGCCATCTTTCCTTAGAAAGCGGCGTCAACAATCGTGGGAACCGGGACGATGATGCTGGCAGCCTTGCCAGCAGGCAATTTCTGGCCTTCCTTGGGCGCTGCCGGTGCATCACAGCAGTTACGCTGCAGTTTGGCGCGAAGCTTGTCCAGAATGCTCTCCTTGCAGGGATCGCATTCCTTTTTCTTGACTTCGCATTTCGGCGCGTGGCAGGCTTTCAACCCGTCAATTTTGCCACGAAGTTTGTCCAGAATGCTCACCTTGCAGGGGTCGCATTCCTTTTTCTTGACTTCGCACTTCGGCTTCTCGCATTTAGGCTTTTCGCAGCAGCTATGAAGCTTGGAGCGAAGTTTGTCCAGAATGCTCACCTTGCAGGGGTCGCATTCCTTTTTCTTGACTTCGCACTTCGGCTTCTCGCATTTAGGCTTCTCGCAGCGGAGCGAGCTGAATTTCCCACGCAGATTATCGAGAAGGCTGGCCCTGCAAGGGTCGCATTCCTTCTTTTTCACTTCGCATTTGGGCTTTTCGCAACAGTTGTGCGAAAATTTGGCCCGCAATTTGTCCAGGAAGCTAGCCTTGTCGCAACAAGCGCTTGCGGACACGACCGCGTGCGGGGCAGCGGGAGCTGCATCAGCCCCCGAAATCCACGCCGAGGTCATTAACAAAAAAGCAGCATTCACGAATTAACACCTCCATTGGAGACACCAATGGCAATAAGCCCCAACCCAGAGGTACAATCCGCCTGAGCTTGCGGGCCTTTGCCTGCCCTGTTCCTCATCCGTCTCGCGAAAAAACCCAAAGCGTACTGTCTCGGAATACGCCATCAGGCTTCTTCACGGGGGATCATTCGGCTGCCGATCTCCTCAGGCTTGAGCAGCTTTGCTAAAAATTCCAAGCTCCGCATTTCCTTTCCATTCCCCACCTTTTACTTGTTTGCTCCAGTGATACTTTTCTGCATTCTCCATTTTTCCCGTTCCCATTTCTCATAGCCCCCAGCTTACGACCTGGTTCCCTTCTTCCTAAAAAAGGTAAGGCCGGTGGTTTGCCCGCAAAAAGCAATGGTTTCTCGGGACTAGGCCCGGTTTCGTCCCTACCTCTTTGATTTTGGAGGACTGCCTGCCTCCGCATGGGAGATTTTTCCATGTGGCTAAGATGGACCTTCTTTTTCACCAACGCGGGCAGATTCTGGGCCAGGCTGAATGGTTCCTTACCCAATTTTTTTTAAAGGAATAACCGTCATAAGGCGGGGCTTTTGAAAAAAAGCCGTTTTTGAATTGGCTTTGAGTTTTCTGCTTCTTCCTGTTTTCAAGATTGGGGAAAATAGAGGGGTGGCATTTGCCGCTCAACCTTGCATTCCAACCCCTTATGCAAGAATATACTTCTCATGGAAATCGAGGGCGCTTTGCAAGGGGATCAGGTGAAGGTCAAGAAATGGCGGTTGTTGAGTAAAAACCTAGAGCGGGCTGAGCAATTGACCCGCGACTTGGGTATTTCGCCGGTGGTTGCCCAGTTACTGGTGAACCGGGGCATTCATGACCGAGAAGAAGCTCACCGGTTTCTGCATCCCAGGCTGACCGGGTTGCGCCCGCCGGAAGAACTGCCCGGGGCGCAGGCAGCAGGGGAAAAAATCCTGCGCGCGGTCAAGGAAGGGAAATCGATCTGCGTTTATGGGGATTACGATGCCGACGGCATCACCGGGTCGGCTATCCTAGTGCGGCTATTGCGACTCCTTGGCGCCAGGCAATCCCGATTTTATGTACCCACGCGCAAGGAGGAAGGTTACGGGTTGAACCGGGTTGCTTTAACCAACTTGGCCAAGGCGGGGGTGCAGCAAGTCATCACGGTGGATTGCGGGATCACCAGCGTTGAAGAGGCGGCGCACGCCAGGTCCTTGGGCCTCGAGTTAATCATCACCGACCATCACGAAATGAAAGATAAACTACCCGATGCGGATCTCGTTCACCCCAATCTGCCCGGAACGAACTACCCCTTCTTGGGGTTGTCGGGGGCAGCGGTGGCGCTCAAGGTCGCCTGGATGATCGCTGTCCTGCACTCTGGGGAAAAAAAAGTCACCGCGCAATTGCGCGAGTTTTTGCTGGAGGCCATTTGCCTGGCGTCGTTGGGAATCGTTGCCGATGTCGTGCCACTTTTGGACGAGAACCGGATATTTGTGAAGCACGGGTTGAACACTTTGGGGGAATCCAAGCTGGCGGGGTTGAAGGCGCTGTTGAAGGAGTCGGCGCTGGGCGGAAAAAAAGCGCTGCAGGCCGCTGACATTGGCTTCAAGCTGGGGCCGCGCATTAATTCTGCTGGCAGAATTGGCTGTGCCCGACATGTGGTCGATTTGCTGACTACCGACCAGGAGGAACATGCCTGGGAACTGGTCGTTTGTTTGGGGGAACAAAACCGCCAACGGCAAGCGATGGAACGGGAAATCCTGGCTGAGGCATTGGAGTTGGCGAAAAAACCTCCTTTGAAGGACGATCCCATTTTGGTCTTGGCCAAGGAGGGCTGGCACCCGGGAGTCATTGGCGTGGTGGCGGGGAAGGTCGCCGAGGAAACCAGCAAGCCTTGCCTGGTCATTGGATCCTATGCAGGCAATGTGGAGGGGGAAGGTGAAGGGTTGATAACCGGCTGGCTCGGTTCCGGCCGGTCGGCGGGATTGATTCCCTTGCATGAGGCCTTGCGGGAATGCGATGACCTGCTGATTCGGCATGGGGGACACCAGGCGGCGGCAGGGTTTCAGATCGACCCGGCTAACATCCCGGTTTTCCGCCAGCGGCTGGTGCAAGGATTCCATGCCAGAAACCCGGATGGGGTCGCACCCAAGCCCTTATTACTAGATGCCGAAGTGCCATTGGCGGCGATAAGCATTTCTTTATTGAACGACCTCGACAAGTTGGAACCGTACGGTAATGGCAACGCCAGGCCGGTTTATTTTGCCAGCGGTTTGAAAGTTGAAGGAACGCCAACCACCTGTGGCGTGGGAAATCATCATTTGCGCTTCCGCGTTTCCCAAAATGGCATCCGCATGGGAGCGATCGGCTTCCGCATGGGAGACCGCCTGGAAGAACTCATGTCCGCCAAAGGTGAATGCAGCCTGGCCTTCACGCCGAAGTTGAACGAGTTCAACGGTTTCAAGAAGGTTGATCTGGAACTGGTGGATTTGCAACCCGGTAAAAACCCGGTTTTGGAACTGGGTTGATAGCTTGAAGGCAGAAGCCATGCACATTCAGGGGCACCGGGGCGCGCGGGGAAACCGGCCGGGGAATTCCTTGGCATCCCTGGAATTCGCCCTGGATTGCCAGGTTGATTCCATCGAAACGGATTTGCAAATCACCGCCGACGGTGCAGTTGTCTTGTTCCACGATGTGGAAGCAGCGCGGGTTGATGGCAAGGCCGCCTTGGTTGGCGAATTTACTTTGGATGCGCTGCGGACCTGGTTCGACCGTCCTATTTCCAAAACCAGTTGCTTTCCTGAACAACGGGTAGAAGCCGGCCCGTTTACGATGGCTTTTGCCAAGAAAAAAGGAATTAACCCCTGGACCATTCCCACCCTGACCGATCTCTTTGAATTCGTCGCGGAGTATTCTGGGGAATTTGGGCAATCCCAAGGAAAAATGCTGCCGCAGCAAGAGTGCGCCAGGAAACTGGTGTTGGACCTGGAGATCAAGCAACTGCCGTCCTTGGCTATGAACTGGCGGGGAATTCTGGCCGGCATTGCCCTAGAAGCCAAGGAAAGGAAATGGGCTTTCCGTGTTGTCGTGCGCTCTTTTGACCACGGGATCTTGCGCCAGGCTAAAATGATGAACTTGGGAACCGGCTTGGGTTTGCTAACAGACGAGACGATCCTACACGACCCGGTAGCGACCATGAGGGATCTTGGGGCCACGCTGTTTTGCCCAAAATTCGATTGTTTAAACCAGGATATGTCCAGGGAAATTCAGGCGGCGGGTTTCCGGGTCATGCCGTGGACTTTAAACTTGCCATCGGCATGGGAACTGGCCCGCGACTGGGGCGTGGATGGCATCACCACCGATTACCCTGGGTGGTTGCGCGATTGGTTGAAAAGTTGCACTAAATAAAGGGCGGAGGGAGGAATAATCCTCCCTCCGCCACCAAGTCATTGGTTTAATCCCGTGAGCAAGTCCGGGAAAAAACCCTTGCCGGATTTAGCGGCGGAAGGAACTCAGAACGCCGCGAAGCCGACCGGAGGCCGGGGTTTCACTGGCTTGGGCGTCCTTCTTTTCCACGGGCTTCTTTTCGCTGAGCTTGGTTTCCACTGGCTTGGCGGCAGGAGCAACGGCAGTTTCGCCACGGCCCCGGCGGAGCAAACCAGCAAAACCACCCTTGGAAGAGCCACAGCTTCCGCAGGAAGCGCTGGCGGTCTTCACGGAAGCATTGCAAACGCCTCCCGCGCATTCCGCACCCACCAAGGAATTACTCAGCCCAATGGCTAAAACAAAACTAAACATTTGGTCATCCTCCATAAAAAAGGGATGGCAAGGCAGCCAAGCCCGACAAAAAAGCAACGCCGGGCATTCCCACGGGAACTCCCGGTTACCATACCCCGCATCCCCATTCGAGTTTGGGCAAACCGCTGAAGGGCCTTCCAAGGAAAAAGATTGGCATCAGTGCCATGCTATGGGTACCCGGGTCAAACCCGGGTCTAGCAGTTTTTAGGAGTGCAGGTTGCCCAAGACAAGTGAAAATGGACTAATTGCGCAGAGTTTTCCCAAAATAACACATTTTCCAATTAGTCAATATTTAACGAAAGTCGACATAACTAATTAAATAAAAACAACTTACGGCAATTCGTCAAACTGAAGTTGTTCTTTTTACCCGAGTATTAGATAATACTTTTCCCCGCTACCTTACTGGTTCATCAACCTTGAAATTCCCTTTCAACCGGTATTTTGGCTATTCTCCCTTAATCAGGAAGAACTCCCGCGCTGATTTGCGGGTTCAACCGCAAGCCCTTCTTGGTCGAGAATTAAGGAAGTGGAAACCCGCATGGAAAGTAAATCGAGTGAAGCTATGAAATCGGGGAAATGGATAATCGTATTCCTGGGCGCCGGCGCGGCCTTGGAAATGCTTGCCTTGCTGCTCTCCTTGATCAGCGGGGGCTCCACACTACTGGGCTTACTGGTTCTCTTGGGAATCCTGGCAGGGTTATTCAGTCTTTCCCAAGTTTTAAGTGCAAAAGATAAGCGGGATGGCCAGGTCGTGGCGCCCCTATGGCTGATTTCCCTGGGCATGTCCGGGATTTTCTTACTTGCCTCGGTAGCCATGGATTCCTCCTGGGATTCGCTGATCTTCTTTTGCAGGATTATGATGGTCGTTTCCCTGGCGGTGGCGGTTTTGCACATTTTGCCTTCCTTGGCGCGAAGAGTGGCGCTTTCCTTTTTGCTGCTCTTTCACTTCCTGGGGATCGTCACGGCGGTAACCTCGCTTGACCCGCCCAATGCCTCGGCATCGTGGATCGCCACCACCTTATGGGCCAATGTCTTTCGTCACTACTTAAACTTTTGTTACTTGAATAACGCCTACCATTTTTATTCGCCGGAGCCCGGCCCGCCTTCTCTCCTGTGGTCGAAGATTCAATACAAGGATGGGACCTTCCGCTGGGTCAAAATTCCCAATCGCAATGAAAGCCCCATCCAGATGCATTACCAACGCATGCTTTCGGTGACGGAAAGCTCGAACATGAACAACACCGGCAATCCGGAAAACTGGGATGAAATTCTGCAACGGAGGAACTTGGCCGGCCTGGCTCACCAGCCGCAGATAACACCACTGCCCCGCAACATATCCCAGTTGATCATGTACCGCGAGCCGGTTGAGTACTCCAAGCGCATGGTTTCCTCCTACGCCCGCTATCTGGCATTGCAATATGCCCACCCGCCTGGGCAAAAGGAAATTGGCCTCGACCGCATCAAGATCTACCGCATTACCCATGGGATCATTTCTGTTCAAGACCTTGCCGACGGCCACGACCCCCTGGATAACACGCTGTTCATGCCCTATTTTCTTGGTGAATTTGATTCGGAGGGAAAGTTGGTGAACCCCAACGATCCTTTCCTTTATTTTCTCCTGCCCATAACCCGGACCATGAATCCGAATGAACCTACGGTAACCGTTAACTCCCTGGAGATTCACGCTGGGGAAATCAAGCGAGACCCGCACCTCAAATCGGAGGGCCCGAAATGATCGGCTCTGAATTACAAGGTGGGACAAAAAGAACGGAAGATAGCTCAGGCGGAGGCTGGCTGGGTTTGGGCGAATGCCTGCTAGGCTGGAATCAATTCTGGTTTTCTCCCGCGCGGACAGAATCCCTCGGGCTGATCCGCATGGTGACTGGCATCCTGATTGCCTTCATTACCTTCACCTATAGTTTCGAACTGTTGTCCTATGTGGGGCCGAATGGATTTGTGGATGTGGAAACGATCAACTACATTCGGCAGGACAGCCCGATCCTGGTGCAGCCGGCAAGCTGGAAGGGGCTCCCCTATGAAGTGGGAAAAACCGTACCCCTGGTTTCTGTCTACTTTCACCTGAGCAGCCCGGCCCTAATTTGGACATTCCACCTCGGCTTTCTAGCCTGCACCTTGTGCATGGCGGTCGGCTGGCAGAGCCGTTTCTTCACCCTGTTGTCATGGTTTGGCGCCTTGTGCTATGTGCAGCGCGCGCCTTCAGTCTTGTTTGGCATGGATGCCATGATCATGATCTTGCTGTTTTACATGGCCTTGGCGCCGTCTGGGATGTCATTTTCCCTTGACCGCTGGCTGGAGAAAAGGAGAAAGAAAGCGGCCGGGGACCCTCATTGGAACGCTCCACCGGAAAAACTGGTCAGTGCCAATTTCATCCTTCGGCTGATTCAGATTCATTTTTGCATCATTTACTTTGCCGCCGCCGGGTCGAAACTCCTTGGCTCGGCCTGGTGGAATGGCACAGCCCTTTGGGGCGTGATGGCGAATTATTCCTTTAACCCCATGAATATTCCCGCTTACACCGCCTTCCTGACTTTTTTGGCCCAGCACAGATTGTTGTGGGAGGTAACCATGACGGCTGGGTGCATTTTCACCTTGTTCATTGAATCGAGTTTTTCTTTCCTGGTTTGGAACCGGAAAATGAAGTGGTTTATGATCGGATGCGCGGTGCTGTTTCATACCGGCATCGGGTTGATTATGGGGTTGGTGACTTTTAGCCTGTGCATGCTGACTTTCTTAATTGCCTTCATTCCGTCGGAAACGATCGCTTCGGTCTGGGGAGAAAAGGAAAAAGCGCTGGAATGAAATGGGGCAAGCGCAGCCCTTTTCACTCAGCAAAAAAACCGTCTTGGTTGTGGCCAGTCCGTGTCAAATCGGGCGACCATGGAATGTAGAAAACAGATTCTTTTTCCCAGCCAAGCAAGGCGGCGACCGGCTCAACCGCGGTTTGGGTCGTAAGACGCTTCGCTTCACGGTGGGAAAGTCTACCGGCCTTGCTTATTCTTCTCAAGTTTCAATATTCCCGCTGCCGATTAATGGGAAAGGGGATTTTTTGCACACGCCTGCCGGGAAGGATTCCCTGGCGCGACAGATAGAGGAATGGATTTCTATTCATGGGAAAAGCAGCGAGAATTTGCTTATTCCTGATTACCCTGGGCTGGCTTTCGGGCCTGGCCGTGGCTCAACCCGCAGGCGGGTCCGACACCTATTACACCCGAGACATCGCCTTTCACATTCCCTTTTCCATTAAAAACTCCGACAATCGCGCGCAGAAAATCTTCCTTCATGTTTCGCAAGATTTCGGTAAAACCTTTTCTCACGCCGGCACGGCTTTCCCCAATCAAAAACAGTTTCTCTTCCGCGCCCCGCGGGAAGGCTGGTACTGGTTCACGGTTCAAAGCCAGGAGTTCGATGGGCGCCTGGTTCCCCCCAACCTAAATTTGGCGCCTCCGCAAATCAAGGTGTGCGTGGATCAGACCGCGCCGCAAGTAGCCCTGCGCGGGCTATTCAAGGATGGCTCGGCCACCATCGATTGGGAAATTCGGGACGAGAACCTGGAGCTTTCGACCATGCGGCTGGAATTCCGCTCGGCGGATTCCAAGGACTGGGTTCCGCTGTCGGCGCAGCAACTCGCGCAAGGGCAGCACACCTGGAACCCGGGTACCGCCGGCGTGGTGGAAACGCATTTATCGGTCCGCGACAAGGCGGGCAACCTGGGCGAATCTTCCATTTACTTGCAACCCAACGGACAACGCATGGGCGCGGTGGGCGCCGTCCAGGATAATTCCCGCGGCAACATCTCCATGGTTAACCGCCGGAAGTTTCAACTGAATTACAAAATAGACGATATAGGACCATCAGATATCTCTATAGTAGAGGTATATGTCACGCGGGATGGCGGGAGGCTGTGGCGGAAATATGACCAAAACGCGCCCAAGCAGCCGCCATGCCTGATTGAGGTTCCCGAGGAAGGGAGATACGGCTTGACCCTGGTGGCGCGCAGCGGCGTGGATCTGGGGGAAAACCCGCCTCGCCCCGGCGACGCGCCGCAATTCTGGGTCGAAGTGGATGAAACTAAACCCGTCACGCGCTTGGTTGGGGTGGAGGTCGGTCGGGGAATCGATCAGGGAAATCTGGCCGTCACCTGGACTGCCTCGGATAAATACCTGGGTCCCAACCCCATCACCATCTCCTTTGCAAAAAATAGTGAAGGGCCTTGGACCCCTGCGGTGGCCAATTTGGCCAACACTGGCCGTTATGTTTGGCGCATGCCCGCTGAAGGGTTGCCTTACCAGTTCTATGTCCGGGTGGAGGCTGTAGACCTGGCAGGAAATGTGGGTTTGGCGCAGACCGTTGTTCCCGTAAAAGTAGATTTGTCCACGCCCAAGGCCCGTGTCATAGGGGTGGAAGCGACACCGGTTTCCTCGGAAGGTTCCAATGCATCCAACGGCAACCCTTTGGCGCCTTCGACCCCGCCCAATACTTCCCCAACTCCAGGCAACCCAGTTAGCAACCCTTCCGCGCCGCCAATTCCTCCGCCACCAATGTCTTCCCCACCCATTCCTCCGCCCCCCGCGGCAATTCCCGCACCCGAAGGAACTCCGCCCGCAGGTTCGCCCATGCCACCTCCAGCGCCTGAGGGAACTCCGCCCGCCGGTTCGCCCAGCGGGTCGTCCAGCGGCAGCACCGTCCCGATGATTCCCCCTTCAGCACCGGGGAATTAACCTCTCGCTTTTCCCCTTTTGCCCGCTACCATGAAAGAAATTCCTCCCCTGGCATTGGCTGTCATGGCCCATGCATTCGGGTTAACATGTGAGTTTTCATGGAAGCAGGCGGTTTTTTACTCGCGATTTCCTCGGCGCCGGTTGAACCGGTCTATGTCCTCGTCGGCCAGGATGACTTCTTGCGCAGGCAGGTGGGCAAGGCAATCCGGGAGCGGGTGCTTGCGCCTCCAGATCAGCCGTTCGGCTTGTTTCATGGCGACACCGCCAGTTACGCCCAGGTTTATGAGGAGCTAGCCACCCTCTCGATGTTTGGTGGCGTCCGCCTCGCCTGGGTGGAGCAGGCAGACACCTTTGTTTCCAAAAACCGGGATTCATTGGAAAAGCTATTGCAGAATCCCTGCAAGAACGGAGTTTTGTTGCTGGAGGTTGCTTCGTGGCCGTCCAACACAAAGCTGGCCAAGGCGCTTTCAAAAAACGCCCTGGTGCACTGCGATGCCCCCACGGGCCAGGATGCTTTGGCCAAATGGTGCGCCCGCCACGCGGAGAAGGTTCACCAAAAGCCGTTGGCCCCGGACGCTGCCGTCCTGCTGGCCTCGCTAGTTGGTCCAGACCTTGGCAGAATGGATCAGGAAGTTGCCAAACTGGCTTGTTATGCTGCCAAGAACAAGCGTATCGAAGCCGCCGATGTCGATCGGTTGGTGGGCCTTGGCCAGGTGGAAAAAGTTTGGAAACTGATGGATTTTCTTGGCCAGGGCGACAGCCGAGCGCTGTTTCAATTGCTGAGTGAGCTGTTGGAATCGGGTGAAGACCCGTTAAAGGTTCTCGGCGCTTGCGGTTACCAGTTAAGGAAATTGGCCATTGCCGGAAGGCTGCTACTTCAAGATAAGCCGATGGCTTTCGCTTTGGAAAAAGCGGGTGTAGTGCCCTTTGCCAGGAATCAGGCGCAAGTTCAATTGCAAAAGTTGGGGCGTGCCAAGGTGAAGAAACTACTTTCCTGGATTGTGGAAACTGATGCGGGGATGAAGGGCGCCAGCCCCCTGCCTTCGAAAATCCTTTTGGAACGGCTGATGACGCGCCTGGCGGCAAAGTAATTGCAAAAGAAAGCCAAACGCATGTCGAGGGAAAAGCCAACCTTGCTGTTTACCCAGGGAGATGTGGCGGGGATCGGGCCGGAGATATTGGCGCGGGCCTGGCCCTCCTTGCTGGAATTTTCCCTGCCGGTCGCTGTTGGCGACATCGTCTGGATGAACAAAGCGCTAAAGTTGGTTGGCAGCCAGGCAGTGGCGGTTGAGTCTGTGCTTCCCGGGGATGTTTTACCTTCGGAAACCCGGGTGCCATGCATTGCCGCGGCCACCGTCCCCTTAAATGAAGTTGCTCCAGGGAAGGTCGATGCCGCCGCCGGCAGGGCAGCGTATGATTTTCTCGTCCGCGCCATCGACTTGACCATGGCAGGCAAAGCCGATGCCGTGGTCACCTGCCCGCTGCATAAGGAAGGGCTGCATCTGGCGGGGTTGAATTTCCCGGGACACACGGAAATCCTGGCTCAGCGCACCGGCGCCAAGGAACATGTGATGATCCTGGCCCTGGAGGAACTTGCTGTTGCCCATGTCACGCTTCACCTGCCCTTAAGCCAGGTTTTTCAGGAACTCAGCATTCCCAGGATCGCGGCCCGAGCCAGGCTGCTGCATGATTTATTGGCAGGAGTGTTGGGGCGTGCGCCTCGATTGGCGGCTGCGGCGTTGAATCCGCACGGCAGTGATGGGGGAATCTTTGGCAACGAGGAAGCGGAACTGATCGCGCCGGCAGTGAAACTTTGCCAAAACCAGGGCTTAAACATCGTTGGGCCCATTCCCGCCGACACACTTTTCCTGCGCGCCAGCCAGGGGGAGTTCGATGGAGTGGTCGCCATGTATCACGATCAGGGCCACATTGCATTGAAGCTTTTAGGCCAGCGCCGGGCAGTGAATATTACCGCAGGGTTGCCGATCATTCGCACCAGTGTGGCGCATGGCACGGCGTATGACATTGCCTGGCAGGGGAAGGCCGATGGCAACAGTTTGTTAACAGCGGCGAGGTGGGCAGTGCGCCTGGGAAAAAGCCAATTTGGCCTCCTTGATTAATAAACTATGAAAAAACCTTTATTTCCTTGCATTTGGTTATGAACCTCTAAAACATAGGTATTGACCGGAACCAAGTTTTTGATTTCGGGTTAAAGTAATTGTGGCGTAGGGTCGGCTACTGGGGCATAGAGGACGCCACGACCGGCAAAGGCGCCGGTTTTCTTGCACATCTTTTTTTGGAGATTCAAATATGTTTCGTCGTTTGACCGTCGCCGCCGTTGTTGTTGCCTTCGCCGCTATTGGCGTTATGGCCGCTGAATTCAAGGGCTCCATCACCAAGTATGAAGCTGGCAAGTCCTTGACCCTGAAGTCCAAGGATGGCGGGGAAAAGACCTTGACTGTCTCCAAGGATGTCAAAGTCGTTGCCGTCGACAAGGAAGGCAAAGTCATTGATAATGGCGGCAAAGCCATTGATATTGGCAAAAGGCTGGAAAAGGCTGGCGATAAGGGCTTACGCGCCACCGTCATCACGAATGACAAGGATGAAGTGACGGAAATCAAGTTTAGTGGCGGCAAGAAAAAGGACGCTAAATAAGCGAGTTTTCTTTGAAAAAGCGAAACCCGTCCGACTTTTCGGCCGGGTTTCTTCTTTTCCTGCAACAAGCCGGGGATCTCTCTTGAATTCAGTTCCCCAGTTGATAGGATTGGACCTTAAGTAATAGGTTTAAGAACCAAGTTGGGCTCGTGTGAGCCTTTTGGAAGGTCGGTGGAGAACGCAATGTCTGTTACGAAGGAACGCAAGACGAAAGTCATTGATCTATACCGCAGGAAAGAAACGGACACGGGTTCACCCGAGGTCCAAGTCGCCCTGCTGACTGAGCGGATCAATGAGCTTCACGGGCACTTGCGGTCCCACAAGAAGGATCATTCAAGCCGCCGTGGTTTGCTGATGATGGTCAGCAAGCGGTCGGGCCTGCTTTCCTACCTGAAGAAAATGGACCGGAGCGGCTATACAGCCTTGATTGGCAAACTGGGGTTGCGAAAGTAAGGCAACCAGTTTGCAAGCGATGAATGGCAGTGCGTTGGTTTCCCGAAAATCCCCTGGTTCCCCTGGTTAGTGATGTGCTTTTAGGGAACTCTCGTTGGTAAGAACAGAAATCGGTTTTAGTCGTTACAAGCTCGTTGACTCCGCAAGGGGCAAGGGCAGAGCGCCTCTGAGTAATTCTCGTTTCTCACCCCCTCATAAACCTATTTTGGTAAAGTTTTACATTTTTCGGGCGGCTTAAAACCGCCTCAGTTGGAGGTATTTTCCGTGCAGGCAATTCGAGTTGAAAAGCAGATTGGTTCTTTGAACCTGGTTTTGGAAACAGGAAAACTGGCCAAGCAAGCCCATGGCGCCGTTGTTGTGCGTTATGGGGAAACCGTTACCCTTTCCACCGCGGTGGAAGGATCGTCAGAAGTGGTGAAAGACTATTTCCCCCTGGTAGTGGATTACCGGGAAAAGGCCTACGCGGCGGGGAAATTTCCCGGTGGTTTTCTCAAGCGCGAAGGGCGGCCCACCACCAAGGAAATCCTCACCTCCCGCTTGATTGATCGGCCAATTCGGCCGCTCTTCCCCGCTGATTACATGCGCGAAGTGCAAATCATGGCTTCTACCCTGGCTGCGGACAAGGAATACGATCCGGATGTCCTGGCCATGATCGGTTCCAGCGCCGCCTTGCATGTTTCCCACATTCCCTTTTTGCAACCCACCGGTTCCGTCCGCATTGGCCGCGTGGAGGGCCAATTGATCGTCTTCCCAACCTACGAGCAGTTGGATGCCAGCGATCTCGACCTGGTAGTGTCCGGTACCAAAGAGGCCATCACCATGATCGAGGGAGCCGGCAAGGAAATCCCTGAAGATCAGATGTACGAGGCGATTTTGTTCGCGCACGAACAAATCAGGCAAATCGTCGGCTTGATTGAAGCCTTGCGCGAGGAAGCCAAGCTGCCGAAGAAGGCGCTGCCCGCGGCGGGCCCGGCCAACCCCTTGGTGGAGATTTTCAAGGGACGCTTCTACAACGAGTTCACGGCAAAGAAGCAGACGAGCGGCAAGGCCGAACGCGCCGCTGCCATTAAAGAACTCAAGACCCAGATCAAGGCCGAGTTCCTTCCCGCTGAGGGCGAAGGGCAATACACGCCGGCGCAGGTTTCCTCCGCCTTGGCCTGGCTGGAAGAGCGCGTGGTCCGCGATTTGATTTTAGCGGGCAAGCGCATCGACGGCCGTGATTCTAAAACCATCCGAGAGCTTTATTGTGAAGTGGGCACCCTGCCAAGGACCCATGGTTCAGCCCTATTCCAGCGCGGTGAAACTCAGGCCCTGGTCACCACCGTTTTGGGCACCTCCAGCGACGAGCAGCGCGTCGATGGCCTGATGGATGAATACAAAAAGAAGTTCATGCTGGATTACAATTTTCCCCCGTTCAGCGTGGGGGAATGCAAGCCCAATCGCGGGCCAGGTCGGCGGGAAATTGGCCATGGCGCGCTGGCCGAGCGTAGCTTGCAAGCCGTGCTGCCCACCGTCGAACAGTTTCCTTACACCATTCGGCTGGTTTCCGACATTCTTGAATCGAACGGTTCCTCGAGCATGGCCTCGGTGTGCGGCGGAACTCTCGCCCTCATGGACGCTGGGGTGCCCATTTCCAACCCGGTGGCCGGGATTTCAATCGGCCTGGTCAAGGAAAAAGACCGCTTCACCCTCCTCACCGACATCATGGGTGATGAAGACCACTACGGCGACATGGATTTCAAGGTGGCCGGCACGGGGATCGGTATCACGGCGATTCAGCTCGATTTGAAAATCGACGGCATCAACGAGGAGATTATTAAAAACACCCTGGAACAGGCTCGCGTGGCCCGCAGGGAAATTCTCCGAGCCATGCTGGGAACGCTGCGCCAGCCCAGGGCTACCATCAGCCTTCACGCGCCGCGCCTGTTAACCGTGAAGATCAATCCGGAAAAGATCGGCCTTCTTATCGGGCCGGGCGGAAAGAACATCAAGGGTATTCAGGAATCGACTGGGGCGAAAATCGACATCGAGGACGATGGCACGGTTTACATTTCCCACAGCGATTCGGCCGGGGCGGAAGCCGCCAAGGCCAAGGTGGAAGCGATTACCGAGGAAGTGAAGATTGGCAAGATCTACCAGGGCCGCGTTTCCTCCGTCAAGGACTTCGGCGCCTTTATCGAGATCCTTCCCGGCCGCGACGGACTTTGCCATATCAGCGAACTCGATGACAAGTACATCGGCAAAGTTGAGGAAGTGTGCAAAGTCGGCGATGTGCTCGAAGTCAAGGTGATTGCCATCGACGAACATGACCGGGTGAAACTTTCGCGCAAAGTCATTTTGCGGGAAAGGAACCCGAATGCTCCCCAGGAAGCTCCTCCTCAGGGCGACCGCCCGGAACGAAGTGACCGTGGCGGAGACCGTGGCGGTTCCCGCGGTGGCGACCGTGGCGGTTCCCGTGGTGGTCCCCGTGGTGGCGACCGTGGTGGCGACCGTGGTGGCGACCGTGGTGGCGACCGTGGTGGCGACCGTGGTGGCGACCGTGGTGGCGACCGTGGTGGCGACCGTGGTGGCGACCGTGGTGGCGACCGTGGTGGCGACCGTGGT
>SHZZ01000028.1 GCA_009692005.1 Gemmataceae bacterium | reverse complement strand
CCCCTCTCCCCAGCACCTCTCCCCCACTGCTTCGCAGCGTGGAGAGGGGGAAAAGGCATGGGGGCGGCGTGATTTGTCCTTCGCTGGGATCGCCGCGCTGCAGAGTTGCAAGCTTCCTTCCGGAGCTGCCGGCCCGAAAGCCTGCTCACTCGAGGGGATTGGATTATCCCCTGTTGGCCAAGGCTTTATCCACCAGTTGTTCCAGCGAGTTTTTTCGCAACCCGGCTTTCATGGGATTGACCGGTGTGTGATTGATCAGGCGAGCCATTCCCCTCCCCTTTGAATCGAGGTCAATCACATTCACACAACCCGAGTCTTGCTCCAATTGCGATAAACCATCGAGTCCCAAACCGAATACCTTGGCCAGGATGGCGCGATTGACCACGCTATGTGCCACGATCAAGGCCTGATCATAAGAAGAATCTGCCAGGAGTTGTTTCCAGGCATCGGCCACTCTTTTCAAAAAGGGTCCGAAAGCCTCGCCGCCGAAAAAGCGCGACTGTTCCGTCAAACCCGGCCCCAATGAGCTGAGCAAAATTTCGCGGATCTGGGCAGGAGGGATTGGTCCCGGGGCTTGCAAGGAAGCAGGTTCGATTTCCATGAACCTGGGTTCCACCTGTATTTCCAGGTTTCTACCGCGAAGAATAATGCCCGCGGTGTCCCCGGCCCGGGCCAAGGGGCTAACCACCACCCTTTGCAATTCCGCAGAAGCAAGAAATTCCCCAAGGGCCGCCGCTTCTTTTTCCCCCTGGAGGTTTAAGCGGGCGTCGCGAAAAGACAAAGGTTTACCTTCGGGAGTGAAGTAATCCACATCCCCGTGGCGGACAAGAAATATTCTTCGACTGGCCATGAACTGCCCCGGGAACCAGTTCACAAGGTGAAAGATTCGCCTTTTTTGACCGGTTTGACATTGTGAAAACCATGTTCGGTCAGCCCCTTGGCCAGGGCTCGAGCGCTTTCCGGTTCGCCATGCACCAGGCGAATGGCCCTGGTGGAATTCTTGGTCGGCCCCAGGAGAGCGAGAAAATCGTCATGATCGGCATGGCCAGAAAAGCCCTTGATTTCATGGACCTCAGCCCACTTATTCCACGAGCGGCCCTGGAAAAACACGGAAGGCTTTTTCTCCAGGAGTTTTGCCCCCAGTGTGCCAGGCGCCTGGAAACTGACAAGGATGATCGAGGTGCGCGGGTCATCCAGATGGTTTTTCAAATGGCTGATGATTCGGCCGCCCTCGCACATACCGCCGGAGGCCACCAGGATGCAAGGGTCGGGTGAAAAACTGGCCGCCTGCGCCTCATCCCAAGATTCCAACACGGTCAGGCGGTCGGGAAAAGTGTTCCAATTCACGGCCAGCCTGCCTCGATGCCGATGATGCACTCGGCCAATTTCCACGGCCAGGGGGCTGTCCAGGTAAATGGGCAGATCGGGGATCTTCCCTTCCTCCATCCAGGTGTCCAGATAGTGGAGAAGAAGCTGTGTCCTGCCAAGGCTAAAGGCCGGGATCAAGGCTTTGCCCCCGCGGCGAATGGTGTCGCTCAGGACTTCATGGAGTTTTGCCGCCATGGTTGCCGGGGAATCGTGAATTTTACCCCCATAGGTGCTTTCGCAAATCAGCAAATCGGCGGGGGGAAGGGGCTGAGGCACGGGCAAAAAAGGCAAACTCCTGCGACCGAGGTCACCCGAGTAGACTATGCGGAACGACTCTCCCTCACTGCCCAATTCCAATTCCGTCACGGCCGAGCCGAGCAAGTGGCAGGCATCGTGAAACCGCAGTTTGACATCATGCCTGACTTCATGGGTTTTGCCATAGTCGAGTGTGACGCAGCGGTCTAAAAGCGTGAAGGCATCATGCTGGTTTGCGGGAGACGAGGCATGGCGTGTGCGAGCTTCCTGCTGTTGAATCCGCACAGTGTCGCGCAGGACGAGGCTGAGAAAATCCTTGCTGGGTGCAGTGCAATAAATCTGGCCGCGGAAACCAAGATGCTCAAGCAAGGGCAATTTTCCGCAGTGATCGGAATGGTCGTGGGAGAGGAAGACAGCGTCAATCAGGGCGGGATCAAAAGGGAATTCGGCTTCGCGGGGCCCTGGTTTGCGGTCTTTTTCCATGCCGCAATCAAAAAGGAAGCGGAAATTGCGCCATTCTAAAAGGTGCATCGACCCGGTAACGGTGCCAGCGGCGCCGAGAAAAGTTACCTTGGGTTTGTCATGAAAACGGGGTTGAAAGCCCATTGGAAATCCAAAAAGGGAAGGGTGCAGACCGAGTAGCCCTGGGGGAAAACGCGGCCCGGCCGGGGCCGGGATAGGTTAGCTCAATTCGCCAACCCGGTACCTGACGAAGCGGACAAATTTAAGGCCAGCGCCCTTCAAAATATCTCCGACCATTTTTTTGTCGTCTTTGACAAAGGGCTGCTCAAGGAGGACATTTTCCGCGAACCAGGTTTTCACCTTGCCCTCGGCGATCTTCTCAACAATGTTGGCAGGCTTGCCAGTGGCGGCCGCCTGGCTGCGGGCAATTTCCATTTCCCGTTCGATGGTGTCTTTGGCCACTTCCTCGCGGGTTCCGGCCGAGGGGCTCTTGGCTGCAATGTGCATGCAGATATCGCGCAAAAGGGAAGTATCGGCGGGATTGCCTTCGACTTGCAATAGGACCCCCACAGCTCCGTCATGGTGGATGTAGGACCCGAAAGCCCCGCCCTGCAAGCGGACAAAACGGGCCGGCTTCATGTTCTCACGGATCAAACCAACCACATCGCCGATGCGGTCGTTGACCTTTCTCCCTGGTTCCTTGTGGAAGGGCTGCTCCAGCAATTCCTGGACGGAAGCTGGATTGGCAATGGAAACTTGCGCCGCCAAGTCCGCGCACAGCGTCATGAAAGATTCGTTTGACGCCACCGGGGCGCTTTCGCAGCGCACCTCAATCAGCGAGGCCAAACCGTTGTCGGAATTAATATGGAAGGCGATTCGGCCTTCGGCGGTTTCGCGGGCGCCTTTCTTGGCCTGAATGGTGGCGTTTTTCTTGCGCAAAACCTCCACCGCTTTTTCCATGTCGCCTTGCGCTTCCACCAAGGCGGCCTTGCAATCCATCATGGGGGCATTGGTGCGGTCGCGCAAAGACTTGACTTCGGCGGCTGAAATCGCGCTCATTCGGGAACTTCCTGCTTTCTAGCAAACCAATAAGGGATTATTCCACCACGGCGGGCGCTCGCACCGTGGAACCGGTGGTGCCCGATGGCGCCGGCCGAGGCCGGGGAGAGGTGGCCTGTACCGTGGCCAGCGCCGCGCGGCCTTCCAGCACCGCGTCCGCCAGCTTGGCCAGGATCAGTTCCACCGAGCGAATCGAATCGTCGTTAGCCGGAATGGGCAGATCCACATCATCGGGATCGCTGTCGGTGTCGATCAGCGCCACCGTGGCAATTCCCATCCGTTTGGCTTCTTGAATGGCAATTTTTTCCCGGTTGGGATCCACAACCACCAGAACATCGGGGAGGCGGTTCATATCGCGGATACCCGACAGATTGCGCTGAATTTTGTAAAGTTCGCGGCTGAGGTTGGAAACCATTTTCTTGGAGTAGCTGCGAATGTGGGCTGATTCCGGGGCCTTGTGAATGTCGAGGCGGCCGTTTTCACCCAGCATGGTTTTGATGTAAGCAGGCAAATCTACCTTGGCAGGATTTTCATACGAGGGCAGCCACATGGCCTCAAGCTCCTGAAGCCTTTTCAGGCGGTCGCGAATGGTCCGGTAGTTGGTCAGGGTGCCTCCCAGCCAGCGCTCGGAGACATAGTGCATGCCAGCGCGCCGAGACTCGGTTTCGACGGTGTCCTTGGCCTGGCGCTTGGTGCCAACGAAAAGAATTTGGCTGCCGTTGGAGGCCAATTTGGAAAGAAACCTGCTGGCCCTTAAAAGGCCGCGCACAGTTTCGCGCAGGTCGATGATGTGAATGAGATTGCGTTTACCGTATATGTACGGCCGCATTTTCGGGTTCCAGCGGCTGGTCCGATGGCCAAAATGCACACCGGCATCCATCAAATCCTTCACTTGAACAATCGCCACGCAACACTCTCCTGCAATCACCGGAAAGCCAACAGGAAGTCAATCCCACGCAACCCTTGAAATTATATTGGCAGAGGTCAAATGGTCCACCAAGCTGATACAAGGGGAAAGAGTAAGTTTAAGGAAAAAGGATGGAGAGTTCAAAGGGCAAGGACAGAATAAAGGGGTGAAACAATTATTTCACTATTTATTTAATCATTGGCCAGGCTCCGACGCCAGCTTCGCCGCATTCCCTCCAAGGCACGGCTGCGGTGCGAAATGGCATGTTTTACCGCGCTGGAAAGCTCCCCGAAAGTCGCATGGTATTCCCGAATCAAAAATAACGGATCGTAACCAAAACCGCCCTGGCCACGGAATTCACCCAAAATCAATCCATGGCATTCACCACGGGCTTCCACCTGGATATTTCCCTTATCATCCGAAAGCGCCGCCGAGCAAACATAAAAAGCCGACCGCTGTTCACCCTGGAATCCCGACATCTCTTGCAGCAGTTTCTGGTTGTTGGCATCGTCTTCACCCTGACGGCCGGCATAACGCGCCGAGTGAATTCCAGGCCTGCCCCCCAAGGCCGGGACCACCAACCCGCTGTCCTCTGCCAGCACCCAATGGCCCGTTTGCGCCGCATAACCTGCAGCTTTCTTCCGGGCGTTTTCCTCGAAAGATTGCCCATCCTCCACCACTTCCACCGTGGCAGGAAAACTCCCCAGGTCGAGAAATTGCCTTTCCAACCCGGCAAATATCTCGCGGATCTCTTGCAGTTTTGACTTATTCTTGCTGCCAATCACCACGGCGCGCATGAGGGGTTCACTCCAGGCGGTAGACCCAAAAAAATCGCGAACAAAACACTTAACAATTCACAAGTTACAAAAATTCTACGCATCGCCCGGATGATAAAGGAGGATCTCAGGGAAAACCCCTTGCAACTGTTTTCTGGCCCGGGTTACCTTAAAAGACCAACCTCGAGACCTGAAATGCTTTCCTTCCATCATTCTCAATCCACCCGGTTGTGCGACGGTTACTCCCGCCGGGAGTGGCTGCGCTTGGGTGGATTATCCGCCCTGGGGATGGGGGGCCTGAAGACGGCAATTCAAGCCAGCGGCCTATCCCCTGCAAAGCCAGCCAAAGCCTGTATTTTCATGTTTCTTCTTGGCGGGCCATCACAATTTGAAACCTGGGACCCCAAGCCCGATGCTCCGGCAGAAATCCGTGGCGACTTCCGGCCCATTGCCACTTCCGTACCCGGCATTCAAGTTTGTGAATTAATGCCCCAAACCTCGCGCTGGATGAACCAGATTTGCCCCATCCGCTCACTTGTGACACAAGATAACGCCCATTCTTCCAGCGGCTACTGGATGCTCACGGGCATGCCTCACCAGCCCACCAATTCCGAAAACTCAAAACCGGGCGCGCCAAATGACTGGCCTTGTTTCGCCAGCATCATTCAAAACACGGTCGGAGGAAAAACCCGGCGGCCGGAAGCCATTATTCTTCCTGAACACATTTGGAATGACGGTGGTTTAACCTGGCCGGGGCAAGACGCCGGTTTTCTCGGCAAGGGGAGCAACCCCTGGCTGGTTCCCTGCCACCCGGAAAAAACCACTTTCTCAATTGGCGGGCTGTCGCTGCCCGGCGAAGTCACGCCTGAAAGGTTTAGGGGCCGGCTCGACCTGCTTGGCCGCCTTAATGAAGACCTGGAAAACCGGCTAGGGTCCTTCGCCGGTTTTGACTCGCAATCCCGGCAAGCGTTAAACCTGCTCACAGGGGGAAAGTTGCGCCACGCTTTCCGCATTGAAACCGAAGCGCAAAAGCTGCGCGAGCGCTATGGTCTCAACCGCTGGGGACAAAGTTTGCTTTTGGCGCGACGGCTGGTGGAAGCCGGGGTCAAGTTAATCCAAGTCAACTGGACCCGTTTTCCCAACGACCCCGCTGGCGCGCCCGCTTGGGACAGCCATGCGCAAAACTCGAAGCGAATGAAAAACGATTTGATGCCGGTCATGGATCAGTCGTACACTGCCTTGCTGGAAGACCTGCAAAACCGGGGGTTATTAGAGGAAACGCTGGTGGTGTGGGCCGGTGAATTCGGGCGAACGCCAAGGCAAAACAGTCGGGGCGGCCGGGATCATTGGGGAAATGTATTTTCCGGGGCGCTGGCCGGTGGTGGTATTCCTGGCGGGCGGGTGATCGGGGCTTCGGACAAAATCGGCGCCTATGTCCAGGACCACCCGGTGCGGCCGCAGGATTTTCTCGCCACGGTTTTCCACCGGTTGGGGATTTCCCCGGAAAAAGAAATGCACGACCCCCAGGGGAAGCCGATGCCGATCTCTCGCGGCCAGGTTATTGCCGGGTTGGAATAATATTCACGGGCCGGCCTGTAAGCCGGGTTCTGTCTTGCGCTTTGCGCTAGGCGCATAGCACGAGGCAGCCATTTCTCTAGGCGGCCAGTTACCTGGCCGCTCCAGCAACCTACCCGAGGGTCAAACGGACCGGACCGGTCCTTCCCTCTTATTTGGTCTTGCTCCAGGCGGGGTTTGCCGAGCCAGCCTGTCGCCAAGCTGCTGGTGGGCTCTTACATTAAGGGGCCAGGCCCCCCCACCATTTCACCCTTACCCCCGAAGGGGCGGTATCTTTCTGTTGCACTTTCCCGGTCCTTCAACGGGTGTAAAAACACCCGCCTCGAACGGTGGGTGTTACCCACCACCTTGCCCTGTGGAGCCCGGACTTTCCTCTCCCCGAGAGATTTTGCAATCCCCGGGCAGCGGCTGCCCGGCCAGCCCATGAACACTTCCAGTATACTTCCCTTGAGATAAATGACTCTTTGGAAAACCCTTTTTTCGCTTTGGCGCATGACAATCGAACCCCAACCGATCGACTGGTCCGCTCCCCCCTACCCCGCCATTTTGCGCGGGGCCGTAGTCACCATGGGCAACTTTGACGGGGTTCACCTTGGTCACGCCGCCCTGGTAAAAAGCACCGTGGCCCTGGCCAGGCAAATCGGTATTCGATCGATAGCCCTTACTTTTTCACCACCCCCTTTGAAACTGCTAAAGCCTGGGTTGCCTTTGCATTTTCTGACCACCTCATCGCAAAAAACCGTCCTGCTGAAAAATGCCGGGATCGACCATGTTTGCGCCCTGGGTACGAATCAGGATTTGTTGTCGCTGGAACCAGGCGATTTCTTTGAACGGGTTTTATGTCAGGGGCTTGAGACTCGGGGAATTGTCGAGGGGCCGGATTTTCATTTTGGCAAAAACCGCGCGGGGGGAATCCAACAACTGCAAAAACTTTGCCAACAGTTTGGCATGAATTTTCAAGTTGCCCAGCCTTTACAGGCGTGTGGCGCGCCGATTTCCTCCAGCAGGATTCGCCAATTGCTTCTGCAAGGAGAAGTCGGCCTTGCCAGGGAACTTTTGGGCAGAAGCTACTCCATCGAAGGAGTGGTCGCCGTTGGGGCCAAGCGTGGCCAAACCCTTGGATTTCCCACTGCAAATCTCGAAAAAGTCCCCACCCTGATCCCAGGTAATGGGGTCTACGCCGCGGTCGCCTCAATGGAAGGAAAGGCCGCCCTGGCGGCAGTGAATTTGGGTCCCAACCCCACTTTTGGGGAAAAGAGCCAGAAAGTGGAAGTTCATATTTTAGGATTCACGGGAGATCTTTACGGCAAAGAGTTGGAGGTCAGTTTTCTGGAAAAAATTCGAGGGGTGGTTCAGTTTTCCTCCCGGGAGGCGCTAATTCAACAGATTCTATCGGATGTGGAATCGGTAAAAAACTGTGGAAAGAAGACCGGGATAAGGGATGGGGGCCAAAGCCATGAGTGAGGCGGAATTGCTGGAAAAAGCCCGGAAAATCGTGCGGGAGTTCGTGGAACCGGCCCTTTTCATGCAAGGGGGATCGATTGAAGTCGTGGGTTTGGATGGCCGCATTTTGCAGGTGCGCATGGTCCAATCCTGCGGGTCTTGCCCCTCCACCATCCGTGCGGTGCTCTTTGGCATCGAAGAAGAATTGCGGGTCCGCCTGCCCGAAATTGACTTTGTTGAGGCCTTGCCTTGAAAATTTCGGAATAATACCCCTTTCCTACAGGGGGTTGTCGTGTTAAATTTTACTTATCCCGCTTGTCTTTCCTTGGTTGGAAAGGCGTGGCGAGCACGGACCCTGCCAAAATGATCCGGGCCAAGCCGGGAGAAGTTTTTTTTAGGAGAGCTTGGTATCAACGACAGAAATGATCGCCTTTCCGGCCCCCAAGACAAGGGCTTGCGCATCAACGAACAAATTCGGATTTCCCCCGTCCGCTTGATTGGAGCCACAGGAGAATTTGCAGGTGTTCTGCCAACCTTTCAAGCTTTGGAAATGGCTCGCGAAGCCAACTTGGACCTTGTGGAAGTGAACCCCAACGACCGGCCGCCGGTTTGCAAAATCCTTGATTATGGTAAATTCCGCTACCAGCAGTCGAGAAAAAACAACAAGAGTAAGGTCCACCATCAAAAAATGAAGGAATTGCGGGTCCGGCCTAAAACAGGCGACCACGACATCGAAACCAAGATTAACCAGGCCAGGAAGTTTCTGGAACACAAGGACAAAGTTCAGGTGAATGTGTTATTCAAGGGCAGGGAATTGCAGCATATCGAAGAGGGGAAGCGCATCATCGACATGATTCTGGAAAAGCTTCAAGATGTGGCGAAAGTGGAAAAACCGCCTTCGATGGAAGGAAAAAAGCTGACAGCCATGCTGGGGCCAAAAAAAGAATAGGCCGGGCAACCCCTGCCAGGCGGTCTTTTTTTTCCTATGCTATCCCTTCGCGCGCCACCCACCTTCACGCAGGGGAATACGCGCCGGAAAGTAGCCGGCACCTGCTAGTTTGGCGGTTGGTTTGCTTTTTGGGTTTTGTTGAGACGGAGAGGGTGTTGTTATGCCCAAGATGAAAACACATAAGGCTTCGAAAAAGCGCTTTCGCATTTCGGCCAATGGTAAACTGAAACGGCGCAAGGCCGGGAAAAAGCACCTTCTCAGCCATAAAACCGGGAAAAGGAAGCGTCAATTGCGCGCCCCGAGTTTTGAGACCGGGAAGCTGGCGAAAAAATACATTCGCATGATGGGCGGAAAAGCATAAGAATCAGGATTTGTTGCCCCGCAATTCGGGGCGAGGATGATGTGCCATGACTAGAGCCAGAAGCGGAAAGACGGTCCTTCGCAAACGCAAAAGGTTGCGCAAGCTGACCAAGGGTTACCGGCAGGGACGGCACAACTTGTACCGTCAATCGAAAGTCACCCTGATTCGCGCTGGGGTGTATGCCTACCGCGACCGCAGGGTGAAAAAGCGGGCCTTCCGCAGGTTGTGGATTATTCGCATCAACGCCGCCTGCAGGGCCAATGGACTCCGTTACAGCCAATTGATCGCCGGACTGCAAGCGGCCGAGGTTATCCTCGACCGGCGGTCTCTGTCGGAAATTGCCATTCACGACGCGGAAACCTTCACCAAGATCGTGGAAATTGCCAAGGCAAATCAGCCGGCGGGATTGAATTAACCTGCGGGTAATTTGGCTTACTCCGGTCTGAAGCTATTGCCATGTCCGAACTTGAATCCCTCAAAAGACGGGCGCTGGACGATTTAAAAACCGCCTTGGATGAGGTCGGTTTACGCGAGTGGAACTCCCGCTACTTTGGCAAAGCGGGGGAAATCCTGGCGGCCTTAAAAATAGTCGGTTCCCTTCCTCCCGAAGCCAGAAAAGAATACGGCCAGCAGGCAAATCAGGTTAAGGTCGAACTGACCCAAGCCTATGAAACCGCCCTGGCCGAGCAAAAACAAAAATCCCTGGAAAACAGTCTGAGCGCCGAAAAACTCGACATCACCCTGCCCGGCCGGCCACCCCGGCCAGGTCGCCTGCACCTGGCCACCCAAACCCTGCGCGACATCCAGGCCATCTTTGCCGAGATGGGCTTTCAGGTTTTCCGCTCCCGCGAAATCGAAAGTGACGAATTCAATTTCGCCTTGCTCAATATGCCCGAACACCACCCCGCCCGAGACATGTGGGACACCTTCCACACCACCACCCCCGGTGTTATTTTGCGCACCCACACTTCCCCGGGTCAAATCCATGTCATGCGCAAATTCCACCCCGAGCCTATCCGGGTCATCCTCCCAGGAATGTGCTACCGCTATGAGGCTATCACCACCCGCAGCGAGATCATGTTTCATCAGGTGGAAGGGTTGGTGATTGGCACCAGCGTTTCGATGACAGATTTGAAAGGAACGATCACCGCCTTTGCCCAAAAGATGTTTGGCGACAATCGCAAGGTGCGCATCCGCTCCAGCTATTTCCCCTTCACCGAACCGAGCATTGAAGTCGACATGGATTGCATAGTTTGCGCGGGAAAAGGCTGCTCGTTATGCAAAAAAAGCGGCTGGCTAGAAATCATGGGCGCGGGCATGGTGCATCCTGAAGTGCTGCGGAACGGCGGCTACGACCCGGCAAAATTCACTGGCTTCGCCTTTGGCATGGGGCCGGAACGAATTGCCATGCTGCGCCACGCCATCGTTGACATTCGCGAATTTTGGGCCAATGACTTGCGGTTTTTGTCGCAGTTTTAGCCCGGCGACAGGTTTTCTTCGACCTTTGGAACCGGAAAAATGAAGGTACCGTTACGCTGGCTTAACGACATGGTTCAACCCGGTCTCGGCCTGGCCGAGTTGGTGGACCGCCTGGCCTTGGCCGGGCTGGAAGTTTCCGGCCTGCAATCATGGGGGATGCCCATTCCCCCTGGAATCACCCATGGCGCCGAGGCCCCCTACCCCCTTTGGAACAAAGACAGCCTTCTGGTTGGCAAAGTCCTGCGCGTTGACAAACATCCCGATGCCGACCGGTTGAAACTCCCCACCGTGGAATACGGCGAAGGAAAAACCATCACCATGGTTACCGGCGCGCCCAATCTTCATGTGGGTGATTGCGGGCAAAAAGTAGTCCTGGCGCTTTCTGGCGCCGTCCTTTTCGACGGCCACGCTGAACCCAAAGTTCTCAAGGAACTCAAACCGGGGAAAATCCGCGGCATCCTTAGCGAAGGCATGGTCTGCTCCGGATTCGAACTGGGAATTTCTGACGACCATGATGGGATTATCTTCCTAGAAGACTCCGCAACTGTGGGCATGCCCCTGGTCGACTTCATGGGCGACACCATTTTGGAAATCGATGTTCTTCCAAACAAGGGGCGCTGCCTATCCATCCTGGGGATGGCGCGGGAAGTGTCAGCAATCACAGGTGCTGAGTTCAGGCATCCGTCAACAGGGGTTGAGGAAGCGGGGCCGACCATTTCCGGCAAAGTGCGCGTGCAAATTGAAAAACCCAAACTCTCGGGCCGCTACGCAGCACGCTTGATCGAAGGCGTTCGATGCGGGGCGGCGCCAGAGTGGATGAAGCGCAGACTGCAACAATCGGGAATGCGGCCGATCAACAACATCGTGGACATTACCAATTATGTCATGCTGGAACTGGGCCAACCGCTGCACGCATTCGATTACGACGCGTTGTTGAAACGGTCAGGAGGCGCCGCGCCTGAAATCACGGTGCGCCCGGCACGGCCGGGGGAAAGGCTGACAACGCTGGATGGTCAAGTCCGCGAGTTAGGCCCTGAAATCCTGGTGATCGCGGATGCTGCCGGCCCGATAGCCCTGGCCGGCCTCATGGGAGGAAAAGAAACCGAGGTTTCCGAATCCACAACCCGGGTGCTTCTAGAGTCAGCCAACTTCCACTTCCTGACCATTCGCAAGGGGATGAAATCGCTGAATTTACCGAGCGAAGCGGCCATGCGTTTCAGCAAGGGTGTGCCGCCGGAAATGGTTCCCCTGGCGGCAAACCGCGCGGCCGAACTCCTGCGCCTGCACGCGAGCGGAACGGTGGCCAAAGGCCTGGAAGATTGCTTTCCATCTGCCCGGCCGGCTCAAGTCATCGACTTGCCTCGAGCCGAGATAAAGCGCGTTTTGGGCGTGGACATTCCTCTGGAGGAATGCGCCCGCATCTTCTCCGCTCTCGATTTCAAAGTGGAAAAAGCGGGCGCCGACATGCTGAAAGTCACCGTGCCCTTCCATCGGTTGGACATTCAGGAAGGCGTCGCCGATCTTTTAGAAGAATTGGCCCGCCTTCGCGGTTACGACAAACTCCCGTCCACCCTTCTGGCTGAACAGTTGCCCAGGCAACTGCAAGATCCGGAATTTGAATTTGAAAAGCAAACCAAGGATTTACTTGCCCGCCTGGGGTTGCAGGAAGTGATCTCCTATTCCCTGACCAGCCCGGAAGCCGAGGCCCCTTGCCTGGGACAAGAGTTAGATTCCACTTATGTCCGCATTCTCAATCCGGTCAGCAGTGAAAGAACTGTCATGCGCCAGAGTTTGCTGGCCAG
Source organism: Gemmataceae bacterium (assembly GCA_009692005.1). Classification (GTDB taxonomy): domain Bacteria; phylum Planctomycetota; class Planctomycetia; order Gemmatales; family Gemmataceae; genus SHZZ01. The sequence goes on along the minus strand of SHZZ01000028.1, from coordinate 32,271 downwards.
CGTCCTTGGACTATTGGGAAACAACCTGAAGCATCAGAGGTCGGCATCCTTGTTCGAGGTGGGAAAAACCTACCACCAAGTGGAAGGGGAAAAGCTGCCACAGGAGCCATGGAAACTGGCCGTGGCCCTGGCCGGCCCAGGTGAAACTCCTTTCTGGGAAGGCAAAAACCAATCGGCCGCCTGCCGAAATTTCTTTGACTTGAAAGGCATCCTTGAGGCGCTTGCCGAGGGGCTCCATTTGGAAAAGGTGGAATTTCACCCCGGTCAGCACCCGGCATTCCACCCGGGAAAAACCGCGGTGATGACGGTCCGGGGAGTACAGGCGGGGACCCTTGGCTCGCTGCACCCGAGTTTGATCGGGCAATTTCCCGATGGCGCCGGGGAAGTTCTCGCCGCCGAGTTCGACTTGGCCGTGCTGCAGCTAGGAAAGCCCACGCGGCACATTTCCCAGCCGGTTTCCCGTTTTCCCGTGGCGCTGCGCGATATCGCCCTGGTGGTTCCCGAGGCGGTGAGTGGCATGGAAGTGGAGAATGAAATCCGCGCCGCCGGGGGCAAGACCCTGAAAGAGTTCCGCTTATTCGACATTTACCAGGGGGAAGGGATTCCCCCCGGGGCAAAAAGCATGGCATTTGCCTTGACCTACCAGGCGGAAGACCACACTCTGAATGACAAGGAAGTGGACAAGCTCCACAAGAAAATTGAAGATCGGGTCAAGCATGTTTTGAAAGCGCAAATCAGGGGAAAAGACGCCTGATCAGGGCGCGGGTAGAGCCATGAACCAATCCTCGGGTGCTTCAGAAAAGGGTAATCTCGTCGGGGAGTTCATCCTCTCCCTGGTGAGAAGCCACCTGCTGGAAAAAGCGGAAATCGTCTCCCTTTTCAATGGTCTGGACAAATCCATCGCGGAAGACCCGGAAAAAATCGCCAACCACCTTGTGCGCCAGGGGGTACTAACCCGGTTTCAAGCGGACAAAGTTTTGGCGGGCAAGTCCCGGGGCCTGGCCTTGGGGCAGTTCCAGGTTCTTTCTCTGCTTGGCAAGGGCGGCATGAGCCAGGTTTACCTGGCCAGGCACATGGAATCCAACAAACTCGTGGCCTTGAAGGTGCTGCGAAAGCTAAACACCGAAAGAATGGAACGGCTGGTGGCCCGATTTCAGCGCGAGTTTTACATCGCCAACCGGATGGACCATATCAACATTGTCAAAGTGCACGCCCTGGAGTTCAACCAGGGCCTGCACTTCATCTCCATGGAATTTGTCCCGGGAATTTCCCTGGCCAAACTGATTCATCGAACTGGGGCCTTGGAGGAAAACCTGGCCATTCGCCTGATGCGCGACGCTTTGCAGGCCATGGGTCACGCCCATTCCCGCGGCGTTATTCACCGCGACATCAAGCCCGGAAATATCATGGTCTCGCCCGACAACCGGGCGAAATTATTCGACTTTGGCCTGGCTCTGGTGACCGGAGAAAAAGAGGAAGACCGGCGAGTTATCGGCGGGCCGGGATATATTGTCGGCACCATGGACTTTATCGCCCCGGAGCAGTCTTACAACTCCGTCGATATCGACCCGCGCGCCGACCTTTACAGCCTCGGCGCCGCTTTCTACCAGGCTCTCAGTGGGAATCTTCCCTTTGAAGTGCGGGACAAAAAAGCCAAAGTCATGGCGCAAAGGAAGGAACAGCCCCCGCCGCTACTTTCCGTGAGAACGAGCCTTTCCCATTGGTTGGTGGATTTGGTTGAACGGATGATGAGCAAAACCCGGGATAAAAGACCCGATTCCGCCCTGACGGCCATGTTCGAAATCGACTTGATGAACCCGCCCCCCCTGCCGTCATAAGGGGGAAAGCGGCCTGTCCTGGGTAGCCAACAAAGTTTGTAGCGATTTTCCTCCACCGGTTTCCCCAATTTGCAGGTTTCCGGGGAAATTGGATTGCTACTTCCACGCCCCACTCCTATCATGGGGGATAACTTGGTGAGTTGCTTATCCAGAGTGGCTGAGGGATTAGGCCCGTTGAAGCCACAGCAACCGGTCGGAGGGATTTTCCCCCCGATGCAGGTGCTACCTCCTACCCGGGGAACCGGGCGAGATAAGATAGAGTGCAAACCCGCCTCTTGAAATTTTCTCCCCCCTCCTAAACTCCACTGGAAAAGCCGCCACCCAACCGCGGGATAGCCATTCCCGTTTGGAGGATGGAAAAGGTGTCGACCAGTTTTGTTCGTGGAATGAAGTGCAGACTTTGCGCGAAAATTTACCCGGTGACCCCGGTCAATTTCTGCCAGGACGACTTTGGCCCGCTTGAAATCGATTACGACTACGACGCCATTCGCGCCGTACTATCCAAAGAAAAACTCGAAGCCCGTTCGTTCAACATGTGGCGCTACCAGGAATTGCTCCCCACCGATGGTGAGCCGACAGTGGGCCTGCATGTGGGTGGCACGCCACTGGTAAAAGCCTGCCGCCTGGGCCAGGCCCTTGGCTTCAACAACCTTTGGGTGAAGAACGACGCCGTCAATTTCCCCACTCTTTCCTTCAAGGACCGAGTCGTGGCCGTGGCTCTGAGCAAGGCCAAGGAATTCGGCCTGACCACCGTCGGTTGCGCCTCCACGGGAAACTTGGCCAATAGCGTGGCCTCCATTGCCGCCAGCGCCGGGTTAAAAAGTTTCATTTTCATCCCCGCCGACCTGGAAAAGGCCAAGGTTCTGGGCACCAGCGTTTATGGCGCCCAGGTGATAGGCGTTAAAGGCACTTACGACGAGGTCAACCGCCTGTGCACCCAGGTGGCGTTCAAATACGGCTGGGGCTTCGTCAACATCAACCTGCGACCTTTTTACGCGGAAGGCTCCAAGTCAATGGGCTTTGAAATCGCCGAGCAACTCGGCTGGCGCACCCCGGCACAGGTTGTCGTCCCCATGGCCGGAGGCGCGCTCATCGGCAAAATCAGCAAGGGATTTCACGAACTTCACCGCATCGGGCTGCTGCACGACGCGCCGACAACCAAGTTCTTTGGCGCCCAGGCCAGTGGTTGCAGCCCTATTTCAACCGCGGTGAAAAACGGCTGGGACTCCCACCGCCCCGTGCGCAAACCCAACACCATTTGCAAATCGCTGGCCATCGGCGACCCGGCCGACGGCTATTTCGCCGGCAAGTTGATTCGGGAATCCGGCGGCTGGGCCGAGGATGTCAGCGATGACGAAATCCGCGATGCCATGATTCTTTTGGCCCAAACGGAAGGCATCTTCGCTGAAACCGCGGGCGGCGTGACGGTGGCGGCGGCCATGAAACTTCTCCAGCAAGGCAAAATGGATGCCGACGCCGAAACCGTCTTGTGCATAACCGGCAACGGACTAAAAACCAGCGAGGCCATGGCCAACAAAGTTCCGGAACCGGTGGTCATCGGCACTTCCCTGCAAGAATTTGAGGCAATTCACCAGGGACACCGCGAGCCGGCCTTGGCATAAGTTATTTCACAGCAGGCCAACCTCGGCCAAGGAGAATTGATCATGGCTGTTAAAGTGCAAATCCCCACTCCCATGCGCCCGCACACGGGAAATCTCCCCACCGTCGATGTCAGCGCCGCCACCGCGGGAGAAGCTCTGCGCGAATTGTGCAAGCTGCACCCCGCCATGGAGCAGCGCCTTTTCGACAACGGCCAGTTGCGCCGTTTCGTCAACATCTTCATCAACGATGAAGACATTCGCTATTTGGAAAACCTGGATACCAAGATCAAGGATAGCGACGACCTGGCCATCATCCCTGCCGTGGCCGGAGGCTGAAATGTCGGAAAAACCCGAAGACCATGAACTGTCCGGCGAGGATGTAGATCTTCCCGATGGCACTTGCTGCTTTCCTTACATTGAGGATGAAACCGGCATCAACCCCCTGCTCCTTTCCCTGGTGCAACTTGTGGTTTTTGTCGCCGGGTCTGACAAAGCCATTGTCAACCAGGAAGCCGCCGGGCCAATCCTCGACATGGTTTCCGATTACATGGGCCGCCTTGGCGATTTGGAAGTGAATAAACTCAAGTCAGAAATGAATGCCCTCATTGAACAATGCCGCAAGGATGGCTGGGAGAAAGGCCACTTGGAAATACTCCACTCCTTCCTGGATGACATCGGCGCGGGAGCGGGGTAATGATCGACTTTCAATCCACCGACCGCTACAGCAGGCAAATGCGTTTTCACGGCATCGGGGAAGAAGGGCAGAAAAAACTCCTCGCTTCCAGGGTCACCTTGTGCGGTTGCGGGGCGCTCGGCACCGTGCTGGCCAACAACCTGGCCCGCGCTGGCGTGGGAAAAATCCGCATTGTCGACCGCGACTTCATCGAGCCGAGCAACCTGCAGCGCCAGGTCCTCTTTGATGAACAGGATGTAAAAGAGAACCTGCCCAAGGCCGAAGCCGCGGTTCGCAAACTCCGGCTCATCAACTCCGCCATTGAAATCGAAGCCGTGGTCACCGACATCGACCGCACCAACATTGAATCTCTCTGCCAGGACGCGGACATGATTCTCGACGGCACCGACAACTTTGAAATCCGCTATTTGATCAACGATGTGGCGGTGAAGACGAACAAGCCGTGGGTTTACGGCGGGGTGATCGGCAGCAACGGCATGACCATGACCATTATTCCGGGAAAAACCCCGTGCCTGCGCTGCGTGTTTGAAGCGGCGCCTGCGCCAGGCGCCGCTGACACCTGTGAAACCGCCGGCGTCCTCGGACCGGTGGTCAATATCATCGCCAGCATGCAAGCCGCCGAGGCCATGAAAATCCTATCGGGCAAGGCCGAAACAGTGAACAAGGAACTGCTGCACCTGGATGTCTGGGAAAACACCTTCCGCCGGGTCAAGGTGGCGCCGCTCTTAGGGAAAGTCGATTGCCCATGCTGCCAGCGCCGCAAGTTCGAGTGGCTGGACGGGGAATTCGGCTCGCAAACCACCAGCCTGTGCGGGCGCAACGCCGTGCAAGTCTCCCACCGCAGTGCGGAAAAGCTGGTCTTCGAAGAAATGGCCAGACAGTTGAAAACTCTGGGCGAAGTCAGCTACAACAAGTTCATGCTCAAATTCCAGGCGGAAGGCTGCGAGTTCACTGTTTTCCCCGACGGCCGGGCCATTATCAAGGGAACCGCCGATGTCGATAGGGCCCGCACGCTTTACGCTCGATACATCGGACATTAGCTCTGGCACATGGCATGATATACCTCGACAACGCCGCCACCAGTTTTCCCAAACCCGAGCCGGTCTACCGCGCCCTCGACCGCTTCGCCAGGGAGGAGCTGGCCAACCCCGGCCGCGCCGGACACAAAATGGCCCTCGCCGCCGAGCGTGCGCTCGACGATTGCAGGCACCGACTCAACCAGTTCTTCCATGGCCTTTCCCCTGATCGCTTCGTCTTCACCCTCAACGGCACAGACGCCTTGAACATGGCTTTCAAAGGGGTGTTGAACGAAGGCGACCATGTAATCACCACCAATTTAGAGCATAACAGCGTCAGCCGACCGCTTCGGGCCATGGAACTCAATGGAAAAATCGCCCTCACCCGCGTGACGCCATGCCCCGAGGGGTTCATCGATCCGCAACAAGTTTTTCAATGGCTGAAACCCAACACGCGCATGGTGGCCATGACCCATGCAAGCAATGTTCTGGGCACCGTGCAACCAGTTCGTGAAATTGGCGCCTGGTGCCGACAAAAGGGAATCTTATTTCTCCTGGATGGGGCGCAGACGGCGGGTGTGCTTCCCATTGATATTCAAAAGGATGGCATCGACCTGCTGGCCTGCCCGGGACACAAAAGCTTATTTGGCCCGACCGGCACTGGTTTTCTTTACGCGGGTGAGCGGACGACCGTGCGCCCCTGGCGCGAGGGGGGCACAGGTGGCGATTCCTCCAGCGAAACCCAGCCGAAGGAGCTTCCTTATTTCCTGGAAGGGGGCACTCCGAATGTCCTGGGGGTTGCGGGGTTGGCTGCCGGCCTGGCCTGGGTTGTCGAGCAAGGGTTGGAAAACATTCACCTGCGGGAGATGACCTTGGTGAAGCAGCTCCGCGCGGGATTGAAAGAAATTCCCGGGATAAAAGTGCTAGGTACGGATCAGTTGGAAAAAAGTGTTGCCACGGTCTCTTTTGTTTCGGAGACCCTTCCCGCGCCGGAGATCGGCAGCATCCTTGACCAGGCATTTGAGATCGCCGTGCGGCCAGGGTTGCATTGCGCCCCTTATATTCACAAAGTGGCGGGGACTTATCCGGATGGCGCGGTGCGCGTCAGCCCCGGCGCCTTCAACACTCCCGCCGAAATGGATAAACTCCTCGCTGCCTTGAAAGAAATCCTCAGCATTTAAAGCGAGTCATCCGTGGATGATCTAGGTGGGATGACTGGGGAACCCCTGGGGCCGCTGAACAATGGCGCAGCTTCTTTTCTTGTAGAAAAGAGACTGCCGTTCGCTTTTTACTTTTGAAAAATCGGGATGAACTGCGTCGGGATGGAGAGAGTAATCACGGCGATGCTGGTTTGATAAACCGGGCCGACGGGGTTGTCGTCCAGTTTTTTTCCGTCCCACGAGCCCATGGGAGTTTGCTCGGGCAGCACCGTGGCTTTGAAGCGGGCATACCAGGAATCCCATGACTTCCCGCCGACCGTGTGCATGGCGTGGCCAGCGTAATAATGCCCGTACCAGAAGTGAGATTTGTTGCTGAACCTTTTCTCCAGGAACTCCACCGCCTTGGGAATGTCCTTGGAATCGTAAAGGCCGGCCAGTTGCAGCACGCATACCCCCGCGGCGGTGCGGGCAAACTCCGGCCCACGCTGCTTCGGCATATAGGAATAGCCGCCTGTCTTGTCATCCCGGCAACTCTCGATGTAAGCAATGGCTTTTTGCAAAGTCTGGTCTGGAACATGCAAGCCAGCGTTTTTTGCCGCCCGCAATGCCATCACCTGCATGACCGTAACGGAGATGTCGGCATCCTCCGGCTTGGGTTGGTATCGCCAACCGCCTTCCGAATTTTGACAGCGGATAATCAAATCTACAGCCCGTTTCAAAACTGGCCGAATTGAATCGTCCTGGGTGACTCCCCAAAGTTGTGAAAGTGTCAGGGTGGCCATTCCATGGCAATACATGACCTGTCCACTGCCCCGGGCGCCCACAAGCAACCCGTCTTGATCCCGTGCCGAGGCAATCAGGAACTGCCCCCCTTTGTTCACTTCTGGTCCATACTTCCCCTGGCCGGGCAAATGGCCCTGGCTCATGAAAGCCAGCAAGGCAAAGGAAGTGATGGCAGTGTTGTGCTGAAAACCCCCATCCGTCCAGGAACCGTCATGGTTTTGCTTGGAAGCCAAAAAAGCCAGGGCTTTGTCAATGGCCTTGCGGGTGGGTTCGTCCAACTTAGCTGGTGGGGAAAGCTTTCCATCGGCGGGCTGCCATGCCGCTACAGGAAAGCTGACCGCCAGAATCGCTGCCAGCGCCAGCCAATTTCGTCGAGTGATCAAGTTCATCATTCCAACTTACTGTTTTGCAGGCGCAGGTTTAACCCCTGAGCGGTTGGCCGCCAGGTCGCGGTAGTACTTTTTGATCATGACAGCGTATTCCGGAGGCAAGTTGGCTGTCAAAGATTGCAGCAGAGCATCCCTTTGCTTTTCGGGCAACTTGAGAAACGAGCCATTGGCTTGCATTTCCAGCAACTTGGCCAGAGCCGCCTCGCCTGACGGATCGGGTTGCCGATTGCCATCACCCTTGGTTTTTTCCATCGGCGGGGTGGGCATTGGTGAAGGCTTTTCCCCCGGCTGAGTGGCGGGCATCGGTTCGCCCATGGGGTTGGGTTCCGCCTTGGCCAACGCAGTTTCCCCGGGCTGTGCCGGGGGAACATCCAGCGCCTTGGCCAGTTGATTTAGCATATCCAAAGTCTGTTCCAACTTCGCCGAGGCTTCCCCCTGCTTCATCGCGGCTTCTTCCGCTTTGCCCTTGGCCGCGGCTTCGGCACCTTTTTCCAGCATCGCTGCCGCCTCTTTCAAATCCCCCTTCAAGTTCTCGGGCACCAAGGCTTCCGCCTGATTGGCTGCGTCCTTGGCCATGCTGGCAGCCTCGGCGGCCTTGGCCAAATTCTGCGTTGCCTTGAGCAGCGATTTCTGCTCTTCCGCGGCTTTCGCCAGCCCCTTGGGAGTTTCACCCTTGCCTTCCAGCATTTCAGCAGCTTCTTTTTGCGCGCCAATGGCTTTGCCCAAATCAGCTTTCATGAGCGCCTCAGCCGCTTCCATGGCAGGTTCAGCAGCATTTTTCCCCTCCCCTTCCATCTTGGCCAAATCCTTGGCCAGGTCTTCCTGGCGCTTGCCCAGTTCCTTGGCGGGGTTTTCTGTATTCTTGGCCAGTTCTTTGCCCGCCTCCATGGCCTCGCCCTCGGCCTGGCGGCTTTTTTCCAAAGCTTGAGCTACCCTGCGAGCGGCCTCCGCTATTTGGGCCGCCTTGTTTTCCATTTTCGCCAGTTCCAAAGCCTTGTCTTGCTTGTCCTTGTTGACCATTTTCTGGGCCAGTTTGGCTGCCTGTTCCAACTTTTCCGCCGCCTTCATCGCCTCTTCGGTCGCCTTGGCAATGTCTCCTTTTTTCAAGGCATTCTTGGATTCCATCTGGTCCATAATGCCTTCTTCGGCCTTGGCCTTGGCTTCACCTTCGGCCATTTTCGCCGCTGACACCGCTTCCATGTTTGCCTTGGCTTCTTCGCGCATCAGCTCCTTGGCAATGTCCTTGGCTTTCAAGGCATCCATACCGGCCTCGGCGCGGTCCTTCAACTTTTCCACCAAGTTGGCCTGCATCTCCGCCGCCTTGGCCAGCGCCTCGGCTGCTTTTTCCCTCTGGGCCACAGCATCTTTTTTCTTCATGGCTTCGGCCAAATTGTTCTGCGCCGCCTCCTTGGCCTTTTTCAAAGCGTTGAGCGCCGCCTCCATCTTGGGCGCGGAATTCTGCGCTGCTTGCTTGGCATCTGGGGCTTTCTCAAGTTTATTTGCCGCTTCTTTCTGCGCCTTGGCAGCATCCTTCAGCGGTTCTTTCACGCCCTTGGGGGTGTCACTGTCCGGCGCCTTGGCCAGGTCGGCGGCTTTCTCCGCCAATTTCATCTCTTCCTTGGCCAGGTTTTCAGCCGTTTTCTTGTCGGCCTTGGAATCCGGCGCCTCCATCTTTTTGGCAATTTCCTTCACCTGCTTCTGCTGGTTTTCCATCTGCTCGATCTTGGCCAAAAGATTCTGCGCCTTGGCCACGGGATCAGTGGCCTTCTCCATCTGCTTGGCGATTTCTTTATCGAGCTTTTCCTTGGCCGCTTCCAAAGCGACGGCGGCCTTCTCCTGGGCCTCCATGGCTTTTTTCGTGTCTGGGGTTAGCAAGGCCTTGGTGGCGTCTTCGAGCGCTTTTTCCGCCTTGGCCAAGTCCGCCTTGGCAGGTTGCAGCGCAGGTTCCGGATTGCGCATGATCTCCTTGGTCTCGGTCGCCATCTCCGCTTCCTTCTGCGCCATTTCCATCTTCTGTGCTTCGTCTTTCTTGGCGCTGTTCTCCTTCATATCGTTGGTCATCTCCCGCTGATCGCGGGCCAGCTTGGCGACTTTGTCTTGCAGTTCGCGCAAGGCCAGTATGTTCGGCGATTGCCCCCGCCAGGCCTTGGCGATCCGGTGCATGGAATCGATGGAGCTTTTGACGGAATCCGTAGCCGGGCGGACGGCGCCCGCCTGATTGCCCGCTGCGCCCGCCTTGCCCAGGTGTTCAGGTATGGAAGCCAGGATTCCCCGCGTGTGATCGTTCTTGGCAATGTTCAAGCCTTCTTGCAAGCGGTCCTTGCGAGCCTGATCAAGCTTTTTTTCCAGGTCAGACGCCTGGGCCAGAAGCACAGAAACATCGACATTGAGGTCGCGTTGCCGGTCGAGCAAGCGGGTCACCCAGGTGGGCAGGTTCTTTTTCACCGTGGGGGAGGCGCTTTCCATGGCGGCAAGTAGAACCATTAAATTGGATTGAATGCCCCGTTCTTCCTTGGCGGCTTTTTCCATCCGCTCCGCGGCGATTTCCAGCGAGCGCACGGCGTTTTGCCTGGCCGCCAATTCACGGAGTTTTTCAAGAATGATCTGATGCCGCTTGTAGGCTTCCGTCGTTTCCCCTTCCCCGGTCTTTTTGGCCTTGGCTTTCGCCGCGTTTTCCAAATGCTTGATCACCGCCACCATGTCTTGTTGTCTTAGGCCCTTGAGCACCCCGCGGGCTTCCTCCACCAACTGGTTTTCCTCGGACTCATTGAGCTTGTAGTAATTCAAAACGCTGAGAAGGGTTTCCAACCGGCGAACGGTACGGTCAGTCTGTTCTGCAACCGCTTGTTGCTTGTCGATGCGGGCTTTGGGGGCCACGGGTTCCTGAGCCCAAATGGGCAGAGAAAAGACGAGGGCCACCAGGAGGAAACGGACGGTTCTCAACATGATTCAATCCTTAAAAAAGGAGGGACCAACCGGGGAAGTAAATCTTACCCCGTGGGGAATGAAAAAGCCATTGATTTTCTTGCAAAGTGAAGAAAAATCGGACTGGCCGGTTTTTTTGAAGCAACCGAGCCCAGTATGTTAAAAAATTAACTGCCGCTGACGCTTGCTCAGGGCCCGTTTTTTTCCTTTTCCCGGGAACGCCAGGCCCCAGCCTGGCAAAAGAAGAAGCCGGGCTGGAGCCCGGCGATCCCTGGGAAATCAACCTCTACCATGCAAGGGCAAGAAAACCCGTCGCTGGCGCTTGCCCTAAAGGGCTTAGGGGCCTTTTGATTCCGGCAAAAAACCCTCGAAGACGCGGCCTTGCCGGTTCTTTAACTCCGTGAGCTTTTCCGTTTCTTTTTCCTTGCGCCGCCACCAGGCCAGCAGTTCCTCCACCCCCACCACTTCCTTCACCCGGGTTTCCGATTGCCCAGTCAAGCCCTCACCCGGACGCAGGTCGGTGGCTTCCACAAAAAACTCAATCCTGTCGCCAATCTTCAATTCTTTGATTGAGCCGATTTGAAAATCGAACCTGCCGCCCGCCTGCCTGCGGTCTGGGACCTTCCATTTATCCGTGGAAGGGAGGGCATAAAAATCGATGCTGGCTTCCGGCGAGCTTTTCTCAAAGGCCCCGAATTCCAAATGAAATTCTCCCAGGGCAGCGTTTCCTTGGAATTCCTGCAAGGGGAGAGAGCGCCAAAGGCCCTTCTCATTGATGCGGTAGCGGAAGCGGGCATTGCGGATCCCCCCGGGGCTGTCGCCTCGGTAGCCGACACGAAACCTTTGCCCCACCAAAACGGGCAAGCCATCAATGTCGGAATCCTCGGCAGTGGAGTCTTTTCGAAAGGTCCCGGGCAATTGCTCGGGGAGGAGCTGGACCACGGGTGGTTCCTCCGGGGCGACCGAAATACGCCTTTGAAAAAAAGGTATCGCCGACAACCCTTCCTGGTTGACCGCCCGGACATGGTATCTGTAGTCGCTCTCCAATAGGGAAAATTCCACCTCGATCCCCATTTTGTCTGGCGCAAGCTTGCAAGGGAAAGATCGGGGGGGAATCCCCAGCTCGATTGGCAATACAGTCAAGGTGGCAGTCGCCAGGGGTTGCGATGCTTTCAGCTTGAGCAAAGCCAGGGAGCCGACCATGCCGACGATGTCGCCCTTGGGGGCCGGGTCTTCATAAGCCGATCCATCCGGTCTGAGGCCATACCAGGCGGGCTTTTTGACCGAAGCTTCAATTAATTCAAGAACCGGCCGGGCCATCCTTTTCATGGGGATTGGGCCAGCTCTGCCGTCGCCCGCCCGGACTAAAATACTTCCCGGCCCCACCATGGAGGAAACCCTGGCCTCCCACTTTCCTTCCGCCCCCGGGGACAGGGCCAGTTCCAGTCGATCCCCCTTCAGCCCATGCCAAATCATTTTCCCCGGTGCAACCTCCTGCCCATTGCGAGAGGTAATCCCCACCTCGAGGACGCCCTCTTCGCCTTCCGGCAAAACAAATTGCCCAGGCAACACGATCTGGGTGTTTCGTGGAATGGGATGAGGAAGGCCCAACTGCCGGGCCACCAGCGCCATGGCCATTTCCGGAAACAGGATAAATGGGACCAGGACCACGGCCAGAGAAGGCAAGAAACGCCAGGCGGCGGTTTTCAAGCGGCCATGGTCGATCGCTTGCAAGAAATTCCGCGATTGCGATACTTCCACTACTTTGCGAGTAACTTCGGATAACAACACCGGCGACTGCCCTTCCATGCGAGCTTCGGGGCGGGCCAATTGCATGACCGTGACAAGCTGATGGTTGTAATCGGGGAAGGTGTTTTCCACCCAGTGGGTGAGAGCGTCCTCTGGGGGCGTTCGCAGGAAGGGAAGCGCCAGCCAGTAACGAAAAAGCCAGGCGAGAAGAATTCCCAGGCTGATCGATGCTGCGGTGCGAAGGGCCCGGGGAGTATCCTCGGTCAAATCCCAAAACCAATCCCCCAGGCAGGAGAGAACGAGGCAAGGGAGGAATATCAGCAAAGCGGTTGAAAGGCCCACTATGAAACGGAGGAGCAACTCCCGCCTACGGGCTTGTGTCAGCCTTTGGCGTAAAGAAGAAACCGCTTGTAGAAGTTCCGCTTCAATCATGGGTTAACTCAGGTTGTTCCAGCGACGCAATGTCCATTCCACCGAAAGGGCAATGGTCAGTAGAAGAAACAAAAACGGATGAAGGCGTGGGAGTTCAGCGCGAAAGACCACGGGGGCCTCTTTGGACTTAAGCAAATCGATGAGCTGCGAGGCATCATTTTCCCTGAGGCAGGCGCCGCCGCTTTGCCGGGCGGCATCTACCAAAGTCTCCCAGGCGAGTCCGCCTTTTTCAAAATCGGCCGGTGGGAAGACACGCCATTCCACCCGGGTTTCCGGATCACCCGGGACAATCAGGGCAAAGCGGCCAAGCTTGTCGTGAACCAAAGGGAGCTGGAACTCGCCCGGGTGATCTGGCAGCGGACGCAGGAACACTTCCTTCCGTTTCATCTCGAGTGAAAAACCGGCAGGGGCATCGAGCCATTCCAGTTTGGCAGCGACCTTCTCGCGCTTGTCCGGGAGGAAGTTGGCATCCAAGACCCTGGCGGAGATCAGCCCCATGGAGCCGACACTGGGGTCGGGCCGGTCGGTGGTCAAGCGCACTTGGCGGACTGCTCCCGATCGGGGTCCTGCCGCCCAGTAAACCCATTGGCTCCAGAACCGGCCATAATAAGTTTCCCCCTCATTGAAGCGCCAGCGCCAAGATTCATCGAAGCCGAAGTAGGCGGTCTGGCCGCGTCCATAGGATTGCGTGGCCACCAGTGGGAGTTGCAAGGTTTCCGCTTTTACAGTGGGATGATTGAGCAAAGCCACCGCCCCGGGTTTAAGCTTTTTCACTGGCGCGTGCCAGAACATGCCGGGCAGTTCCTTCCAAATCCGTTCACTTGCCTCTTGGGTTTCGCCCAGGCGCATGGCGTCGTGGCGGCTTCCCTCGGGTGTTAATTGGGGCTGGTAGTGGCTGGTGCGTTTGTCGGGCCCCAAGGCCGGGTCAGGGCTGCCCGGTTCAAGCGGCAGAAGGTCGGCCAGCGGGGTTTCGTTCCACCCGGTTCCATTGAAGCGTTTTCCCCCCAGGATCAGCAAGCCGCCCCCTTCCTCCACGAATTGGCGCAAGCGCTCGGGGCCATCCGGCCCCAGTTTGTCCGCAGGGACATCGCCCAGAATCACCACATCAAAGCTGAACAGGTCTTTGCGAGTTGGGGGAAATTCCGGCAGGAAGGGTTCATTGGCCGTGAGAGCGGTGTCGCCTTCGAGAATGACAAACTTGGGTTGCAAGGCGAAACGGGGCGAAGCGCCTTCCTCGGTGGACGCCACCTGCTCGCGAGTCAGGTTCATCAACAAAAAGCGCAGGTCCCAGCGCGGGGATTTATCGACCACCAGCACGCGAAGTTTCCTGTCGATGACGCGGATCTCCTTGGCCAGTTTGTCTTCGGGTCTTTCCAACCCCAAGCCGGTCACGCGGGCAAAGACCTCGAGTTTGGAGCCATTTTTGCGGGTGGCGGCGAAAGGCGGGCGGAATAGCAGAGCATGACGAATGTCTTCCCCAGGTTTGGCTGGCAAGGTTTCCTTGGCAACTTCCACGCCATCCAACTCCAGGCGTATTTCCACCTTGGCGGAGGTGATTTTTTCTTTGTCGAAATCTCCAACCTTCCAGCGAACAGGGACAGCGACCAGTTCACCCGCTTGAAGGATGTCAGGCGCCTGCATGTCGCGCAATTCCAAGCGGGCAGGTTGCTCCACCCCGATGCCAACGAAATAAAATGGAACACCTTTGCGCCCGGCCTCCGCCCCCAGGGCGGCCAGGGATTTCCCCGAGCCAGTGTCGCGCCCGTCGGTGAATACCACCAGCGCCGTGGGGAGGTCTTCCTTCAGGCTCAGAAGCCTATCAATGCCGGCGTTGAGGCTGGTGCGCGGCTGTCCGGCCGTCCATTGATTCAGCCATTCGCTCCAAGGCGTTTGATCATGCACCCTGCGCAGATCGACGCCGAGCAGGTACCTGCGCAACGGGCCCGCCGCTTTCATTTTTTCAAGTAGGGGAGAATCTTCTTTCTGCAGAATGGCCTTGGCGATTTCCAATCGAGCGGGCATGGCCTCGGGTTCGCTGGCCAATTCCTTCCCGAGGACCGCCTCGGCGCGTTTTTGTTCTTCCACCGTGCCGCGCAAATCTTTCTGCGCCATGCTGGAAGAGTCATCGAGAATCAGCGCCAGGGGCCGATTGCGGGTTCCCTTCAGATCGACGCCGCAGGAAACCGGCTGCATGATCAGGGTCAAAAGTGCGAACAGTGCTGCAAGCCTGCAGGCAATCAGGGTAAAGTACAGGCGCCTGGAAAGGCGCACCGCTTCGCCGCGGTAGAGCCGACCGGCAAGAAAAGCGGCAGCAATTACCACCAGCAAAATAAGCGCCAGGCCGCCCCAGGAGGGAACGAAGTGCCAGCCGGAAATTTGGCTGTTTTCCGGCCCTTCCACCCCCAGGAGATAATTCAACCAACGGCTCATGAACGATTCTTAAATGAACAATTCTTACATGGACAATTCTTACAAGGGCCTGCCGCACCACCAGGCGAACAGAGCTTCCAAAACAAACAAAAGCATGACCAGGGGCAAGATCCTGGAGGAAATTTCGCCCAGGGTGGTCCAGGTCGCCAGGTTGTCACCAGTCACCTGCTCATGTTGCACCTTTAATCCGAAAAGGTCGTCGATCTCGGCGGGTTGCATCGGCGTGAGCTCACGCCCTTCGTCAATCGCGCCCTGAACCGCGACCAGCCCGTCACTTTCCTGAAACGATTTTCCCGTCGATTGCAGTTTCCACAACCCCGCCTTGTCCATCGGAGCCTCATTAAAACAGAACAGGCGGTCGTTCTCTTTGCGGGTAACCACGGGCAACTTCACACCGCCCGGAGCCAGCCAGAAAAAATCGCCCGCCTTGGCGCTCTCCTGCGAGGGCAGGTGAATTCCCAGGCTGCCGGTCACCGGCAGGGTGCGGGGGTCCTCGGCGCCTTCCAGGGTTTTCGCCAGCAGAGTTTGAACCAACGGAACGAAGCTGGGCCGGAGCGGCAAGTCGGTAAAATCGAGATCGGGGACCCAGGGAGCGCTAACCACCAGGCCATTTCCCAACGGCGCCAGTAAAAGGGCCGGAGCGCCATCATTGAAGCGAACCAGGGAGCGAGCCACGGCATTATTACCAGAGGAAGTGATCGGGGTAATCTTTTTGAATTCCGCCTGAGACACTTGGTCCAACGGCGCGGTGCGGAATTCTCCCAGCCAATCGCCGGTGGGAATGGCCGCGTGATTCAACCGTTGCGTCTGGTTCGCGGCCAGGGGGCGAACCGGCTGTGGCAAGCCGTAAAGGAGGTTTTCCAACGGGTGGCTTTTTTCATCAGCTCGGTTGGCCGCGTTGCTACCGACAAAATACCACAGCGGTTTTCCTGATTTGACCCAGGGCGTGATTCTTTCCAAGAAATCAGGCCGCATTCCTTCGGGGCCAGCTAGCGCCGGGTCGGCCAAAACCAGCAAGTCCGCCTCGTCAAGGAAATCGGGCAAGGCGCGGTCTGGCCGGGCTTCTTTCACTTCCAGCCTGCCGACGCTGTTGTCCCCAACCAGGGCCCGCAGGGCATGGGTGAGGAAAAAACCCGCCGGGCGATTGCCATCCATTGAAGACTTGCCGCTGACCACCAAGACCCGCACCCGATCGCGGGCCTGAATCACTTTGTGCAGTTGATTATCCCGGTCTAGCCGGTCAGTTCCGGCCTTGGCCAGCACCGGGTGATACCCGGCGGAGGGAAGCAAAAGGTCCATGGCCACCGCCCGCTCTTCGCCCCCGTCCAGGCGATCAAGGCGGACAGTTTCTCCACCCGTGGGGTCATCGGCAATGCCCAGGTGAACCACGATGTCCGTGGCCGGTTGGTCTCCCTGGTTTTGAATGCGCACTTGCCAGGCCTGCCTCTGCCCAGCAAAGCAAATACCCGCGACCGGTGACATCGACATCACTTGCAAGTTGGAAGGAACCGGCGTTCCTGTTTGCACCATGTGCAGCGCCGTGGCGGGGGGCAGGTTTTTCGCCAAAGCCCTTAAGGCATCGCCTTGCTTTTGCCAGCCTGCTGGCTGCATATCGGAAAAAAGAAAGACCTTGCGCTGCGACAATGGTGAAGAGCGGAGCAGGTCAATGGCCGAGGCAAAGGCGGGAAAGAGATCCCCTGAGCGGTCGGTGGGGGCCAGGTTTGCCAGGGCTTCGCGAAGAGAATCGAACTCTCCGGCCTGGCCGATCCCAAGGTCGGCGACCCGGTCGGAAACTGCGAAGAGCCGGGCCGTGGAACCTTTTGGCAAATGATCCAGCAAAGCTCCAGCCGCTTTCACCGCCTGTTCCAAACGCGACGACTGGCCTTCAACCGTGGCCATGCTGCGCGAAACATCGACCAAGATGGCGGCATCAACCGGGCCGGAACCCGATATCAAAGAAAGGGTCGGACGGGCCATGGCAAAGGCCAAAAGCATCAGCACACCCATGCGCATGAGCATCAAGATCAGGTCGCGAAAGCGAATCCTCTTGCTGGTCTCTTGCACGCTCTTGCGCAAAAATTCCATGGCGGCAAAGCGCACCACCATCGGTTTGCTGCGCCGCAAAAGATGGAGGACAAGCGGCACGGCGGCCGCCGTCATTCCCAACATCATCCAGGGTGCCAAAAATTGCATCAGGTCGCTCTTAACTCACCCGGCCGATCCGGCGTTTACTCAGCCGCCGGGCCAGAAGGGTTAACACCGTGTCATCGGGAGGCGCTTCGGACCGCACCAGGGCGTATTCAATTTGCAAGCGCGTGCAGGAATCCTGCATCTTCTGCTGCCACTTTTGGATTTCCGCCTTGTAGCTGGCGCGCAAGAGGTGCGGCCGGGTAATCAGCGCCCCCGAGGATTCCAGATCCTCGAACAGCACCTGCCCCTCCCAGGGGAGGTCGATTTCATCGCCATGTAAAATGTGAAACAGCAGCACATCCTGCCCGCGGGCGCGCAATTGATGGAGTTCCGCCAGCAAGGGCTGCCACGGTTCAAAAAAATCGCTGAAGATGGCCACCACACCCTTGCGGGTCAGGCGTTCGGCCAACTGCCTGACGGCCGGCGCCACCACCGGAACCGATTGTTCACTTTCTCTTTCAGCCTGCGGTTGCAGCGAGGTGACTTGTTCCAAAAGCAAGCGCAAACGGTCGGGCTTGGTGCTGGGTTGAAACTGGGCCAGTCGCGCCGTGTAACCGGGCTCGTCCAGCGTTTTCAAGCCGACGGCGTCCCCCTGGCTGACCGCCACGTGGGCCACCACTGCCGCCAGCACACGCGCCTGTTCGTGCTTCGATTGCCCCGCTTTGCCATAGGCCATTGACCCGGATAAATCGAGCAGCAGGTGGGCTGTGAAGTTGGTCTCTTGCTCGTATTGCTTGACGATGTAGCGTTCGGTGCGCGCGTAGCCGCGCCAATCGATGTGCCTGAGGTCGTCGCCGGGAACATACTCGCGGTGTTGCGCGAACTCGACAGAAAAGCCGCGCAAGGGGCTGGCCTGGTCCCCGACACGCAAGCCTTCCACAAGTGTCAGGGCGCGCAACCCCAACTGTTTAGCCTGTTCCAGCAGGTTGATGGAAGGTTTCATGGATTATTCAGTCGCTTAGGCTGATTGATTCTGAGGCAGTTTGGCTTTGACTTCATCGAGGATCTTGCGGGTGATGTCATCCGGTCCAATGCCATCGGCCTGCGCGGTGAAGGATGGCAGGATGCGGTGGCGCAGTACGGGATAGGCCACGGTTTCAATATCTTGCGGCGTGACATGGGCCCGGCCATGCAGCGCGGCGCGCGCCTTTCCGGAAAGAATCAGGCTGGTGCTGGCCCGGGGCCCGGCGCCCCACTGGATCCATTTCCCCGCGAAGGAAGCCGCTTCCTCGGTTCCCGGGCGCGAGGCCCGCGTGATCTTGCGGGCATACTCCAGGACGCTGTCGGAAACCAGAATCTGCCGGACCATCCTCTGCAATTCCTCAATTTCCCCCCCATCCAAAACGGTCTGCAACTCGGGCATGTCGAGGGAACTGCGCCGCATGATTTCATCTTCTTCCATGTCGGTCGGGTAGCCGACCTTAATCAGGAAGAGAAAGCGATCAAGCTGGGCTTCCGGCAGCGGGTAGGTGCCTTCCTGTTCAATAGGGTTCTGGGTGGCCAGCACGAAGAAGGGGGAAGGGAGTTTGTGATCCACACCGCCAATTGTGACTTTTCTTTCCTGCATGGCTTCCAGAAGCGCGGCCTGGGTTTTGGGCGGAGTGCGGTTGATTTCATCGGCCAGCACCAGGTTGGAAAAAATGGGACCGGGAAGGAACTTAAAGGCCCGCAGGCGCGTGACCGGGTCATCCTGAATGACTTCCGTACCGGTAATGTCCGAGGGCATCAGGTCGGGAGTGAACTGGATACGCTTAAAACCCAGGTGCAATACCCGGGACAGTGTTGAAACCATGAGGGTCTTGGCCAACCCAGGCACCCCAACCAGGAGCGCGTGCCCTTTGGCCAGGATGGCGAGAAGGAGTTGCTCAATAACGGCGTCTTGGCCGACAACGATCTTGGCAATTTCCTTACGGAGGCTGTTACATTTTTTACCGAAGCTCTCCAGGGCGGCAGCATCAACGGGAAGATCAGATTTCATAAAGCTCACCAGGGGGTAAATAAACTCAGGAGGGAACCGGCCAAACCAATATACCACACTGTTTTCATTATGAAATAAACAACCATTCGTCAGGGAACTTTTTTCTGGAACCCCTTTTCTTAAATGATACAATTGGGGTATCTGTTTGTGGCTTTTTCTCGCTGCCACAACGACACATCATTCCCGCGCACTCCTCATTTCGGATTCACCACCCAGACCTTCCAGCCGCCCAGGAGGTTGTTCGCGGAGAGCCCGGCTGCGGTCAGCGCCTGATCGACCGAGGGAGAGTTGCCATTCTCATCAGGAGAGAACCCCTTGAGGAAATTGGGCAGCTTGGCTGAATGCGGCCCAAACGCCAAGTACTCCATTACGCTGGCCTGGAGCACTTGGGCCTTCTCCGGATCGGGGTTGTTCCAGACAACGCTGATGTCCTGAATGGAAGCCACCTGGGTTTTGGCCTTTTTGTGTTCAATTTGCACGGTTTTATTAGCTGGACCCAGCACCCGAAAATGAATGGCTTTGGCAAAGCCTTCCGTCACCCAACCGGGCAATGCCGTTTTGGAACCAGCTTTGGATTGTAATAAAGCGCCCGATATTTCCAAGTTGGCCTCCAGGTAAGGCAAACTCTTCTCCTTTCCTTTGGCCTGAGTTGCCGCCAGATGGGGTATCCCTTCCAAAACCACAAAAGAAGCAAGCTCATCGCGGTCGGGAGATCGCTTTTCCAATCGGCGAACGAACGACCCGAACTTTTCCCGGTCGGGCAGAACCAGCAGCAAAAGCTTCCCTTCCCAGGGGGGCGAGTCGCTGGTGAACCCTAATATCTTGGAAGCCAGGTTCAGATGTTTTTCCACCTCGTTGGCAAATTCCTTCCCCTTGGATTCAAAGGGCTTGGGAACCACCAGGATCAGGTGATTGGATTCGAGAACAGTGTGAGGGCCGGCATTGAGTTCCTGCCAAACCTTTTTCGCCGCCTCGCTGGCGGCCACCGGCTTTTTCTCCTGGCCAAATGAGAAAAGGGCGAAAAAAGGCATCAGCGCCGCCAGGACAAGCGCCGCGATTCCCCGGTAAATCATCTTCGCTCCTCTTTCCAATTGGCTCTTCGCATGGGTTGATGATAAATTAATATCAGATCAAGGGAAACCGAATTCAAACGAGAGAGACCATGAAAACTCCGCGTTGGACAGCCGCAGTGGCCTTGTTGCTTACCATGGCCTTTCAGGCTAATGGGCAAAACGACAGCTCCAAGGTGGTCAAAGTGGAAATCAAGGCTGAAGGCGGATCCATCGCCGGGCAAAAATCTTTTTCCGTCCAGCTCACGATTGAAAAAGGCTGGCATGTCTACGCCAACCCAGCGGGCAACCCCGATCTTGCCACGGCGCAAACCACAGTCACCGTGAAATCCGATGGAAAAACCCTGCCCTGCAAGGTGACCTACCCCCTGGGCCACCTGGTCAAAGACCCAATCGTCGGCGACTACATCACCTATGAAGGGAAAGTGGCGATCAAAGGCACGGTCACGCTGCCTCCCGATGTCAAAGCCGCCGAGGTAGTGGTGAAATTCCAGGCCTGCAATGATAAAACCTGCCTGCCCCCGGCCCTGACTTCCTTGAAACTCCCCTAGCCTCCCCCTGAGGAATGCATGCCAAAGCTTCAACCCGCGGCGATTCTTTGCGCCCTAATTTTTTCCCCATTGCTGACCGCTGCCGAAAACAAGGCTAACAAGCTGGCTGGCGAGTCGAGCGCCTACTTGCGCCAACACGCGCACAACCCGGTGAACTGGTTCCCCTGGGGCGTGGAAGCTTTTCAAAAAGCCAAAGCCGAAGGAAAATGGGTTTTCCTTTCCATTGGCTATTCTTCCTGCCATTGGTGCCATGTCATGGAGAAGGAATCGTTTGCCAACGAAGAGATCGCCAAGATCATGAATGACAACTTTATCTGCATCAAAGTGGACCGGGAAGAAAAGCCGGACATCGACCATGTTTACCTGACAGCGTTGAATGTGATGGGTCAGCGGGGCGGCTGGCCGTTGTCGATGTTTTTGCTGGCGGACGGGCGGCCGCTGTTCGGGGGAACCTACTGGCCGCCGTTTGACAAAAAAGTTGAGGGAGGTGAAGTGCAGGGGTTCAAGTCGGTGTTGGAAACCGCTCTGAAGGTCAAAAAAGAGAAAGCCAAGGAGATACTTGAGCAAGCGGAATCTTTGTCCTCGGCCACCCGGCGGTCGCTGCAGGGCGAGGCAGTTGGGCTCAACTTGGTCGACCTCGACCGTTCCCTGGTCAACGGGGCGATGGAAGCCCTTCAAGAAGAATTCGACCCGGTGCATGGCGGGTTCAGCTCCGCAGCGAGGAATTTTCAAGGGCCCAAATTCCCCACACCTTCAGTACTCCGGCTATTTCAGAAAGAAAAGAAAAACGATCCGTCCGGCAAGTCTGCAAAGATGCTCGATCTCACCCTGGAGAAAATGGCCCTCGGCGGCATCTTCGATCACCTCGGCGGCGGCTTTCACCGCTACACCGTGGAACGCACCTGGACCGTGCCGCATTTTGAGAAAATGCTCTACGACAACGCCCAGCTTTGCGAAGTTTACGCCGATGCCTTGAAGGATGCCGATGTTCTTTTGTACCGCCAGACGCTGCGCTCCACTTGCGATTTCATCCTCGCCAGAATGACTTCCCCCGAGGGAGGATTTTATTCCTCGCTCGACGCCGACAGTGAAGGCGTGGAGGGAAAATACTATGTTTGGGACGACAAGGAGATCACGGAACTGCTGCCGGACAAGCAAATAGCAGGATTGTTCCGGGTGGTTTACGGTTCGGAGCCGAATTTTGAAGGCAAGCACCTGATTCCCCGCAGGTCGCTAAACCCTGAAAAACTGGCGGCGCAGTTGAAACGGCCCAGCCAGGAGATCGAATCTGATTTGCAAAAAATCCGCGCCACTTTGTTGAAAACCCGAAGCCTGCGAGCGCCACCCTTCCTCGACACGAAAATACTAACTGGTTGGAATGGGCAGATGATCGCCGGTTTGGCCAGGGCTTCAGCAGCCTTGAAGGAGCCCAGCTACCTGGCTGTGGCGGAAAAGAACGCCCGCTTCCTCTTGAACAAGATGGTCAACTCTGAAGGTCGGCTGCTGCGGGTTTATGGCGCGGCGCCAGGGGAAAAACCGCAGGGCAAATTTCTCGCTTACCTCGAAGACTACGCCTTCCTGGTTCACGGGTTGCTGGTTCTGCATGAAATCACCGGTGATGAAAAGTGGCGAGCCGAGGGAGTTAAACTCACCGACTTGATGATCAAGCATCACGGCAAGGAGGGCGCTGGGCCTTTTTATCAAACCTCCAACGAGCATGAAAAACTCTTTGCCCGGGCAATTGAAATGTACGATGGGGCCCAGCCTTCGGGAAACAGCGTGGCCATTGCCAATCTCACCCGGTTGGGAAAAGGCCTGGAAGGGAAAAAGTACATACAGATTGCCGAGGGCACTTTGAAACGCCTGTCGGGCAGGCTGAAAGTTCAACCCGGCGGCTCCACCGGGCTGGCCGAATCCCTGGCTCATTTCCTCGAGGCCAAGGGAAAGTAATCCGTCGCAATTTACGAGCCGGAAGCGTGAGCGACCGGTTTTTTTTTTGGTCCCCTCACTCCCCAAACCTCTCCCCCACTGCTTTGCGGCGGGGAGAGGGGGAAAAGAATGCCAGGCTGGAGCCTGGCGTTCCCGGGGAAAAAAGACGGGGCCGCCGAATCAACCGAGCCCCCTTACCAGCCGTTTTTATACAGGAACTCCGCTTTCCAGCGGTAATTGTCGAGGATGCCTTCCAGCGGTCGGGACAAAGTCCTCAAGGCGATATACAGCGCCTCGATGGAGGCCAGGCCGTTATCCGGGTCGGTTCCCAGTTTGCTCACCCGCGGGTAAGCAGTCTGGAAACCCGAGAGCGAGCGCGGCGGCACATGGGAAAAATCCTTCTCCATCGCCCCTGCCCAGCGCCAGCTTCCATCAAGCAGCAAAATACCGAGGTGAACATCCGCCGTGGATAAATGCGGGCCGTCGGCGGCCAGGCGGATATAGCCCTCCCGAGAGAATTTATCCTGCAAGGGGTAATTCAAAAACTCAATCCCGGGGCGGCCCTTCAAGGGGATCACCGAGCATTTCTTCGGGTTCTCCTTGCGATGGCGCACAATAATGGCTGGGGGAAAACTCGGCTCCATGTTCCTGCTTCCAGGGATCTTTGTTGCTCAACCGCAGGCTCAAGCCTAGCATACTAACCAGCCCAAGTCTTTTTGAGCAGGAGAGCGAAAATGAAAGTGGAATTGCGCTACTGTTCCAAGTGAAATTACGAGCCGCAGGCCGTCAGTCTGACGGCGAAATTGCTGGCTCATTTCAAACAGGCTATTGGAGAATTCAAACTGATCCCTTCCGATGGCGGCTGTTTTGAACTGACGGTAAATGGCAAACTGTTGTTTTCCAAATTGGCTGAAGGCTGCTTTCCTGACGAGGGAAAAATGCTGAAAGCCGTGGAAGCGAAGGCGGGCAAGGCGCCCGTGAAAGGGTAGCAAGTGTTCAATTTCTTTGGCCGGGCCAAGCGTTTGACCGATTACGCTTCTTGCGCCGGCTGAGCGGGGAAACTCCCCCCCGGAGGAATCTCGCAGGTTCTGCGAAGCGTTCCCCGTTCCACAGATCCGCGCTTGCTCGTGGGAACAGAAACCCACGACGACGCTGGTGTTTTCCAGCTCAGCGAGGAAATCGCCCTGGTGCAGACGGTGGATTTCTTCCCCCCCCTGGTGGATGATCCCTTTCTTTATGGGCAGATCGCCGCGGCCAACGCCCTCAGCGATGTTTATGCCATGGGAGGTGAGCCGGTCACGGCGATGAACCTCGTGGGTTACCCCGATGACCAGGACCCCAAGCTCACCTGGCTGGGAAAAATATTAGAAGGCGGGGCGGAAAGATGTCAGGTGGCCGGTGCAGCCATCGTCGGCGGGCACACGGTCCGCGATAAGGAGATCAAGTTCGGCCTGTCGGTCACGGGCATCGTGCATCCTAAAAAAGTATTGACCAATGCCGGGGCCAGGCCGGGCGATTGCCTGGTGTTGACCAAACCCCTGGGCACGGGGTTCATCACCACGGCCAGCAAGCTGAGGAAATGCCCGGAAGAAATTTTCCAGGCGGCCTGTGCTAGCATGATGCAATTGAACCAGGCGGGGGCCCGGGCCCTGGCCGAATTCACTCCTCATGGCATGACCGACATCACCGGCTTCGGCCTGGCCGGCCACCTGCTGGAAATGGCGCTCGGCTGCGGCCACACCTTATGCATTTCTTTATCCAAGCTGCCGCGGTTTAAGAATGTGGAAGCGCTGATTGAGAAGAAGTTCTTTACCAGGGCCAGCAAAACCAACCGGGAATATGCGCAGCCACATTGGCAAATCATCGGATCCCCTTCTCCGTTGGATGTGGAATTAGCAGTAGACGCGCAGACTTCCGGCGGGCTGGTGGTTAGCTTGCCCAAGGATCAGGCAGCGGACTATATTCAAAAGGCTCTGGCCCTGGGAACGATTTGCGCCGTGGTAATTGGCGAGGTGCTTCCCCGGGAAGGCACGGCGCTGATTTTTAAAGCCTGAGTTTACTTGTCGTTGGTTGAATTGAGCCTTCTGCGCACCACCTGGGCGGTTTCCCTTATTTCTTTGGCCGGGTCCATGGTGAGAGAATCGATTTTTCCCAGGACGGAATTATCCGCCAAACCGGGTCCCCAACGGCCAAAAGTTTCCAAAGCCGCCAGGCGCACTTCCAGGGCGGAGTCATCCAGGCAATGAAATACACTGCGCCTGGCCGCTGCCAGGTTGCTTCCCAACTTGGCGCCAAGCCCGCCCAAGGCGTGCAAGCAAAAGGCCCGCACGGTGGCATCGCGATCTTTCAAAGCGGCGACAAGAGAGGGAATAGCGGGCGCCGCCGCCAGGCCGAAATTGTCCAAAGCAATGGCGGCAACCCTTTTCAAGTCGCGTGGAAAAGCGTCTTGAACCAATAGCTCGCCCAGTTTGGGGGCAGCGGCGGCGGCGGAATCCCCCATCGCAGCCAGGGCATTCCCGGCGGGCATTCGCAAATCGACCGGCAGTTTTCCATCCGCCAAGATCCCAAGGAGTAGCGGCACCGATTCCTCGTCTGCCAAATTGCCCAAGGCTAAAATCGCGTAGGCCCGGCTAATCAGGTCGGCTTTGCCATCCGCCGCCAGAGTTCTTAAAGGGCCAATGGCTGGAAGGGCATCCATTCCCAGTCGGCGCAGGGTGTCTGCGGCGGCGGCCCGCAGCCCAGGATCTTCCAATTGCAAACATTTCCCCAGCGCCGGCACAGCTCGCGCCGCCACCGGGCCCAATTTTCCCAAGGCCTGCGCCGAGGCCTCACGAACCCGGTTCGACTTTTCGTTTTCCAGAATCGATTCCAGAGCCCTGGCGGCAAACTCACGAGGCGCTTCGCTTTTGGATTTCTCCGCGTGCTTGAGCGCCACGCGGGCCAGGGCCAGCGCCGAGGCCTCTCGCAATTTTTCTTCCGGGTCGCCCTTGGCCACCTTCTCCAGGGCCGGCAGGATGCGCTGGTCGAGCGATCCGGAGAGCAACTCCACGGCAATTAATCCAGCCCGACGGGAACGGCTCTGATTCAACTTTTCCTTTTCGGGGAGTTTTGAATAGTCGGCCTCAGTTTTGAGTGAATCGAGCCACTCGCTCAGTTTTTTACCTTGAAAGAAGGGGTCGGCGGCCTGGCTGAAACAGGGTCCGGTCAAGGCCAGAGACCCAAGAAGAAATAAGGCGGGCCCAAGCCAAGCGGATATCGTCCTGAATTTCGCGGTCATTAGGGTTGCCTCAGGAAAGCCTGCATGGCTGGAGATTACAATAAACGCTGAATCAAGGGAAAGGGAAATCCCGGCCAAGGGTCAACAAGCCTGGGTTCGAAGGCTCCTTCGAGGCCGCCAGCCCCTTGACCTAAACCTCTCCGAGGGATAAGAAACCCAAAAGGGAATACAGTTATTTGGCCTGGGACTTTTCGTCTTGGGCTTTTTTCGTGTTTGGCGAAACCCCCGTGGGGGAGTGAAATTCATGGCCTGTACCTGCGTCGTTGGCTTGCAATGGGGAGACGAAGCCAAGGGTAAAGTCGTCGATATATTGACCGACACTCATGACCTGGTGGTCCGCTACAATGGCGGCCCCAACGCCGGCCACACCGTGGTGGCGGGAAACAAAACCTTTAAACTATCGATCCTCCCCACTGGGGTCATCAAGCCAAAAGTAAAGTCGGTTATTGGGAACGGCGTGGTAATCTTCCCGGCCCGCCTGCGCGAGGAAATCGCCCAGCTTCAAAAAAACGGCATCGAAACCGGCGACAACCTGGTCATCAGCGACCGCGCCCATGTCATTTTCCCCTACCATTTGGAGCAGGAAAAAATAACTGAATCGAATGAGGGCACCGGTATCGGCACGACAGGCCGGGGCATCGGCCCTTGCTACCAAGATAAAGTAGGCCGCGTGCATGCCATTCGCACGGGGGAACTGGTCCGGCCAATCCATCTGGAAGAGCGGCTGAGGCAAATATTGGATTTCAAGAACCGGCTGCTAAGAGGGTTTAATCCCAACGCCGTGCAATTTGATGCCAGGGAGCTGGCCAAGGAATACGCCGAGCATGGTGAATTCCTCAAGCCGCACCTCGCCGACACCACACGCTTGCTACACGAAGCTCTGGCGGCTGGGAAAAATATTCTCTTCGAAGGGGCCCAGGGCAGCCTGCTCGATGTCGATCATGGCAGTTACCCTTTCGTCACCAGTTCCAATAGCACCACGGCGGGGATCGCCTCTGGCACGGGAATTCCCCCCAGGCACATCAACCGGGTCATAGGAATTTTGAAGGCCTACACCACCCGGGTGGGCAAAGGCCCCTTTCCCACGGAATTGAACGATGGCCCCGAGGGGCTGGGTGAACGGATAAGGAAAGTGGGTAGGGAATACGGCACGGTAACCGGCCGCCCGCGCCGCTGCGGCTGGTTCGATGCCGTCGCTGCCGCGCACTCCGCCCAAATCAACGGCGTGGATGAAATCACCATCATGTTGTTGGATGTGCTTAGCGGACTTGGAAAACTGAAAATCGCCACGGCGTATGAACTGGATGGGGAACGGATCAAGCATTTCCCCACAGATGCTGGTGAACTGCAACGCTGCCAGCCGGTTTATGAAACTGTGGAAGGATGGAGCGAACCGATCGAGGATGCCAGGAAACTGGCGGATCTGCCACTCGGAGCGAGAAAATACGCCGACCGGATCGGCGAAATCCTGCAACTTCCTGTAAAATTAATTTCTGTGGGGCCGGATCGGGTCCAAACGATCTTCACCGTCCAGGGTTAATATTTTCAAGGGGAATGGCTTGGCTCTTTCCCGGACAGAAAAACCGAAAACGACCCGAGGCCAAGACAGCCTCAAGCCGGGAAGTTTGCCTGCGCATGTGGCCATCATCATGGATGGCAACGGGCGCTGGGCCCGCACGCAAGGCCTGCCCCGCGTCGAGGGTCATGCCCGTGGCATGGATGTGGTTCGCCTCATTGTCGAGGAATGCTCGCGGCTGAAAATCGAACACCTGACGCTTTTCTGTTTCAGTTCGGAAAACTGGAAACGCCCGCAGCCGGAGCTGGATTTCCTGATGCAGTTATTAGGGCGCTACCTGGTGAGTGAAAGGAAATTGCTGGCGGAAAAGAACATCCGCTTTGGCACACTGGGGCGCAAGGATCAATTACCGGCCGAGGTGCTGGGTGAAATCGAGGAAACCAAGCGGCTGTGCCGGGAAAACACCGGCATGGGCTTGTCCCTGGCCATCAATTATGGCGGCCGTGGAGAAATCGCCGACGCCGTGCGCAACATCGCCAAGCAGGTCCAATTGGGAAAACTAACCCCGGAAGAAATCAGCGAAGAGGTCATCTCGTCGTCGCTTTACACGGCGGGCATTCCCGACCCCGACCTATTGATCCGCACAGCGGGAGAGATGCGCATAAGCAACTTCCTTTTGTGGCAGGTTTCCTACTCCGAAATCTGGGTGACGGAAAAGACCTGGCCGGAATTCGGCATTGCCGACTTGCAACTGGCCTTCCAGGATTTCGCCAGGCGGGAAAGAAAATTCGGCGGCTTAAATTCCTGAGGCTAACCCTTGCGCTTCCACCACTCCCTAAGCCCTCTTGCCACTCGGATTCTTTTCGGCTCGATGATGATTGCTTTTTGCGTGACGCTCCTCTACTTCGACAGCGCTTCAGACCCCTATTTCCCTCGCTTCCTTGGCCTGGCCCTGGCGGTTTGCCTCCTGGCCGGAAGGGAAATGCTCACCCTGCTGGACGCAAAAACCGCCTGCCCGCGCGGACCAACTTTATTTTTCATTTTTCTTTTGGTGGCAGGCAACTGGCTCCCGCATACCGGCTGGCTGCCGCCCTTCGCAAAATTCGATTCCTGGAAAGTGACCGGGGCCCTCTTCGTCTATGCCTGCCTGGGCGCCTGGCTTTTGGAAATGGCGCGCTTTCAATCTCCTGGTCAAAGCACCCTGCGCATCGCGCTGCCCATCCTGATCTTTTTTTACCTGGGAATATTGCCTTCCTTTCTGATTCAACTGCGCTGGCTTCGGGGCGCGGACGGCAGTTACTTGGCTGGCCTTTTGGCCCTGGGGGTGACCATTGCCGTCACCAAGGGGGCGGACATTGGCGCCTATTTCACCGGCAGAATCTTCGGCAAACACCGGATGTCTCCCACCCTCAGTCCGAAAAAAACTTGGGAGGGGCTGGCAGGCGGCCTGGTCTTATCCAGCCTGCTTGGCTGGGCTTGGTTCCGCCTCTTTCCGCAAACCCCTTTTTGCTGTGATGGCATGGCTGCGGCTTTTGGCTTTTGCACCGGACTGGCGGGGGTTTTCGGCGACCTGGGGGAAAGCCTGTTGAAACGGGACGCCAACCTCAAGGATGCCTCCAACACGGTGCCGGAGTTCGGTGGTATCCTGGATATTCTCGATTCCTTGCTCTTTGCCGGGCCTATCGCCTGGCTCTTTTTCCTGTGGTAACAGGTAGAAGGCCCATCGCATGAAGGAAATGACAATCGCCCTCGATAGCCGCGATGAAGCGCTCTTGCTATCCGGCAACCGGGACCAGTTTCTCAAGGAAATCCGTTCAGCCCTTGATATGCAAGTGATCGGCCGGGGTGATCAGATCCTGCTGAATGGCAGCGAGGAACAGATCGACCAGGCAGCCAGAATTTTCTCGCGCTTAAGGGAAGACTTGCGCCGGCAAGGATCCCTGACCACCGAGGATGTGCACACGGTCATTGAAATTGTGCAGGCGGGATCGCAGGCGATCGCCAACCCTGGTGGCGGAGAAGCCGGCAAGGTTGGCAGCCGCAATTTGCGCCCGCGCACGGACGGCCAGGCGCTTTATGTCCGCGCCATGAAGGAGAACGACCTGACGCTGTGTGTGGGCCCGGCGGGGACTGGAAAAACCTGGCTGGCCGTGGCCATGGCCGTGAGTTGCCTTCGCCAAGCATTGATCAAGAAAATCGTGCTGGTGCGCCCGGCGGTGGAAGCGGGAGAACGCCTGGGGTTTCTCCCCGGCGACATTGCCGCCAAGGTTAATCCGTACCTGCGCCCCCTGTTCGACGCCCTCAACGACATGATGGATCATGAGCAGGTGAAACGCTATTTGGAAAGCGACATCATTGAGATTGCCCCGCTGGCCTACATGCGCGGACGGACTCTCAACCAGGCCGTCATCATCATGGACGAGGCGCAAAACACCACCATCTCCCAGATGAAAATGTTTCTCACCCGCATGGGAATTGGCTCGAAGATCATCGTCACGGGAGACATCACCCAGGTGGATCTGCCGCCGCACACGCGCAGCGGCATGACCGACGCCATCAACCGCATGCGCAACATCGAGCGCGTGGCGGTCGTCCACCTGACGGAAAAAGACATCGTGCGCAGCCCGCTGGTGCAGAAGATCCTGGCGGCTTACGAGGAAAACAAACCGCGCCGATGAATGCCGTGATGAAAAATTCATGACAGCCGTTCACAAATCCTTTGGAATATGGAATAATGGCTGGAGTAAATAGCAAGCCCCGATAATGTCCGGGGTAAGAGAAGTGAATTACCGCGTTAAGCCAATGAGCCTCATGCCTATGAACCCAGGCTGTTCGGAATCAGAGCCGCTCAAAGCGGAAAAAACAGGAGATTGTCTGGCCAATCCCGCCCAGCCTGCAGAACCGGAAACTGTAGCCCGCGTTTTGGATCGGTTCCAACCGATTACCCTGGGGGAGATCGAACCCAACGGCTACTTCAGCCGCTTTGACAACAAATTTATCATGCACCAGGGGAAGCTAGTTCCTTTGCTGCAATCCTTGGCCCGGGAATTCCGCGTTTTGGAAAACAAAGGCCTGCGCCTTTTTCCCTATGACAGCCTCTACCTGGACACGGATGATTTTCTGTTCTTCCACCAGCACCATTCCCGCAGGTCGAACCGGATCAAGGTCCGCTGGCGCACTTACCGCGATTCCGGCAGGGTCTATTTCGAGGTAAAAAGGAAATGCCATAATAACAGGACGGAAAAGCTGAGAATGGAAGAGCCGGCCATCCTGGAAACTTTGGAACCGCGCCACCTGGCGTTGTTTCAGTCGCATGCCCCTGCTGGAACGCGGCTTTCTCCCAAGATCTCTATCCGCTACGATCGCATGACACTGTTTGCCAAACAGGAGTCGATCAAAATCACTCTCGATCAAAACCTTTCCTTCGATAACACCCGGGACACTCATTCTTTGCATGGCCTGGTGATCGGGGAAATTAAATGCGCCCAGCCGCGGGTTCCCACTTGCCTGCTGGAAATCCTGCGCGGGTTGGCCATCCGGTCGGTGCCCTTCAGCAAGTACGCCTTTGGCATCGGCAGCATGGAGCCGGTGAAAAACAACGGAATCAAGCCTACCTCACTTCTTTTGAAAAAGATTTTGCATGAACAACAATCTGCTTGAGCAATCCACCCCAGCCAGCGAACCAGCCTTAATGGGCCTGGATCGCCTGCCCGATTTCGCCTTTCGTTTCTGCCTGGATTTCCTGGTGATTTTCATCCTGGTGCGGCTGATCTATTACCCGCGCCACCGCAACAAGGATTTCCTCTTTTCCTTTTTCCTTTTCAACATCATTAACTTCCTGCTCTGTTATCTGTTAAGCAGCGCCACTATTCAAATCGGCTTCGCCTTCGGCCTGTTCGCCATTTTCTCGGTCATGCGCTACCGCACGGAAACAGTGCCGATCCGCGAAATGGGCTATTTCATGGTCTGTGTGACCCTGGGGATATTGAATGCCCTGGCCAACCTGCGGACCGGCTTATTGGAACTGGTCTTTTCCAACGCCTTGCTCCTGGCTTTGACCTATCTCCTCGACCGGAAAGTCACCTTGCCTCATGAGAATGTCCAGGTGATCAATTACGAACGGATCGAATTAATCAAACCGGAGAACCGCGAAAAGCTGATCGAGGACTTGAAACAACGAACCGGCCTGCCGGTCCATCGCGTGGAGATCGGCCGCATTGACTTCCTCCGCGACACCGCCCGGGTGAGGATTTATTACCTGGCGCAGGAAAACGAAAACCCTTCCCCCGCCCCCAACGGCAATGACGAAGATTGAATCTCGAAAACCAATTCCCGATGGGGGGCTCCAACTGCAAAGTAGGGGCCTTCCCCAGGTAGAAATGTCCCCTTATTCCACCTGGGTACGCGGGCCTCTGGCCCGCATGAAGAAGATAAAGAAGATGAAGAAGAAGCGGGCAAGATGCCCGCGCACCCAGGAAGCAAACCCCTCAACGCCGCCGCTACGCACCGTGTCCGCGGAACTCGTAGGGAAAGGTTTCCAATTGTTTAATATTCCGCAAAGGCCGGCATTTTCGGGTTTGTTTTTGTTTTTTGAAAAAATATAATTTAAGGGGAAAATCTGTTTCTTTCGTTTGCATTCAAATTTCGGATAGTATAGAGTCGTAGATGGATTTTTTTACCCAAACTACTTCTTTTAACATTTACTTGACGAGGTGCCTTCATGCCCGCAGCCTGGATCCGCAA
>SHZZ01000027.1 GCA_009692005.1 Gemmataceae bacterium | reverse complement strand
CCATTTTACCCATGGTCTTTTGACTCCCCCTACCCCCCCCGCCGGCTGCCGGAGCTTGGCGGCTAGAGGAAACCCGGCTGCCAATAATTTCATAATTTTTTTTGCAATTTTTTTTTGCAGTTTTTTTGTTTAAATTTTTTTTTCCCGGGGTACGATATTTTTTCCCAAGATCCAGGAGGTCAAAATGAACCAGTCAAAACCAAAGGTCTTGCAACCCGCCTGGTGGTTGCCGTTCTCACCCGCCGAACAGGAAATCCTGGAAATTCTTGAACGCGGTCCAGCCAAGGCGGCGGCAATCAAACAGGAGTTGAGCGGCTGTCCTAAGTCGTACAGGCTCAGTGTGTTGTTGCCCAACCTCTTGGCCAGGCGCGTGATTCGAAGAGGCGCCGATGGGTACGAGCTACACACATTCCCCGGGTAATCTCCGATCTCGCTTCTGCCCCGTTTCGGTCGCTGGAGGCCGCCCCGCTTGCCGGAGCCTTGGCAGCGGCAGAGCCTTGGTTTCGCCCGGAGGAGGCAACGCCGGACTTCGCCTGTTCGCAGTTCGCAGACTCTACTCAGTTAAATTGGGTAATCTGCCTGGGAGAGTCTAGGACTTCGCAGTTCGCAGTTCCTAGGTATTATATATAATTATTAAAGATAATTATTATATTTATTATATATAATAGCCAAGGCTCCGCTGTACCCAACTACCCCATTCTCTAATGGGGTTTACCCCGCCTGCGAATTGCGAACTGCGAACTGCGCCGCCAGTTCGCCACCCCGTACAATGGTCAGGATCGCTTTTGATAAATCCTTTGAAAGGCCTCTCTATGCTGCCGGAAACCTTGCCACTGTGCCGGATTCTGTGCCGCCTATGTTCAAAACATCAGTTTTTCCCGGGAAATACGGATAGGTTCGATTCCCGCCGCCTCCACTTAAAGCCGCTCGCGAGTTTTCGCGGGCGGCTTCTTTCTTAAAAGCTGCCGCAGGGAAATAGCTGTTCCTTTTTCGGTATTGTAGGATGGGTGCCGGCTGTAGGTACAACGCCAGGCTGAAAAAGAACCGGCGGGCCATCAGCAAGGCCATCAATGCAGCAGGGAAGGCCGTGGAAGCCAAAGCATGAACTCACCTGAACCGGTTTTCGAAGTGATGGACGATGCCATGGCGGATATTCTGCGGCAAAAGACCGAAGTGGAGCGGCTGCGGATCGCCGGGCAGATGTGGAAGTCGGCCCGGGTGATCCTGCGCGGGGCCATTCGCACAGAACACCCCGACTGGAACAGCGAACAGGTCAACCGAGAAATCGCCCGGCGCATCAGTCATGGGGTGGTGAATTATTAATTCATCAGAACTGCAACCGCATGAGTTGATGCAGCGCCTGGCCGATTTCTTCGAGGCGCAGGGGGTTGCCTATCGCGTGGTCGGCTCGATGGCCAGCATGGCCTACGGTGAGCCGCGTTTTACCAATGATGTGGATATGGTCGCCGAGTTGACCCTGGCCAATGTCGCGTCCTTGTGCGCGGCGTTTCCTGCGCCCGAGTATTACCTCTCAGAGCCGGCAGCCCGGGAGGCGGTGGCGTGGCGCTTTCAATTCAATATTTTGCACCCCGCGTCGGGATTGAAAGTCGATGTGATCGTGCCGCCCGACACCGAGTTTGCTCGTTCCGAAGCGACCCGGATCAAGCGGATCACAAACGAGGGGGAGTATTCAGCCTGGTTCGGTTCGCCGGAAGATGTGCTGCTAAACAAGCTAGTCTACTATCGACTCAGTGGAGGCGCGGGCGATAAGCACTTGCGCGACATCGGCGGGATGATGAAGCTGCTAGGCGACAAACTGGATCGGGCCTACATCAACGCCTGGGCGGATAAGCTCGGAGTGGCAGGGGAATGGGAGCTGGTTCGAAAACGGGTTGACGAAGCCAAGCGGTGAGCGCCGACTTTTCAGAAAAGGCCCTGGTGGAACACCCCGGCAATTGCTTTTACGAAAAGTTTCGCAGATCTCGGGGCGGAAATAATTCCTAGAATCTCTCAAGCTGACTTATCACCATAAATTGGAGAAACAGATGACTGCAAAAGTATCGCTGCCAGCGCCGGATTTCTGCGCCAAGGCACTTGTGGGCGAAGAGTTCAAGGACATCAAGCTGTCCGACTACCGCGGCAAGCATGTCGTCCTTTATTTTTATCCTCTCGATTTTACCTTCGTCTGCCCGACGGAAATCGTAGCTTTCCAGGACAAGCTGGAGGAATTCAAAAAGCGGAACACCGAAGTCCTTGGCGTCAGCGTCGATAGCCATTTCACCCACTTGGCGTGGAACCAGATCCCGAGGAAGCAAGGCGGCCTGGGCGGCATCAAGTATCCGCTGCTTGCCGACCTCAACAAAAACATTTCGCGGGCCTATGGCGTGCTACTTGAAGACGCTGGCATCGCACTGCGCGGGCTTTTCCTCATCGACAAGGAAGGCGTGATCCGCCACGCGCTGGTCAATGACCTGCCAATTGGGCGCAGCGTGGAGGAAGTGATCCGCGTGGTGGACGCTTTGCAGAATTTCGAGAAAAACGGTGAAGTTTGCCCTGCCAACTGGAAACCCGGTCAGGCCACGATGAAGGCCGACCCCAAGGGGTCGAAGGCGTACTTCGAAAAAACCTGAACCTGAATCGGCTGAGCCGGGAGGCTTCTCCTTCCGGCCAGCCTGGGAAACTCTGGCATGACCGCGAAGCTCCTCGATGGCAAATTCCTGGCGCAAACTCTCCAGGGAGAACTAGCCCTGCAAGCGCAGCAATTTCAACAAGAGCGTGGCTTGCCTCCAGGCCTTGCCGCGGTTCTAGTTGGTGAAAATCCGGCCAGCCAGGTCTATGTCCGCAACAAGCAAAAAGCTTGCGAGAAGTCGGGTTTTTCAAGCTGGCTGCATCAGTTGCCTGAAAACAGTTCCCAGGCCGACCTGCTCGGATTGATTTCCCAGTTAAACCACGACCCGAAAGTTCACGGCATTTTGGTGCAGTTGCCTTTGCCAAAGCACCTGGATACCAACCTGGTTTTAGACGCGGTTGCGCCGGGTAAAGATGTGGACGGGTTCGGGCCTGAAAGCCTCGGGTTGCTAGCCTCCGGGCGGCCTCGCTTCCTCCCCTGCACGCCGCATGGCGTGTTAATCTTATTGCAGAGAAACTATATCCCCGTTGCGGGAAAACATGTGGTCGTCCTCGGCCGCAGCACAATTGTAGGCAAGCCGATGGGTTTGATACTTTTGCAGCAGGGCCTGGACGCCACGGTTACCACTTGCCACAGCCGCACGGAAAACCTGGCCTCGCTGACCCGGCAAGCCGACATCCTGGTGGCGGCCATTGGCAAGGCCCGCTTTGTCACGGCTGGCATGGTTCGCCCTGGCGCGGTTGTTATTGATGTGGGCATCAATCGGCAGGAGGATGGCAAGTTGGCCGGTGATGTCGATTTTGAAGAAGTTAAAAAGGTAGCCAGCGCCATTACCCCGGTTCCCGGCGGCATTGGCCCCATGACCATCGCCATGCTTTTGCACAACACCCTGCAAGCGGCTCGCCTGGCCTTGTCTCGTTGAACCGCACTAGCACTTCTTTTGCCAAGTCGAGTACAATTCTCCCCTGTCCCTTGTTCATTTTAACCTCCATGGATGGAGGGGAATCCCATGCGCAATGCTGTTCTTTTACTGTTGCTAATCGCCCCAGGGATGGGGTTTGCCTTGCAGGTTTCCGACCCGCCCAAGAGGCTTGACCCGCTCCCCGCCAACCAGGAGAAGGAAAAAAAAGCCGAGGCGGTCCGTCTCTATGGCGCCGGGCTCCTTTATGAAAAGGAAAACCGTCTGCTCGATGCCCTGAAGGCTTTCGAGGAATCGATCAAACTGAACCCCCAGGCGGTGGCGCCGCGCAAGGCCATGATTCCCATCTTCCTTGCCCTGGATCGCATCGAGGAAGCGATGTCTGCTTGCCGGTTCGTACTCGAACGGGACCCGGAAAGCCTGGAAACCACTTTGGTATATGTTCAGCAACTTCGGGCCCTGGGCCGGTTGAAAGAGGTTGAGGAACTATTGGAAAAACTGGCCAAGTCGCCATTGGCCAAGGAAAAGCACGAGTTGAAAATGCGCGTGCTGCACGACCTGGCCTTGCTGCAGGACACCGGCGACGATGGCAAAAAAGCCGAGGCCACTGGCCTGGAACTGGCGCGGGTTTTAGAAATCACCGCCGCCGAGGAAATCCTTGGCCTGACCGAAACGGAATTGCGCCAGGAAAAGGCGCAGAATTTTGAACGGCTTGGCCGACTGGCCCTCAAGCGCGGCGACACGGAAACCGCCATAAATCGCTACCTGCAATCGCAAAAGCACGATCCGGTGCGCGCCGGCCGCCTGGGGTTCAACCTGGCGCAGGTCTACGCAAAAAATGGAAAGAACGAAGAGGCGCTCCTTCGCGTTGATGAATTTTTGAAAACGCAGCCGCTGGGAACCGAAGGATATGCGTTGAAGATTGAACTGCAGAAAAAAATGGGTCGGGAGAAAGACATCCTGGGCGAGCTGGAATTAGCCTCGTCGCGTGACACTCACAATCAGCCGTTAAAACTGCTGCTGGCGAAGGAGTTGCGGTCGCATGGGCAAGTGGCGCGCGCCGAGGCCATTTACGAAAGCGTGGAATTCTCCGCGCCGGGAAAAGAAGTCTACACCGCCCTCTTCGAAGTTTACCGGGAGGGGAAGGATGCCGGGGCGGAGAAAGCGCTGGCCCGATTGGAATTGGCCATCCAGGCGGCGAAAAGGCAAGGAGGCATCCCGCCCGACCCCAGCCAAGGACAGCGCGTTCGCTCCATGATGCTGGCGTTGAAAACCGATCCCAGCCTAACGCGCATGATCGTGAAAGCCGCGCTGCGTCGGCTGGAAAATAAGCAACCCTTGGGCCTGGAGACCAAGGTGGCGCTGGGAACGATGGCGGCGCGTTTACCGGACGCCGCGGCCGCGGAAAACCTCTTCCAGAATTCTCTGGAGCAAACCAAGGGCAACCCTCAGTCAGAACACGAAGTCTACTCCGGCCTTCTGCGCGTCCTTCGCCTGACCCATAATCACCAGAGAATTATTGAAGTCTGCAAGCAAGGGCTGACGCAAGCAATGGCCACCAGCAGGGTGCTTTTCCACATTGAACTTGCCGGCGCCTACTTTCATCTGGAAAAGGATAGCGATTGCCTCGCCGCCATCGATCTGGCCATCCAGGAATCGCAAGACCGGGAAAAACTATTTTGCAAACGCTACCGCGCCAGCATGCTGGGTCAGATGGGGAAATCCGACCAGGCCGAAAAAGAAGTCCTGGCCCTCTTTGCCGACTACCAGGCGCCCAACGAAATTCGCGATATCCGCTACACACTCAGCGGCATTTACTCCCACAGCAAGGACCACAAGAAATCCGAAGAGCAACTGTTGAAAGTCCTTGAGATCGACTCTGCCGATGTCACCGCCAACAACGACCTCGGGTACCAGTGGGCCGACCGAAATCTTAACCTGGACGCGGCCGAGCGCATGATCCGCAAGGCGCTCGACCTGGACGAAAAGCAGCGCGCCACCAGCACGCAACTTCTCTATGAACCCGAGAGCGGCGCCCACATCGACAGCCTGGGGTGGGTCTTGTTCCGCCAGGGAAAATTGCCAGAAGCGCTGACCCTGCTAATAAAAGCCAGCAAGCTTCCCGATGGCGAGGACGACCCGGTGATATGGGACCATCTGGGGGATGTCTATTTCCGCCTGGGGAAAAAAGAGGAGAGTTTAAAATGCTGGCGCAGGGCGGTCGATTTGTATCTGGTCCATCGCGCCCGGCGGCCTGAGGAACGCGTGGAAGACATCAAAAAGAAAATCCAGCTTCAACCTACGCCAGGGAAATAAGCGCCTGCCGATGGCCAAGTATTCATCCGTGTAGATGAGTCTTCACTGGAATCCCGTGGTAGTCGTTGTAAAATACCAAGTAGAGATTGAAACAAAAAAGCAGGACCCTCCGCGGTCGGGGGAGGAGCCAAGTTAATGTCAGGGCATTCTCATTGGGCGAACATCCAGCATAAAAAAGGCGCCGTTGATAACAAGCGGGGCAAGCTGTGGAGCAAATTAAGCCGGATCATCATCATTGCCGCGCGCAATGGCGGTGGCGACCCCGGCATGAACCTGAAACTTCGCTATGCCATCGACAAAGCCCGCTCTGTCAGCATGCCCAAGGACAACATTGAAAGGGCGGTCAAAAAAGGCACGGGCGACATCGAAGGAACGATCCTCGAGGAACTTACCTACGAGGGCTTCGGCCCTGGCGGCACGGCCGTTCTGGTCGAGGTTGTCACCGACAGCCGCAACCGGACCAATGGGGAAATTCGAAAGATCTTCGAGCGAGGCGGGGGCAACATGGGCTCCTCGGGTTGCGCCGCGCATTTTTTCGAACGCAAGGGGGTGTTCCTGGTCCCTTCTGCCGGGCAGGATGAGGAATATTTGATGAACATCGCCCTGGAAGCTGGCGCCGACGACATGCAAAGGGACGGTGAAAACTTCCGCATCACTTGCGATACCGTCAGTTTTTCCAAGGTGCAGGATGTGTTGGAGGAGAAGAAGATTTCACTGGCCTTGAAGGAAATCACTCAGTTGCCCAAATTGTCGGTCGATGCTGATGCCAATTTATCGAGGAAAGTTGCCAAATTGCTGCTCCTCCTCGACGACCATGACGATGTGCAGAATGTCCATTGCAACGCCAACCTGGATGACGCAGCCATGGCCGAGATGGAGTAATTCCCCAAGGCGGCTGAAGCTAGC
Organism: Gemmataceae bacterium; assembly: GCA_009692005.1. GTDB lineage: Bacteria > Planctomycetota > Planctomycetia > Gemmatales > Gemmataceae > SHZZ01. Next base: position 40,353 of record SHZZ01000027.1, on the reverse strand, counting down.
CGCTCGGCAAAATGAAGTTAGGCCATGATTTCTTTGACCACTTGCCCATGAACATCGGTCAGACGGAAGTCGCGCCCATCTAATTTGAAAGTCAATTTCTCGTGGTTCAGTCCCATGAGATGAAGAATAGTGGCGTGTAAGTCGTGCATGTGAACGCAGCCATCGACGGCGCTAAAACCAAACTCGTCGGTGGCGCCATAGGAGAAAGCGGGCTTCACCCCGCCCCCCGCCAGCCAAACCGTAAAGCCACCCGGATTGTGATCGCGGCCAGTGCCATTCTTTTCTGAATAGGGGGTTCGGCCAAACTCGCCGCCGAACCATACCAGGGTGTCTTCCAGCAAGCCGCGGCGTTTCAAATCCCCCAGGAGCGCTGCCACTGGTTGATCAACCGCTTTGGCATGATCGGCATGTTTTGGCAAGTTGGAATGCTGGTCCCAGGCGGGGTTGTTGGTGTTATCGCCGTAGTTCACTTGAATGTAGCGCACCCCGGCTTCCGCCATTCTGCGGGCCGTGAGGCACAAACGGCCGTAGTTATCCGTGGCCGACTGGCCCACGCCATATTCTTCCAGCGTGGTTTTATTTTCCCGTGAAAGGTCGAGAGTTTCCGGCGCGAAGTTCTGCATGCGCCAGCCCAATTCATACGAGTTTAGCACCGCCTCGTATTCTTTGTCTCCTGGGTTTTTGGCTGCCTGGCCGGCATTGAGCATGGCCAGGAATTCCAGGTACCTCTTTTGATCAGGGATTGATGACTTGGGATTGCTCAGATTTCGGATGGTCGATTCCTTGGCGGCAATGCCGGCGCGGCCGACCGCCGTGCCCTGGTACACCGCCGGCAGAAAAGCGTTGCTGTAATTCCTCGGCCCGCCGTTGCCCATGGAAGGGCTAAGAGTGACAAAGCCGGGTAGATTTCGGTTTTCAGTCCCCAGGCCGTAGGAGACCCAGGATCCCATGGAAGGCCGAATGAGGTTGATCGACCCGGTGTGCAGGAACAGGGTTGCCGGGCCGTGTGCAACGCCTTCTGTTCGCATGCCATGGAGGAAGCACAAATCGTCGGCGTGGCTGGAAATTTGCGGGAAAAGGGTTGAGGCCCATTTCCCCGACTGACCGTATTGTTTGAACTTCCAAAGAGACTTCATGACCCGGTGTTTCACCACCGAGCCGGTTTTCGCCAGAACACGGGCGTCGCGAAAATCCAGCATCTGCCCGTCAAGTTGATCGAGCTTCGGTTTGTAATCAAAGGAATCGACATGGCTGGGCCCGCCCTGCATAAAGAGGAAAATGATCCGCTTGGCCTTGGCGGGAAAGGGCCCGGCTTTGGGGGCCAAAGGGTCGAGCGCGGCGGCCCTGGCCTGACCTCCAGCCAAACCGAGCAAGGCCAGGTGACCAAAGCCGCAGGAAGCCGATTCCAGGAATTTTCTTCGATTAAACATCACAAGCTGCCCCTCAAAAACTACCTCTGGGTATTTTCCCAGAGAATGGCCTAATGTAAATATCGGAAATCCAAAGTGCTAAAGGTTGCCTGAAACACCTGGGCCCAGGCGGTTTCCTTGTCCTTTGCTGAAAAACCCCTGGAAAAAGCCAGGGTTTGGTCCAATTCCTTGGCCTCGGGTTGTCGGTTCAGCACGGTTAGAAAAACTTCCTGAACACGCATTGCATCACTCAGCCCCGGCTTGGCTAGCAACTTTGCCGCCGCCAGCCGGGAATATTCCATCACCTGCGGGTTGTTCATGAGGAACAAAGCCTGCGGCGCCACCGTGCTGGTATTTCTTTTTCCAATCACCAAGTTGGGATCAGGGAAGTCAAAGACTTCAAAAAGTTCCGGCAGGGTGTTGCGGAAAACCGGGGTGTAGACGCTTCGTCGAAAATCGTTGAACTTGTAGCCGTACTCGCTGTTGGTTCCCGCCCTGATATTCGGGCCGCCCACGGCCAGGTCAAGATTGCCCGTTGTTTGCAACATGGTGTCGCGCACCTGCTCCGCTTCGAGGCGGCGGCGGTTCATGTGGGAAAGCAAACGGTTATCCGGGTCTCGGCGGCGGGCTTCCTCGGTGGTTTCCGAACTCTGCCGATAGGTTCCGCTTAGCGCCATTTCCTTGACGAGCTTTTTAACCGTCCACCCTTCGCGAACGAACCGGGTGGCAAGAAAGTCGAGAAGTTCGGGATGTGAAGGCGTCTCCCCCGTGATGCCGAAGTTGTCGGTAGTGCGAACCAGGCCAGAACCAAAAAGCCAATGCCACAATCGATTGACGGTTACGCGGGAAGTCAGGGTGTTGCCTGGGTCGGTCAGCCAAAGTGCAAACTCGTTTCTGCCGCTAGCCTTGGCGGGAATAGGGTGAATGACGCTGGTGGAAACGGCGGAGAGGTAGCCCCGAGTCACCAAGGCGCCCGGGGTGTGGATATTGCCGCGAATGAAAATGCGTATGTTCGCGGGAGTTTTCTCTTCTTCCACCGACATGGCGACTGGCTTGGGTGGCGCTTTGCTTTTCAAGGCCTTCAACTCGTCTTCCAACTTCTTGAGGTTTTGCATTTCTCCGGGTTTGCCGCCGTTCTTTACCGCTGGCCGGATCACCTTTCCCTGCTCGTCCAGGGGCAAAAACCAGGCGGCATCCACCGTGACATGGCCCTTGGCGTCCTGATTGGAAACCATGATGAAACCCTGTCCAGAAGCTTCAAAACGGAACTGCCCCAGGCTGACGAAACGCCCCTCGACCTCGGGGCTCTTTTTCATGTTGACGGGAACCACGGTTTCGCCATCGGCATGAAAAATAGTAACGGGCACGGAGTCAGCCCGGCCGCCTCCCGGCGCATAGGCGAGCAGGACCTCGTACTTGCCACCCTTGGTGAATTCCGGATTGAAGGTGACCGTCTTTTCGCCCTGGCCCTTGTTGTCGTCGTGAATGTACCCAGCGCCGATGAAAGATCCGCTGAATCGGGAATCTTTCCAATCGCCGACTTTTTCCGCCTGGGAATCGTCGAGGATTAAGCCGCCCAGTGCGCTCAGGTCTTCCTTGGCCAGGATCGGTTTGGCGCCTTTGTTTTGGCTTTTGAGTTCCTTGATTTGATTTTCCAGGGCGGAGGTGAGTTTTTTGTGCTCGGCGATTTTCCCTGCGCTAGCAGGATCCACCGGCAGGTCGCGGTCCACCCATTTGGAAACATTGTCGTGGATCAGCGTCTTGGTGCTTTTGAAAATTCCGGCCAGGGCGTAATAATCCTGGGTGGGAATGGGGTCAAACTTGTGGTCATGGCAGCGGGCGCAGCCAAGGGTCATCCCCAGAAAGGCTTTTCCCAAAGTGTCAAGCTGCTCGTCGATGACATCCATTTCCAGGATTTTCTTGTCTTGCCTTTCGAAATTGGTGGGCCCGATGGCAAGGAAGGTCGTTGCCACCAGGTTGTTTTCCACCTCAGCGGGGGTTTTGGCTTCCAGCAAGTCGCCCGCGATTTGCTCCTGAATAAAGCGGTTGAAAGGCTTGTCTTGGTTGAAAGAACGGATGACATAGTCGCGGAAGCGCCAGGCATCGGGGAAAATCGCGGTTCTGCCGCCGCCGCTCGATTCCGAAAAACGCACGACATCCAGCCAATTCCTTCCCCAGCGTTCGCCAAAATGGGGCGATTGTAAAAGGGAATCAACCAGTTTCTCGTAGGCGTTGGGCGAGGAGTCGTCAAGGAAAACGCGCAGTTGCTGAGGGGTTGGCGCCAGCCCGGTGAGATCGAAATAAATTCTGCGGGCTAGAATTGTTTTGGATGCTTCTGGCGCGCTTGGGAGATTTTCTTTTTGCAGGCGGGCCTGGATAAAGCGGTCAATATCGTTAACCACGCCCGGCTGTTTTTTGATTTCAGGAACTGCGGCATTCTGCAGGGTTTTGAATGACCACCAATTCCCGCTCTTGGCTTTGGTAGCAAGTGGCGAGGGAGCTTTGCCATCGCGGGGATCCACCGCGCCCTTCTTTACCCAGGTGGTGAAATCTTCGATGACGGAATCTGGCAGTTTGCCCTTGGGAGGCATTTTTAAATCGCCCTGGAAACCGAGGGCTTGAATCAGAAGGCTCTCAGCCGGTTTTCCTGGAACCAAGGCCGGGCCAGAATCGCCACCTTTTAAAAGGGACGGTCGGTCCTTTGTGGAGAAGCCGCCTTTTGGTTTTTTCCCATCGAGGTCATGGCATTTGGCGCAGTGTTCAGATAGAACGGGGCGGATTTTTTTTTCAAAGAACTCGACCTGAGCCGGGTCTTGCGCATAAATTGCAAAGGGAAAGAAAAGAACCAGCCCGGCAACCAGCCACGCCTGCGTTTTTATCTTGAAACCCATGATTGTTCCTGAAATCCCTTGTCCGCCTGAGATTAATGGCTCCCTTATTCTCATTCAACACTTCCAGTTTAGCAAGAGTTTCCCGGAAAGATTAAATCCGCATAAACGGGCTCAGGGCGCTATTCCCAATACATCGTTCATGGAATACATTCCCGGACCCTTACTTGCAAGGAACTTGGCTGCCAGAAGCGCCCCTCGGGCGTAACTGTCTCGCGTGTGCCCTTTATGCACCAACTCCATGGTCTCGCCAAGCGTGCTGAAAACCACCGTGTGCTCGCCCACATTGTCGCCCACGCGCACGGCGTGAATGCCGATCTCGCTTTCCGGCCTTTCCCCCACCAGCCCTTCTCGCCCATGGCGGAATTCCTTTTGCCCCTGAACCTGCTGCACGATCTTGGCGAACTGCAAAGCGGTGCCGCTCGGGGAATCCTTCTTGTACCGGTGATGCCGTTCGATGATTTCCACATCGAACCCCTTCCCAGCCAGTAATTGCGACGCCACTCGGGTCAACTCAAAGAGAACATTGACTGCCAGACTCATGTTAGGAGCATGGAGAACGGGAATCTGGTGGGCGGCGGAAGCGATCTCCTGCCTTTGCTCACTGGTGTGGCCGGTGGTGGCGACCACCAGGGGAATTTTTCTGTTGAGGCAGAGAGGCAAAATCGTCATGGTCCCTTCCGGGGTGGAAAAATCGATGAGAGCATTGATAGTAGTCCCCAGGCCTGGCTGAGCTTGCACGGGCAGGCCCAGTATTCCCAGGCCGGCAATTTCGCCCGCGTCCTTTCCCAAACTTGGGTGTTGGGGAAATTCCAGCGCTGCCACCAGCTTTAATTCCGGGTCTTCTTGCGACAGGGCCACCAACCGCTGTCCCATTCTCCCGGCCGCGCCGTTTATCCCGATAGCAATTTTCATGGCAAGTCCCCGTTCAAGAAAAGACCTCAATGGCTTTGATAATGTCGTCCAGGCTATTGGGAAGCTGGACCGCGCGGTTGGCAAACCCCGCCCGGCGGACACCGCGCACCCCTAGAACCTCGTCAAAGGTTTTCTGGTCCGCGCCATGGTAAGCCACAGTAGCGGTGGGGTCCTTCAACTGATGGCCAGTCAAAATACAGACAACCCGCTCACTGGGCGCGATGACGCCCTGGCCGGTTAACTTTCTGGCGCCGGCCACGCTTGCCGCCGATGCCGGTTCGCACCCCAGGCCGCCTGCGCCGACTTTGGCCTTGGCGTCGAGAATCTCCTGATCAGTAACCTCGGTGACAACGCCGTTGCAGAATTCCAGCGCCCTGAGCGCCTTGGATAAATTAACCGGCCGGTTGATCTCGATAGCGCTGGCAATGGTCGAGGCGCGCAGGTTTTTCTCATCCATGGCGTGAAAAAACTTCTCGGTAGTTTTGTAATCGGGCTTGCCCTGGTTCCAGGTGACTTGGTTTTGCCCTGTCAGCAGGTTGAAAGTGTTGGCGCCGGCGGCGTTGATCACGGCCAGGCGGGGAACCTTGTTAATCAGCCCCAGTTCCTTTAGTTCCATGAAGGCTTTGCCAAAAGCCGAGGAGTTGCCGAGGTTTCCTCCAGGCACCACGATCCAGTCGGGAACTTCCCAGCGCAGACCCTCAAGAACCCGGTACATGATGGTCTTTTGTCCCTCCAGCCGGAAAGGATTGACACTGTTGACCAGGTAAATACCGAGCTTGCGGGAGACTTGCTGGACGCGCTGCATGGCATCGTCAAAGTCGCCGGCGATTTGCAGTGTGAGGGCGCCATGGTCAAGCGCTTGCGCCAGTTTGCCATAGGAAATCTTGCCGCTGCCGATGAAGACAATCCCGCGCATGAGGCCGGTGGCGGAACAATAGGCGGCCAGGGAGGCGCTGGTGTTGCCTGTGCTGGCGCAGGCGGCGCGCTTGGCGCCAGTCATGCGTGCGTGCGTGAATGCCGCTGTCATGCCGTTATCTTTGAAACTGCCGGAGGGGTTCATCCCTTCGTATTGCAGGAAGAGGTTGCCCGAGTTCAGCCCGGTGTATTGGGCCACGAGATCGGCCCTCTGCAGGAGGGTTTGCCCTTCGCCAATGGTCAGGACCATTTCCGGGGGTGCGAAGGGAAGCAAATCGTGGAAGCGCCAAACGCCGCTGAAAGAGCGCGGCAAATGCCTTTGGCTCCACTTGGATTCAAAAAAAGCCATGGAGGAGGGGACCGGCAGTTTGTTCCAGTCGTAGGCGACATCCATGAGGCCTTCGCACTTCGGGCAGGCAAAGCGGGTGTCATCGAGGGAGGCGGTTCCGTTGCATTCCGGCAGGATGCATCGCTGAAAGGCAAGGTCGCTTCGCAAGTGGATGGTCCTCAACATTCCAGCGGGTGGGACAATTACCCGCGGGATGAATGATTATCATATTCAAAGGGCGATTCCCGATCGACCCGGGCCAGGCGAAGAGAGGATTTTCCCTCAAGAAAGGCCATAAAAATCGGCAAGATGTGCTTCTTCCTCCAGCCGTCGGCCAGGGCATTGTCAGGGGAAAGGCCATTGCCTTCGAGCTTGCCCCGGACCAGGTCGCGCAGGTCGGAGGTAGTTGCCACCAACCCTGGGGTGAGTTCCTCGCGGGCGCAGTGGTCGGCCAGGATACTGCCCAAAACCTGGGCGATGGTTTGCACTTGCGGCGGCTCCTGGCGGTAATCCTCGACCTCGGGGAGTTCCTCCTTGGAAATGGCGCGGGCTTTTTCCAGGCAAGCAAAAAGGGCCGTGGTATCCCGCGGCTGGATGCCACGAAGGTGTGCCAGATCACTCCCTTCCTTGGGGTTCCTCTTGACCACTTCAATGATGAGATCGTCGCGCAAAATGGCCCGCACGGGCCGGTTCCTTTTCGCCGCCATCTCCTCGCGCCACTTGAAAATCTCGCGCAGCATTGCCAGCTTCCTGGCATCGAGGCTGCCCGCCCCTTTTACTTTTCGCCAGCGTTCGCTTTCCCCATCATTCAAATTCACTTTGGCCAAGAGCATGGCGAATTCCTCCCCCGCCCATGCTTCCCGTTCCAGTTTCTCCAGGCGCTGGCTCATCTTTTTCCAGCAGGGAATCAGGTAGCGCACATCGTCAAAAGCGTAACGGATCTGTTCCTCCCGAAGCGGTCGGATGCGCCAATCGGTCAAGGTTTCCTGTTTGGACAACCTCGTGCCTGTCAGGTTTTGCACCAGGGAGGCGTAGCTGGATGGGTAACCCAAACCCAGCAGACCGGCCGCCACCTGAATATCGAATATTCCCCCAGGTTGCTTCCCCGACAGCACCTGGCAAATGCGGATCTCCTCTCTGCCCGCGTGGACAATAACCACCTTTTGCCCCGTGGAAAGAATGTCCCAAAATCCATTCAACCCCTCCACTTGCAGTGGATCAATAACAAAGAGTTCTTCCTCCGTGGCCACCTGTAAAAGGCAAAGTTCTGGCCGAAACGATTCCTCGCTGACAAACTCAGTGTCGAAGGCGATGATGCTGGCCCGTGACAGACTTTCCAGGCAGGACTTCAGGGAATGGTTGTCGCGGATCAAATGTTCCTTCATTACTTGCACCCTTATTTACCCGGAGTATTATCTTGTTAGCATAGGTGAAGAAGGGGCCGGCCCCAAATAAAAGGTCGGAAAGCGAATGCAGGGGAGAAAGGGTCATGCTCGACGGACTGATTGGTGGGAAAGTCGTGGTGGACTTCACAAGCCCGTTTGTCTGCCTTGGCACTTTGAAAAGCGCTGACGAGCATTTTCTTGAACTGGCCAACGCGGACTTTCACGACTTGCGCGATACGCAGACCTCGCGAGAGAATTACATCGCTGAGTCGGTGGCCAGCGGCATCAAAAGAAACCGGAAAAAGGTGCTGATTTCTCGCAGGGAGGTGATTGCCATTTCCCGCATCGAGGATATTGCCCAGCATTAACCAGGCGCATGCCTCGCCCCGATGCCGCTCGTCAAAAGCAGGCTGGCCGAGGCAGTATGCGCATGACTGAAGAACACCAGCCGTTAAATCTACCCCGTGGGCAAAGCATTTTTAAAGAACCTGATCCAGTTGCCGTGGCAGATCTTTTCCACATCGGCTTCAGCGTATCCGCGCTGCTTAAGGAGCGTGGGAAAACTGGCCAGATCAGTAATGGAGTCGAGGTCCACTGGCGATTGCTCGCGCCCGAATCCGCCATCGAGGTCGGTGCCGAGCCCCGCGTGGTCGGTGTTCCCCGCCAGTTGACAAACTCGATCGATGTGGTCCACCACATGGCGGATGGAAACGCCGGTTTCCTGCGGCGTGGTTTTTCCCCGCACCCAGTTGGGAACCAGCATCCAGGTGTCGAAGGCCCCGCCAATCACTGCTCCGCGCGCAATCAGTTTCTTGATTTGTTCATCGGTGAGCTGCCTTTGGTCCGGAACCAAAGCTCTACAGTTGTGATGGCTGGCCAGGACCGGCCCGCCGTACAGATCCATCGCCTCGTCGAAGCACTGATCCGACAAGTGAGTGACATCCAGGATCATGCCACATTTTTCCATTTCCTTCAGGAGCTTCGGCCCCGGTGGGAATAATCCGCCCTCTGTACTGGTGCCATGAGCATAGGGGCTGACCCCATAATGCGCCGGCCCGATAATCCTTAATCCCAGTTCAAACCAGTGGTGAACTTGTTCCGGGTTCAACACGGGGTCGGCGCCCTCCATGCTGAGAATAAAACCGAGGGGCTCGCCTTGCCCGGCGGTTTTTTTCCAGCCGGTGGCGTGTTCTTCCAACTCTTTGCCCGTCTTGATAAACCTAAGCTCTCCTTCTTCAACCATGGCCTGGTAATACCCGAGTTGCCCACGCGCCGCCCCATAGGCCGCCTCCATCGATTCATACCGTTGAATGGGAGGCATCATCCCCGGCCGCATCAACCGGGCCAGCAGCGTGGCGATGAAAATCCCCACTTTTCCCTGTCTGAGCGCCGGAAAGGACACCGTTCCCACTCCTCGCCCCTTACCCGGGATGGATTGGGATATTTCGCGCTGACGGATTTCACTTACTTCCAGACGCAGGTCGCGGTTCCAATCAATGGCGTTCCATGCGAGGTCGAGGTGCGCGTCAAAAATCAACATGGTTGGCATCTTTCCAAAGGCGGGAAGTAGTCACTGGCCTGGGATAAATGTACAGTAGCAGAGTGGCTAGGCCAACCAATTTGGCCCGGGATTATTCAGGCTTGGGGATTAACATGAAGAAAATTCAAGTGGGGAATGAGTCGGAAACCGTGGTCGAACGGGCCGATTACCCCAAGGCAAAGATCCAGGAAATCCTGGCCAAGGAAACGGTGGCCGTGCTGGGTTACGGCGTTCAGGGTCGGAGTCAGTCATTGAACATGAAGGACACTGGCTTGAATGTCATCGTCGGGCAGCGGGAAAAATCCAAGTCCTGGGATCTGGCGGTGCAGGATGGCTGGGCGCCTGGGAAAACCCTCTTTTCCATGGAAGAAGCGGCGGCCAAGGGCACCGTAATCCAGTACCTGCTTTCTGATGCCGGGCAAAAAGAACAATGGCCCCAATTGAAGCCGCACTTGACCAAGGGAAAGGCCCTTTATTTTTCCCATGGCTTCAGCATCGTTTACAAGGATCAGACCGGCGTGATTCCTACCACCGATATCGATGTCATTCTGGTGGCGCCGAAGGGCTCCGGCACCTCCGTCCGCAGGTTGTTCCTCGAAGGAAAGGGCATCAACTCCAGCTACGCGGTTTTTCAGGATGCCACTGGCAAGGCTTATGATCGCGTTCGGGCCCTTGGCTTTGCCATCGGTTCCGGCTATTTGTTTGAAACCACTTTCCAAAAGGAAGTGTTTAGCGATTTGACCGGCGAGCGCGGCGTGCTCATGGGCGCCATCTACGGCCTTTGGCTGGCCCAGTACGAAGTGCTGCGCGCCAACGGCCATTCCGCCAGCGAGGCTTTCAACGAAACCGTGGAGGAGGCCACGCAAAGCCTGTACCCTCTCATTGCGGAAAACGGCATGGACTGGATGTACGCCAATTGCTCGACGACGGCGCAGCGCGGCGCGCTGGATTGGTTCAAGAAGTTCCGTGATGTCTCCAAGCCGGTGTTCGAGGAGTTGTACAAGAAAGTCGCCGACGGCAGCGAAACCCGCCGGACGCTGGAATCGAATAGCCGCCCCGATTACCGGGCGCAGTTGGAAAAGGAATTGAAGGAAATCGCCGACAGCGAAATGTGGCGGGCCGGGGCAGAAGTTCGCTCTCTCCGTCCAGAACGGGCCAAAAAAGAAGGCCAGTAAGTTCCCGATTTCCGTCCAAGCCTAATGGGGCCTGGGCGCTTTGTTATTAAAAACTCATGTGGCACGGTCTTCTGGCCGTGCCACAACTTTTTTATCCTCACCCCATTATTGTTTCGCAAAATTCTCTTTTTTTTGACAAACCGGTTTTCCTGACCTAGCCTTGATTTACGGGGTTGCTCGGACAACCTTTCAAAACCCCGTTGATCACCCAATAAAAACCCTTCCGGGGTTGTCTGTTTTTCCAAAAACCCAAGTGCGGAGTTGCCATGAACATCCGGGCCTTCGGTATGTTTTCTCTTGTGAAGAATTCCAAAAAAAACGCTCTCCTTTCCCTGGAAGCACTGGAAGCGCGCATGACCCCATCGGGCGCGGTTACCGCCATGTTTCACCTCGATTCATCCTGGGGTTCAGGCATGCAGGGCGCCATTACTTTGAATAACACTGGCGATACCGCCGTGCGCGATTGGCAGGTGGTGTTTTCCTATGGCAACAAGATCTCTTCATTATGGGATGCGACTCTGGTTGCTTCGGGGAATGGAAAATTCACTGTCGCCAGCGCCGGGTGGAACAACACTATCGCCCCCGGGGGAAGTGTTTCCTTTGGCTTTATCGGCGGGGCCAATTATCAGGTTGATCCAAGTGGGTTCACCATCACGGGAGATGGCCTTTCCAAGGATCCCCCGGCGCCAACTCCAACACCCGTTCCAACACCAACACCCGTTCCAAGTGGAAATTTTTCCTTTCAATACGCAGTCGCCAGCGACTGGGGGTCCGGCTTCATTGGTGAAATCCGTTTAACCAACCTAGGGACCGCAGCGATTTCACCCTGGAATTTGCAATTCAAAACTGGCTGGGTGATTGATTCCCTTTGGAATGCCAAGGTCGATTCCCATGCAGGCTCCTTCTGGAAAGTTTCCAACTTGGATTGGAACCAGACGATTGCTCCCGGGGCTACGGTCAGCTTTGGTTTCACCGGCCACGGGCCCGCCTCGGAAATCCCCACGGACATTTATTTGAATGGAATGCAAGTGAGTGTTGTGAATGAACCAACCCCGGCGCCAGTGCCAGTTCCCGCGCCAACCCCTGCGCCAACTCCCAGCCCGGGGCCCGTTGTTCCAGTGGGCGAAGGAATGAAAGCCTGGCCGGCGCAGGTTTTCGCCCCGTATGTCGATGTCACCCTTTACCCGACTTTCGACCTGGCCAAGGTCGCCCGGGAAGAAGGCCTGCGCTATTTTTCCCTGGCCTTTATTACCGCTTCCACCAACAAACAGCCTTCTTGGGGCGGGTATTCCGTTTATGAAATCAACGGCGGGGAGTTCGATATTAAAATGCGCTCCATGGTTCGCGATGTCCGGGCCCTGGGTGGCGATGTCACCATTTCCTTTGGCGGAGCCAACGGCCAGGAACTGGCCGAGGTGATCAAAGACCCCGTTGCTCTGAAAGCGGCTTATCAGAAGGTAATCGATGCCTACGGGTTGACCCGGTTGGATTTCGACATTGAGGGCGCGGCCTTGGCCCACCGGGATGTCATCGACCGCCGCAGCGCCGTTTTAGCCAGCTTGCAAGCGGACGCTCAATTGGCCGGGAAAACTCTGGAAATCTGGCTAACCCTGCCAGTATTGCCCAGCGGGCTTACTTTGGATGGTGTTTACGCCATGCAAAGCGCGAATCGCGCTGGGTTGAACCTGGGCGGGGTGAACATCATGGCCATGGATTTTGGCTCTTATGCCGCGCCGAACCCTAATGGCAAAATGGGTGACTACGCCATCCAGGCCGCAAACAGCCTCCACTCGCAAATGAAATCCGTGTTCACTGGCTACTCCGATAGCCAGCTTTGGACCATGGTGGGCCTTACGCCCATGATCGGCCGTAACGATGTGGTGACAGAGGTGCTTGATCAGCAGGAAGCAAGAGAAGTGCTGGCATTTGCCAAGTCCAAGGGAATTGGCCTGGTCTCCTTCTGGTCGTTGACTCGCGATCAGCAAAATTCGGCCGGCGCCATATCCTATGTCGAGCCGACTTCGTCGAGTATTGTGCAAACGCCTTATGAGTTCACGGGGATTTTCCTGCCGTTTACCAGCGTCCGTTCCTCCTCGTTGGAAGAAAACTCCGACCAGCTTTTTTCAGGCAATTGGAATGGTTGATAAGTGGTCGGCATGGCGTAGGTCACCCTTCCATTACGCGTAGGAAAGTCCGCCCATTGACAAAAAGTAAGGGAAAGTGAAATGAAAAATAAAAAAAAAAGGAAGGAGAATTTCACTTGAAGTGAAATCCTAAAGTGTTTGCAAGTCAAGGCTAAGGCATGGTGAGTTAAGATAGGGAAGTGCGCTACAGGAAAGGGAAAAAGGAAAAGGGGTGTCAAAGCTGGCTTTCCTCTTGCTTCCAGCTGGCAGGAGGGTATGATTTCCCCCTATTCAGCTGTTCCCCCTCGCCGGGACGCTGCTCAGGCTGCAAGGAGGCAGTGGAGTATGGCCCTTGTTCTTCCTTTGTTTCAAATCGCCTTGCGAAGTTGCCGTCAATATTGGAAATTAGGCCGCCACGAAGAGCTTCAGGCGCTTTTAAAACGCCTCAGCCAATTCGCCAAGCTTCCCAAAAAAGTTGCCGAGAATATTCAGTTCCTCTTCGGTAGGCTGTCTTTCTGCCAGGGTAAATACCATCGAGCCGGTCGGCACTTTGCCATCTGCCTGGCGCACGATCCGGGCAACGCCGATTACCATTACTGGCTTGGCCGGGCCTTGGCCCGCCATGGTTCGGGCGACCTCAACGCGGCCAAAGGGTATTTCCAAAAGTGTTTGAAAATCAATCCCTGCCATAGCCGGGCCCTGGCTTTCCTGGGCATAACCCTGTGCAAGCAGGGAGCGGAAATAGGATTGGATTATTTGCGTGAAGCGGTGGCCATAAAGCCGCGCAGCCTGGGCATACTTCGCAGGTTGGTGCGCATGCTGCAACAGAACGGGAAATTCTCCGAGGCTGTGGCCATCACCACCCGGGCTCTTTTTCGCAACCGCGCCAACTCCGAGTTTCTGGTTCTGAGAAATACCACGCGTTTTCATGAAGCCCGCAGAGAGCAAGAAGTTACCACCAGCCAAACCAGTCAGCCGGCCATAATCCTCCCCTTTTTGAAATTGAAAAGCGTGTTTACTGAAGACCGTTTCCGCACCGATGAACCGCAATTACTTCCCACTCCGCATGCATTGAAAGCGCGCAGGGAAAGAAGACAAAGCCGCTTCAGGTAATTAAACGCCGACCAAGGTTTATACCTTGGTCTCCCCTTCCAATTGGCTGTCTTGCCAATCGGTGACAAACATGTGTCCTGGGCTGTGGGTAATCAACAAGGGAATTTTGGATTCCACTGCTGCCGCTTGGGGCGTTACGCCACAGGCCCAAAAGACCGGCACCTCCCCCTCGTGAATAGTAACCGGATCGCCAAAATCTGGGCTGGCCAGGTCGTGGATGCCAATAGCCGCCGGGTTGCCCAGATGAACCGGCCCGCCATGGGCGCGGGGGAAGCGCCCAGTCACCCGCGCCGCCTCCAAGGCTTGTCCCGGAAGCATTGGCCGCATGGACACCACCAGAGGTCCGTGAAACACTCCCGCGGGCGCGCAGGGAATCAAAGTTTTGTACATCGGCACATTCTTTTTTTCTTGTTCGTGTCGCACCGGCAATCCCTGGGCCGTCAGCGCCGCGTCAAAAGTGAACGAGCAACCGATCAGGAAAGAAACCAGGTCCGGTTGCCAAAGGTGGCCAATGCTGTCCACTTCCGCCACGAGTTTCCCCGAATCAAAAACGCGGTAGCGGGGCAAGTCCGTGCGCAGATCGGCGCCCGGGGCACAGTGGACCGGTTCCCACTTCCCCTTTTCCAAGACTTCAATGAGAGGGCAAGGCTTGCTGTTTCGTTGGCAAAAGAGAAGAAAATCGAAGGCTTGGGCTTCGGGAACGATCACCAGGTTGGCTTGCACGAATCCCGGGGCCAGCCCGGGTGTGGGGCTGGTGAATTTTCCCGTTCGACATAAGCTGCGAATCTCTTTTGGAGTCATCGATCACCTCCACCTGGATTGAATTCCCCGCAGGATGTTCGCATGGATTGCCCAATTGAGGCCATCTACTGTGGCGGATTTTTCCCCGGTTCGTCCATCCACCAGGTTGCCCTTTTTCACCATGAGTGCAAGCATTTCTTGTTGGCGATCCGAGTCGAAAAAATCACCTGGGACAATATGGCGCTGGTGAAGCAGCAAGGCCGACAGGGCCCAGGCGCCCCAATTGCTCACCCCGGCGACGAGCAAAAAGTCCGCCGGTATGGCACAGGCAATTTCTCCCCCGTTTTGAATGTTCTGTTGAATCACTTGCCAAGGGATGGCGCCCATGCCGATCTCGTTTCCGCCGTCGCCAATGCCGATGCGCGTGATGCCATGGTCCTGGGAAAAGCTTTTTTCGAAAAGCAGATGCAGGGGAGAAGTTTGCTCGGTGATGTCATGCCCCGACATGGTAAGAATGCGGCCCCGCTTGCCCGGTTTTGTTATAGCCAGAAAATGTTCCAAGTCCTGAGATTCAAACTGCGGTTGCTCACGCAGTGTGTCTACGGTGTGGCTGGGCCCGGCCCGTTCGATGCTGATCCAGTGCGTTACCTCGCCAACCGCCTTTGTTGCCAAATGCCAAAAATCCTGGGTGAATTGATCGGCGGGTTGCAAGGGCGCCACCAGTAAGGGGACCTGCTCAAGTAATCCCCAGTATTCCAGCCCTGCCCGCAAGGCATCGTGGCAATAACTTTCTGCCGCGATCGCCACTTTGAATCCGAGCCGGGTTAATACCCTGGCCAGGTGAATCGCTCCGGGGGGGCCGTCGGTTTCCGGCCCGGGGGGCTCGGCGGTGGGAATGAAAAACCCAGTAAGCAAGACCACTCCCCCCGGATGGGAAAGGGAGTTGCAAGCCTGTTCATAATGTCCGGCTGTTTCTGTCAGCAGGTTGACCTCCTGCCTGGCCAGGCCTCGGTCACCGGGGTCCTGGTGCACTAATTCAAGGATCGCTTGAAGGAAACTCACGCCAACACCGCATTAACCCAAGGGCCGAATTCCCTGAGCCATTTCAAGGGCGGCAGCATGGTGAAAGTCATGGCCTTCTTTGTCACCGGATGAAGGATCTCTATCGCGAGCCCATGCAGGGCGATGCCATGGGGAAATTTCTTCTGCGCTCCGTACTTCCCATCCCCAACAATGGGCCATCCCCGAACGGCAAGCTGGACCCGGAGCTGGTGTTTTCTTCCTGTTCTGGGATGCAGCTTGACCAGGGTCACCCCGGCTTCCGATAAAAGGGTTTGATATTCTGTAATGGCCTCTTTGGCCCCCTCTGCTCGGGGGGAAACCTGGACCTTTTTTTCTGCCTCAAGGGGTTGCAGGAAATCTCGGAGGGTGCCGACGGGGGGCGCGGGGGGCGATTCCGTTGCCGCCAGGTAAGTTTTTTGAACCGTCCCCAGTCGAAATTGTTCGCAAAGTCGGGCGGCAGCCTTGCTGGTGCGTGCGAACACGACCACGCCTGAAACCGCCTGGTCGAGCCTGTGAACCAGGCCCAGGTAAACATTACCGGGTTTGTTGTACTTATGCTTGAGGTAGTCTTTGGCATGATCAAACAGGGACACCCCGCGGATGGCGCCATGGGCCGTGGGCAACCCTGGCGGCTTGGCCAGCACCAGCAGGTGGTTGTCTTCAAAAAGAACTTTTAACGCTGGTTCTGCCACGATGCCGTTCCCTTGGAGAAAATAATTGCCATGGGCCATAGTTAGTTTATGGGAGGGAAGGCATCTGCGAGCAAAAGGCGGGCAGAGATTTTACGATGGAATTATCCCGCGTCGAGGATGTCGAGCCAGGGGCGGTTCAAGTTGGCCATATGGCCTTCAAGTATCTGTTTGAAAGGTTCCCGGCCCAGGGCTTCATAAGCCCCCATCATGATCTCGGCCGCTTGCCTCATGCTGGCTTCTTCCCCTGCGGCCCAAACATCCTTGGCCAGCTTAAGCGCGGACCCCGGCGCTCCAGCTTGCAAATGCCGGCCTGCCTCCTCAAGCGCAAGGTGAAAAAAGGAATCGGTCCAGGGCTGAGTAAAGGCCTTTTGAGTTTTTTTAGTAAAGGGTGCGCAGGATTTTGCCGGCGCCACCACCCCCATGCCGTCGAGGGTTTTCAGGCCGACTCTTCTGGGCGCCCGATTCAATTCCCGCTTTTGGTAGCGCCCGAGAACCTTTTGAGTTTTTTCAATCGCGGTGGAAGAATCCTGGGGAAATTCCAGCCCCTCACCCAGCGCCTGGAACTCGTTCCGTTCTTGGCAATAAGCCAAAAGGGCGGAGAAAGGGTCATGTCCATCCAGGGAAAATTCCAGACCCTCGGCTGCGTGGTACGAGGCGAAAGAGAAATGTCGGCTATCGGGAAGGTCGAAGTAAAGCCCGGCGTGCCAGCCATTGTTCCCGGAAGCCATCAGTGTCATAAACTCAGGCGGATCGAGGGAATAACGCCAATGCAGGTTTAAGGGAATAGGGCCGTGGTAATGGTCGAGGCAGCCATGCAAAATTTCAAAAGGCCCAACCAGGAAAATTCCCAGCGGTTCCTCAAGGCATTTCAAGGGATCCAAGGGGGAAAGCGCCTTGGCGAAGTCCCAAAATTGGTAAAGGCAATCGGGAAGGGGGAAGCCATAGGCCTCCTCGAGGCGTTTTTTTCTGAGAGCGAAGCGCGGCATAAAGACCCAAAAAGGAAACGGCCGACAAAAGTTTGCCGACCGTTATTTTTATCCCAGAACCGGTCCTTGTCTAGGCAAGGATCGAGGTCACCGGTTCTCCCTGCACCAGTTCCCGCGGCTGGTTCAAATGGTTGAGGACCATTGTCGAGGGATCGATGCCCAGGGAGAAATAAAGCGTGGCCAGCAATTCCTTCGGGTGAACCGGGGAATCGACCGGTGCGGAAGCGGTTTTATCGGATTTGCCATAGACCAGACCGCGCTTGGCGCCGGCCCCGCCCACCACGGCGGTGTAACAGTAGGGCCAGTGGTCGCGGCCGTCGTCCTGGTTCTGGTTGCCGGAGGTGCTGACACCCCGCTGCGGGCTGCGGCCGAATTCACCCACCGCAATCACCAGGGTTTCAGAAAGCATTCCGCGTTCATCGAGGTCGGCAAACAAGGCGCTCAATCCGGCGTCGAGCATCGGCCCCGATTGGGTCTTCATTCTGTTGGATAGCCCGGCATGGACATCCCAGGAATGATTGTCGGAATTGGCAACCTTGGGCCAGTTGACTTCAACAAAGCGCGTGCCGGCTTCTACCAGTCGGCGAGCCAAAAGGCAGCTTTGACCGAAAGTATTCATGCCGTACCGTTCGCGGAGGCTCTTGGGTTCCAGCCCGAGATCGAAAGCCTTGCGGGCGTTGCCGGAAATCACCAGGCTAAGAGCCTTGCTGTAGTAGCTGTCGAGTTCGTGTTTGGATGTGGCCGCTTCGATGGCGGGCAGGCCCTTATTAATGGTTTCCCGAAGGCTGGCGCGCCTTTCCAACCGACGCGAGGTGATCTCGTCGCGCAATTTCAAGTCATCGACCTTGATGCGCTCCATCTTGGTCAGGTCCATGTCGTCGCCTGGGGGATACAGCAGGTAAGGGTCGTAAGCTTTTCCCAAAAACCCTGCCGACCCGCCCTTACCCACGACATTGCTTTCCTGCAACGGCCTGGGCAGCATGACGAAGGGAAGCATGGGCTTGGTAGGCGGCTTGAGTCGAACGACTTGTGAACCGGCGGTGGGGAAATCTTTGGGGCTGGGCGGTTCCAATTGGCCCGAAGGACTAACCTTGTCAGCGGTGTAGCCAGTTAACATCTGGTAGATGGCCGCGGTGTGGTTGAACAATCCCACCGGCGTGTAGCTCATGGAGCGGATCATGGTGAATTTGTCATTCACCTGCGCCAGCTTCGGGAGTATTTCGGTGAACTTAACCCCAGGCAATTTGGTGTCGATCGGTTTGAAAACGCTGCGGACATTGTCCGGGACATTTTCCTTGGGGTCCCAAAGATCGAGGTGGCTAGGCCCGCCTTGCAAATAAAGGAGAATAACGCTCTTGGCTTTGCCAAATCCCGGGCCGCCGGAAAATTGGCTGGAAGCGGCCTGGAGGTTTTGCAAGCGGAGCACATCAGCCAGGGAAAGGCCGAAGGCGGCAGAACCGCCTACCCGCAAAATTTCCCGGCGGGTGACCCCGTCACAAGTGTCTTTTCCTGGCCAAGAAGGAATTACCAGCATGTTAAAAATCTCCTGGATGCGGACTGGCAGGTAATAACAATATCGTCCCCTTGAGAGGGGAGCAGGCAGGTTCTTAGGAAAGTATCTCTGGTATCGGGGAGAAATTCAAGTAATTTCCTAAATTATGCGGGAGGTTTAGGCATCCGGGGCAAATTGTGCCAGGCCAAATCGCACGCTTCCTTTTCCCCCTCGCCCCAGGCGAAGGCTGTGGATTGCAGGCTTTCCGCCAGTTGCTCCGGTTTTGAGGCCCCAATGATTGCTGCAGTTACGCCCGGTTGGGCCAGGACCCAGGCCACCGCAGCCGTGGTTAGCGATTTCCCCCGCGCTTGAAAAAGTTCCTTCAATCTGGCGACCTCGGTCACATTGGCCCGGTGCCAATACCGTGCCCTGTAAAGTTCCCCGGTAATGCCCAGGGCAAAGCGCGTTCCTTCAACCGGGGCTTCCGCCGTCTTATACTTCCCCGTAAGCATGCCTCCGGCCAAGGGGTTGTAACAAAGCACGGCAAGATTTTTCTCCCTGCACAAGGGCAGGAGTTCTCCTTCGATATCGCGGAAGAGCAGGTTGTACCTCGGTTGCACCGTGGCCCAGCCGGACCAGCCCATTTTATCGGCAATGCCAATGGCCAGCGCCACTTGCCAGGCGGGGTAATTTGAGCAGCCCAGTGCGCGGACTTTTCCTTGCCGCTGCAGGTCTTCCATGGCCCGGAGGGTAACCTCTAAAGGGGTGTTGGGGTCGGGCGCATGCGCCTGGTAAAGGTCGATGTAGTCGGTGTTTAATCTCTTCAAACTGGCCTCGACCGCAAGGATGATATGGCGGGGGGAAAGGCCTTCTTCGTTGGCCCCAAGACCAACCCGCTGCCGGCATTTGCTGCCCAGGACAAACTGCTGCCTTTTTCCTTTCAGCCACTTGCCGACGATCTCCTCGGTTTTTCCCCAGGCGTCAGGGCCGGGAGGCACAGGGTAGACATCGGCGGTGTCGATGAAATTCACGCCGCCGTTTGCCGCCTGATCCATGATGGCAAAAGAAGTCTGCTCATCGCACTGGCGGCCAAAGGTCATGGTGCCCATACACAACTCGCTCACCTTCATCCCGGTTTTTCCCAACAGGCGCAGGTTCATTGGACAACTCGTTTCATTAATAGAAGGGTTTTATCAATGGGAAGTATCTTATTTGCTGGCGGGGTGGAATAGGAGAAGAAATCAAAAGTCGACCTGCCCCCGGAGGAATAAGCCGAGATCGCCGAGCGTTGCTGTGGAATTGTAGATATTTCCCAGGTCCCACCAGTATTCCAACTGGACGCCGGTGGAAAACTTGAGGTAGTGGGCGCCCCATGGAGTGAAACTTAAACCGGTCTGAAAGTTCACTGAGGGGACGGAAATAATTTTGAATTGCTGAGAGTAGGCCTGGTAATCGATCTGGTTGGGTAGAATTTTCGCGGTGAAGCGCTGCGTCACCTGGCCCAAAATTACCGCGGTGTCGAGGCCAGCGAAGGCCGAAAGCCCCGGCACGCGGACAAACCGGTGCGACCCTTCCAGGTAAAAGTGCGGCCCGCCGCCAAACATGTAGTTGCTTTCGTGCTGGGCGAAGAGTTCGTTTTGTTGCGCGGTGTCGAAATAAACCCCTGCGATGCGCGCGCCAATGCGGTACTGGGCGTCAAATCTCGGTGAAAAAATGAAAGGGGCGGACAGGTAATCGAAATCGCCCAGGTTGACCGTCAGGCGGGTTTTGACCGGCGCTGAGCCAAGCAAATAAGGTTCGTCGCCATTCCCTTCCGCGTTGAAATTGCGCCAGGACATGGCGAAGGCGCCCAAAGTATCGGGCAGGCGGTATCCCAATTCTATTTTGAAGTTGGCGCCCCAATTCAAATCGGTGGTGGGGACATTGACAGTAGCCACCACCCCATTGGGAAAGACCACGGTCGATTGGAGATTATTTTTCAGGCGTGGAATCAAGGCGCCGGTATCCGAATTGAAAAAGATGGCCGGTTCTGGACGCACCGCGCCGTAAACTCCGGCGACGCGCAGGAAATCGTCCTCCGTTAACTGGGGATTGGGAAACAAAGGTGGCGGAACCGGGTCGAGGTTAATCGGATCGAGTGCCGATCTGGGCGGTGCGCCCAGTGGCGCGGGGCCAATTCCCCCTGGCCCATGAATTTGAATGGGTTGGCCAAGAACCGGGGGCACTTCAGGGCTCAAAGGCGTTGGGCCTTGTCCACAAACTGTTGGTGGGTGAAACAAAAAAAGAGCCAGTCCCAAAGCCAAAAGCCTTCGGGAAACCCCAGAAGTCAAAATGGGAAGCTTGCCCATTATCCCTTTTGTTCCAACCAACCTAGCCCTCCAACGAGTCACTTTCACTTGAGGCTGCTCATACCATAGATTTGGCTCCTTTCAAGGGGTTTTCCCTTCAGTTCAGGAACCCGGGAACAAGTGGAAAAAGGGAAAGATGTGCACCCATGGCAACTTCCGTCATAATGGCTTTATGAACCCTGATGTGAAAATCTGTTATTGCTTCCATGTAACGCGGAGGAAATTGCTTAATTTCCTGCGGTTGGAAAAACCGCAAGTGGCCAGCCAGTTGTCGGAATGCGGCGGAGCCGGCACGGGTTGCGGCTGGTGTGTTCCCTACCTGAAGAAAATGCACGCGCTATGTCAATCGGGCCAGGAAGGGGAACTGCCGATTTCCGTGGAGGAGTACGAAAAGGGAAGGGAAGAGCATATTCGCTCGGGCAAGGGCAAACCGCCGACGAGATAACCAAAAAATCCCCTCCTGCCTCAATTCGCCTTCTTCTTAAAAATTTGATTCCCATCCGCCAAAGTGGTGTTACAATCCAACCGGTTCCTGCCTGGCTAGCAAAGCCGACCATTACCTTCTCAGAGGAAAAAGCATGAAGACCAATCAACAATGCAGCGATTGTTCCGCGGACGGAGTTGAAGGCGGCTCCTCGCGCCGCGATTTTCTTAAGTTGACAGGGATGGCGGCTGTAGCAGCACCACTGGCTGGCAGTTCGCTGGCCTTGGCCGGTGAACCCGACCTTTCCAAACCGGCAGAAACCGCCGTCAAGGCCCTCTACGAAAACCTGACCGACACCCAGAAAAAACAATTGTGCTTCGGCTGGGACCATAAGGCGGAAGCCAGGGGCACGCTCCGCACTTTCGTTTCCAATAACTGGCAGATCACTTCGCCCAAGATCCTCAGCAATTATTTCACCAAGAAGCAGCAAGACCTTGTCCACGACATTTTCAAGGGAATTGTCAATCCGGAATGGTATTCCAAGTTCTTGAAGCAGTTGAAGGACGACACCGGCGGAAAGCCATGGGGAGCGGAGCAAAGCATTGCCATCTTCGGCAAGCCCGGAGATGGGAAATTTGAATTTGTCATGACTGGCCGGCACATGACCCTGCGTGCGGATGGCAACTCGGAAGATCATGTGGCGTTTGGCGGGCCGATTTTCTACGGTCACGCCGCCGACACTTTCAACGAAGGCCCCACCCATAAAGGCAATGTCTTCTGGGAACAAGCACTGCGGGCGAACAAGGTCTACACTTTGCTGGGTGAAGAGCAGAAAGCGTTGTCCCTGGTGGAGAAAACCCCGGCGGAGTCTGCGGTAGAGTTCCGCGGGCGGGCGGCGAAGTTCACTGGCATTCCGGTGGCCAAGCTTGATTCCGCGCAGAAAAAGGAGTTGCAAGGGGCGCTGTCCGGGTTGATTGAACCGTTCCGTGTTGATGATCAGAAGAAAGCCATTGCCTGTTTGGAAAAACAGGGCGGGCTTGACCAATGCCACCTGACCTTCTTCAAGCAGGGTGATATTGGCAACGACAAGGTCTGGGACAACTGGCGGTTGGAAGGGCCGGCTTTCGTATGGTACTTCCGCGGCTCTCCCCATGTCCATGTCTGGGTAAATGTGGCGGACGACCCGTCCATTCCTTTGAATGCCAAGGGGTAAAAGGCAGTGGATTGAAAGGCAATTGGAAAAGCGATAACGCGCTCACCCTGTGACAAATTCAGGGTGGGCGCTTTTTTTAATGACTCCTGCTTATTACTTTTGAAAACAAAATAAGTTGTGCTTGCGCTTTGAACCCAGGGAAAATCATGGCAGAGGCGTTCCCCTGGCGAAGCGCCAGAGTTCGCGCGGCCCAGGGAGCGAAATCCCCGGAATAACAATCATGTGGACTCTGGCGAATTCAACCAGGAGCTGGGGATAATCGGGCCATTTTCCCTCGGCGGCCTGCAGGCGGGATTTCTCTTGCGTCGTCAGGGCAGGGAACAGAATCTCATCGAGAAACTCTCTGGTTCCCGGAGGGAACTCGGCCACCCTGCTGGCGCCAAACGGGTAATGAAACTCCTTCTGATTCAGGCGGATCACATTGGTAACAGCCAGGGCGAATTCTGGCCACTTGCCCTCCGCCTTGGCCAGGTCCAATCCCTTGGTTCCAGCCATGGCGCGGGCCTGGATGAGTTTTTCACGCATGGACTCTGGCAGTTCCTTGAAGGTAATGATCCCTTCCTTGGCGGGAGTGATGGCCGGATAATTGGGATGAGCCTCCGCAAGTTCGAGAATGGTCTTGGCAATGTTGCCACCCTTTTTCTCCATGCGAGCCAGGCGATCCGATTCCACCTGGGTAAATCGCGGCCGGATTGATTCCACGAATTTGCGAACTTCTTCGGGCAGTTCGGATAGTTTCTTGGGGCGCAACCTGGGCCGGGAGGAAAACTCCCGCCTTTTCTTTTCCTCTTCCCGTATGCGCGCAATTTCTTGGCTTCGCTTCTCGCCGATTAACCCTGCCAGGAGATCGCGGTCCCTCTTTGGCAGGCGTTCCTCCCAATTTCTGTCGAGGATTTGTTTGACCAAGGTCAATTTCTGGTCGTTGCTGCTGGCGCTTTCGAGCAATTTTTTGTTCGCTGGGCTCAAAAGGTCAACCCAGGAGCCATACCTGCGCAAGACTTCCATGAAGCGTTTGCGATCGCCATCTTCGAGCAGATCGAGTTCTCTGTCCAAAGAGCGAATGCGGTTGCGGGCGGATTCAGGAAGGGCTTCAAAAGCGGCCTGGTCTTTCAGCAATTGTCTGTAGTGTTCGGGATCGTCCTTCCACTTTTCCAGCAGCCTGCGGTTGCGGTCGAAATCTTCCTTGGGGGGGAGATCTGCTCCTGCCAGCAGGAGCAGAGCCAGTAGCGGAAGGAGGACCAGAAATTGTCGGGTCAAAAGCATATGGCGAGTCCTTTCAATTTCCCGATGCCGGGTCGCCGAACAAATCGGGGGTATCGAGTTTTCTCAAGAAATCCAAATCACCCGCGGCCTCATAAAGCCGTTTGTTTTCGAAAAGCATTAGGTCGCGAATCAAGGACATCTGGCTGGCGGAGCGGTTTCCCGCGAAATAATAGCCGAGGAAGCCGCCGGAAAAAGCCAGAACCAGAACCAGGGCGAAGGCCGCTTGCGCAAGGGCAGACTTCCATGCCAGGCGGGGCAGAGTGCGTGTTGGCAGGACCAGTTTCTTCATGGTCCTTTCAGTAAAGGAAGCGGAAACTTCGGCCTTGGGCAGGAAGTCGAGCAACTGCCAGGTTTTTCTCAATGCCTCTAGGCGGTCGCGGGCTTCGGAGTCAACGGCCAGCCGCGTTTCCAGAACCTGAACTTCCTCCGAGGGCAATTCGCCATCGAGGTAGGCGGAAAAGATCTCTTCCTTTTCTTCGTCATCGAGGGAATCAAAAGGTTTCATGAGTCCTCTTTCTTAACTTCGTCGGATTCCTGGGCGGGGTTTCTGGAATCGTGCATTTGAATGTAGGGTTTAAGGGCCTCGCGCAAACTTGCCCGGGCCCGGCTGAGAAGCGATTTCACCGCCTTGGTGGTCAGGCCCATGATGGTGGCAATGTCGGCGTAATTCATGTCCTCGAATTTGTTGAGCGCCACCGCCATCCGCTGCCTTTCATTTAAAGTGCTCATGGCCAGGCGGATAACATTGGCCAATTCGGCATGGTCGAGCCTCTTGCCCGGGCTTTGCTCGGTCGGGTTGCGGCGGTTATCCGAGGAGATGCGTTGATGAATGCCGGAGTCGCAGGCCTCGAGGGAAATGGCGCCCTTCTTTTTCCTGGCGCGGATGTGGTTCAAGGCCAAGTTGTTGGCTATGGTGAAGAGCCAAGTGCCGAAACGAGCGGAAGGGTGGTACGATTTCCGCGACTTGAAAACGCGGAGGAAAACTTCCTGGGCCAGGTCCTCGGCTTCTTCGCGGTTGTTCACGATGTGACGCAAAATACCCACCAGCCGCTGCTGAAACCCGTTGACCAAATCCTCAAAGGCCCCTTCCTCGTCGGCGCGGACCCGCAGCATCATGCGTATGTCCGGGTCGCGGAGGGCAAATTGGGCGCTGGATTTGCCGATGGCTGTCAATCCTGGCTCCTGTTTTTCTCCCGCCTGCTCAACCGCTCTGGGCTTGCTCTTGGTTCCTGCGCAACTGTCCGCAAGCGGCGTCAATGTCCGCCCCCTTGCGCTTTCTGATTGTCACACTTTGTCCGGCTTGCTTCAAGATGCGTGCGAATTCCCGGGTCGCTTCCGGCGTCGGTCGCTGGTAAGGCAGCCCGACCACCCGGTTGAAGGGGATCAGATTGACATGCGCCTTTCTCCCCTGCAGCAGTTGCAAAAGTTCCCTGGCATGTTCCGCATGATCGTTGACCCCGCCCAGCAGGATATATTCAAAAGTGACTTGCCTTCCGGTGGTATCAAAAAAATAGTCGGCGGCGGCAAGAACTTCTTCAATGCCCACGCGGGCATTTACCGGGACAATGCGCGAGCGCAGGTCCTGATTGGGGGCGTGCAGGGAAACCGCCAGGTGAAACTGTTTTTTCAAATCCGCGAGTTTGCGGATTTGCACCGGTAGGCCGACGGTTGAAATCGTGACATTCCTGGCGCCTAGCCCCAGCCCCTTGGGTGAGCAGGCCAAGGCCAGGGCCTCAAGCAGCGCCTCCAGGTTTGTCAGCGGTTCACCCATCCCCATGACCACCACATGGGTCAGCCGCTCTTCCTTGGGCAGGAGATTCCTGGCATGGATCATTTGTTCGAGGATTTCGTGTGGGCGCAGGTTGCGTACAACGCCGTCGATGCCGCTGGCGCAAAAGACGCATCCCATGGCGCAGCCGACCTGGGTGCTGACGCAAACGGTTCGACGGGTTTCCTCTTTCATGAGCACGCATTCCACCCGATTGCCATCTTCCAGTTGCAGCAAAAGTTTGTTGGTGTCATCGAGGGAAACTTTGTGGCAATCGATGCGCGAGGAGAAAAGGTTGAAACTTTGCACTAAACTGTCGCGCAAGCGTGCGGGCAGGTCGGTCATTTGCTCAAAGGAAAGGGCGCGTTTTTCCAAAATCCAGGCAGCAATTTGCCTGGTTCGATAAGGGGACTCCTGGCCCTGTTCCAGCCAGGACGCCAGCGAGGAATCTTCCAGGGAAAGGAAACCGGGTTTCAAACCGGCCGGCAAAAGAGCCAGCGACGCGCGGGAATGAGTCATACTGGTATTGTAAAGAAGGAACGGTCTGCAACAACGCATTGGGTGGAAAACGGTAAAAAGGAGCGCCCCTCGGTGGGATGTTAAAACCAGGCGAATAAGTAATTGGGCACCTCCTCGAACTGGTGCTCCTCGCTATAATTCCACAAGTAGTTTTGCAAATTGAAATTACACCCACCTTTGGCTCCTTGGGAAAACATCATGGCGGACTTGGAATATCGCCCGGGACTGGCGGATGTGCCGGTTGCCGAATCCGGGATCAGCTTTATTGACGGGAAGCGAGCCAGGCTGGAATACCGTGGCATTGCGGTTGAAACTTTGGCACAGGAAAGCACCTTCGAGGAAACTGCCTGGCTTCTTCTTAAAGGCGAGTTGCCCAATCAAAGGGATCTGGCGGTATTTGACCACAATCTTCGCCATCACCGCCGTTTGAAATTCCGCATCATCGACCTGATCAAGTGCTTGCCAGAATCGGGCCATCCCATGGACGCGCTGCAGGCGGGCGTGGCGGCATCGGGGATGTTTTACCCCGGCAGGGAAGTCAGCAACCCCGAGAAAAATTGGGAATCGGTGGTGCGGCTGATCGCCAAGCTGCCAACTATTATTGCCGCCTTTCACCGCCTTCGCCAGGGCAACCTCCCCATTGAACCCCGCGACGACCTCAGCCACGCCGCCAACTTTTATTACATGCTGTTCGAGGAAGAACCTTCGCCTTCCATCTCGCGATTGCTGGACGCTTGCCTGATTCTTCACGCCGAACACACCATGAACGCCTCGACATTTTCTGGCCGGGTGACCGCCTCTACGCTGGCCAATCCGTACACGGTTGTCAGTTCCGCCATCGGCACGCTAACCGGCCCACTGCATGGAGGGGCCAACGAGGAAGTTCTCGACATGCTGGAAGAGATTGGTTCGGTAGTAAAGGCGAAATCTTGGCTGGAAGAGGCGGTGGAGTCGAAGAAAAAGATCATGGGGTTTGGCCACCGGGTTTACAAGGTGAAGGATCCCCGCGCCACGGTGCTGCAAGACTTGGCGGAAAACATGTTCGTGGAAACCGGCAAGCCGGAAATCTACAAGCTGGCGGTGGAAATCGAGAAGGCTGCGCTGCCCATTCTCGGGCCGAGGGGCATTTATCCCAATGTCGATTTCTATTCCGGCATCATTTATCAAAGCCTGGGCATTTCACGCGACTTGTTCACCCCCATCTTTGCCATTGCCCGGGTGGCCGGCTGGCTGGCTCACTGGCTGGAACAATTGAAAAACAACCGCATCTTCCGCCCCGAGCAGATTTACATTGGGAAAATGGACAGGCCCTATCTCCCTCTGCAAAATAGGCCTTGATATCTTCAGGACGGTCCTTTTCTATGGAGGCCGGGAAACTTCATGCTTGATGCCGCTTTTGTCCGAAACAACTTGCAAGCTGTTCAAGCCAATTGCCAAAACCGCAATGTGCCCGCTGATATCGTGCGCGTGGTGGCCTTGGATGATGGTCGGCGGGAACTGCTGGGAAAAATCCAAACTATACAACAACGGCAAAACGAAGTTTCCAAGCTGATCCCCAAGGAAAAAGACCCGGGGCAAAAACAGGCCATGATTGCCGAGGGAAAATCCCTGCGGGAACAGGTGGCTCTGGTCGAAGTGCAAGTCCGCGAGGCCGAAGCCAACTTGAAAGCCGCACTTTCCTTGATTCCCAACATGACCCACCCCGACGCCCCGGTCAGTTCCGACCCGGCGGGGAATAAGGAGGTCATCCGCTGGGGCGAGCCCAGGCAGTTCGATTTCCCTGCCAAGGACCATGTGGCGCTTTGCGACTCGCTACAACTGGCCGACTTCGAGGCCGGCGCCTCGGTGACCGGCCAAAAATTTTACTTCCTTAAAAACGAAGGCGCCCTCCTTGAACTGGCCCTTGTTCAATACGCCATGGGAGTCCTGGTAAAGGAAGGTTACACCCCGTTCATCACCCCTGACCTGGCGCGGGTGGAAGTGCTGGAAGGGATCGGTTTCATCCCCCGCGACCCCGACCCGGAAAAAAGGCAGGTCTACACCATCGAGGGGACCGACCTCTGCCTGGTGGCCACTGCAGAGATTACCCTGGGCGGCATGCACCGCGACCACATTCTCGACGAAGCCACATTGCCCAGGAAATATGTGGGGATGTCGCACTGTTTCCGCACCGAGGCTGGCGCACCCGGCCGCGACACCCGCGGTCTTTACCGCGTCCACCAGTTTACCAAGGTGGAAATGTTCGTCTTTTGCACCCCCGAGCAAAGCGAAGCGATTCACCTGGAACTGTTGCGCATCGAAGAGAAAATCTTTCAAGGGCTGGGCATTCCCTATCATGTGATCGACACTTGCACGGGAGACCTCGGTGGTCCGGCCTACCGAAAATTTGATATCGAGGCCTGGATGCCCGGCCGCGGCAAGGAGGGAGAGTACGGCGAAGTGACCAGCACTTCCAACTGCACCGATTACCAGGCTCGCAGGCTGAACATCCGCTGCAAGGCCCAGGGGCAAAAAGGCACCCGCTTTGTCCATACCTTGAACGGCACAGCCGTGGCTGTCACAAGAGCCCTTCTCGCCATCCTGGAAAACTTCCAGGAAACCGATGGATCCGTTACCATTCCAGAAGTGTTGCGCCCATTTGTTGGCAAGGACCGGATCGTCACCCGGTAGCGCCTGCCTTGTAAATCCAGGGGAAAAGGTATGGAGCCAAGCCAGCCGCCCTCGGAAAAAGCCAAAGAATTCCCCACGACTCCAGGCGTTTACCTGATGAAGGATGCCAGCGGGGTTGTGCTTTACATTGGCAAAGCCAAGAACTTGCGCAACCGCGTCACGCACTACTTCACCAAGGCCGCGGCGGAGGATCCCCGCACCGCCAACCTTGTCCCTTTAATTGCTGACATTGATTTTCTGGCGGCGGAGTCTGAAGTGGACGCGCTCTTTCTTGAAGCCAGGCTGATCAAGGATGTGCAGCCCAAGTTCAATCGCGACCTGCGCGATGGCAAGACCTTTCCCTATTTGCAAATCCGCACCCGCGAGGAGTTTCCCCGGGTCGAGGTCACGCGCACGCCCAGGAGAAAAGGGGTGCGCCTTTACGGGCCTTTTTTAAACGCCACCACTTTGCGCAGGGCCCTTCTGGTTTTACAAAAGGTTTTTCAATTCCGCACCTGCCAGCTCGACATACGCTCGCAAGAGGAACGCTGGCGCTGGTTTCGTCCCTGCCTGCTGCACAGCATCCGCCAATGCACCGGGCCTTGCAATTTCCGCGTCACCCGGGAAGACTACCGGGCCAGCATTAAATCCCTCATCCTGATTCTCGAGGGGAAAAAGAAGCGCTTGCTATCGCGCATGAGAAAAGAGATGCAGAAAGCCAGTGGTCAACTGTTGTTTGAAAAGGCGGCCCGCCTTCGGGATGAAATCATCGCCTTGGAAAAACTCGATGAGCGCGGAAGCCTCGACAGGCAGGTGCAGTATGAAGTTTTCCCCATCAACCCGAAAAAGGGAATGAAAACCCTCAAGCGCGACCTGGGCTTGCCCTCGCCTCCGCGAATCATCGACGGGTTCGACATCGCACACCTTGGCGGGGAGGAAACCGTGGCTTCGCAGGTGCGCTTTCTCGATGGCCTGCCCTTCAAACCGGGGTACAGGCGCTTCCGCATTCGCACCGTGGAAGGGGTGGATGATTTCGCCTCGATGCGGGAAGTCATCACCCGCCGGTACCGCCAGACAGGCGAGGGGGAGGAGTTTTTTCCCGATCTGATTTTGATTGACGGGGGCAAGGGGCAGTTGAACGGCGCCATGGATGCTTTTCGTTTGCTGGGGGTGACGCCGCCGGCCGTGATCTCGCTGGCCAAGCGGGAGGAGGAAATATTTCGGCCGGGCGAGTCGGCGCCACTGCTATTGTCGCGTCACTCGGCCGGGCTAAGGCTTTTGCAATATGTCCGCGATGAGGCCCATCGCTTTGCTCAACATTACCACCACTTGCTGCGCAGGAAAAAACTAGAGGGCGAGATGGAACAAGCAAGGGATCAAGGAAAGGAGATTGCTGAAGATGCGGATCCTACTGACAAATGACGACGGCATTTACGCCCCCGGGCTAAGGGCCCTGAGGCACGAACTGAAGAAATTTGGAAGCGTGGAGGTGGTGGCGCCGGCTACCGAGCAGAGCGCTGCCGGGCATTCCGTCACTTTGACCACTCCCTTGATCGTGCAGGAAGTTCAAGACGAGGAGGGGAAGAAAATGGGCTGGGCGGTGGAAGGCCGCCCCGCCGATTGTGTCAAGCTGGCCCTGAGGGAATTGCTTGGCTACCAGCCGGACTTGATTGTGTCCGGGCTCAACGCCGGTTCCAACGCCGGCATCAATGTCCTGTATTCCGGCACAGTTGCCGCTGCCATTGAGGGCGCTTTTTACCGCATCACAAGTATTGCTTGTTCGCTGGAATACACCAAGGCTTTCCCCTTGGACTTTTCCCGGGGGGCGTCCCTGTCGGCCAAAGTGATTTCGCAAATTCTCGAGAAGAAGCCAACTCCCGGTTCTCTCTTCAATGTGAATATCCCCAGTTTGGAGAAAGGCCAAGTAAGGGGAATAAAAACCGCGCCCCAGAACATTGCTGTTTATGAAGAGACCTTTGCCCGGCGAGTCGACCCGCGGGGACGAACCTATTACTGGCTCGGCGCCGACTTCGGCTGCCCCGACCCGCACCCCGACACCGATACCAGCGCTCTGGCCGAGGGGTTTATCACGGTCACGCCGCTGCAGTTCAACCTGACCGATCATGATAAACTCAAGGATCTTTCCGGCTGGCATTGGCCGTAAGGAGTTTCCCTTTCCTTGTGAAGTTACCAGGTGAAAGGGCCAGGGAATCGCCTTATCATAAGGGCAGAGAATTTTACCAAGGGAGGTTCACATGACCGGAGTGGAAGCGGTTTTAGCGGAACTGGAAGCGACGGGGCAAATGCCCTCCTTTTTTTTGGCCGATTTTTCCGACAGCGACCTGACCGTCTGTCCGCTGGATGGGGCCAACCATGCCGCCTGGCAGGTGGGCCACCTGATCGCCGCCGAGCGGTTTTTACTATCCATCAATTTATCCGGCGCGGCCTATGAACCCCTGGCAGGGGATTTCGAGAAAGTTCACAGCCGTGACAACACCGCGAAGCAAGGGTGCGAAGGGTTCTTGACCAAGGAAAAGTACCTGGAGCTATTTCAGAAAACGCGGGCGGCCACTTGCGCTGCGGTGAAGAATTTATCCGACAAGGATTTGGACGCGCCATCCAAAGGCCCCCTGGCGCAAAAAGCGCC
The DNA here is from genome assembly GCA_009692005.1 of Gemmataceae bacterium. Taxonomy (GTDB): domain Bacteria; phylum Planctomycetota; class Planctomycetia; order Gemmatales; family Gemmataceae; genus SHZZ01. Next base: position 8,758 of record SHZZ01000027.1, on the reverse strand, counting down.
CACTCTGGGAAAGTTGCTCCTTCTCGTCTGTCAACATACGCTCATGCACCTGGGGCAATGGAGCGTGATCCGCAGGAAACTGGGAAAACCGATCCTCTTTTAGGAAAACGATGAACCCTGCAACCTTGGCGGATATCCTGGTCTTGGTTCACCTCAGCTTTGTTGCCTTTGTGGTGCTGGGGCAGTTGGCCATTTTGCTGGCCTGGATCTTCAAGGGCCGCTGGGCCAGGAATTTCTGGTTTCGTCTTATACACCTGGCGGCTATTTCCTTTGTCGCTGTGGAAGGCATATTTGATGTGGAATGCCCGGTGACGGTGTGGGAAAGAAATCTGCGCGCCAGGGCGGGGCAAGAAGTTTTCCAGGTGCCATTCATTCCACGCATGGCCAACCGCATCCTCTTCTACCCGGGCATTCCTCACAAGTATTTCGAATGGGCGCACATTGGCTTCGGCGGATTGGTATTATTAACCTTTGTGTTCTTTCCCCCCCGCCTGCCGGGTAAAAACCCCGGCAAGGAAAACCAAAAGTCCATGGCGGCCTCGCCCCCTGCCGTTTGATTGGTCAATATTCTTTAGGAGTTTCTCATGCGACGATTCTGGCTGCTTTTGGCGGCGTTGTTGTTTGTGCCTGCCCTTTCAATCGCTTTTGAAAACTGGGAACGCTTTCGCGGGCCCAACGGCACCGGCGTGTCAGCCAGCAAAAAAATCCCCATGAAATTCTCTGATAAGCAGGGAGTCATCTGGAAAACTCCCCTGGCAGGAATCGGAAACTCCTCACCGGTCATTTGGAACAATCGTTTATTCCTCCATTCTTCCGCCGGGGATGGTTCCACGCGAACACTCGCCTGCCTGGACACGGAAACCGGCAAGGAGGTCTGGAAGAAGAACTTCTCTGGCGCCAAGGCCAAAACGCATATCAGGAATACCTTGGCTTCCTGCACACCGGCCACTGATGGCGAACGCGTTTACTCCCTGATCTGGGATGGCCAGGCGATTGCCCTTTATGCCCATGATTTCCAGGGCAAGGAAATCTGGAAGCGCGACCTGGGCGGGTACACCAGCCAGCACGGGCCCGGCCACAGCCCCATCGTTGTGGGGAACAAGGTGCTTTTCAATAACGACCAGGATGGCAGCGCTCAGTTGATGGCGCTGGATGCCAAGACGGGAAAAACCGTGTGGGAGATGCCGAGGAAAGCTTTCCGCGCTTGTTATTCCACACCTTGCTTGAATGCCACCGCCAACGGAGTTGAACTTCTCGTCACCACCACGGCAGGCATCACCAGCTACAACCCCGACAGCGGTCTGGAAAACTGGAACTACACCTGGACCTTTTCCAAAATGCCTTTGCGCACGGTGGCTTCCCCGGTCGTGGCCGGTGGCGTGGTCTTCGCTTGCAGCGGCGATGGCGCGGGCGACCGCCATCTCATTGCGGTCCGCCTCGGGGGCAAGGGCGATGTCACCGCCACCAACCTGGCCTGGGAAAATCGCAAGATTTTTCCCTATGTCCCTTCCATGCTTGGGTACGGCGAGTACCTCTTCAGCGTCAATGACAAAGGTCAGGCCATGTGCAACTTGGCTGCCACGGGAAAGGAAGTCTGGTCGGAAAGGCTGGAAAGCCCGGTGACTGCTTCCCCGCTTTTGGTCGACGGGAAGATAATGGTCTTTTCCGAAACCGGCGAGGTCTACATTTATTCCGCAGCGGCGGATTTCAAGCTCCTGAACAAGAACTCGATGGGGGAACCGATCTCGGCCACCCCGGCAATTGCCAATGACCGCCTGTTCCTGCGCGGGAAAAACCACCTGTTTTGCATCGGTTCACCCGCCAACTAACCCTTTTTTATTGGAGATTTCCATGTTGCCTTCTGTTCGTTTTTCTAGAATCCTGTTTTCCGGGATTGCCCTGGCAGTCCTGGGGTTTCCCCTTTTCTCCTCCAGCCAGGAAAGCCGAAAAGTGATCGCCAAGGACAATCGTGTATTTGAAATGCGGACCTATTACGCCAACCCCGGGAAGATCGAGGCCCTGCACGCCAGGTTTCGCGACCACACTTTGAAGCTTTTTGAAAAGCATGGCATAACCAATGTGGGTTATTGGAAACCGACTGATGCGGCCAAGGCGGAGGAAGTGCTGGTTTACATTCTGGCCTACCCGAGCAAGGAAGCTGCAGACAAGTCTTGGAAAGGGTTTCGAGAAGACCCGGCCTGGCACGCTGCCCGCGATGCTTCCGAGAAAGCTGGAAAGCTGGTTAAAAAGGCGGATTCGGTTTATCTCAACCCGACCGATTATTCCCCTTTGAAATAAGGAGCCAAGCAGGGCAATGACTATTCTGCGTCTCGCACTGTTATTGTTTTTTGGCGCATCACTGGCCTGGTCTGTCCAGGGCCAAGGGGCGGCACGGCGATCTTTCGAAGTCCCCTACCGCCTTTCCACCTCGGTACATCTGGTGGTTCGCGCCAAGGTGGAAGGGAAGGGGCCGTTCAATCTGATCGTGGACACGGGAGCGCCGGTCACCTTTCTGGCGGAGGAAGCTGCTAAAAAAATCGGGCTGAAGGGGGATGAAAACCTTTGGTGCCAGGTGGAGCATTTTGAGTTGGAAGGGGGCTTGGTCATTCCCAAGACAAAACTCCGACTGGAAACGCCTTTCCAGCTCAAGGGAATGAATGGCATGGCCATGGCTGGAATGGAACTGCATGGCTTGATTGGTTATGACTTGCTGGCCCGGCACCGGATAGAAATTGATTTGACCCGCGACCGCATGATTTGGACGCCGTTAGATTTCGAGCCGAAGAGACCACTCGGCATTGGGGGAAAGGGCAAGTCAAGCGCCGGCGGGTTGGAAGTCGTCGGATCGATAATGAAAACCTTTGGCGCCCTCATGGGGATGAAACCGCCGTTGCCTCCGCGGGCCCGCGGGGCCTTGGGGTTGGAACTCTTGGACAAAGAGGGCCAATTGCTAGTGGGCAGGGTTTTTCCCGGAACCGCGGCGATGCAAAGCGGGTTTCAAAAAGGGGACATTCTTCTTTTCTTCAATGGCCAAAAAGTCAGTTCGTTTGAAGCGCTGAGAAAAAAAACTCTCGATACCTCTTCCGATAAGCCTTTTTCCGTCCTGGTGGAAAGAGCTGGGAAGAAAGTAACGCTGGAAGTTTCCTGGGAAGAAGGATTCTGACATGGCAACTGTTTACCGGTTTTTTTCAGTTCCCCACAAGGCAAAGAAACAACCGCCTGAAGCTGCCCGCTCTGCAAAACCGACACCGAACGGTAACCATCCATGAAAACACCAATTGCTTTGTTCCTGGTTTTTTTGAGCTTCACGGCGGCGCTGGCCTGGCCGCCGGAAACCAAACCATTCCCAGTGGTTGTGCCCATGGAGATTCTGAAAACCGGGCACATTGTCGTCGCCGTAAAGGTCAATGACAAAGGGCCATTTCGTCTGGTATTCGACACCGGCGCGCCCATTACTCTGGTGACCAATAAGCTGGCCAAGGAAGCGGGAGTGTCGAACAAGGGTCTAGGGCCCACGCCCTTTGGCGCCGCGGGACAGGCCAAAGTGAAATCGATGCGCGTGGGCGATCTCGAACCTGTGGAGGTTGCCGTGATGATTATGGATCACCCGACGGTGAGCGCCATGTCGCGGTTCTTTGGACCGATCGAAGGGATTGTCGGCCATTCTTTTTTTGCCCGCTACAAGGTCACCCTGGATTACCAAAAGGAAAAGATCTCGTTTGAGCCCAATGGTTTTGTTCCACTGGACGCGGTGCAAAATATGATGAAACAGCTTTTGGGGAAAAAGGCTGGCCCTGGAGTGGCTGCAGCCAGGGGTTATTGGGGTTTTTCCTTTTCCACAGAGGAGGCGGCGGGATTGAAAATTGAACGGGTCGTTCCGGGCGGGCCGGCGGCCACCGCCGGGTTGGTCAAGGGCGATGCCTTGATTTCCATCAATGAGCGTTGGATCATCACCCCAGCGGATTTTCTTCACGCCAGCGAAAACCATCCTTCAGGAAAAAAAGCTATTCTGCGGGTGCTGAGGGATGGGAAAGAACAACAGATAGAGGTAACCCCGGCCCTGGGCCTGTGATCCTCCCATGAAAAAGACTTTCCAATTTCGCCTGATCTTGGTCACGATGGTTTTCTGCTGGTTCGCCGAGGGAGATTGCCCTGGAGCGCCCGAGGGCGCGCCAAAAGTTTCAACCCCGGAGGGGTATTCCCTCCAGGTGGTGGCGGAATACCCCTTGGTGGAAAATCCTGCCCTTGTAAGGCTGGATGGCGCTGGCGGGGTATGGGTGTTGGAAAAGACTCTCAGTCCGCCGGGCCAAAACGGCAAAAAAAAACCTCGCCTGGACCGGATTACGCTGTTATCAAACCCAGGCAAAGAGGGCAGGTTTACTAAAACCCGGCCTTTTTTGGAATTGGACCAGGGACTGGATTTCCAACTCCGGGGCCAGTGGATGTACGCCTTGTCCCTAACGAGTCTTCAAAGGCGAAAAATTTCCGGCCCTGACCAACCCGAGAACTTGCAAACCCCGGGGGCCGGGGATTATTCTCTGGAAGGGATGGCCTTAGGTCTGGATGGGAGGGCGCAAGTCTTTGCCCGGGAAAATGCCGCCGCCAGCTTTTCCAACCGAGTCCTTTTTTGCTCGCTTCCAGGAGAGAAGTGGGAAAAGGCCGGTGAAGGACTGGCCTTGCCAGTTCCCGATATTTTTCATTCCCGAGATGGCAGGCAATGGGTTGTGGATCGCGTGGCGGTAGGGAACGGCTGGGAAACGCGGCTTTATGAATTTTTCCCCGATGCCGATTACGGTAATCACCACCAGGCCAAGGAAGGCCGCGCTAGCGACCTTGAAGTTGTTTTGAAGGCGGTTTTTAAAGCGCCTGGTCGGGCAGGCATCCCCTGCCTATCGGGGAATCCCAAGATCACCGGAGTCCAGGAGGAGGCGCTGTTGGTGCCTTTTCCGGACCAGGGGGTTATTCAAATTTGGCAACTGCCAACCGGGGAGGGAGCAGGGCGTGCGGCTCCCAAGGCATTTGCCAAGGGTGAAGTGGGAAGTTTTTATCCAGCCCAGGCGGCCATTGGGCCCGGGAATTCACTCCTTGTTTTGGACCGGGGCCGACCCTGGGAAGGGTACAAGGATGAGTTCAAGCCTTCAGGGCGAATCCTCCGTTTTTTACCCAATGAAAAACCCGATGAACCGGTAAATGGTCCCTTGGGCGAAACCGATTGGGAAAAACTTACCGCCCTGCTGATTGGCGACGACGACTGGCGCCGTAAGGAAAGCCAGGAGGAAATATTCACCAGGGCCGCCAAAGAACCAACCTTTGCCTTAAAGATCCTGAGCAAGGAAGATGAAATTCCTCTGGCAAGGGTTTTGGCTCTTCATTCCCTTGGCGGCGCCTGGGGTAAGGAAATTCAAGAAGCCTGCTTGCAAGCGCTCGAGTCGGGGATACCCGAGTTGCAAACGGGAGCGGCAGAATACCTTTCACGGTACTGCCCCAAAAAAAATGAGCCGGTTTTCAACGCCTTGCTGAAGCAACTGGGAACCGAACAGCCCCAGGTGCGTCCGGCGGTTATTCGGGCCATGGGAATGCTCAACGCCCCTGGCACAGCCGAGATTCTTGTCAACTCCGCGCTGTTTTACGAGGGCGGCAACCCAAGGGTGATTCAGGCTTTTAGAACCGCCCTGAGGGCAGCGGGCAAGGAGGGCCTCGATCGTTTATTAGCCGCGGGAGATTCCGGCGTTAAGAGAGATTTGCAAAAGGCCTTGGAATTCCAGGTGGCCTTGCAGACGGCGGATTCCGCCTCGGCCATTCCTGCCTGGCTGGCTAATCCGAACCTGACCAGCGGGCAAAAGGCCATGCTTTTGCGGTCGTTACTATTCCTTCCCCCCTTGAACCCCCGTGACCGCGGCGCAATTTTGGCAGAAGTCACCAAGTTGGCCGACAACACGCCCGAAGTTAGAATCGCACTGGCCAAGACCCTGCCCTTGCTGGCCCCGCCCGGCCACCCCTGGGCCACCGCCTTTCTTGACAAGGCCCTTCGAGATGGCGACCCCGTCCTTAGAATTGCCGCCCTCAAGGCGCTTGACGAGAAATCCCCTGACATTTTGATTTCTCAGGTGGGTGAATTGCTGCAGGATAAAAATCTGCCGCCCGAGGAAACTCTGGCCTTGCTTGGGGCGGCGGGAAGGGTAAAAAAACCTGATTTTATTCCGCTATTGGCTGGCCGGGTCCAGGAGGAAAAAGGGAAGGACCATAACACCATTCGCCTGCAGGCCTTTCGGGCCATCAGGAAAATCAGCGAAGAGGCGGCCTTCACCCTGGCCAGATCGTTGCTTTTGCATTCGGATAAGGAATTACGGCTCGAGGCTGCGAAAGTTCTTTTATCAAGCGCCGCGGGGACCCATTTTCTGGCCAGCAAACTGTTGGAAGGAAAAGCGGGGCCAGAAATTCTCCCTCTGGTGATGGAAGCTGGACAAAAGCTTCTGCCCGGGAATCCCGATTTGAAAAAACCGCTTGGTGAACTTTTGCAAGCCCAGTGGAAACAATTACCCTCCGATGGGAAAATCTCCGGTGACCGAGACCAGGGGTTGCAAGTTTTCTTGAACTCCCGCGGTCAATCCTGCCTGGCATGCCACCGGGTTCAAGGGGTTGGGGGCGCCCTGGGGCCGGACTTAACTCAAGCCTGCGGAAACCAAAGCGGGAAAAAAATCGTGGAATCCTTGCTCTTCCCCAGCCAGGAAATTGCCCTGGGGTTCCGGGCCGTAACGGTGTTGCATCAGTCCGGCGCCTTGACCACGGGAATGCTGGTTCACCGCGACGGGAAAAAGTTGCTCCTTCGCGATGCCACCTTGAGGGATATTGGCATTCCCCTGGAGGAAGTTTCCAAGATCAGCCCGGCGGATAAATCCCTCATGCCAGAGTTTTCCCACGGGCAGTTCACCTGGGGTCAATGCCTCGATCTGGCGGCTTTTTTACAGGGAAAGAACAGCGAGTCGTTGGCCGGCGCTGTCCTTGTCGCCAGCGCCTTCTCGGATTCTGTGGAAAAAAATAACCAGGAAATACTGGTTTTTCCAACCGGGGGTGGTTTCTTGGACTTGCAGGGAGCCTTGGGGAAAAAGACTGGCAATTTTTCCTTGCGCTTTTTTGTCCATTCCCCTGCGCAGCAGTCCATCCCGGTAGAAATCGCGGCGGATTTTCCCTTGACACTTTCCATCAATGGCGAAGAAGGGAAAAAATGGGGCGGGAATTTACAGCCTTTCCCCCCGGAACTAAACCGGCTTGTTTTAAAAAAGGGTTGGAATGAGGCGAGAGTCGATTTTCGCTATTCGCCCGCGAGTACCACTTTAAAAATTTGCCTGCGGGCAGAAGGCCTGTTGATTTCCACAAAAGCACAAAACCTGGCCTTTATTCCTTAAAGGCCAGGTCTCAATTTTTAAGCAATGATTATTGCAACCCGCCGTCCACGCGCTCGTTGGTCAGATGCGATGGGTGATCGGTAAACCAGATGCGCGCCCATTCTTGCTCAATCTGCCTTAAATCTTCCGATTGGTTCATGAGGGCCTTCATCCGCATGGTTGGGTCGGAGGAATAGGCATTAAGCAAGCAACCGGTGTTGCAAGCGATGGCCAAGCCGACGGATGCCAGAAGAATATACCGTTTCATTGCGAAACCCCCCAATCACAAGCCGTAATAAGAATGGCCAAAGGCAACATTCCTCTGGGTAGATATTCGGAAAGTAAGGGTTATGAGCTTGAGGCAAAAACCAAGTGATGGAAGGGTAAAAGTGAAAAATCGGCTTGAAGGAAGAGGAAGATGGAAGGCTGGGGCGAATAGTCAAGGCGGTAAACGCCTTAAAACCTTTGGCATTTCTTATTTAGAGATATCCCCGCCTGACACGGCCTTTTGTCCATCCGAGTTGAATGCCATGGTGGACAGGTGTTTCACCTTCTCTTCCATTTCTTTTCCCGGTTTGAAGGTGACGACATATTTGGGTGGGACATCGACTCGTTCGCCGGTGCGCGGGTTCCTGGCCTTCCTCGCCTTGCGCTGCTTGACCTCGAACACGCCAAAATTTCTCAACTCGATTCTTCCTGTTTCGAGCATCGTTTCCACGATGGCATCAAAGGTCTGCTGAACGATTTCCTTGGTCTTGAGTTGAGTAAGGCCGATGCGGTCAGAAATCTGCTTGACGATTTCTTTTTTGGTCACAATCGGCCCTCCTGAAATCCGGGGCAAAGAGATATGAAATCCAGCCTACCGAACGGCCTTAACCTTATATCCCTGCTCTAATTATGTCAAGTTAAAACTCAAACGCTGTCTTCCACAGGTAGAAATGTCCCCATCCTTCCACAGATAGAAATGGCCCCTACACCACCGGGCGCCGCTAACGCCAGGGGTGGTCTGCCTTTGGCTTCCACGCTGGCTTCGACTTCGCCGCCTTCTCCGGTTCCACCGCCCTCATTCGCACCGGACGCTCCGGCAACTCCTTTCACTTTAGCTCATGGCCCTGATACTGCAATTGCATCGTGCCATTTAACAGCCGACACACCATCACCTTTTTCTTCACCAGCCGCCGCTTCTGCTCCACCGAATCCAACTGGAACCACCGGTTCCCACATACCACCGTCCAATCACTTTGCACCACGCGCTCTTCCTGGATCGACAACACCACTGGCAATTCCACTCCCGGAGGCACACGGCGATGACCATCCTCAGCACGCTTCGCTTTCTTCACGAACTTCAAGTTTTCCTTCGCCAGGAAACCGTC
>SHZZ01000085.1 GCA_009692005.1 Gemmataceae bacterium | reverse complement strand
AAATCTTGGGTTGCCTTCGGGCAGGGAAAACGGTCTGACCGTTCATAGCCTGCGCCATTTCATGGAGACCCATGCCCTGAACCATGGGGTTCCGCAGCGGGCTATTGATATTTGGCTGGGGCATACTGGCGGCAAAACCATGTCAGCCATTTATTACAGCTTATCAGATGATGAATCACAAAATTTTATGAAACGATTGCCATTTGGTTTTATCACTACCGATAAACCGGGGGATTAATGATGTTTAAAGCATTGCTACTATGGTCTGTTTTGGGGGCACCTGTCCCAGAAAGTCGGGACAACTTTTTGGGCAATTTAGCCTACAAGTGCTGAAAGTGCTTTATTTATAGGGTTTGATAAAGCAGAAAAAAAACCGAGCGGAGAGGGGGGGATTCGAACCCCCGGTGAAGTTTCCCCCACACAGCATTTCCAGTGCTGCACAATCGGCCGCTCTGTCACCTCTCCGGCTACCCTCAAATCCTAGTAGGGCAAGGCCTTTGCGTCAAATTGCCCGGGAATAAAGGAATGGTTGCACCCAGGCAGGGAAACCTTACAATCATACCTGGCCTGCCAATTGTTTTTTACACCCCATGGAGTTGCTCAATGAACCGCCGTCTATCCTTCCCCCGCTTCCTGTCCCTCGGCCTGGTCCTGGGCCTTGCTGCCAGCATGACCGCCGCCGAGGATTCTGGCTTCACCCCCCTTCTTAATGGCAAAAACCTCGACGGCTGGAAAGCCTTCTACGACCCCAAAGCCAAAGATGTGGACACCAGTAAAAACCTGAAGATCGTGGACGGCGCCATCGTCTGCTCCGGCAAGCCGACCGGCTTCTTCCACACCGACAAGGCCTACAGCAACTATGTTCTGCAATACGAATGGCGCTATCCCAAGGGGAGCGATCCGAAAAGCAACTCCGGCTGCCTGGTTCACCTGCAAGAACCTTTGAACAAGATCTTTCCCAAATGCCTGGAACCGCAAGGCCGCTACTACGACCACGGCAGAATCTTCGTCATGCACCACGCCAAGGAAGACATCAAGTTCAACAAGTTCGACCAGGAACTGATCACCAAGCAGTTGAAACCAATGGGTGAATGGAGCAAGACGGAAGTTACTTGCACCAAGGACGGCCTGGTGAAAGTGAAGTTGAACGGAGAACAGGTCAGCGAATGTCAGGGAGTCCTGACCAGCGGGCCGATCGGGTTTCAGTCGGAAGGAACGGAAGTTCACTTCCGCAACATCCGCATCAAGAAGCTCGACTAAGTCAGCGTGATCTCGTGAGAGGTCAAGCATTCGAAGCCGACCTGGGTGATCAAATAGTTGCGCTCAATGCGCAGCCCGCCCACGCCGGAAACATAGAGCCCTGGTTCCAAGGTGATGATGTCGCCTGGGACCAGGGTTTCTTGCGAGTGTGGCACGATAAACGGGGCTTCGGGATGTGCCAGTCCGATGCCGTGGCCGGCATGGTGGGGGAAATGCCCCCCCATGCCGGCTTTTTCCATTTCCCCCTTCACCGCGGCGTAGACCATTGAGCAGGCAGCGCCGGGGCGAAGTTCCCCCTCCCCCGCCGCCATCGCCTTGAGCGCCACTTCCAGCAAGCGCGCCTGATCTTTGTTGGCCCTGCCGCCCACCACAATGGTGTTGGTGAAATCACAGCGGTACCCGCCCAGGACCACGGAGAAATCAAGAATAAACATGTCGCCATCGAGGAGGAAACGGTCGGTGGGGGGCCCGCCTTTTCTTTCCGGCCCGGGTGATTCCGCGAAGTCGCCATAGACAACCACGGCCCTGCCAGCTTGCAAGGCGCACTCATTCTGCACGCCGGCGTAGACTTCCATTTCAGTCAAGCCGGCGCGAATATTCTCCAGCGCCCAGGCATGCCCCGCCTCGGCGGCGGCAACGCACTTTTTCACCAGAGCGATTTCATCCGCGTCCTTGGCCCTGCGCAAGTCGGACAACACCTGATGAATTTTCTTGCCGCTGGCAGACTCGGGCCGGTCGTGGATGGTGGAACCAAGTCCGGCCTTTTCCAAGGCGGAGAAAATCGCCAGGGCGCGCAAACCATCGGGCGGGCGGATGCCATCGTACCAATCCACCACATTAACTTTGCTGGCATGGGCAAGCAGAACAGAGTCGGGCAGTCGGTCATCATGGAAAAGGAGGGTGTCGCCGTTGGGATGGACCACCAGTGCGCCGCCAAAACCCCCGCCGAGGCTGAAGGGATCGACATGGAAGCCGGCCAGGTACATGAGATGTGCGTTGTCGGCCAGGATCAAGGGTGCAGCAGGATTCATGGCATTTAAAAACCGTTGAACTCTCGCCGCGCATCCTTCTTTACTCAGCATGTGAAGCCTCCGTATTTCCAGACAGGATAGGACACTGGGGGGCGGCTGTCGATACGAAGGGAATAACCGGAAAGGCTTGCCAGGCTGTGGGAAAAAGGGAGGAGGAAAGGCTTGAACTGTTGGAAAAATGCGTTTACCCTGAAGTCTTGGGAAAAAAGTCTTGAAAGGGTAAAGGATGAAAAACCCCCTTGGTCTGGCCTTGGCATTGACCGGTTTGGCCCTGGCGGGCGCCGTGTGCTGGAGCGCCGACCCACCTGGATTGTTAAATGAAGTCGAGATCCGCGCCCAGGTGAAACTCCTGGGTTCGGATTCCTTTTTGTCGCGGGAGCAGGCATGCGAAATGTTGCTGCGACAAGGGAAGCGTTCCCGTGGCGCGCTGCTCGAGGGAGTCACCATCGCCGACCTGGAAATATCCCGCCGGTGCAAAACGCTGCTGCGGCAAATTGACGAGCAAGAAAAGATGCTGCGGCTGGAAGCGTTTTTGAAAGACCTGGATGGGGGAAAGAACACCGACCTGCCCGGCTGGAGCCGGTTTCAAAAGCTGGTGGGGAAGGACAGCGATGCGCGCTCGTTTTTCGCGCAGATTTATAAAGGCGACCCGGCCTTCCTGGAAGAGTCGGAAACCAACCCGGCGCTGGCCCGGGATCTGCTCACGGGCAAATGCCAATGGCTGCACAACAATGTCTTTAACCCTGGCGGTGGTTTGCCTCAGACGGTGGCGCTGACCGACATCGGGGCGGTGGTTTTTTCCGCCACCCGGCCCGCGGCCCACCTGCCCCAGGAAACGCTGTACAACATCACCAACCTTTTGTATCAGCCAACGGCTCGGGACGCCATCACCGGCGGCAAGAGCGTTCCCTTCCGCAAGCTGGTGGTGGCCTGGATGCTGGAGCAGAACGATCCCAATATTATTTCGCAACACCTGTACCTGGCGCAGAATTTGAACCTGCCGGAAGGGCTCGGCCTGGCGCGAAAGTCGGCCACCGACAAGAAACTTCCCCTGTACACGCGGGCGGTGGCGCTAACCCTGATCGGCAAAATGGGCACCCGAGACGACGCCCCGACCTTGCGCGAGTATGTGAACGATGCCTCGCTGTTGGGCAATTTTCAACTGGCCAATCAGCAGGGCGGATCCACCCAGGTGCGCGATGTCGCCCTGGCCATGCTGGTGCAAGTGACGGCGCAATCGCACAAGGATTACGGTTTCAGTTTCGCCAAAGCCAACCAAAACCTGCACTTCAACCCTTACATGATGGGGTTCCAGACCGACACGCAAAGGCAGGATGCTTTTAAGAAGTGGCAGATATGGGACAAGGCCAACCCGGGAAAATAGGCCGGCTTAAATCCCCACTTTTCTTTTTATTAAAGTGACCTCGTTCCCCTTGGCGTTGTGTTCGACTTGGTCCATAAAGGTGCGGATGAGAATCATGCCGCGCCCGCTGATGCGGTCCATGTTTTCCGGTTCAAAGGGGTTTGGTAGATATTGCGGATTGAACCCCGGCCCCTCATCGCGGATGGTAAAGCGCACTTCATCCCTGGACAGGATGGCGGTGACCGCGACCCGGCGCGAGGCGTAGGGCGGTTTCTTCCTGCGCTCCTCGGCGGCCTGGTAGAAAATTTCCTCATCAATGTCGCGCAGGCCGGATTTCAATTCCAGGTTCCCATGCAGAATGGCGTTGGTAATGGCCTCGTGCAGGGCCACGCCGACCAGCATCTTGGCGTTGGCCTCGCAGGAGTTCATGTCGGACACCAGGGATTCGATATGGCTGACCAGGGGAGCAATGCTGGACATATCGTTGCCAATCTCGAAGCGCAGTTCTTGATAGGAGAGCGATTCGCGGATGAGTCGCTGGTTTTTTTCGAAGCGCACGGTGGACAGGACTTCTTCCAATGTGCCATGCAGTTCACGAGCCAGTGTTTTCTTGGGGACATAGCTGGCCGCGCCGGCCTGCAGCACGCGGATGGCCAATTCTTCATTGCCATGCGCCGTCATGAGAACGATGGGCACCTTGGGATAAGAGGCGCGCACGGCGGTGACCAGTTCCAATCCATCCATGTCGGGCATATACAGGTCGGTGAGCACAAGGTCGGGGCGGCTGTCGTTGAGAATTTTGAGGGCCTCTTTGCCGCTGCCCGCGAAAAAAATCGACCAGCCTGGTTTGGAATGGAGAATGCCAGCCACGAGGTGGCGGTCGACCAGGGAATCCTCGACCAGCAGGACCTTGCGGGCCGTTGGAATAACATCAGGATTGAAATCCAGCTTCACCGCCGGATTCCGGGTTGTGACATTCATACGAAACACTGACTTGGCAGAGCGAAAAACTTTCACGAAACCAAAAATCGGGAATTTCCTTGAAGAGAGGTAATCCCCGCTCACAGGCTACATAATAATGTCCCCGGGGATCGGGTTCAAGCGATCCTGGCCCCTGGAAAAAGAAATTTCTCCGAAGGCAGGCGTTAGGTTGGATTATGCTTGGGTGCGCCGCGGGCAAAAACTTGATCTGAAATCGCCGGGTTTCGGCTCAAAATCATTGGCATCGCTGGTAGGACAGGTTCCCAGGTAAGCGCCGGAGGTGGCATTCTCACATGTAGCAACCATGGAAGCGGCAACAGGTGACAATAGCTCCGCATTCCTATCGAGGCCCTTTATTCCCAGCCATAAACGGGGTACCATACTTATTCAGGGGTATAGAAACAACCCGCGAGCAATACTGGGAGCTGCCCTTAACTTGAAAACGCCAACCGAGAAACCGAGCGCCAGCCAGCGCAAGGGAAAGCGCCATTTAATCCTGTTGCTTTCCGCCCTGCTGCTGACCGGGCTGGCCTGGGGTTTTCTTGCCCCTTCCGCCCCGGAGGGCATGGTTTGGATTCCGCCGGGCGAGTTCTGGATGGGCGACGATTCCGACCGCAAAAAATATCCCGATGCCTGGCCTATTCACAAAGTCCGCCTGAAGGGCTTCTACATCGACACGACCGAAGTGACCAACGCTCAGTATGGCAAATTCGTGGAAGCGACCGGGTATAAAACCATTGCCGAACGGCCCTTGGATCCCAAGGAGTTCCCCGATGTTCCGTTAGAAAAGCTGGTTCCTGGCGCCGGGGTGTTTTCGCCCCCGGAGTTCGAGGTCGTCGATTGTTCCGAATGCAATCAGTGGTGGAAGTACACGGCAGGGGTTTGCTGGAAACAGCCGACCGGCCCCGGCAGCGACCTGAAGGGCAAAGAAAACCACCCGGTGGTTTACATTGCCTGGGACGACGCCGTCGCTTATTCCCAATGGGCAAAAAAACGCCTGCCGACAGAAGCGGAGTGGGAATACGCGGCGCGGGGCGGCCTCGACCGCAAGCCCTATGCCTGGGGAGATGAGGATCCTCTCAAAGGCAAAGCCAAGGCCAACATCTGGCAAGGACCCTTTCCCAACCGCAACGACAAAACCGATGGCCACCTGCAAACCTCGCCTGTCAAAAGTTATCCATCCAACGGCTATGGCCTTTACGATGTGGCCGGCAATGCCTGGGAATGGTGCGCCGATTTTTACCGACCAGACGCTTTCTCCCTACCCGACCACCAACTCGGCCAGAGCCTGACCGCCTTCAATCCGAAAGGGCCAGGCAGCCCCATCGACCCGCACGGGAACGAAGCGAAAGTGCGGGTGCAAAAAGGCGGATCGTTCCTTTGCAGCGTCAACTATTGCGTCCGCTACCGCGTGGGATTGCGCATGCACGGCGCTCAAGACACCGGCCTTTCCCACAATGGCTTCCGCTGCGTCCGCGACCCATGACACACCTGCCCGTTTCCCTGGCGCTGTCCCTCTTCCTGGCTCTTCCTTTTCAGGAAGCCGAGGTTCCCTCGGTCCGCCTTCCTCCGGGTTTTGAAATTCTCCCCTACGCCGACAACTCCCTGGCGCCGGATATCTACAACCTGACCATCAGCCCCACGGGCAAAGTCATAGTTGCTTCCAAAGGATACACCCGGGTGTTGATCGATCGCGATGGCAATGGACAGGCCAAGGCGCAGACTTCCTTCTCCTCGTTTCCGAAAGATGGCGCCACCGGCATGCTGGTGGAGAAGCGGGACTATTTTTTCACCGGGGACGGCGGGCTGTGGCGGCAAAGGCTGGGGGCGGACGGCATGCCCGATTCCGGGCCGGCGGAGAAATTGCTGGCTTTGCAAACAGGAGGCGAGCACAGCGCCCACGCCGTGGTTCGCGGACCAGACAACGCCCTTTATGTCTTGTGCGGGAACAACACCGGCATTCGGGCCAGCCACGCCAGCGACCCGCGCTCCCCGGTTCGCCAACCGGTGGGGGGCGCCGTCCTGCGCTACCGATTGAACACCGCCACCTGCGCCATTTTTGCCGATGGCTTTCGCAACCCCTACGGCATGGATTTCACCCCGGAGGGGGAGCTCTTCACCTTCGATTCCGACAATGAGCGCTGCATTGCCCTGCCCTGGTACGAGCCCACGCGTTTTTACCATGTCGTTGCCGGGGGCAGATATGGCTGGTGGAACCCGCAGCGGGCTGACGCCTGGCGCTCGCCCCCTTGGCACGCCGACATTATTCCCCCCGCCGCCACCCTCGGCCGCGGTTCCCCCACCGGAGTCCACTGTTACAAGGGCATTCACTTTCCCAGCAAGTACCGCGGCGGGTTTTTCCTCCTCGATTGGACCTTTGGAAAAATCTGGTTCTGCCCCCTGCAGCCAGCGGGCGCCACCTGGAAATCTCAACCTGAGGAGTTCCTCGCGCCCCGCGGGAATTCCGGCTTCGCCCCCACCGGCATTGCCATGCATCCTCTGACGGGAGAGCTATTTGTCTCCATTGGCGGGCGTGGCACCCGCGGCGGCGTGTATAAAATCCGCTATCGCGGCGCGCCACTGGGACAGCAACCCCTTCAATCCTTTCCCCCGCCACTGGGGGACAGCAAGGAATGGGCCCGGCTATCTCTTCAAGGGACGCCGCTGCAACGCCGACGCGCCCTTGAGTTCTTCGCCGAAAACACCCGCGATGCCACCGAGGCCCAAATCGTGGAGGCGCTGCGCAAAAATCTCGACCACCCCGACCGCTTTGTCCGCCACGCCGCCACTCTCTTGGCCAAAGAACTTCCTCCAGCGAAACAGGAAACCCTTTCCTCCCCTTCCCCCGTGGCAGCCAACACCATCGGCATGGCCCTGGTTGCTTCCAAACCGAAAGCCACTGGACAAAAAGCCTTTCAGCGCGCCCTCAGCCCGCGCATACCACTCCCCGTCCGCCTCGATGCCTTGCGCCTTGGGCAAATCTCGCTCGGCGAGTTCCCCGATAGTTCCAACAAAGGAAAAATTTGGGAAGGCTATTCCCTTTCCTCGTCTTTGTGGCATCCCGATGACTCCCTCTTGCAGCAACTCCGCGACGCTTACCCTTCTGGCGATGACCTCTTCGATTTGGAACTGGAGCGAACCTACGCCCTATTGAAGGACCACGACGGCAGCCTCGGCGGGCGCATCGCTCTGAGATTGGGAAGCACGGAAGACCCAGCGCGCGATATCCACCGCCTGGCGGCGCTGGCAGAAATGCAGCCGCCCTTTTCAAAAGACACGCGGGCCGCCGTGGTTCGCGCTTTCCTCACCCTGGAAGACCGCTTCGAGGAACTTAAACAACCCCGCGACCGCAACTGGCCTTTGCGCGTTAAAGAAATATTTAGCGTACTGTCTGGCAAGGACGCCAATCTTTCCCAGGCCATGGGGCAAGACTCGTCGTTTGGCTCGCCATCGCACGCTCTCTTCGCCGGTTTGTTGGGTCCATACCGCGCCGCGGCCGCGGAGCGCCTGGCAGGCAATATGAAAGCCAAGCCCGACCTTTCCTGGAATGCCGAGGCCATCCATGCCCTGGAAGTCCTTCCCGGGGAAAAAGCAAACCCCGCCTGGCGGGCCTTGTGGGGCCTGCATGGCCTGGATGCCTTGCTGGCCAGGGAACTGGCGCGCGCCCCGGAAATGGAAGATGTCGAAAAGTTTCTCTCCATTCTGGAACGGCTGACCCCCGAAGACTTGTCCCCCATGGTTCGCGCTTTAATTTCCCTTTCCCCATTGAAGCCGGAGCAGTTGCAAAAAGCGGCTCGCAGGATCGTGCTACTTCCCCCCGGCAAGGAAGGCGAACAGCCGCGGATTCTGTTGTTCACCCTGCTGCGGAAAAATCTGGAAGGCGCGCCCAAGGGCGAAGACATGGCGAAATGGCGGCAGTGGGCGGAGAAGAACAACGCCGGGCTGGCTAGGGCCCTGTCGGCACAAGGCCCAGGCGCCATCGATTGGCGCGAGAAGAGCCGTGAGATCCTGTGGGAAAAAGGCGCTGCTCAGGCAGGCTTGCGGGTCTTTCAATCCTTGGGTTGCGCCGTCTGCCATGGCGGTTCTCAGGCGCTCGGCCCAGACCTTCATGGCGCGGCCATCAGGTTTTCCCGCGACGATCTTTTCAACGCCATCCTCTTCCCGGACCGCGATGTCCCGGCCCGATACCGCGCCACCGCCTTCACCACCCATTCCGGAAAAACCGAACTCGGCATCATCGCCTATGAGTCCGCCGATGGGGTGATTTATCAGAATTCCAAAGGGGAAACGGTGCGGCTGCCAGGGAAGGAAATCGCCAGCAAGGCTACGACCTCAAGATCCCTCATGCCCGGCGGGCTTCTCAACTCTTGTCCCAATGACGATTTCGCCCACCTTTATGCCTACCTGAAAACTTTGGGGCCAAAGTAGGTTCACTGGTTTCCCAAAGGGCTTGCAAGGCCCAGGCCGCTACAAAAAGGAAACCCGGGGGGCCTGAACAAGGCCAATTACCCCTGAATCTTACTCTGGCGGGCTTTTCACCATCCAGGTAACATACCCCCATTCCAACAGCAAGGATGCTGCATGACTAACCTGGATCAGACACGGATTGTCTTCGTTCACGACTGGCTGACGGGAATGCGCGGCGGGGAAAAATGCCTCGAAGCCCTTTGCCGCCGCTTTCCTGCCTCAAGCCTTTTCACCCTCCTGCATCGCAAAGGTTCCACTTCTCCCATCATCGAGGAGATGAACCCGAAAACCTCCTGGTTGGGGAAACTTCCCGGGGTGCACCGCTATTACCGCTACTTGCTCCCCTTCATGCCAAAGGCCATTGAGTCGATTTCCATTCCTCCATGCGATCTGGTTATCAGCCTGAGCCATTGCGTGGCCAAAGGAGTGATGGTTCCCGAGGGCACGCCTCATCTTTGTTATTGTTTCACGCCGGCGCGGTACGCCTGGCAAATGCGCGGGGATTACTTTTCCCAGGAAAAGTCATCCGCGAAAAACTGGCTCGCCTCGCGCATCCTCAACCGCTTTCAAGATTGGGATAGGAAAAGCGCGCCAGGCGTTACCCGCTTTATTGGCATCAGCAAAACAATACAGGACAGGATTTGGAATTGTTACCAAAGGGAAAGCGGGTTGGTTTACCCTCCCGCCGACACCGATTTTTACACCCCGGCGGACACCCCCAGGGAAAACTTTTACCTGATGGTTTCCGCTTTCGCGCCCTATAAACGCCTCGACTTGGCCGTCGAAGCCTGCAAGGCTTTGGGCCGGGAACTGGTGATCGTCGGCAACGGGCAAGATTTCAAAAGAATTTCCCGCCTGGCCGGGCCGAGAACCCGCCTCCTGGGCTGGCAAGACAACCCGACCATTCTTGACCTCATGCGCCGCTGCAAGGCCCTTTTGTTTCCCGGGTTCGAGGACTTCGGCATCGTGCCGGTGGAAGCGCAGGCTTGCGGCGCGCCGGTGATCGCACTCGGGCAAGGTGGGGCCACGGAAACAATCATCCCTCCGGGGTCCGCGAGCGAGCCCACAGGTTGGTTTTTCGATCAGGCTGAAGTGGAATCTTTGGTGGAGGCGATCAAGGAATTTGAGGCGCGGGCAAGGGATTTCAATCCAAAGGCGGCCAGGGGAAATGCCCTGCGTTTTTCCCAGGGCCATTTCCTTCAGGGCATGGAGCGCGAGATTCAAGGGTTGCTGGCCAGCCAGGCTCAAAGCGCCGCCGCGTAAATCGAAACCGATAACACTTTTGTCCACACTCGGTTAAGAGGGTGTAGGTTAGCTCGCCATGGCGTCCAACGCCTCAACGGCACCGGCTTTTTTCCTCCCCGGGAACGC
>SHZZ01000084.1 GCA_009692005.1 Gemmataceae bacterium | reverse complement strand
CCGGCATTTTATCGGTACTCAACTGGGGGATTGGAAATGGTGAGAGCGATGCAGGATTTGAAGAAAGACTTGCCCGTGGGGAAATGGGTTTCCCGAAATGAACCTTAAGGGCATGGTGCGCTTTTATCAGGAGTATTCGGGTGACCCGGCAAAAGTGCCACAATTGGAAAGCCCTGACCTAAAGCAGACCTCAGCTTGGCAAAGGCCTGTGGCAAAACTGCCTGCAAGCACGAGCGAAATTGGGGCGCACCCTGCGGCCCAAACAGATACGCCGCTTCCGTCGCCGGTCGCCGTGGCCGACCCCGCAAATCTTCTTAAATTCGCTTGGCCTTTCTGGCGTGGTTTCGGAATTCTGTGAACAAGGCTGTTCATAAAAAAAGACCAAGGTTGTGAGCCTTGGTCTTTTATGGGCGCTACTGGATTCGAACCAGTGACCCCCAGCGTGTCGAGCTGGTGCTCTAGCCAACTGAGCTAAGCGCCCTGCAGGGATATGCTAAAAACCAGAGGAAGGATCGTCTAGTGAAGAAATCAACGGAAGCGAGTGGAACTTTTATTGCTTATGGTTATGATTCGCATTATGAGGCAGGCCAAGTCCCCCTGGGGCGAATGAGTATAGATGAGCGCAGCCAATAGCCGGGCGGTTGAAGACTACTTGAAAGCCATCCACGCCATGGGTGGGGCGGAGGAATTTGTCTCCACCCAGGCCATAGCCAAGAAGCTGGGGGTGCGAGCCCCTTCTGTCACGGGAATGCTGAAACGGTTAAAGACAAAAAACCTCATTGAGTATGAAACCCGGTCCGGTGTCCGGTTAAAAAAAGCAGGCCTTTTGGAAGCCCGCCGGGTCGTCCGCAGGCATCGCCTGGTGGAATTGTTCCTGACCAAAATCCTCGGGTTGGATTGGAGCGAGGTGGACCACGAGGCTGAAGCCCTGGAGCATTCCATTTCCCCCCGGCTGGAGCAGGCAATTGCGGCGCACTTGGATGAACCGCTGGAAGATCCGCACGGTCACCCGATACCCTCCCCCGAGGGTGACTTGAAAAGCCGCAAGCTTTCGCCATTAACTTCCTTTATGACCGGGCAGACGGTGCTGATTCGTGAAGTCCGGGACGATAACCCGGACCGGCTAAAGCGGTGGAAAAATCAGGGTCTGGTGCCCGGGGCCAAAGTCTTTTTCGCGGATCACCAGCCGCTCGACGATTTATTTGAATTGCAAGTGGGAGAAAAAACCCTCACTTTGGGTAGCGAAGGGCTTGGCGGCCTTTTGGGTGAACTGCACCAGGAAAACCTTAATAATTAAATCAGCTTCGGCCAATTTCCAGGATTCCCCAGGCCAAGGCCAGCATGCGAAAAAAGGGTGAAGTCACGGTCCCTTCCATTCCGGTAAAACTCAATTCCAATAAATGACCCTGAGTTTTCCCGAGGGCCATTGTTACCTGCCCGTTTTTGACAATTTGAAAGCGCCCTTCCCCCCAACGCACAAGAAAATCCTCGCCAGTCAATTGGAGGAAAAGGGAATGGCGTTCGACCTGGCCAACCAGAAGTTCCTCGGAATCGCGGACCTTCCAGAGATTGCCCAACCATTTTTCCCGTTTCATGGAAAAAACCAAAGGGGAGTCCTCAGTTTCAAATATTTCCCATGCCGGATGAAAGGCCCTTTCAAAAACGCCCCCGGCGGGAAGGGCAAAACCCAGTGGGCGGCCCGGGCTGGCAATTTCCACCCGGCCACCTTGGCTGGTTTTCAGAATTAATTGGCCCGTTTCCAACATGGGTACGGCGCTCCTGAAAATGCCATAGTAAACGATTTCCTGCTCAGGGAAAAAAGTAAATCATTGACGGGATCATGGGGCAGCCAGTATTTTAAATGGAGCGGTTGTTTGAAAATCGGAAATTTAAGGGGTGAGATTATGATTCCTTTCATGGACCGTCGTGAGTTCGTCAAGGACAGCACCGTGCTGGCGGCTTTGGCCGCCGCAGGGTTGAATTTCAAGAATGAGTCGCAAGGGGCTGAAAGCGCGGCCCGGGCAGTACGGGGCGATGTCAATGACCAGTTGCGCGTGGCCGTGGTTGGCGTGCGCGGCCGCGGCATGAGCCATGTCGGCGGTTTTGCAGGGAAGAACAACTGCCAGGTCACCACCATTTGCGATTGCGATGAATCGGTGATCGGCGGCGCCATGAAGTCGATCGAGAAAACCCAGGGCAAGGCGCCCAAGTACGAAAAAGATTTCCGCAAATTGCTGGACGACAAATCCATTGATATTGTCAGCATCGCCACGCCAAATCACTGGCACGCTTTAATGGCGATCTGGGCCATTCAGGCGGGAAAAGATGTCTATGTGGAAAAGCCCGTCAGCCACAATGTCAGCGAAGGACGGCGCATTGTCGAAGCCGCAAGGAAATACGACAAGATTTGCCAGACCGGAACGCAAAGCCGCAGCAACCCAGGCATGAGGCAATCGATGCAATATGTTTTGGACGGGAAGATTGGCAAAACCACTCTTTCCCGAGGACTTTGTTACAAGTCCAGGCCGAGCATTGGCCAAGCAAAAGGTGAACAGGCAATCCCCAAAACTCTGGATTTCGATTTGTGGTGCGGGCCAGCGAAGCTCACGCCTCTGACCAGGCAACGGCTTCATTACGATTGGCACTGGACATGGGAATACGGCAATGGCGACCTGGGCAACCAGGGGATTCATGAAATGGACAAAGCCCGCTGGGGACTGGGCAAAATGGAATTGCCCAAAAGCGTTTTCAGTCTCGGCGGCAGATTTGGCTATGTCGATGACGGCGAAACCGCCAACACCCAGGTTTGTGTTTTCGATTATGGCGACAGCAGCTTGATTTTCGAAGTCCGCGGGCTACCCTCCAAGGATTTATTGGGGTCCAAGGTCGGGAATATTTTCTACGGGACCGAGGGTTACCTCGTCTGCCCGAATTACTCCACCGGCATCGCTTTCAACAAGGATAACAAGGAAGTCGCGCGCTTCAGCGGCGGCAGCGACCAGCTTCATTTCGACAATTTCATCAAGGCAGTCCGCGCCCGCAAACGGGAAATCCTCAACGCCGATATTTTGGAAGGGCACCTGTCCAGCGCCCTTTGCCACTTGGGTAATATCAGCTACCGCCTGGGTAAAGAAGTCACCTTGAATGGGCAGGTCCAGGAACTCCAAGGGGATACCGAAGGGCAGGAAGCGGTTACCCGCATGGTGGAGCACTTAAAAGGGAACAAGGTCGATTTGGCCGGCGCCAAGGTGCGGGTCGGACCCAAGCTGGCCTTCGATCCCAAAAAGGAGAAGTTTCTCGCAAACGCGGAAGCGGATAAGATGCTGACGCGGGAATACCGGAAAGGTTTTGAAGTGCCGGAGAAGATTTAATCGGCGCTGGCAATCAAAGAAAAGGAAGGCTTCCGCCTTCCCTTTCTTCATATCATGTCGAGTTTCCGCTTGGGCATTCTGGCGCGGTTGCAATCGACGCAGGTGCCCTTAATCACGAAGGAATGACCTGCAACCTGGAACCCCATTTGAAGGGCAGTTTGGCGAATGATTTCCTCCAGGGCTGGGTCCTGGAATTCGATCATTTTACCGCAACGGCCGCAAAGCAAGTGGTCGTGCTGGGGATAGCCATAATCGTGCTCGTAAAAAGTGCGTTGGCCCAGTTCAAGGCGACGCAATAACCCGGCCTCGACCAGTTTGGTCAGAGTGCGGTAAGCAGTAGCCCTGCTGACTGTTAAGCCGGATTTCTTCATTTCCCCAAGCAAATGATCGGCGTCGAAGTGGTCATGCTGGATAAAAATGAAACGGACCATATCGCGTTGTTGGCCGGTAAAGCGCTGACTTTTCGGCCGGGTAGCCAGGAATTCGCGGAATTTCTCCTCGGGGGATTGAGAAACGGCAACCGCGGGCAGATTCACTTGTTTGAGCCTCCAGAAATGGCACGGGCGCCAAACATGATTAGGTGAGCGCCCGTTTATCTTACATGAAAAGGAAAGTAACTGGAAGAAGCCAGGGTCAGACCAGGCCGTTTTCCTCCATCAATCGTTCCAGGGCCTTTTGCAGCTTTTCATCGGTATCGTACTTGCCCTGAGCAATTTCCTTGCGGATGCGGTCGACAAGCTCCTGGCGAATGGGAGCATCTGAAGGCCGCCGCTTGCGGGCGTTTTTGTTTTTTTTGCCGGAGTTCCATTGCTTTTTGGTCCTGGAAACCGGTCCACTGATAATTGAAGGGCCGTGCTTAATCATAAGTTCCTTTCCCCCGGGAAGCTCCAGAAGGGATGTCGGAGTTCCCAGGCTAATCCTACGCACTGGGGTGTAAAAAAATCAACCCTGGCCAGCCTGGCAGAAATGAGTCAGGCATGGTTGCAGATGGGTTTCAGGCCGTTTTACCCAAGTGTATTAGGGGAAAAACTCACCTGAATTCTAACCTATAAATCGACTTGTGGCGATTTCTCGCTAAAGGAAAAGGGGTGTCCAAGGGGATTCTTGGGGTAGGGTCCTAAGGGTTTGTACACTAGTATCACATTTAACCCATGTCACCCAACTTTACTTGAGATCTTTTTACCATGGGTGAATCCGCTTACCACCTTTTTCACGATTCCGGCCGCCTTGGCAACCTGGGCTTTACTCACATCCAGGTGGGTGACGGCTCGCATTAGGTTCAACCCACTCGTATGGATTAATACCCCTTCAGCCTTGAAAGCCGCCACCATTTGCGGCACCTGTACAACCGCGGAGTCGACACGGAACCAGATAATATTCGTTTCCACCGTGGGGTGGTCGATTTCCAGGCCAGGGGTTTCCCGGACGGCCCGGGCAAAGATCTGCGCGTTTTCGTGATCCTCGACCATCCTTTGGAAATGATTATCGAGGGCGTAAATGGCGGCCGCGGCGAGGATGCCCGCCTGGCGCATACCGCCGCCAAACAACTTTCTAAACCTTCTTGCCCGGTGAATAAAGTCCTTGGATCCCGTCAGGGCGCTTCCCACCGGGGCGCCCAGTCCCTTGGAAAAGCAGACAGAAACGGAATCAAACAGCCCGCCCCATTGGTCCAGGGGAATTCCGCTGGCTATGGAAGCATTCCACAGCCGGGCGCCATCCAAGTGGAACGCCAAATTGTTTTTCTTGGTCCAATCGCGCAGGCTTTTCAAGGTTTCAAATGGTTGGACTTTTCCGCCACAGCGGTTATGCGTATTTTCGACGCAAAGCACACGGGTACGAGGGTAATGGTCGTTGGGCGGGCGTACCATCCCCTCGACATGGTGAACTTCCAAAACGCCGTCCTGGCCCCGTAGGGTTCGGCAAGAAACCCCGCTGAGCGCCGCCGGCCCCCCTGCTTCCCAGTTGAAAATGTGGCAAGATTCCTCGCAAATAATTTCATCGGCGCTTTGCGTGTGAGTTCGGATGCTCATCTGGTTCGACATGGTGCCGGAGGGACAAAAGACCGCCGCTTCCTTGCCCAGAAGCGAGGCAACTTTTTCCTCCAGCGCCTTGATGGTCGGGTCTTCTTGAAAAACATCGTCCCCGACTTCGGCGGCGAGCATGGCCGCGCGCATGCCCGGCGTAGGGCGGGTTACTGTGTCGCTGCGAAGATCAATCCAATCCATAATCAACCTGCTTTCATTTGCGTCGGGGATTTTCCCGCTCGGGGGAATTCCGGTTCAGCAAGTACCATTTCCCGCCCTTGAAGGCAAAATGAATCTCGCGTTCGGGGAGCGCAGGCAGTCGAAGGACTGCAGTTGCGGCTGTGGCCTCCATTTTTCCCTCTTTCAGGATTTTTTCAAATTCACCTTTCAACGGGGGATTTTCCAGCTTGGATCGGGTTTCCTCGAATTGGCCCTCGAAGCGGCCTTCATAAACCCGGGTAATTCTTTCATCCACATAAGAGGGATCAACCAGATGCGCCAGAAGGTAGTCGATTCTTTTTTCCCCAAGGGCTTTCAACAGGGAAAGCTGCAATTCTTTGGGGTTGGATTGCGGGAACAGAGTGGCGTCGGCGGGGACGCCAAACCGGGCTGCCGGTTTTACCCCCTGACTTAAAGCCACGGAAGGGCCCAAGAGAATTAACCCCGCCAGGATAAAAACCCTTCGCGCATGAATCATGGTTGCTCCTATCCCACGGCCGTCCAAAACCCAGTACATAGAATATAATATTGAGATGCCAGGAAATTCATTCGGAGAATTGTTTCGCGTCACCACCTCTGGGGTCAGCCATGGCCCCGGCTATATGGCCATTATCGATGGCTGCCCGCCCGGAATTCCCCTATCCGTTGAGGACCTCCTGCCCGACTTGGCGAGGCGAAAGCCGGGGCAATCCAAAATCACCACGCAAAGAAAAGAAGCCGACTTGCCGGAAATCTGGTCGGGACTTTTTGAAGGCCAGACCGACGGGACCTCGATTGGCATCCTGTTTCGCAATGAGGATCAGCGCAGCGCGGATTATTCCGATATCAAGGAAAAGTACCGACCCGGGCACGCCGATTTCACTTTCGACATGAAATACGGTTTCCGCGACTACCGCGGCGGAGGGCGGTCAAGCGCCCGGGAGACGATTTGCCGGGTCGCGGCAGGCGCCATCGCCAGAAAGATTCTTGCCTGCCAGGGCATCCGAGTATTGGGTTATGTCACGCAGGTGGGTTCGGTAGTTTATCAACCTGCCGATCCATCGCAAATCACTTTGGAACAAGTAGAGGCCAGCCCGGTGCGCTGCCCTGACCCGGAAAAAGCCCGGGCCATGATTGAATTGATCGAAGAAGTGAGAAAAGAGCGGGATTCCATTGGGGGAATCTGCGAACTGGTGGCCACGGGAGTGCCGGCGGGGTTGGGCGAACCAGTTTTCGATAAGCTGAAAGCCGACCTGGCCAAGGGATTATTGTCATTGCCAGCAGTTCTAGCTTTTGAATATGGCGCCGGGTTTCAGGCAGCGTCCATGCGGGGGAGCCAGTGTAACGATCATTTTATTCCCGACCCTGTTTCCCCATCGGGAATCGGGACAAAAACAAATCGTCACGGCGGCATGCTGGGAGGGATATCCAGCGGCCAGCCAATTCTTTGCAGGGTGGCCATTAAGCCCACCAGCAGTTTGCCTCAGTCACAACCTACGGTGACCAAGCAAGGCGAGGCGACGGAAATCGTGACCCGGGGGCGCCATGATCCCTGCCTGTTGCCTCGTTTCGTTTCCATGGGCGAGGCCATGGTATGTTTGGTGCTGGCCGACCATTGGCTGCGTTGGAAGGCGCAGTGCGGGGGATGAAACAGTCCCCGCCAGTTGGCACACCCCCTTCCCTTTCCTGCTTTTTCCCCGTTAGACAACACTGCTACCGTTATCTAAGATTGGTAGGGAGCAAGTTTTTTTTTCCTGAGGGAGAGACCACTTGAGACTGGTAGTGCAGAAATTTGGCGGTTCCAGCGTTGCCAACGCTGAAGGGGTCATGGCCGCGGCAAGAAAAGCCATCCGGGCCAAGCGGATGGGCAACCAGGTGATCGTGGTCGTAAGCGCTCGGGGCGACACCACCGATAACCTGATCGAACTGGCCCGAGAAATCACGGAAAAGCCGCCCGCCAGGGAAATGGACATGCTCCTTTCAACGGGCGAGCAGATCTCCATCGCCCTCATGGCCATGGCCATTCAATCCCTTGGGGAAAAAGCGATCAGCTTCACCGGGGCGCAAGTGGGAATCGTCACCGACAGCACGCATACCAAGGCGCGGATTAAAAGCATTTCCACCTCTCGAATGCGCAAGGCGTTGGAAGACGGGCAAATCGTCATCGTCGCCGGGTTCCAGGGAATGGACGAGGACTTCAACATCACAACGCTGGGCCGAGGCGGATCAGATACCACCGCGGTGGCCCTTGCCGCGGTCATGAAACATGATTCCCAAGGGCCGGGGCTGGAAGTGGCTTGCGACATTTTCACCGATGTGGATGGGGTTTACACCACCGACCCGCGCATTGTTCCTGAAGCCCGGAAAATGGAAGCCATCAGCTACGATGAAATGCTGGAGCTGGCCAGCGTCGGCGCCGGGGTCATGCATTCGCGCAGCATTGAATTTGCCAAGAAATTTGATGTGCCTTTGCAGGTGCGGTCTTCTTTCAGCGATAGCGAAGGGACCTGGATCGTGCCAGAAAAGGAATGGATGACCTTGGTGCCTGTCTGCGGGGCGGCCATGGTCCGCGAGGAGGCCCGCATTTCCATCGAGGGCGTTCCCGACAAACCGGGCATCAGCCACCAGGTGTTCAACGCGGTTTCCTCCCGGAACATTGTGGTGGACATGATCGCACAAAGCGTGGGTACGAACGGCAAAGCCAATATTGGCTTCACGGTGCACGCAAATGAACTAAGCGTCGCGGTGGAAGTTTTGCAACCCCTGGCCGATGAACTGGGGGCGAAACTGTTTTACGATGCCCAGGTCAGCAAAGTGTCGGTGGTTGGAGCTGGCATGCGCAGCCACACTGGCGTTGCAGAAAAAATGTTCGCCGCCCTGGTGGCTGAAAACATTAATCTGCGCATGATCACCACCGGAGACATCAAAATCTCTGTCTTGGTTAACAAGGAAGACGCCGACAAGGCCCTGGGCGCGGTCCACAGGGCCTTTAATCTGGAAAAAACCAGGGCTCAAGAGCCCGCCTCCCCGCCTGCCACTACCAATGGAAAAAAGTACGGCCGAGACTTGCTTGCTATCACCCAGCAACTTGCCTCCATGGAAGAGATCCTGGTAAGCAACATTCATGCCTCTACCGACCAGGGCCGCATCACCTTATTTGGGTTGCCCGATCGACCAGGAAATTGCTTGAAAATCTTTCAGGCCATTGCCGGGCATGGGATTGTTGTCGACATGATCGTGCAGAATCTGAGCGGTGAGAAAGCCGACCTTTCCTTCAGCGTGCCCATACCCCAAATACAAAAGGCGCTGGAGTTGGCCCGCGAAGTTGCCAAGGCCATAGGGGCGGACATTCATGCCAGCGCCGACTCCGACAACGCCACCTTATATGTTTTGGGCGTGGGAATGCGTTCGCACACCGGCGTGGCGAGAAAGATCTTCGGCACCCTGGCCCAGGAAGGCATTAATATTTTGATGATCAACACCAGTGAAACTTGCATCAGCGTGGTGGTGAGCCAAAAACAAGGAGAGTTGGCGCTTGCCAGCCTGCGAGCCGCTTTCGGCCTGGATGCATAAAAAAACCGGGCCATGTCGGCCCGGTTGAAAATTAAACAATTTGCAGTTAATAGACTTCGCCCGGGGCCCCGGCCTTGCTGCCGGATACCGCCTTGTTGCATCCCATGTAACGGAAATGCCAGCCCTCGGCGACGCGGACCCGGTGCAGGTCAGCCATGGTGAGACCGTAGCGATTAAACCACGGTTTTCCCTTCGACTTAACGATTTCATCGATCTGCGCCACCCGCTCCAGGCCTTCCTTGTTGGCGAATTTCCTGCGCGCTTCTTCCCCGTCCTGCAAGAAATATTCTTTCCAGAAAGCCCGGCCGCCCAATATGCCGCTGGCGCCAGCGTCCATGGCCATCACAACCTGTTGTTTATAATCGGGAAAATCAACCCCGGCGCTCAGCAACACCCAGGGGCGTTCGGAAGCTGCATCAAGGTCTTTCAAATTCTTCTGAAGCTGTCCCTCGGAATCCTTCCCCAGGTGGCCAGGGAACTCCGCCTTGTAAATATCGCAGTAGCGGCTCAACTGCCGCGCGCTTTCAATCACCGTCTCCGCCTTGCGATCGAGAAAACTCTTGGAATCCTTCTTTTCCCCATTAAAAGGGAAGGCCACAGTTTCCAAAAGCATAAGGATATCATGCTTCTGGCAGTCTTCATAAACCTGTTGAATGAACTCGAATTGGTGTTCCGCGCTACCCGGTTCGGTCGGTTCGAATTGAGCCAGGAGTTTTACAGCATCGGCGCCAATCCCTTTGATTTTCGCAACGCTAAAGCCAGGCTCGAATGCTCCCAAAGGCGCCCCAACCTTGTTCTTCCCACCGCCTGACTGCTCCACCCGCACCAGGATGCCAACATTTCTGCCAATGTTAAACGAGGCCACTGAATTCCAAACCCCGTAATACCCATCGACCAAAACGCCGCTGGCCCGCTGGCCCAGCGCTTCAGCCAGGATGATTTTCGCCTCAACAATTTCCTCAAATGTAGGTTCTCTTTCTTGGCCCTTCTTCTTCAGGCTGTCGCGGATCATGGAGATCATGGAACTGTTCTGGTCGGTGGCGACCATGGTCAAAGTGCCATTATCGTTGCTGATTCGCTGCAACCCACGGAGTTTTCCCGGGGTCAGGTTCAGTCCCAAAAGGCGGGTCACGGAGATTGGCGCATTTGCATTGGACATTGGTATCTCTCGCTTCAATATGAGATTGGAATGGATTCCCACCGGGATTCTATTTGGAACAAGAGCCCGGTTCAAGAATCTTTTCTCTATCCTGTCTTCCACATTTAGAAATGTCCCCATCCTTCCACAGATAGAAATGGCCCCTTTTCCGGGGTGGTGTAGGGGTGAAGCGGAGGCCGAGCGTAGCGAGGCCGCAGCGCAGCCCCTACACCACCGGGCGCCGCTAACGCCAGGGGTGGTCTGCCTTTGGCCTCCACGCTGGCTTCGACTTCCCCACCTGCTTCGGTTCCACCGCCCTCAATCGCACCGGACGCTCCGGCAACTCCTTCCACTTTAGCTCATGGCCCTGATACTGCAATTGCATCGTGCCATTTAACAGCCGACACACCATTACCTTTTTCTTCACCAGCCGCCGCTTCTGCTCCACCGAATCCAACTGGAACCACCGGT
>SHZZ01000026.1 GCA_009692005.1 Gemmataceae bacterium | reverse complement strand
TCTTTGGCCGCCTTGTCCACTTCCTCCGGGGTCGCGTCTTTTTGGATCACCGGCCGCAGCAGTTCCCGCAAGCGGGGATCGGGCTCGGCATTTTTCGGCCGAGCCACCGGCATGCCCACCAGGTCTTCCACCTTGGGCGCTTTCCCTCCGGCCACCTTCACCACAGCTTCCAAAATCTTGGGCAGGTCTGCTTGCAAGCTCGGCTGGATCAGGGCAAAGTTCGCAGACACTTTTCCCTGGTTAGCCACCAATATGGTCAGCGAGACTTTCCGGTTCAACCCGTAGGCGCCGGGCCCTTCCTTACCATCCAACGAAACCGTATGGACCGCTTCGCCCAAGGCGCCTTTGACTCGCTTGAGGGTGGCTTCGCCCTCGGCAGGGTCGTCGGTGAGAAGAACCACGCCGGTGGTCAGGCCGTCCTTTTCCCGGGTCTTGGTGTAGGTGGCCAGGGTGCGTGCCATGCCAATGGCTGGCCGGTTCACTTCGTGAACAAAGATCAGCACCAAGGGCTTGCCCCCAGCCAGGGCAACGAGGTCAATTTCTTTTCCCGCGTGGGGATCAAAAACCGCCCGGACCTTGAGTATGGGGAGTTTCTCTCCCGCTTGCGGCCCGGAAAAAACCGGGTCTTGCCCCAGGCCCAAACCCGCTAAACCTAGTATTAATAGTGACGACAGAATTTTCTTCATGATGGCATCCGAAAAGGTGTTCCATTGGGTTGGCGACTGCAAACGCAGACCACCCCAAGAATGGTAACATATTTGCCAGAGGGAAGTTTTGCTATTTCCCCCAGGGAATAAATGGTGTCAGTTCATTTATAACTGCTCCGCCTTCCGCGGCCGGGCAAACACGGCGTTGCAATTGTTGTGCGATTGATGGCGTGGTAGATCAAGCCTTCCGCGCTCGGTTGCAAGGGTCGGCTCATGCGGGCAACCTAACTGGG
The DNA here is from genome assembly GCA_009692005.1 of Gemmataceae bacterium. Lineage (GTDB taxonomy): Bacteria > Planctomycetota > Planctomycetia > Gemmatales > Gemmataceae > SHZZ01. Next base: position 49,521 of record SHZZ01000026.1, on the reverse strand, counting down.
GACGAGGTAATTGCCAGCGGAAAAATGAACTGACACCATTTAAATCAAGCATTTTTTACTGGAACCCGGGGCCCGCAAGCCGCACCATTAACGCATTCCCGATTTGGAGAATCAAACATGGCTCGCTTTCTCGCTGGCTTTTTCACCTGGGCCCTTTTCTTTTGCAGCTATTCCCTCGCGGAGAACAAGGGGTTGTCCCTGTACTTTGTCGATGTGGAAGGGGGCGCCGCCACACTGATCGTGACTCCAGCGGGGGAGTCGATCCTGATCGATTGCGGCAACCCGGGCAAGCGCGACGCCGAGCGCATCCACCAGGTCGCCACCCAAAAAGCCGGCCTCAAAGCCATCGATCACTTGCTGATTACCCATTGGCACCTCGACCATTACGGCGGCGCCGAACGCCTGCGCTCACTCATGCCAATCCATCACTTCTACGACCGCGGCATTCCCGATACGCTGGCCGAGGACAAGAATTTTTCCATTCTCGTCCAGGCTTACAAGGCGGCGGGGGGAGACAAGTCCAAAACCTTGAAAGCGGGCGACACCATTCCCCTCAAGCAAACGGCGGGTTCGCCCAAGGTCAGCCTCCTTTGCCTTTGCGCGAACGGCAAGGTGGCGCCCGACGCCGTCGGCGCGCCGCAGAACCCAATCGCCAAAGCCCACAAGCCCTTACCCGAGGACAAATCCGACAACGCCAAAAGCCTTGGCTTCCTTTTGCAGTTTGGCGATTGGCGCTTTCTCGACCTCGGCGACCTTACCTGGAATGTTGAACATCTGCTTGTTTCCCCCACGGACAAGATCGGGAAAATCGATGTCTATCAATCGACTCACCACGGTTTAGAAAACAGCAACAATCCGGTGGTGATCAACACTGTGGAGCCGCGGGTGGCCATTTTCAACAACGGGCCGAAGAAGGGTTGTCATCCCCAGGTAACGGGTACGCTGCGCCGGGTCAACGGGTTAGAGGCGATTTATCAACTGCACAAAAATGTCAACGGCGGGCCGGGCGAGAACACCGAACCGGGGAAAATCGCCAACGACAGTGAAAAGTGCCAGGCCCTGCCTGTGATTTTGCAAGTGGGGCCCGATGGCCGCTCCTACAGCGTGCAGGCGGGGAATAACAAGGCTGGCACCCACCAGACTCGCGATTATAAATAGCCGGTTTTCGTCTCTTCAATTAGCTGGTTCAGCCAGGGAATGTAAGGCGTTCCCCCGGTGGCCAGAGGATTGGCCACTTTTTTGTGAATGTAATTGACGGCGTATTCGAAATGGCGCTGGCGGAAAGCCAGTAGCTCATCGAGGCAGCCGTTGTACGCCTCGCTCAGGCTGGTTTTGTGCTTTACCGCAAACGCGCGCACCGGCGCCAATGATTCAATGAATTCCCGGTGCTCCACCGGCATGTAATTGCGCATGTCGTCGAGGTGGCGGGTCAGCAAAGAATCCTCATGCTTCAAACCCAGCCCGGATAGAACGGCGGGCACGATGGAGCTCTGGGCGCCGGTCTCGCCGCGAAAGGAAACCGGTTTGTCGTCGAAGCACCCATCGTAAACCAGGTCGTTGAAACCGAAAATGTACGGCCGCACTTTTTTGAAATAGACATCCGGGCTGCATTGTTCCGGCATGCGGTCAAGTGTTTTGTTCATGGCTGCCAGGCCGCTTTTCAACTGCACCAGCAAGCTCTTCACCGTGGCCGGGTCTTCCTGGGCCATCGCCTGCGCCAGTTCGGCCATGGCCGTCAAGGCTGTGCCGGCCCGCGCCTCAATTTCCACATGCACCAGAATGAACCAGTCTTCGTCCCGTTTGCCCTCTTTGGGAAAAGCAAAGTTCTGAACCAGCTCGATGTTGCCCAGGGCGATGGGGCCCTGCCGGTCAATCCGTTGCCAGTTATTCAGGCAATAGGAAGGGTAGGCGAGGATGGGCGGGCGCCGGAGTTGCTCTCCCAGGGTTGCCAAAGGAATGGCGATTTCCTTGGGCAGGCGAGTGACCGGTTCCTGTCCGGGCGCGTGGACAAAAGCGCTGGCGAAATAGGAATAGGCCTGGAACAACTTTTCCTTTTGCCCATAAGGATCTTCCTCTTCCACCAGTTCCCAGGGGAAGGGCCGGTTCAGTCTGCGAACGCTTTCCTGGCGAAAGGTCCCCTCGTGAACGAGTTCGGGCAGATCCTCGGTCAGGGCTTGAATCCAGGCCATTGGTTGACCGGTGATTTCAGTTAACGGGTCCGGTGTTGGGAGAAATCCCCGCTGCTGAAGTGTCCAACGCATGGGTTGGCCCTTAAAGAAAGGAAAAGGCCCCTGGCAATTGGAGTATTCTACAGGGGCTTTCGTCAATTCGCGATAGTTTTATCAGAAGCGGCATCTTCTCTCGCGCCTGGCGTTCCCAAGAAGAGGAAAAAGATGGAGCCCCAAGGGGCGACGGGTTTTTCCTTCCTCCCTTCCTATACTTCCCTTCTATCTTTTCCGGGAGGAGTCCATGGGATTTTTTTCAGGCGGCATTTCCTTCACGCGCTTTCGCGTCAAGGGCAAGAACCCCAACAGCTTTTCACAAGACCATCTTGAAAGGCTCCAGGCGCGTGCAATCGGCAAAGAGCGGACTGCCAACCGCGACGGAATCGAGGCCGGCTGGACCGCCGGGGGGCACCTGCTCGATGTGCGTTTCAATCTGGAAAAAAACATTGTCAATGACACTTTGCATTTCGCTTTCCGGCTCGATGCCAACAAGCCGCCAGCCGACTTGCTGCGCGCCTACACGCAGATGGAAATCGACGCCGCGGCAGCAGAAAACCCTTCCGGACGCCCCAGCCAAAGGCAAAAGCGCGATGCCCGCATGGCCGCGATGGAGAAACTGAATCGGGAAGCCTCCGACGGGCGCTTTCTCAAACGCAAGGCTTTCCCCCTTCTCTGGGATGCCCGCTCCAACGAGCTTCTCGTGGGAACCACCTCTCTTTCCGTGCACGAAAGGCTGGCATTTCATTTCGAGCAGACCTTTGGCGTGAAGATCGAACCGCTTACGGCAGGGGCCCTGGCGCATCGCCTGGCGCAACCGCGCGGCCAGACTCGCGCCATCGACGACGCCCAGCCCACTTCCTTTCACAAGGCCGGGGCTGGTCAAACTCCCGCCTGGATAGGCGACGAAGCCACCAAGGATTTCCTCGGCAACGAGTTCCTCCTCTGGCTTTGGCACCTGGTGGAAAACCATCAGGATGTCATTCCCTTGCAGGATGGCACCGAGGTCACGCTCATGCTGGCGCGGACCCTGTCGCTGGAATGCCCGCGTGGCCAGACCGGCAAGGCAACCCTCAGCGCCGACATACCCACCCGATTGCCCGAATCCAAACGAGCCCTGCAGGAGGGTAAAATGCCGCGCAAGTGCGGCATGACTCTGGTGCGACAGGATGATGCTTATGAACTGTCGCTGGCGGCGGAACTCTTTTCCGTCAGCAGCTTGAAGCTCCCGGCCATGGAAGCCCTGGAGGAACGCGCCCGTTTAGAAGAACGGGTTGATCAAATCCGCCACTTCCTGGAGACGCTTGATTTGCTGTTCGACGCCTTCGGCAAGACGCGTTGTTCGGACACTTGGCAAAAAGAAACTGGAAAAATCCGTAAATGGTTGAAATCTGGAGAGGGCGAGGAGTAAAATAGGGTGGTTGAGATTCAGGTGATTGCCTGGATCCTGGCCATTCTGGCACCCGCATCCGGTTCGCCGGCCCTTGCCAACGATTTCTTCCTCCGCTCCTTTCGCGGGGGAAAGCCATGGGGTTGGGGCCTCCCGCTGGGAAGCCCTCTTCATTCCAAGGAGTTGTGCCATGCGTGTTTCCACCGCTCCAGATCAAGGCAACCTTGCCACCTTGCTGAACCATCCCGCCGGGAAAATGATGAATCAGCCGGCGATTTCCCTGTGCGCCGACGCTACCATTCCTGAAGCGCTGGCGCTCTTCCTTGACCGCGGCTACCATGCCGCCCCAGTGATCGACGAAGCCGGGCGGCCAATCGGCGTGGTCAGCATGTCCGATTTGTTGCGCCACGATCTCGACCGCGGGACTCACCCCTCCCACGGGGAAAGGCTGCATGGCCATGCGGTGCCCGAGGGGTTTGAAGTGGAAGAAGTCGATACCGCCCTGGTCTGCGACATTATGACCGAGGCGGTTTTCACCGTGCACCTCGACACCCCTTTGCGCTCCCTGGTTCAGAAGATGTTGGAACTGGATGTCCACCAGCTTTATGTGGTCGATAATGAGATGGTGTTGGTAGGGGTGATGAGCACCATAGATGTGGTGCGCGCCCTCAACGATTGGAGCCATGCGGAATAACCACGGCCCAGAATGGTGTTTCACAAGAACGGCCCGGGGTAAACGAGGGGTTGCAGCGTGCGAGGCTGCGGCTTGCCCCGCACTCGCCCAGCCTGTTGTTTCACCCGCCTGGTTTCCACATATTCGGAGTTTGCTGGCGGGATACCAGGGAAAGTGATAAAAACACCCCAGGATGGACCTTGCTGCCCGGGTCCTTCATTTGGTAAAAAAGAGGGAGTGCTGACGAGCACCCAAGAAAGTTAATCAAGGCGAAAGCGGATAATCAAGGCGTGAGGAATGTACTGTTAGCCGGGTTGGTGTTGATCTCGCAGGCGGTAGCCGCTTGCGCCAGCCCCTTGTTTGTCTTGCGCGTGAATTACGCCGGTCAGAAAAAGATCCAGATCGGCTGGGAAGACTGCTGCACGGAGGGCGAGACCTGTTGCCATTCCGATGAGGACCCCGCCTGTCAGGAGAAATGCCCGGTGGACTTGGTCAACGGGCAAGTTTCTTCCTCTGATAAATCCACACCCTGTTGCCAGGAGTTCCCGATTCTGCAATCGGGTCTTATGGTTTTGCCCCCTGGAGGGGGTAAAGAACTCCTCCCTTCCGGCGGCTTCCTTTACTCCATTTGGCAATTGAATGCTTCGCTTTCCCCCGCCCTCTGCGCAGGGGCGCCTCCGGACCCAGGTGGCTTGCCGGCCGTTTCTTTATTCCATCTCCGCTGTTAGAAAATTTCTTTGAAGATTCGTTTCGTGCCGGGGACACCCCGCGCCGCAACCCTCTCCCCCTTGGGCCTTCCTGCCAAGGTGAGAGAGAGGAAAAGCCAAAAGATCTATTCGAACCCAGAGCGCCCTGCGGGCAAGCGTAAGCGACGGGAAAACATTACGAGGCCATCATGAATGCACCCCTAATACAAATTCAACCGCGGGAAAAAACCGGCCTACTTATCCGCCTTGCCGACGGTCTGCTGTCCCTGGCCATTCTCGCCGGGCTGGCCGGGCTCGGCTGGTGGGGCCACTCGCGTCAGTGGACCTTTCCCAAGTTTTCTTCCTTGAATGGCGGGAAACCGGCAACGGAGGAGTGGTGCGCCACGCACGCCATTGCCGAAAATGATTGCGTGGAATGCAACCTCAACCTCATGCCCAAGCCGAAAGAAAAGGGGGTGTGCGCGACGCACGGTGTGGCCGAATGCCCCTGGGAAAACCCGGAACTGTCGCAGCTTAAGGACCCCAAGGCCGCCTCGGCCCAGGAGCTGGAGCGCGTGGCCAAGGCGCTGGCGCTGGGGGAACGGGCGACCAACAATTCCAAGTGCAAAACCCACCTGCGGCGGATTCAACTGGCCTCGCTGGAGACGGTGGAGAAAGCCGGGATCGAGGTCGAGCCGGTCTGGCGCGGGCCGGTGGAAGAGTTCATTCAGGGCAATGGCGAAATCACTTACGACCAAACCCGGGTGGCGCGCCTGGTCTCTCGAGTGAACGGCGCCATGATCTGGGTAGGCAAGAATGTGGGCGACGAGGTGAAAAAAGGCGACCTCCTGGCCCTGGTCGATTCCGTAGAAATTGGCAAGGCCAAGAGCGAGTACTTGCAGGCGCAGATCCAGTTGGGCCAGCGAGCCCGGGTGGTGGACAGCGTGGAAGCCCTGATCCGCGCCGGGGCCCAGCGCAAAGGCTCCATTCCTGATATCGAGGCCCAAGGGGGCCTGCGCGAAGCCGAAGTGCGTCTCCTGGCGACAGAGCAGACCTTGCTCAATCTCGGTTTCCCGGTGAAAGCAGAGGAGTGGAAAAACCTCAAGCCGGATGAGCTGCGCCTGGCGCTGCAATTTCTTGGCGTGCCGCGCGCCTTTCTCGAGGCCCGCGGTTTGAAACTTGCCACCAGCAACCTATTCCCCATCCTGGCGCCGCAAGACGGCGTCGTCGTTGCCCGCGAAGTGGTGGCGGGGGAAACTGTCGATACCAGCCGCTCTCTATTCACCATCGCCGACTTGTCGAGGATGTGGCTGCAGTTGGAAATCCGGGGCGAAGATGTCGAGCGCATTAAGCTGGGCCAGACTGCGCGCTTTTCCACGGGGGGAAAAGGGGCTAAATCGCTGGAGGCGCCGATTGACTGGATCAGCACGGCAGTGGACGAGAAGACGCGGACCTTGAAAATCCGCGCAACCTTCGGCAACCCGGGGAGGGAATGGCGGGCCTTTACCTTCGGCACGGGCAAGGTGATCTACCGCCAAGAGAATGCGGCGCTGCAGGTGCCCAGCGAGGCGGTGCAATGGGAAGGGTGCTGCCAGGTGGTCTTTGTTCGTGACCGGGATTTTCTTAAAGAGCAAGCGCCCAAGGTCTTTCATGTGCGCAAGGTGCGCCTGGGGGCGCGAGAAGGAGGGCAGACGGAAATTCTCGCCGGCGTGCTGCCGGGTGAATTGGTGGCGACCAAGGGGAGCGGCGCCTTGAGAGGCGAGCTTTTGAAAAGCAGCCTGGGTAAAGGTTGAGGCTGCCATAAATAACGGCCCGGTCGGGCCTGGAGAAACTCGTGCTGACTTGGATCATTGATTTTTCGTTGAAGCACAGGCTGGGGGTGATCCTGGCCACGCTGGCGGCAGCCGTCGCCGGGGCGCTGTCCCTGCGCTTCATCGATATCGATGCCTTCCCCGATACCACACCCGTGCAGGTGCAGATCAACACCGTGGCGCCCGCCCTCGGCCCCGAAGAATGCGAAAGGCAAATCACTTTTCCTATTGAACAAACCATGGGCGGCATGCGCGGCTTGAAGCAGATGCGTTCCATTTCGCAGTTTGGCATGTCGCAGGTGGTGCTCACCTTCGCCGACGGCACGGACATTTACTTTGCCAGGCAGTTGGTGAACGAGCGGCTGGCGGCGGTAGAGCTGCCCTTGGGGCTGGAGCGGCCCAAGATGGGGCCGGTGGCCACTGGCCTGGGCGAGGTCTTTCATTATGTCATCAGTGGCAAAGGAGACGACCAAACCAGCCCGCGGACGATCCACGACTGGGTGGTGCGACCGCAACTGCGCACTTTACCCGGCGTGGCAGAGATCAACACCTGGGGCGGGTTCCATAAGCAGTACCAGGCCCGCGTGGCGCCGGAGAATCTCATCAAGCATGGGTTGACCTTTGCCGAGGTCATGGCGGCGCTGGAGAAGAACAACCGCAATTCCGGCGGGGGCAGCATCACCCAGGGGCCGGAGATGCTCCTGGTCCACGGACTCGGGCGCACCGTCAACCTGGAACAGGTGGGAAAGATCGTGGTAGCGTCGCGAGATGGCATCCCCATCCGCATCCGCGACCTGGGCACTGTGGAAATTGGCCACGAGATCCGGCGCGGCGCAGTCACCGCCAATGGCCAGGGCGAAGTCGTTCTCGGACTGGGCTTCATGCTCATGGGGGAGAACACGCACCAGGTCACCTTGGCCTTGAAGGGGGAACTGGAACGGGTGAAGCAGCGTTTGCCCGCCGGCATGATTGCAGAGACCGTTTACGACCGCACCGAGCTGGTCGACCATGTCATCGCCACCGTGAGGTCGAACCTGTTCGAGGCCGGCCTGCTGGTCGTGGCCATACTCTACCTGTTTCTCGGCGGGCTGCGCGCAGCTTTCCTCGTCGCACTGGCCATTCCACTCTCCATGCTCTTCGCCTTCTCCGGAATGTACCGCTTTGGGATTGCCGCCAGCCTGCTCAGCCTTGGCGCCATTGATTTCGGCATGATCGTCGATAGTTCGGTGGTGATGGTGGAGAACTGCGCACGGCATCTGGCCCGGGGAGAAAACCAGGGCCGGGCAAAGGTGGATGTGGTGCGCGACGCCGCCGTTGAAGTCCGCCAGCCGACTCTCTTCGGCGAACTGATCATCATGATCGTCTACATGCCCATTCTCACTCTCGAGGGAATTGAAGGAAAGCTCTTCCGCCCCATGGCGCTGACCGTGATCTTTGCTTTGCTCGGTTCGCTGGTCTTGTCGCTGACGCTGATGCCGGCCCTGGCCAGCCTGCTGCTGGGTCGTGGCGCCCGGCGGCGGGAACCACTGCTCATGCGCCTGGCGCACGCCATTCACGGGCCCATTCTCGCCTTCGCCATGCGCTTCAAATTGACTGTGCTGGCCTTCGCCGCGCTGATTCTCTTTGCCGCCTTCGCCCTCATCGCGCCCAACCTCGGCAGCGAGTTCATCCCGAAACTGTCCGAGGGGGCGATCGCTCTCAATGTCGTGCGCCTGGCCGGCACAGACATCGACGATTCCGTTCGCATCAACACATTCATGGAGCGGGCGATATTGAAGGCTTTCCCCAATGAGGTGAAGCATGTCTGGAGTCGGATCGGCAGCGCCGAAATCGCCACCGACCCCATGGGGGTGGAGCTGACCGATATTTTTCTCAGTTTGAAGCCGCGCGCGCAGTGGAAAAATGCCCGGACGCAAGAGGAACTCACCCGCTTGCTGGAAAAGTTGCTCCGCGATTTCCCCGGACAAAGCGTATCCTACACCCAGCCGATTGAACTGCGCATGAACGAAATGGACTCGGGGGTGAAGCAGGATCTGGGAGTGAAGGTGTTCGGCGACGACCTGGCCGTGCTGGTGGAAAAAGCCGGAAAGGTGGAGGAGATTCTGCGCGGCATCCCGGGCGCCGCCGATGTCGCGATTGAACAGGTCACTGGCCAGCCGATCCTGCAGATCCGCCTCAATCAGGAGGAGCTGGCTCGTTACGGCGTGCCGGCCGCCTCGGTTCTCGATCTCGTCGAGTCGATCGGTGGAAAGCGCATGGGCGATCTCGTCGAAGGGCAGTTCCGCTTTCCATTAGTCGTCAGGCTGGCAGAATCGTACCGGCAATCGCCCGAGAGCATCGGCGCCATGCTGATCGCCACCCCGGCCGGAGAGCGCATTCCACTGTCGCGCCTGGCCCACATCGAGGTGATCAAAGGGCCATCGACCATTACGCGGGAATGGGGCCAGCGCCGGGTCAGCGTCAATTGCAATGTTCGCCTGCGTGACATCGGCAGCTTTGTCAAGGAGGCGCAGGCCAAGGTGGCGGCCGGGGTTGTCTTGCCCGAGGGCCGCTACCACATCGAATGGGGGGGCCAGTTCGAGCACCTCATCCGCGCGCAAAACCGGCTCATGATCGTCGTGCCCATCGCCCTGGCTTTGATCCTGATGCTGCTTTACGCGGCCTACGGCAACCTGTTGGACATGGCGCGCGTCTTCACCGGCGTGCCCTTCGCCGCCGTCGGAGGCATCTTCGCACTCTGGCTCAGGGACATGCCTTTTTCCATCTCCGCAGCGGTCGGGTTCATCGCCATGTCTGGCGTCGCCGTTCTCGACGATATGATCCTGGTGTCGCGCATTCGCCAGTTGCGAGCCGCCGGGCTCGGCCTCGAGGAAGCCGTCCGCCAGGCCGCTATCACCCGCTTGCGCCCAGTCCTCATGACCGCTCTGGTGGCCGGCATTGGCTTCTTGCCCATGGCTTTCAGCGAAGGCATGGGGGCAGAAGTGCAAAAGCCCCTGGCCACGGTGGTCATCGGTGGAGTTCTTAGCGCCATGGTCATGTCGCTATTTGTCGTCCGTGTTTTGTACCTGGTGTTTCAATCGCCCTTTTCTACTGAAAAGGGCAAGGTTCTTGATTAAGGAGGTTTTATGAAAAGGCAAATGTTGGGTCTGGCCTTGTTGGCGGGGATGCTGCTGGGTTGTGGCGGGCCGGAACCCGCCCCGGCGCCAAAGCCCGCGCCAGGGGAAAAGAAATCCACCGCCAAACATGAAGGCTGGTGGTGCCCCGAGCATGGCGTGCCGGAATACCAGTGCAGCATGTGCGACGACAAAGTGGCCAAGTCCTGCAAGGACTTGGGCGACTGGTGCGAAAAGCACGAGCGGGCCAAGTCGCACTGCTTCATTTGCAACCCGAAGCTGAAGGATAAGTTCGCTGCCATCTACCGCGCCAAGTATGACAAGGACCCGCCGCCGACCGAGGAGTAAAGGCGATAATTGAACTCGGCCCGGTCAACCGGGGCTTGTCGCAGGGGGAGCGGGCTGATTCACTACCAGGATTTTCTGCCAGATCTTGGATGCCAGCCCGTTGGTCAGGCTTTCAATATCGTCCACGGTGGAGAGAATCTCCACATCATTTAGCCCCTGGGCGTACATCGCCGCCACCTTGCTGACGAGCGACAGCATCTCGGAGCAGTAATCGAGGTAGCGGGCCAGCTCCTGCCGGGACAATTTCCTTTCCGGCGAGGAGGCAGTTGCTGGCAGTTGCCCGGCGATGCCCCCGGGATCCTTGGTCAACTGGTGCATGTCAATCACATGGGCGATGCTGCGCAGTTCATGGAGCGATTCAAAAGCGCTTTTGCGTTTGAGCCGCCTTTCCAGCGTGATGAGGAAATAAATCGCCAGGCCAAGGAAGATGGCGAGGTTGATGGCCGCCTCCAGGCCTTGCAGAAAGTCGGTGACATCATTGACGCCAAAATTCCCGTGGAAGGAAAGAAACAGGAGGATGGCCGTGACGAAGCCCAGGCTCAGCGCCAGCGCCACGCCCGCGCGGATGAGCCAGTGCGGCTTTTGGATCTCGCTAATGTGAGCGCTGGCCTCGCTGGCCACCGTTACCAGTTCCTTGCAGATTTGGTTCAAACCGGATTGAGGGAAGCGCTCCTGGATGCGGCTTTGCAACAACCCGCAGGTTATCACCACGGCTTCGGAGTTAATTGATCGGTACATATTCATTTCCCGCGCCGCAAGAGTGGCAGGTATTGGTTATAAACCTCGACGGGATAAAAGGGAAATGAAGTCTTGGGTCAGGAGAGTTTTCCGTCCGCTGGCCCGGCTGATTTCTTTTCCCTGGGAACGCCAGGCTCGCCTGGCATTCTTTCTCCCTCTCCACGCTGCTGCGCAGCGTGGAGAGGGAGAAACACTTTTGCGTGCTTGGTTAATTTTCCTTACCTGGCTGGCAGTAAAGACTGCAAGAATCGAAAACTGGCCTCCAACTCTTCCGGTGGGAAAATCCCTTCCTCCCGAGATAGAAGCAGCGGCCCCTGGTAGCCAGTTTCGTGCAAGGTGGCCAGTAGCGCCACCCAATCGAGGCTGCCACTCCCCAAGGGGACTTCGCGCATCACTCGGGTGTGCGAAGAGGCCAGCTCCCTGGCCCAGACCAAATGCACGCGCCCAACCAAAGACTTCACCGCCCCCTCCAGGTCGAATCCATGAAGTTGCAACCCGGCCGGATCGATGACCGCGCCCAAGGCACCTGTATCAAAAGTAGAAATCAAATCTGCCAGGGCCTGACCGCTATCGGGCCCAGTGACCAGGCCGATGCGGACACCCCGGCGGTCGCCTTGCACCGCCAGGAAGGAAAGAGATTCTCGCAGGGCGCGTGTGGCTGTGGAATCGGTGTCAGCGGGAATTTTCCCAGGGTGAAGAGTAACCAGCCTGGCGCCAAGTGAAGCGGAGAGATCGATGGCCTTGAGAATTTTGGCCAGCCGCGGCTCCTGGTCAACCGGGGTTTCGAGCCCCTGGCGCAAGGGGCAGTGAAGCGCGGCCAGGTGCAGGTTTTCCGAGTGCAACAGATGAAGCAATTCCCTGCGGCCGGTTTCGGACAGCTTTTCCGGGGAGAGTTCTCCGGCAGAGTTGAACTGCACCGCCCGAGCGCCCAGCCGCCCGGCCCGGGTGATGGCCTTGCGAAAAGGCAGACCAAGGCAATCCAGCCGAATTCCCGCTGTTAGCCGCATCAAGACTCCCACCAGGGGTCATCGAAATCGGGCTGCTCTGGCGCCCCATGGGTGAAATGCCTCAGTGGCCGCACCAGTTCCTTGAACGCCGAGTTGGGAATATCAACCGTCCCCCAGCTTGGGCTGCGGATTTTCAAATGCTTTCTGTAGTCAGCGCAGCGCAGGGCCCGCACCAGATAGCGTTTGCCTTGAAAGGACCATAAGTCCTCGGTGTCCTCGGGCAGGGCCACGGAATCGTCGAGGTCGTAAAGGAAAACGAGCAACCCTTGGTACCCGGGGCCGGACATTTCAGCCCAAAGGTCGAGCCCCTCGATGTCCTCCTGCGTGGCCCAGCGCTCCCAGACACGGCGCGGCTTGTCACTGGGGCCGGAAGGGAATTTCCTTCCCTTGATATCCACGACAAAGCGGGCGCCCTGGTCACAGTAAAGGATGAAATCGAGGCTCTTCACCGGCTGGCCGCCCAGCGCCGACCGGCGCTGTTCATCAACGCCAACATGGCAAATCTTGTGATGGAGCAAATAAGCCTCGAACGATTTCTCGTAGTGATTCGAGCGATCCATGCGTTCCTCCCAGACCGTGGGAAGTGGAGATTATCACTCCGGATACTTTATTCCAGTGAACTGGCGCATTTTGGCCAAAAGCATGCCGGCCTCGATTACAGTTTCGGTGCGCGTGGCCAGCTCCTTGATCTTGAACTGTGCCAGGGCGAAGTCGTCGGGCCCTGCAATGATGGCGAAACGAAAGCCGCGTTTTTCCGCGTACTGCAACTGCTGACCGATTTTTTTCTCTTCCGGGAAAAGCTCCACTGCCACCTCGGCCAGGCGAAGCTGCCTGCACCAGGATTCATACTTCCCGGCGGGGACCCCGGGGAAGCGCACCATGAAGACCTGCGCCGTCGAGGCTGCCCCTGGCAGCATTTTCAACTCCTCCATGGCGGCCAGGAGCCGGTCGAGGCCAAGGGAAGCGCCGACCCCAGGCAAGGGCGTTTTCGTGTAGAGGCCGGCCAGGTTGTCGTAGCGCCCGCCGGAGCAGACGCTGCCGATCCCAGGCAAATCGAGGAGGAAAGTTTCGAAGATGACGCCGGTGTAGTAATCGAGCCCCCGGGCGATGGCCAGATCCAGGCGCAGGCGCTCCGGGGCAATGCCGGCCTCGAGGGCGATGGCGAAAAGTTCCTTCATCCTCCGGCAGCCTTCCTGCACCTTGGCATTGGCGCCAAATTCCCCTTCGACCAAGTCGAGAATCTCGCGGTTCTCTCCTTTTCGCGAGGCGAGTTGCAGAACCTGCCTGGCTCCGGCAGCGGGGATGTGGAGGGAAATCATTTCCTCAAGCACGGCTTCGTGGCCGGCCTTGGGCAGCTTGTCGATGCAGCGCAAGATGGCCGATGCCTTATCCCCCAGGCCAAGATGTTCCAAAAGCCCGGTGAGAATCAGGCGGTTGTTCAAGCGGATCTCGAAGCGATCAAAGCCGATGGCTTGAAAGAGATCGTGGATGACCAGGGTGGATTCCACATCGGCGGCGTTGGCGGTGGTGCCGATGGTGTCGAAGTCGCATTGCCAGAATTCTCTGAAGCGGCCGTGGGCGGTGTTCTCGCCGCGCCAGACCGGCCCCATGTGGTAGCGCTTGAAGGGAGTGCCCAGGGCGGGAACATGTTGCGCGGCAAAGCGTGCAAAGGGGACGGTAAGATCGAAGCGCAGGGCGACATCGCGGTCGCCGTGATCCTTGAACCGGTAGATAATCTTGTCCGATTCCTCGCCGCCCTTGCCGAGCAGGATTTCCGTGTATTCCAAAGCGGGTGTGTCGATGGGTGCAAAACCGTAAGAGCGGTAAACCTGGCGGGCCGTTTGTAAAATCGCCTCGCGAGGAATCATCAGCGCCGGGGGATAATCGCGAAAGCCCTTCAAAGTACGAGGCTGGATCAAATCTGCCATGAGTAACGATTGGAAGCAGGCAAGCGGTTTCGCCCGGTCTCCAGGCTCCTATTAGGGTTAATTGCGTTTGCGGTCTTTGCTGAAGCGTCTCATGAAAAGATTTTCATCCTCGGTGAGCGCGTCCTTGCCATCTCGGTGCAGTTTTTCCAACAGGCCGTCCATGCGCTTTTCCTCGGCCTCATGCCGGGCCATTTCCTTTTGCATGCGCTTGATGGCGCGCGCCTGTTTCCAGCTCTCCCACCAGCCTGTTTTCTTCCCCACCGGGGCATCCTCGGGCTCGTCCAAATCCCTTTCCAAACTGGTGTACCCATGGGAGAAATCATAGCCAAACTCGCCTTGCTCGTCCGGGTTTTCCAGCAGCAGCGCCTGGGATTTACAGGAAACATAAAGGAAGACCGCCAGACAAAGAAGAAGGATCTCGTTGCCCATGATTCCCCAAAGGGCCATGGCAGCCATGCAAAAATAGCCGGTGTAAACCACGAAAAGTGTGGCCTGTTTGTAACCGAGGCGCGGCCAGAGGTAGGCGCGCAGCATTTGCCCGCCATCGAGCGGATACCCGATCAGCAGCACATTGAAAAGGAAGAGGGTCCAGTTGACATAAAAAATCCGCGCCAGGGCGATGACGCCCCAGTTGGTGGTCAAATAGCTTTCCCCATTCCAGGCGGTTATTTCAATCGCTGCAGTTTCATCAATGCGGAAGGGATACCAAAACGGGTTCCACGGGGGTTGAAAGTGCTTGTCGAGGATTGCCAGCCCGGCCAGGCAAAAAAGGCAAAGGATGAAATTGACGGCGGGGCCAGCGGCGGCCGTGACAAAGTGGGCTCTGGCCCGGTGCGGCAGTTCCAAACTGGCCAATCCACCCAGCGGCCAGAGAAGGATTTCGTGCGCCTCCCCATCCATTTTGCGCGCGCCCCAGCAATGGCCCAATTCATGGAGCAACACCGACAAAAACAGCCAGCCGGAAAGCTGCAGGAAATCGATCCAGGTTCCCACCAGATAGGGCGGGTTGGCCGTTCCAAAGCGCAGCGCCAACCCGAGGATCACCAGGGGAAACAGGAAGTGGATTTTTATCAGGATCCCAAACAACCGACCCAGGGGAATCGACCAGGAAAAAGGATCGCGCATGGCACCTTGGCTTCGTTTGACTATCAACAAGACTCTTGGTTGAATTTTAACAGTTTGAGGGCAAATCAGCAATTACCAAGGAGGTCTTAAAAATGCGCGGCCTTTTATTCTGCCAGGCTGGAACCTTGCCTCCCCGGGTCCGCATGACACCCTGCCGCCCATGAATTTACCAATCATCGGCGAGATTCAGCGAAATCGTAATCACCATTGAAGCTGTGCCCCGCGTGGCAGCCGGAACAGAAATGGTAGCCCTGTGGCCTGACCCCGCTGACATGGTCGCCGGCAAAGGCGTAGAAGCGCGCCCGCCGACCCTGCTTGTCTGAACCGGGCCCCGTGACTTGGACCACCTTGCCTTTTTCATTCAGGCCAACCAGCATGGTCGGGTCGCCAGTCGGCAGCCAAGTGAGAAATCCCGTGGTGTCCCCTGGCAACACTTCCGCGATTTTCAGCAATTCCAGCTTTCCAGCAATTACCGGCTTGGTTTCGTCGTCGAAGCGGTCGCGGCCGGAAGTGTAAAAGGCGATTTTTTTTATCGACCCTGTAGGGAAGGGGACAAACACCGGGCCATCGTTTTTCTCGGTTTTTTGCCCCGGCAGCTTGTCCATTTCATGAAAGTACAAGCCCTGGTTCTGCACCAGTCCAACGGGGCCGAGCGCCAATTGGCCGTTGGCCAGTTCCACCGGCGGGGGCTTGGCCGGGCTGCTAGGCGCCTGCAATATCCCTACAGGAATGGCGCGGGGGTAAACAGCCACCGGTTCAGCATCGGCGAAATCCGGGTCGTCGAACAAGGCCAGCGGCTGGCCGGGAAACTCGCCATTGGGGTTGTCCCCCAGCCAGCCCTCTTGCGGCCAGAGGTAAATGCCAAAACTTCCCGGAGATTTCAAAGATCCCTGCGGCCCAGCGCTGAGGAGAACCTGGTTGGGTGGGCAGGGGTTGGGCGTCGCCAGGGTCCAGCGAGTCCCGTTGACCAGGCGCGGCGCCCAATGCAAACGCGCTTCACCCGCATTCGGAAGCTGGGAATCGGCGGCCAGGGAACTGGGAGAACTGGCGATCAACCCGGGTTCGGCTTGCGCCACCGAAAGGTCGCCGGGTGAATCCCAATCCGTGGAAGATGAATCCGGGTTGGTCATGAAGACATAACGCGGCGTAGACAGCGGCCGTATCCGCCAGACCGCTTCGGGCGCCTTGACCACCGAGCCAAAGCGCTCCCAGGTGATGGTGTTGGCCGCGCCAAACCAGCGGTCGCAAGGCTGGGTCAATCCGGGCTTTAATGGGTTGAACATCTCCAATCCCGTTCCCTCGGGGTTGAGCACTTCTTTCGTATGGCTCCAAGAAGAAAAGATCATTTTTCTGGAAAGGAGAACAAAAGGCCAGCGGTCGTTGCTTCTTGAAGCGCTGGCCATGCGCGGGTGCGCGCCCGGATCCTTGAACCAGATTTGCGTGGCCCGCCTTTCAAACTCGCCACCCAGATCGGGCAGGCGGCTGGAGGCGAATACCAAGGTCCCGCCGGGAAGAAGAAACGGATCAACATCGTCGTAATCGATTTTCTTTCTTTCGGCATCGGCCAGGGTGTTCCCCTGCGAATCAAAGCGGAGAGGTGGCAAGGCGGCGCATCCCGGGTCGTCTTCCAATCCGGTGAGCTGCCTGAGTTTGCTGCCATCGAGGTGAACGGAAAAAAGTCTGAACCTCGAGGGGGCCTGGCCCGATTTCCTGCCTGCGAAGACTATTTCTTTCCCATCGGGGCTGAGGTTGGGCCCCATGACATCCAAGAGGGTGGAACCATCGGGGAGTTTTTTCCCCCAGGTGAGTTCAATAACCTCGCCATGCCTGGCCAGGAGGCGCAAGCGGCCTTCTTTTTCCTGCCAGGGAGCGATGCCCGGAAAAGAAAATCCCGGAGCCTTGGGGGAAGAGGCAATGAAGCTGGAGGTTCCCGTTCGGGAGGTGAAAACAATGGGATAGGGGGGGCGGTTTTTGACAAACCCTTTCAGCCTGGCATCCCCCTTGGGAAAAAACCAAATCCAACCAAGCCAAAGGAACAACAGCGCTGAAAGGGTCCAATAGAAAACAGGCCGGTTCACTTGCCAATGTCCACGGTAAACTCTTGCTTGTCCGCGCCGGTTACATCAATCGAATCCTTCAACTTTGTCCGGGTAGGGGGGCCTTTTTTGGTGTCCGCTTTATCGGAATACTTGGTTATGAAGACATCGTACTTGCCTGGAGGAATGCCATTTCCCTTGCCGACCAGGTACTTGCCATCGGATTGCAACTCGCCGTTGCCCGCGCCTTTGCCTCCGCCGGCGCCGACCACCTCCACACTAATTTTCTCCCCGGCCGGGACGCTGTAAGCGCTGCCGCCCTGGGTGAGCTTCATGGAAATGGGGTTGTACTTGGTTCCGCCCCCGCCGCAACCAAAAGCAAAAACCATCAACCCGGAAAAGCAACAGGCCGCCAAGGTCTTCTTCATAAAGCCAATCTCCCAGGAAATGAAAGAAAGGGGCGGAAGTAATCCGCCCCAAGGTTGAAACCGCCAGGGTTATTCGTCCAAATAGTGGTAAACCTGGCCGTCGTTACGAGCCAGCATGAGCCACCAAACCCGTCGATCGACATTTTCACGAATGAAGCGAACGCTGGCATCGCAAAAGGCGACATTGACGCCCATGGGATGCTTGCTGCGCGCTTGCACTTGCCAGTTCAAGCATGAGGCCCAAGAACCCATGCCAACCTTGGGTTCATCCACGCCATCCTGGATGTCGTCGCAATACTGATACTTGTAGCTGGTGCCATCATTGGGCCCGCTGCAATCGCCCCAGGCGCCCCCGGATAAAACCGTGCTGCCCGGCGCCATGGCCCAAGACCCGCGGCGATCATTGACCGAGGCGCCGATGCGCACTTCACCCAGCATGATGGTGGTGGAGGTGCCATCGGTGATGTCGCCGGTCATCTTCGAGCCGAAGTTGGCGGTCATGACAGAGCCGCCAGGCATGCCATAGTCTCCGGTGGTGGAACCGCCCGGATTGCCGCCCACATGACCTGTGTGCCAGTAAACCGGCCCGCCATTGCAGGCGTAATTGCCCCGTTCCCAATTGCCGCCGTTGCGAGTGCAAGCCCCGGGGCTGGTGTCCGTCGGACAAAGCATGGTTTTGATCAGTTTGTCCCGAACCGCCCGCCAGGCGGTGCTGGTGCCATTGGTCGCGCGGTAGTCGCCAATATTGGCCGAATTGTAGAGAGCGGTTTGTTCGATGTAGGGAAGGATCAGGACCACCCAGTTGGGACCGAAATTCTGGTTGGCGTCAGCGATGTCGTAGACGACGTTCTTTGGGTACTGCGCGCCTTCAGGAAGTTTCTGGTACTGGTTTTCAAAATTGTGGCAAGCCAGGCCCAGTTGCTTGAGATTGTTCTGGCAGGAAGACTTTGCCGCCGCTTCCCTCACCTTTTGAATGGCGGGGAGCAACAGGCCTATGAGAATGGCAATGATGGCGATCACCACCAGGAGTTCAATCAGGGTGAACCCCTTACGGAAGGTAAACACACGCATGGAAGGGACCTCCAAAAAAAACCAGGAGAATAGGAAAACGAGACAGGCAACCTTAGAATATAAATGATGGCAACTAGAAAAGCTAATAAAAATCATGAGAAAAATGGGGAAGTCATTGGCCTGGAACGACCCCCTGGGTTTTAGCCATTATTCCGCCGAAGGTCACCCTCCGGGAACCCAATTCATGGCGTCCGAGGCCCCAAGTCCGCTAGCGCGGCCTAGCCCGAAGCGTGATTTGTTCTTCGCTGGGATCGCCGCACTCCAATAGCGGCCAATCAATCTGCCAGGCTGGTGCCTGGCGTTCCCAGGGCGTCGAAGTCGTTGAGGGGTTTGCATCTCTGGGTGCGCGGGTCCATCGCACCGGGGTTGGCCCTATTCCTTTTTCGCCAGCGGTTGGAAACCGCACTTCCAATGCCAGGCGGTGCTGACATGGTTGCCCACGATAAAGGTGCTGAACAAATCGCTAAACCCGAGGTTTTTCAAACCAACCACGGCGTAACTGAGCAAACTGGCGCCGGTCCCCGATATTCCCAACCCAGGGTCGGTGAATACCCAGGTCAGGTGCGGGCGTCCCTTTTTCTTCTCAATGCAGTCCGCCGGCGGAGGCGACTCCCAATAATAAGAAGTCTGCCTTTCAGGGTCAGCCAGGGGCAGCAAGGTGACCAGGATGGCGCCCGCCACCTCGTTTCCCAGAAGCGCCGTATACGATGCCTGGGCAATTAACGGACCGTCCCCGCCAGCGCGAGTTTGCAAAAGAGTCTGGTCGGCGGCATGAAATCGCATGGTGGCTGGCAAGGTGGCAAACGGCTCCAACGGGGCAAAAGCCCTTTGAAACACCGGGACCAGGTTCCGCCAATCGTCCTCAATTAGTTCACGAACTGGGCAAACCCCGGCTGGCATCGGCTTAAACGAGTTGAGGTCCAACCGGGCATGGCGGAAAACTGGCGCCGGGTCGATCCAGGCCACGCCGTCGGCAAAACGGTATCTCCAGGAGGCATTTCGCGGCAGACTTTCGAACTCTTCTGGCGAGAGATTTAATTTCAATGGGCGCATGTAACTTTCGCACATGAAAGAGCCCCTGGCTGAGCAACTAAACGATTTGACTTGAACTTACTGCCAATGCCACTTAAATATTTTACAGGAAAGATTTGATTGAACAGGAGCCAAAAGGAAAGCGGGGCCCATCCCTGCTAGCCTTACCCGACCGGAGTTCCCTCCCCCATGATAATTGAAGTTGAACACTTGACGAAGTTCTTTGGGCCAGTCCTGGCGGTCCGGGATGTTTCATTCCAGGTGGAAAACAACGAGATCGTCGGGTTGCTAGGCAATAACGGCGCGGGAAAAACCACCCTCATGCGCGTGCTTACCACTTTCCTTTCCGCCACCTCGGGCGTGGCTCGCGTCGCCGGCTTCGATGTCATGAACGATTCCATGGAAGTGCGCAAACGGATCGGCTACCTTCCGGAAAGCGTCCCCCTTTATTCGGAAATGCGGGTGGAAGAGTATTTGAACTACCGGGCCAGGTTGAAGGGGGTCGACCGGCCCAACCGGACCGCCCAAGTGGAGAAGTGCCTGGAAAAATGCCGGGTCCTTGGGGTTCGCCGCCGCCCCCTGGGCACTCTTTCCAAGGGCTATCGCCAACGCGTCGGACTCGCCGACTCTCTCCTGTCCGATCCCGCCCTGCTGATCCTGGACGAACCGACCGACGGGCTCGATCCGGAACAGAAAATGGAAACCTTGAAGATGCTGCGGGAACTGGGGCAAAGCCACACCATTGTCTTTTCTTCCCACCTGCTGGGCGAGGTGGAAGCAATCGTCAGCCGGGTGTTGATCCTGAGGCGGGGCCATCTGGCATTCTCGAAAAAGATATCTGAGTTGGAACCAGACTCCGTGGTGCAATTGGAGGCGCGCGGTCCGGAAGAGCAGATCGCCAACCAGCTCCGTTCAATGGAGGGAGTGCGGTCGGTGACGCACCGACCGCTGGGGGAAGGATTCGGAGGGTTCGACATCCGCTGCGGTGACAATGCCGATTTGCGCGAAGCGGTTTTTCATCGCGTGCAGTCGCAGGGATGGTCGCTGAGAAAACTTGACCAGAGGCGCAGGAACCTGCAAGACCGCTGGAACGAGATCAACAACCGCGATGATTTTCCCTCAGAGCAGCAGGCGTCGTCGCATCACCAAGAGTAAATTTGGAGCCCGTGAATGGAACCAGCAATGGACACAAGCAAGTTATCACCCGGGGAAGGCCCTTCGGATATCGTGGCGGCAGAGCCAACCCTGGCGCGGGTGACCGGCAGCCTGGGGGCGGCGCTGGTAATCTTCGGCGGTTTGGCCCTGGCCTTAAACTTATCTGGCCGGGTGGCCAGTGTCGGCACAGGCTGGGCCTCCTTTTCCCTGGCCATCGGCATGGTCGGCCTGCTTTTCCACGCCGCCTTCGATGCCGACACCCAGTTCCGCCGCGCCTACATGATGTTTGGCTACCTGCTGCTGGTATTCGGCGTAATCGCCTTTACCCTGCCACTTTTCGGCGGGCCCGTGATGTTCGGGCTCGGCTGCCCGGTTTTCCTCCTGGGATTTTTTTTCCTTTTGGCCTTCCTCAGGCAAGAGACCGACCCGGCTCTCAGGACCATGGCCCAGGGCGCTTTGGGGCTGGCCGGTAGTATGGCCGCAGTCGTTGGCATGACCGGCTGCCTGGCAGGGCCGGAATCCCTGCGCGCCTCAGGCTACCTGCATCACTTTTTTACTCTCGGCCTTTTTGGCCTGGTCTTTCTCCTGGGCTATTTCGCCTCACGCGGCATGAGCGATGATTTTGCCTGGCGCTCCGCACGGCTTCTCTTTTGGGCCGGCCTGGCCCTGTTTGTCTACGCCCTGCTGCGCTCGGCGGCGCCTCCTTTGCTTTACTCACTCGGATTCACCAAGGCCCGCCCAGGCGACTTCTTTGTCCCGGGCGGCTTCCTGCTCATGGTTCTCGGCGGTCTCTATTTTGCCTCGGCCGGGCTGATTTCCTCCGAAAGCAAACTTGCCATTCTGACCTTGAGGGAACTCGGCGCCATTTTCTTCTCACCCATCGCCTATTTCGTCCTGGTTGGCTTTACCCTGGCCGCCTGGCTCGGTTACATCGGCTTCATCGACCAGCTTGCCCGCTCCGGCAGAAACATCGAACCGATTGTGCGCGGCTATGTAATCGACCTGGTCCCGGTCTTCGCCATCATCTTTATCGTTCCAGCCATCACCATGCGCTTGCTGAGTGAAGAACAGCGCTCGGGAACGCTGGAAGTTTTGCTCACTGCCCCGGTAAGCGAGTTGACCATCGTTCTGAGCAAATTCCTGGCCGGGCTGGCGATGTACCTGGTGGTATGGGCGCCCTTCGGTTTGTACTTGCTGGCTCTGCCGCTGGCCGGCGCCCCAGCCTTTGACTACCGCCCGCTGATGAGTTTCTTTTTCGGCATGTCCTTCACCGGGGCGGGGTTCATCGCCATGGGGCTGTTCTTCAGCAGCCTGACGCGAAACCAAATTATCAGCGGGGTGCTGACCTTCGCCGGCATGCTCAGCCTGTTCATCGTGGCCATCATTCGCGAGAGAATTTTCGGGCAAAATCCCGGCGGGCCCTGGTACCAGCTTCTCATGCATGTGTCCTTCCTTGATGTTTGGAACAACACTTTGGAAGGAAAGCTGGTCCCCAAGTTTTTGCTGTTCCATGGCTCCTTTGCGGTCTTCTGGCTTTTCCTGACGGTGAAGGTGCTGGAATCGCGCCGGTGGAAATAACGAGGTGCATCGACCATGAGCGAGCTTAAGCAATCCGAGCCTGGCCTGATCGACCGCCTGGGAAAAAACCCGGCGGTGACCAACTACGGCCCCTTCCTTCTGGCAGGGTTTTTTACCCTGGCGGCGGGAATCCTCGCCTGGAGGCAAGGGCGCCAGGCCATGCCCTATATTTTCTGGAGCGGGGCGCTGGCCTTATTGTCCGCAGTCACCGGCTTTTCCCTCGGCCGCGGCCAAGATCTCGGCGCCTTTCGCAAGGGAATCATTTTCCTTGGCGGCGGCGCTGGCTTCCTCACCGCACTCTTGGGCATGGCGCTCCCGTTCCTGGAATATTCCTCCATCTTCGGCGGCGGGATGGCGGAATGGCGCAAAAACCCCGGCACGGTTCTCTGGTGCGCGGGGCTGCTTTTCTTCGGTCTGTTCCTGATGTTTCTTGGCGCCCTCCTGGCAAGGGCTTTTGAACGAACCAGCGTCGGCATGCGCAGGCTGTTGTACGGCGTCAACGCTTTCCTCACCGGCATGTTGCTCCTGTCGATTCTCGCGGTCGCCAATATTCTCGCCTACATCCCCCTGGGCAAGCTCGACTTTTTCAACCGCACTTTCGATTACACCGCCAGCGGGCTCTACACTGTCAGCGAGAGCACCCAGAACTTCCTGACCGCTTTGAAAGAGCCCGTTAAGGTTTATGTTCTGCTGCCAGGGAACAACCTCATCACCCAGGAAACGGAAACACTGCTGGAGACTTTTCGCTCGCTGAACAAGAAGGTGAAATGGGATTCGGTCTCCCGCGATTTGAACACCCGCGAGCTGCTCGAATTGCAGAACAAGTACCAGATTCCCGATTCGCTTGGCCTGCTGGTTGTCTATGGCGAGGGGGAAAAGCCGGCTTACGATTTCATCAAGTATCAGGACCTATACTCGGTTCCACAGCAGGACTTCCGCAATCCTGAAGGGGGCGGCGGCGGGTTCCAATTCCTCGGCGAAGGGCAACTGATCAAAACCCTGTCCTATCTGGCCGAGGGCAAGTCCCGCGCCACCGTCTACTTCACCACCGGGAACGGGGAATTCGACAGCGAAGACAAGAAGCCCAACTCGCCCGCGGGACTCGGCGCAGCCTGGGACGAAACGGCCAAAGGGAATTACCAGCTGGAGAAACTGATCCTCGACCGCAACACCAAAAAGATTCCGCCGGAGGCTGAAGTGGTGGTAATGGTCGGGCCGAAATTCGACCCCCCGGCGCCGGCCATCGACGCCCTGCGCGCCTATTTAAAAGGCGCGGACGGGAAGAAAGGCAAGCTTCTTTTGCTTCTCGATGTGGAGGTGGAACAAGCCGGAGCTAAAAGGCAAATGACGCCCATGCCCAATCTCAAGGGGCTGCTGCGAGAGTTCCAGGTCGAGGTGGGCGACGAGGAGATCTTCACGCCGCTCAATGAAAGAAAGCCTTCCACCATGACGGTCATTACTGACCGCAAGAGCGCCAACTCCATTGCCAAGGCCTTCCACCGTGGGGGCGCAACGCTATTTCTGTTCGACCGCATTCGGGCTGTGCGGGCACTGGCGGCCAATCTCAACGGCCCGGCAACGGGCGGGTTCAAAGTCGAGGAAATCCTGCAGACCGATCCGCGGCTGCCGGTGTGGCTTGAAGCCGATCTGGGCGCCAACCCCCAGGCCATAATCGCCGAGATGATCAAGGATGAAAAAAAGGTGGAACAGAAACTGTACAAGGGTCCGGCAGGGCTGGGGGTGGCGGTTAGCGAGCGCGGCGGACCAGACCCCCTATCGCGTATTCCCGGGCACGAAGGCATGGCCGGGGGCGAAGACCGCCCGCGCCTGGTAGTCATTGGTGATGCCACCTGGGTTGCCAATGAAAGCATCAATGGCCGCTATGGCGAAAGCCACATGTCGCTCTTTGCCAGTTGCCTGTCGTGGCTGCGCGACCGGCCCGACCTGGGGGAAAAACCGAAGGGGCAGGAGCGCAAGGAATATCGCTTCAATGTCGGCGAGGAAACCGTGACCAAGTTGAAAATCCTGCCACTGGGCCTGATGGTGCTGTCGGTCATTGGCCTCGGTATCGGGGTGTGGATTATCCGCAGGCGTTGATTGTTCGAGGGCAAGATGAATTTCAAGACTACCTACCTTTTGTTCGGCTCGCTGGCCGCGCTCTTTGTCCTGCTCGGCTTCGCCCTGTTTTTGGACCCGGGCGCTGTCGAGTCTTCCGAGTTCCTCTTTCCGCAAATGCGGACTGGGAAAAACACCCTGCAAGTGGATGAGGTTGAGCGCCTGGAAATCGAGCGCAAGAAGCCCGACGCCGTTAAGCTCGCCTTTAAGCTCGATGGGGAAACCAAGCGCTGGGAAATGACCTCTCCCCACCCCGCGCGGGCAGACAAGTTTGCCATCCAGGAAATCGTCAGGCAACTGCGCGATGCCAGGCCCGACTCGGAAGCCGACCGCCCTTCCTCGCTTTCCCAATGGGGGCTCGATAATCCCGCCGCCATTCTCACCCTGGGGAAGAAAGACGGCAGCCATACTTTCACCTTGAAAATCGGCAACACCAGCCCGGGCGAAACTAGCGCCGTGGTCTATGTGATTTCCTCCGACCGGCCGAACGAGCCTCTGGCGGTGAAGAAATCCCACCTCGATGCCCTCTTGAAACCGACCATTTCCTTCCGCGACCGCGACCTCCTGTGCCCCAGTGTTGCCGACATTAAATCCTTCCAACTGGAGGAAAAGGGGAAACCTTCCCTGGCCCTGGAAAAGACCGGCGATAACCAGTGGAAATACAGCCAGCCCGCCTATGGCCAGGCCGATTACGAAGGGCCGGAATCCGCCGACCCTGTTAAACAAGCGGGCGGAGTGCGCGGCGCGCTTATGAACCTGTCCAATATCAAAGTCGATTTCAAAGACGAGAAAAACAACGACTTTGTCGCTGACGCCGTCACCGATCTTGCCAAGTACAAGCTCGACCCGGCCAAGAATAAGGTTCTGCGCATCGCCATCGAACGGGTTGAAGAGGGGAACAAGTCCAGCAAGGCCGCTTTGCTGGTTTCCCTGGATGAGAAGGTTGGGGAAGGCAAGGACAAATACTTCGCCTGCATGGATGAACCGGTGAAGGATGTGGTGCGTGTCAGCGCCGCCACCATCGACCCGCTTCTCAAGCTGTTGGCCGAGCCGGAAAGCCTGCGCGAACGCATACTGGTGAAATTCCCCGCCCTGTCTGTGCCCGACGCGGTGGTGGTGAAAAACAGCGCCGGCGCTCTGGAATTCTTCAAGCCCAACCCGGAGGCACCCTGGCAGTATTACCGTCCGGGGAAAGCGACACAGGAAGCGGTCGATGGCGCCGCCGTGGCCAACCTGATTTCCCTATTCACCCGTAAAGAGCAAATCAAATCCTTCGTAAACAGCGGGGTCAAGGAAGCCGACCTCGGTTTGGACAAGCCCGTCGCAGACATTTCCTTCTATGTCGATGGCATTGAGAAACAAGAAAAGAAAGAAGAGAAGAAAGAAGAGAAGCAAGAAGAGAAAAAGGACAAAGGCAAGGAAGGGGAAAAGAAGGGGGATGAGAAAACTTCCAAGCCGGAAAAACCGAAACTGAAGCCGGGCGACCCCAAGGTGCGGGTCCTGCTGGGCAAGAAGGAGAATGGCCAGGTCGCCTTCAAGCGTATTACACCTGGGGAAACGCTGTATGGCAAAGTGCCGGAACTGTTCCTCGACCGGGCTCTGGACGGGCCGCTGGCCTACCTTGATCCGTCCCTGCCCCGCTTTACTGAAAACCCCGACCCGGCGGAAGAAGTCTCGCGCATTCAAATCACTCGAGCGGGCAAAGTCACAGAAGCTGCCCGGGCCAAGAAGGAAGACCCGTGGAAGATGGTCCTGCCGACGGAACAAGCGGGCAAGAATGCCGACCCGGGCATGATTCGCCATGTCCTGACGGCGCTCAACCAGGTTCGCTGCAACAAATTCGTGGCGGAGAAACCCGCCCCTGGGGATTTGACCAAAGAATTTGCCTTGAATCCGCCTGCTATCAAGGCTGTGGTCACCGTGGGTCTGGACAAGGACGCCAAGACCTTTGAATACGCCTTTGGCAAGGAAACCCCGGATAAACTGGGTGTTTTTGCCCGCCAAACCTGGCGAGACTTTGTCTTCCTTACAGATAAGACCGTGCCCACGGCGCTGGAATCGGATCTGCATGACCTGGCCATTTTCCCCGGAATGAATCCTGCCAACATCGAATGGCTGAAAATCACCGGCTGGCAGAAAGTCACCGGCTCGGCCTCCTCGTTGGAGTTGGATAAAAAGGACATGGGCTGGGAAGTGAAGGCGCCCAAAGATTTCAAACTCGACGCGGGCAAAGCCGATTTACTGGCCCTGACCCTGTCCCTAATCAAGGCCGACAAGTTCATCACCTTCAAGTCCGGGCCCAAGCCCGAGCAGGAGTTTGACCTGGCCAAGGGCGGCATGAAAATCGAATTCCGCCTGAAGGGGGAAAAGGATCCGCAAAGCCTGTCGCTGGGAAAAGTCGAGGGGGAGAAAAACACCTTCGGCATGTCGAGTAAATTCCCCGGCGATGTCTTTCTCCTTCCCAAGATTCCTTTTGAAACCCTGCGGGGCAAGCCGGCTTACTTCAATCCCTAACCGATTCCAGGGGAACCCCATGTCGCGACTGCCGGCCATCCTGGGAGGAGAGCCGGCTTTTCCCAAGGGGACACCCGCCCTTGTTCCGGACGAAGCGATCCGCCTGGCCCTTCAAAACGCCTGGGAAGACCATTCCTGGGCCGCCTATGACGCGGGCAAAACCGCCCTTCTTGAGGAGCAACTAAAGCAACGCTTCGGGGTTTCCCAGGCGCTTACCTGCGCCAGTGGCACACTTGCCGTGGAAGTCGCACTGAAATCGCTGGGGATTCAACCTGGCGATCTGGTGGCCATGGCCGCCTACGACTACCCGGGTAACTTCCTCACCATTCACGCCCTTGGCGCCATGCCCTTTCTGGTCGACCTCGATCCGGGCACTTGTCAAATTTCCCTGGAAGGGGTGGCAGCAGCGCTCCGCGCCGGAGTCAAGGCGGTGGTTGCCTCGCACCTGCATGGCGGATTGATTCCCATGAAGGAACTCCTGTCGCTCTGTGGGGAAAAGGGCGTCGGAGTTGTGGAGGATGCCTGCCAATGCCCGGGCGCCATGGTGCAGGGAAAGCCTGCGGGGAGTTGGGGCGATTGCGGCGTGATCAGTTTTGGCGGATCGAAACTCTTGACCTCTGGCCGTGGCGGCGCCCTGCTGACCAGCAACCCCGCTCTGGCGCAGCGCGCGCGGGTGCAACTCACGCGCGGTAGTAAAGTCGCGGCGCTGTCGGAAATCCAGGCCGCGGTTTTGCTGCCGCAATTATTGTCCCTTGAAGATAAAAACCAGACCCGCTCTGCCGGGGCGGCCCTGTTGCATTCCCAGTTAAAATCACTGCCCGGTTTCTCTTTTTTCTCACCTCTCCCGGACCAGAGCAGCCCGGCGTATTACAAGCTGGGAATCCTGTTTGATGCCAGCGCTTTCGGCCTGTCCAGGGAACAGTTCCTCCTGGCCGCCAAAGCCGAGGGGATCCCGGTCGATGCCGGTTTTGCCGCTTTGCAGGTGGGCCGGTCCCCCAGGCGCTGGCAAAGCGCCGGGCCTCTCCCCATGGCCGCCAAGGCACATGAGCAAATGCTGGTTTTGCATCATGGCATCCTGGCGCAAGAGGAGTCTTTGCTAAAAATGGTCCCGGTTGTGAAGCAAATCCAGGCTCAATCGTCGAAGATTTGCCAGGAAATTCAACGCCGCCTGTTCACTCCAAGGGACGATGGCCCCTTGCAACCATAAAATGATCTTTCCCCGGGCTATTTGAGCGCCTGGGATCACTCTTTGAGCTGGGAACCCCATGGCGTTGATGAAGGCTGGTTTGGTCGGTTTTTCCGGTTCCGGAAAAAGCACGGTGTTTCAATGGCTTACTGGCGCCAAGCCCGACCCAGCCAAGGCGCTGCACGGCCAGACCGGCAACGCCAAAGTCCCCGACCCGCGACTCGACTGGCTCAGCCAGAAGTTTAATCCCAAGAAGACCACGGCGGCCTCCATCGACTTTCTCGATACCCCGGGCTTGCTCGCCTCCGAAAGGCAAGACAACCCAAGGCGGCTGGGCATCCTGCGCGAATCCCACGGCTTGATCGTGGTGCTGAACGGCTTCAATGAAGAAGACCTAGCTGGCCAGCTCACCCGTTTCCGCGAGGAAGTCCTCTTCGCCGACCTGGAGATCATCAGCAACCGCATTCGCAAGGTCGAAGACAACCTGAAAAAGCCCCGGCCGGTGAAGCAAAAGGAACTTGACCAGTTGGAACTGGACCTGTTGAAGAAGATTGCCGCGGCGCTGGAGGCCGGCCAGTCGCCGAGTACTTTGGGCCTGAAAGACGACGAAGAAAAATCGATCCGCAGTTTTCAACTCCTGACCTTGAAGCCGGAAGTGGCGCTGGTGAATCAGGGCGAAGAGCTGCTGGGAAAGCCCTTGCCCGAGAATTTGCTGGCTCTTTCCCCGGGCGCCATGCGCGCTCCGGCCAAGCTGGAAATGGAACTGGCAGAGTTGAGCGAGGAAGACCGCCAGGCATTTATGGCCGACCTGGGGTTGTCCGGCATGGTCCGTGATGAGGTGATGCGCGGGATCTTTTCTGGCCTGGATCAACTGGTATTCTTCACGGTGGGTGAAGATGAATGCCGTGCCTGGCCGATGCCCAAGGGCGCCGACGCCGTCGTTGGCGCCAGCCAAATTCATACCGACCTGGCAAAAGGTTTTGTCCGGGCCGAAGTGGTGTCGTACGCCGATTTTCAGCGCGTCGGCTCGTTGAAGGAAGCCAAGACCCACGGCGTCTACCGCCTGGAAGGCAAGACTTACATCGTGCACGATGGCGATATCATGCATATCTTGTCGTCGACATAAACTGCTTGAAAACAGGCGTTTCCTGAATGGAATTCCCAGTGCCTTGGGGTGCTGGCGTTCCTTGGGATTTCCGAAGCAGCGGTCAAGGTCATTTCCTTGCCGTCACAAGAGGGGCAATCGCCTACTTTGCCTTATTTGCCTGGGAAACACTCTCGGCAATTGGACTTTTTTTTTTAGAAATGCTTGAAGTAATATTACGCCTGTCGGGAGGAGCTTGCAAAAGCGAACTCCGGCAGGCCAAGGCGGGAAGGGATCGGGCATGATGCCCGTGAACCCGCTGGATCAAGAAGGGCAAGGATGCGACTTCAGCCGCGACCAGCATGTCTTTCAAGCCTGCGCCCCGTGGAGAAGGATCTCCGCGGACGACTGAGGCGAACTTCACAGGATCCGCAGCAGATTGATTTGGTTTGACCCGCTGCCAGGGCTTGCCCTGGGGTTTTACAGAGGCCCCTAAGCAAGCGGCGGTTTGGGTTGAAGAGGCCGGGAGGAGGGCGACCTTCTTCCGTCGAACGCCAGGCACGCACCGCGCGGGCTGGGCTGTTCGTAAACGGGGCCGCCAAACGGCCAGGACTTTTTGTTTTCCCACGGAACAGGAAAATGACCCGATCTCCCGTTATTATTCGAGTAGATGCCAACCCCCAGCTCGGTTACGAGCATATGACCCGCTGCTTGACAGTGGCGGCGGCGCTACAACGCCGTCGAAGGCAGGCTTTTTTCCTTTCTTCCTTCGAGCCGGGCTCCCTCGGTTTCCAGGTGAAACGCGCCGGGTACGAGTGGATCGAAGCCAGCTCTCCCATCGGTTCGCCGGAAGACCTGGCGGAAGTGGCCGAGGAAGCGAGGCGGATACAGGCCTCGGCAATCCTGGTCGATTCTCCTAATGTGGATGGCAAATACATCTCTCAGCTAGGCAAAGCAGGCGTCATGGTAGTGGCCATTGACCACATGGCGCAAAAGGATTTCAAAGCCGACTTGGTTTACAACCCGCTATTGGGTCCGCCGGTGGAGGCGTATCATCTGGCCAAGGGAACGCAAATATTGACGGGTGAACGCTACGCCCTGGTGCGGCCGGAAATCCGCCGCGTGCGGCCCCTGCGGGCGCAGGAACCGCCGCCACCTTTCCGCGCCATTGTCGCCCTGGGCGACTCCGACCCCAACAACCAAGCAGGGGAAATCGCCCTGCAATTGATCAACGCACCAAAAGTATCCCGCGTCGACATCCTGGCGCGTTCCTATTACTCCAACCTGGAGGAATTGAAGGCGCTGGCGGAAAGGTCCGATGGCAAAATCGGCCTCTTCACTGAACCGAGTGAAATGCCGCCTCGCTTGTCACGCTGCCACCTGGCAGTCACCGCCGGCAATTCCTGGTCGCTGGAAATCGCCTGCATTGGCGTGCCACAACTCATCATTGTTCAGAAAGAATGCCACTGGCACACCGCCAGCAGGCTGGAAGAGGAAGGGGCGGCGACCATTGTCGGCGCCTTCGACCGCTTCTCCCCGCAAGCGCTGCGGGATGCCGCCGTTGATCTCCTCGACGATGCTTTGGAAAGGCAAGCCATGTCGCGCAACGGCAGAAAGCTGATTGATGGCAGGGGCAATGATCGCATTGTCACCGCCTTTGAAATTATGCAGCAGCCTTTCCGCCAGGAACAATTGAAGAAAGTGGCTTAATCCACTGGCACGGTTGCTGGTAACATCCGCCGGGTTATCTCCTCTCAGGAGAGCCCGGCTTTCTTTTTTGTGACAACCCAAGTTGGGATTCTTAAAAAACAAGGAAGAAACAAGACCCCTTGCATTGCCACAGTTTTCACTGAAAAACCCGAGCCAACCTTGAAAACCCAGGCGCATCGGCGAGAATAGGACGGCTTCAATCCCTTTCCTCCTTTCAGGAGCAGGCCCATGACCAACGACCAGGTTGCCTCCGCGCTCAGCGAAATTGCAGTCTTGATGGAACTCCTGGGGGAAAACTCCTTCCGCGTGAACGCTTACCACAATGCCTCGCGGGCGGTGGCGCAATTGGGCGGCGACATCGCCACCCTGGTGAAAGAAGGAACTCTCAACGGCGTCGCGGGGATAGGCGCCACCATGCAGGAGAAGATCACCACCCTGGTGACCCAGGGAAAACTTCCTTACCTGGAGGAACTCAAGGGTAAAGTGCCAGCGGGGTTATTGGAAATGCTGCGGGTGGGCGGGTTGGGCCCGAAGAAAGTGATGGCCTTGCACAAAGAACTGGGGATTGATTCGCTGGAGAAACTGAAAGCCTCTTGTAATCAAGGGGAGGTGGCCAAGTTAAAGGGTTTCGGGGAAAAAACTCAGGCCAAAATTCTCGAGGGGATCCAATTCCTGAGCACTGTCGCCGGCAGAGTCCGCCTCGACGAGGCCCAGGTGACCGCCGCCGCCTTTTTACAACTCCTCGAAAAAGTCCCGGGGATGCAAAAGATCGAGGTGTGCGGCAGCTTGAGAAGAAGAAATGAAACGGTCCGCGATATTGATATTTTGATTGCTGCGAAAAACCCCACCCCGGTCATGGACGCTTTTGTTTCCGCCCCGGGTGTGATGCAAGTTCTCGGCAAAGGCGAAACCAAATCCAGCGTACTTGCCAATATTATAGGCGGGGAAACCTCGCGGAACATCCAGGTCGACCTGCGGGTCGTTTCCGAAAAGGAGTTCCCATTCGCGCTGGCCTATTTCACCGGTAGCAAGGACCACAATGTGGCGCTGCGCGGCCGAGCTCAGGACCAGGGAATGAAGCTCAACGAATACGCCTTGGAAAAGGTCGGGGAAAAGATCGATTGCACTGAAGAGAAGGATATTTACAAGGCGCTGGGGCTGCAGTGGGTGCCGCCCGAGATGCGGGAAAACTCCGGCGAAATTGCCCTGGCCGAGAAAGATGCCCTTCCTGAATTGGTGCAACCTGGCGACATCCGCGGGGTGTTGCATTGCCACACCACTTACAGCGATGGCGTCGATTCCCTAACCGAAATGGTCGATGCCGCCAGAAAACTTGGCTTCGATTACTTTGGCATCGGCGATCACTCGCAGTCGTTGAAAGTCGCCAATGGACTTTCTCCCGAGCGGGTGAAGGAACAGCACAAGGAATTGGATCACCTGCAGTCCAGTCTGGGAAACTTTCGCGTCTTCAAGGGGATCGAGTGCGACATCCTTGCCGATGGCTCGCTGGATTACGATGACGAAGTGCTGGGCTGGTTCGATTATGTGGTGGCCAGCGTGCACACGCATTTCCAAATGGCCAGGGAAGAAATGACGCAACGGGTGCTGCGGGCCATTCGTCATCCGAAGGTGACCATTCTCGGCCACCCGACCGGGCGATTGGTTTTGCGCCGCGATGCCTACGCTTTGGATTTGGAAGCGGTGTTCAAGGAAGCGGCGAAGACCGGCACGGCCATGGAGATCAATGCCCATCCTTTGCGCCTCGACCTCAACTGGGTGCAAGCCAAGTACGCCAAGGAGTTGGGGATTCCCCTGGTGATCAACCCGGACGCCCACAGCAAGGGCGAGGTCAGCTTGTTTACCTACGGCGTTTCGGTGGCCAGAAAAGCCTGGCTGACGGCCAAGGATGTACTCAACACTTCCAAGGCCAAGGAGATGGAGAAGTTTTTCCAGGATAGAACATCGTGGAAAAGATAGGGAAAGCGCAGCATTTTTACGAGCCGGAGGGCGCCGATCCCAGCGAAGAACAAACCTCTCACCGAGGCCGCCAAGGCGTTCAAGCTTGCGGCGGCGTCCGAGCCCGGATGCGTTAGGGACGGGTTTCTTGTTTTTAAATTGCCACCCGTCGGTCACCCTTGCACCCGTGTGGGTGCTCCGGGCTTGGCCCCTTGACCACCTCGGTTGGTTCAACGGGCCCGGCTTTTCCTTTTCCCTTGGAAACGCCAGGCTGCAACTCGCCAAAGAATGGATTTCCCTTCGGGATAATGCTACGCTGTTAATCCCCAAGAACCCGGAGAAGTCCTCCCCGGCGGTCCGCCATGCCGGATTCGTCAACTGAGGAAAGGAAATTCATCATGAAACTGAACGGACGAAGATCTTTTTTGAAAACTGCTGGCCTGGCCCCCGCGGCATTGGCCCTGTCCGCCAAGCCAGCGAGCGCTGCGGAAGAGGTCCTGCGCCTGGGGGTAATCGGCCCGGGCGGCATGGGCTCTAATCATCTGCGTAATCTTCTCGGCCGCAAGGATGTCGCCATCACCCATGTTTGCGATGTCGATCAATCCCGCCTGGCGACGGCGGCGGCGCTGGTGGAAAAAGGTTCCCGCGCCCCCCAGGCAGTCAAGGACCTGCGCCAAATCCTGGATGACAAAAGCGTAGACGCCGTCTTGATTGCCACGCCGGACCATTGGCACACCCCCGCCGCCATCCTCGCACTCGAGGCGGGCAAGCATGTTTATGTGGAAAAACCCTGCAGCCACAATATCAGGGAAGGCAGGCTTCTGGTGGAGGCGGCCAAGCGCAGCGGCAAATGCCTGCAGGTGGGAACGCAAAGCCGCAGCACCCCCATAATCCGCGAGGCCATGGACATTGTTCTTAAGGGAGAAATCGGCGAGGTCCTGGTGGCCAAGGCGTGGAACAGCCAGTTGCGCCGATCGATTGGAAAATCTAAACCCGCCACTCCGCCTGCAAACCTCGACTACGACCTGTGGATCGGGCCAGCCCCGATGGTTCCCTACCGCACCAATCTGCTGCCCGGAGTTTGGCGCTGGTGGCACGATTTCGGCGCCGGCGACATTGGCAACGATGGCGTGCATGATATTGATGTCGCTTGCTGGGGCTTGGGCGTGACCACGCAGCCTTCCCGCATCACCTGCCAGGGGGGCAAATACTTCTTTGATGACGATCAGCAATGGCCCGATACGCAATACGCCATATTTGAATATCCGGTGGCGGGCAAACCCCGGGTCATGAAGCAGCTGATTTTCGAGCAGCGCATTTGGTCCCCTTATGTTCAGGAGGGTTACGAGAACGGCGTAGCCTTCTATGGCACCAAGGGCGTGTTGATCATTGGCCACGCGGTCGGCTGGAAACTGTACGGAGCCAAGAACAAACTCCTGGCCGAGAAAACCGGGCCTGTCGATCTGGTGGCGCACCACACGAATTTCTTCGATTGCATTCGCGGCACACAAAAGCAACTTAACGCCGATGCCATGGCCGGCCATCTTTCCGCCTCGCTGTGCCATTTGGCCAACATCGGGGCCCGCATCGGACGAGTGCTTCACTTCGACCCGGCCACGGAACAAATACTCAACGATGCGGAAGCCGCGCCCCTGGTCCGCAGGAAATACCGCCCGGGTCATTGGGCCGTGCCAAAGGGAGTTTAGCTGGGGAGTTAGCCGAAAATTCTGCCAGGCAACCGTTGTTTATTCTGACCAGGAGGATCCATGAAGGTGAATCGCAATCTGCTCTTGCGCGGCACTCTGGCAGCGTGGGTGGGCTTGCTTTCCATGGCCGGTGCGTTTGACGGAGTGAAGCCGCCGCCCGGCGCTATTGAATCGCGGGAAATCGCCCGCGAACTCGCGGTCACCGCCCAGCGCTTTATCGATGCAGTCGATAAAAGCCTGCAGGCGAAATACCTGTTTCAAGACGCTGAGCGCGCCAACTTTCATTTCTTCCCCATCGCCCGCCGGGGAGTCTCACTCAAGCAATTGAAAACGGGGCAACGGCATCTCGGCTTGGCATTGATGAGCGCTGCCCTAAGCCATGCGGGCAATCAAAAGGCGCTGGCGATCATGAGCCTGGGGGATTATCTGCGAGAAACGGATAAGGCGCCGCTGGTCTACCGCGACTCCGATCAGTATTATTTCACCATTTTTGGCGACCCCGCTCCGGAGGGAACCTGGGGATACCGCGTCGAGGGGTTCCACCTTTCCCTCAATGTGACGGTCATTCAAGGTCGCTGGATCTCGGTGACGCCATCGTTTTTTGGGGTGATACCGGCCACCGTCCCGGACGGTCCGCGCAAGGGGCTTCAGGTCTTGCAAGAGGAAACCGACCTGGGCCGGGCCCTGGCGAAATCCTTCACTCAGGAACAGCGCAAGATTGGCTTTGGCAAAATTCCTGACTTCCTGACCGAGACGGTGGGCGGGCTCATCACCGGGAACCAGCGGAAAATCGAACGGGGAAACCCCCGCGGCCTGCCGGCCCCAGGCATGACATCCGTGCAGCGGGAAATGTTAATGCAACTTGTGCGCGTTCACATCGGCCGCATTCGCAAGGAACTGGCAGACCAGGATCTGGCCCGGATTGACAAGGCAGGCGCCGACAAGATTCACTTCCAATGGTCGGGCGGTCTGAAATCTGGCGAGCCCCATCACTACCTTATCCAAGGCCCCACTTTCCTGATTGAATATGACAACACGCAGGATCAAGCGGATCATGTTCACTGCGTCTATCGCGATTTCGACAACGATTTCGGCGACGGATTGCTGGAGCATTATCAAAAGGGCCGCCAGCGGCGCTAAAGCCTCTTCCAAGTAGTGGAGGATGAGTTTTTGGGGGTCAGCCACCTGATGGTTAAAACTGCCCGCTCCAGGACATTTTTTCCTTTCCTGCTTGCCCGGAAGCCCAGCCAGGGTGCATAATAAAGAACCTGCCAGTGTCATGCCGATAAACACCGGGTCGACCGGTTTTCCGCGCCAGGAGCGATTATGTCAAACCATCAAACGGGAATTCGTGTTGGCAGTCGCCGTTGGTTTTTGCAAACCAGCATGGCCGGCCTGGGAGCCCTGGGCGGACTTGGCGCCCTGTCACCCTTGCAGGCCGCCAGCCCGTCGAAGAAATCTGTAATCCTCTTTTGGCTTTCCGGCGGACCCAGCCACATTGACATGTGGGATCCCAAACCCGATGCTCCGGTGGAAATCCGCGGGCCATTTAACTCCATCGCCACGGCGGTTCCCTCCGTTCGCTTTTCCGAACATCTGCCCCTGCAAGCTTCCCTGGCCAACAAACTCACCATTATTCGCTCGGTCGATTGCAAGGCCAGCAACCATACGCCGATCACTTTGCAGGCCGGCAACGACTTCGCCCGGCGGACGGATGGCGCCCGTGATGGCGACGGCTGGCCTTCCATTGGTTCCATCGTGGCGAAATACCGTGGCGCCAACGACCCGGCCTTGCCTCCTTTTGTCGGCCTGGCCGACTCGTGGAAAGCCGATGTCTGGGGCGCCGGCCACATGGGCAGCGCTTTTGAACCGGTGCAGGGAAGCCTGCTGGCGGGAAAATTGAAACTGCCCACGGGCTTAAATGTTGAATCGCTGCGCGACCGCGATTCCCTGCGCCAGGGATTCGACAAGCTTGAGCGCCAACTCGACGCCACCGGGTCCTTCAATCGCCTGGATCAAGCCAACGCCCGCGCCCTCGACCTGGTGGTGCGGGGAAAAGCGCGTGAAGCATTCGAAGTGGAACGGGAAGCGGACAAGCTGCGCGATTCCTATGGCCGCGACAGCATTGGTGAAAAAGCGCTCCTGGCCCGCAGGCTGGTGGAGGCGGGCGTGACTTTTGTTCTGGTCAGCGGCGCCTGGGGTTACTTCGACCACCATGGGGATGAAGTGCGCTGGGGCGGCATTGTTAAAGGGTTGAAACCCCTGCTGCCTCGGGTGGACCGAGTCATTTATACCCTGCAGCACGATTTGGAATCGCGCGGTTTATTGAACGATACGATGGTGCTGATGATGGGCGAGTTCGGCCGCGGGCCGGTGATGAACAAGAACGCCGGCCGCGACCACTGGACCAACTGCATGTCGATGCTGGCGTTTGGCGGCGGGCTGCCCAAGGGCGCCGTTATTGGCGCCACCGATTCCCGCGGCTATGGCATCAAGGAAAACCCTTTCACCCCTTCAAACCTGGCAGCCACCGTCTTCAACCATTTTGGCATCGACCCGAAAACGCATTGGCTCGACCCGACCGGCAGGCCCAGGCCAATCCTCACGGGCGACCATCGCATTCTCAATGACATGGTGTAATTTCCTGGCCGGGAGATAACTTTGCGGGCTTCCTTCCTTCTCGCTTTTTTCATGGCTGCGTCTATTGCCTGGGGACAGGAAGGCGCCCCCAAGGCTGTCCTACTCGACACAGCCGTTGTCTCGACTCAATCCCCCTTTTACCAGGGCTGGCCCACCCTGGCGATCAAACCCGATGGCGAATTGCTCCTTGTCTGCTCCGGCGGCCGGGAGGCTCATGTCTGCCCCTTCGGGCGCGTCGATCTTTTCCGCTCCCGCGACGGGGGAAAAACCTGGACCTGGCCGCAAACCCTTCTCGACGGCCCTCTCGATGACCGCGACGCCGGTCTCCTGGTCACACCCAAGGGTTCCTTGCTGGTCACCACTTTCACTTCACTGGCTTACGAACCTATCCTGGCCGCCGCCGAGAAGAAGGGCAACTGGAAGGAGGCCGACTTGCGCGCCTGGCAGTCGGCAAGAGACCGCATTTCTCCCCAGCAGCGGAA
Organism: Gemmataceae bacterium; assembly: GCA_009692005.1. Taxonomy (GTDB): domain Bacteria; phylum Planctomycetota; class Planctomycetia; order Gemmatales; family Gemmataceae; genus SHZZ01. The sequence continues at coordinate 11,787 of SHZZ01000026.1, read as the reverse complement.
AAAAGATTTGGGCGTTTGGATGATCCGCTCCACCGATGGCGGCATTACCTGGAGCGCCAGGCAGGATTGCCTGGTCAACAGCCCGCACGGGCCAATCGCCCTGGGCAATGGCGACTTGCTTTATGCGGGGAAGGACCTTTGGCGGGATGGCTGGGTCGGGGTTTGCCATTCAACCGATGACGGGGTGAGTTGGAAAAAACTGGCCGCCATTCCCGTTCGCGAAGGGGACGACGCTAAAAACTACCATGAACTGCACGCAATTGATGCCGGCGGAGTTATCCTTGTCCATATCCGCAACCATAACAAGGCCAACGAACGAGAGACCCTGCAGAGCGAATCCACCGATGGAGGAAAAACCTGGTCCACGCCCCATGCCATTGGCGTCTGGGGGTTGCCCTCCCATTTGTTGAAGTTGAAAGATGGCCGGATTTTGATGAGTTACGGCCACCGAAGAAAACCTTTTGGCAACCAGGCGCGCCTTTCTTCCGACAAAGGCAAGACCTGGAGCCAGCCCATCCTCCTTTCCACCGACGGCGTGACCGGCGATCTCGGCTATCCTTCCACTGTAGAAAGAAACGACGGTTCCCTGAGCACCGCCTGGTACGAAGTGCGCCCGGGCAACCCCAAGGCCGTCTTACGCATCGTCCATTGGAAATTGCCTTAAGAGCTACCCCCCTTTTGCCATCAGGAGAAAGTGCCATGCCGCGTTTTTTACTCCTCTGCACCCTGGCGTTTTTTCTGCACGGCCAAACCCAGGCGCAGTCCCTCATCAATGGCAAAGATCTTGCCGGCTGGAAAATTAAAGGCGACGCCAAGAAAAGCAAGTGGGTCAACGGCCAGGCCGCCCTCGACGAAAAGAATCCCGGCAAGTTGGCCGTCACCCCGGTGGAAGCGGGCGGCGTGCTGGTCAGCCCGGCCTCGGGCGTGGACATTTTCACCGAAGAAAAGTTCGGCTCCGCCGTTATCGAGGTGGAGTTCATGGTTCCCAAAGGGTCGAACTCCGGGATTTACCTGATGGGCGAATACGAGGTGCAAATCCTCGACAGTTATGGGAAGGAAAAAGTGGGCCCCGGAGATGTCGGTGGGCTTTACAGCGCGGCAGCGCCACGAGTCAACGCTGCAAAAAAGCCTGGCGAGTGGCAGAAATTCCTCATCGACTTCGACGCCCCAATGTTCAACGACGGCAAGAAAACCAGCAACGCCCGCTTCAACAAGGTCGTTCTCAACGACCAAGTCATTCACGATAATGTGGAGATCAAGGGACCAACGCCCTCGGGGTTAACCGGGAAGGAAGCAGCCACAGGGCCGCTGATGTTTCAGGGGGACCACGGCCCGGTGGCTTTTCGCAATCTCAAAGTCACGGGGAAGAAATAAGGCGCTTCTGGGTTCCGCCGGCGTGACGGCCCTGCCTTTCTTTCCCCCTCTCCACGCTGCGAAGCAGTGAGGGAGAGGGGGCCAAAAGTAAACCCGTGGCGCCGTCCGAACCGTTCGAAGCGCCCACTGGGGTGCAAGCGCCCACTGGGGTGCAAGCATGATTTGTTCTTCGCTGGGATCGCCGCGCTCCAGCGCGGCCAATCAATCTGCCAGGCCGGAGCCTGGCGCTCCCGGGAAGGGGGAAAAGACGGGTCCGTTTGGGGCCTCCGGGCTTGGCCCCTTGAGGCCTCGGATGTTCCGACAGTCCCGCCTTTGTCACAGCCTCCCTGAGACCAAAGTTAAAAGTAAACCCCTGGCGCCGTCCGAAGCCCCAAGCCCTAACAGCCGTCCACTTTTATCGGGCCAATTCAACTGTACCATGCTATCTTAAAAGAATCTTTGGAGGGGTTATCAATGCCGACCTTGCATCCATCAGCCTGTTTCATTGTTAGTCTGCTGCTCTTATTACCTTCAGGAAATCTTTCAGCCCAGACCGGCTCACCACAGGACTGGGTTCGCGTGACCGAGGATGACCGGGCCATCAAGATTGAGACCAGCAAACTCGAGGCGGTCATTCCCAAAAAAAATCCCAAGCAGTGGATGACCGGGATCGAGAAGGGCTCGTTCCTCGATAAAACCACGGGGTTCCGCGAGGCCGGCGACGGTTTGATGGTCATTGACTGGCTGATGGAAGCGGGCAGCGACGCCGCCTATTCTGAAAAAGTCAATGCGCCCGATGGCGATGGCGTGGGCCGCTATGCCTGGCACGAAAACGAAACCGACCCGGGGAAAAAGGAATACTACCGGCTGTCGCATGGCACCACGCGCAGGAAGCGGGTGGTGGAAGGGCCGCAACTTTGTCACCGGATGAAACCAGTGCAGCCGGAAGTGATCCGCGGACCGGACTTCCTCGCCGTGAAAACTTCTTACCAATATGAATACGCCGCACCCGGCCGCAAGCCCGGCTCGCGCTGGACCCAACTTATCGTCTTCCCCAAAGGAGAACGCTATTTCCTGCTCATGGACCGCATCGAAAGCGTCAACGATTCCGAGGAGATGTTCCTGCGCAACGACACGCCCGGCTGCGTCCGCCATGAAAGAGGCGACACCTTTTCAGAAATGTACCTGAGCTACCTGGGCGGGGCCAACGGGTTGATAATCCCGGCCAAAGAGTTTTTCGTTCCCTTCCCACCAGATGTGAAGTACGGCTACCGGCGCGACACGAATACAATCCCCGAGCGATTCATCCGCGCTTATCACCTGCGAGACAAGAAAACGGGGAAAGAGGGCCCCTGGCTTGGCGGGCTCACCTTGGAACCCACGGTGGTTTACGAGGCCTGGTGCAGCCAGCGCCCGGGAAACATCATCGTCATGATCGAAGAGATTCACGGGAAAAAGGTCAAGGCGGGGGAATCGTTCCGCGCCGCTCATATTGTCGGCTTCTTCGATTCCATTAAGGAAATGGAAAAAGTTTTCGATCGCTACAAGGGCCATACCGGCTTGCAAACCGGCGCCAAGGGCTGGCAGTTGCTGAAATGAAGTGTGTGCCGCCCGAGGTCAAGCCTTGACCATCATCCGATGATGAGGGAATAGAATTACCGGTTACAAAATCCAAAGCTCTTTTGAATGAAGTCTATTTAAACTTCTCCAGCAGTTCCTTGGCCTTGGCCTTGATATTGGCCCCCTTTTTCTGCAGGTCGGCGAAACCCTTTTCCAGCATGTCGGCCTTGTTCGCATCAACCTTTCTGACCGTGTTGACAAGGTCGGGGAAGGAAGTCACCTCGCTGCGCAGTGGCTGGCCTTCCGCGTATCCTTTGAGCAAAGTGCGAACTCCATCGAGCGGGTCGGCGACCTTGATTTCGATGTCTTGGCTGGCGGACCCGCCGCACCCCGGCGCGGCCAGAACCAAGGCGATCAAGAAAAGCGGCACAAATTTGTTCATCAGCATGCTCCAGTTAATTTTCGTTAACGGCCTTGCCATCAGCGCGGTTGCCTAAATATTGGAAAGTGGTGTAGGAAATGGAATCGCGAATGAAGCGCTGGCTGCCGTCGCCGAAGAGGGCGTTGACCCCGCCTGAATGCCTGCTTCGAGGTGGAATGATGCCGAAGCCCCAGTCGTGTGCGCCGCCCGGGCAGCAATCGCCGCCAGTGGAAGGGTATTGCCAGTTGGGCGGGGCAGCGGTGTTGAGAGTGGTTTGGCCGGCGGAATACCAGGCCCAATTGCCACCCATGGTGCCGCGCACCCCTGAAGGAGCGGTTTTTGCCAAATTGCCAATGTTATCCAACTGGGCCTGGGTGGGGAAATCCTTGTCGGGAAGGGCATTGAAGTAGGAATTGCTGGTGTAAAAAATGTCGCGAGGGTAGTTTCCGGTGGGGCCGCTCGACCCAGTGCCGGTCAGGATTTCCGCGGCCAAGATGGTATTGGAAGTGCCATCGGTGATCTCGGACATTTTTCTGTCTGTCTGATAAGAAATAATGCCGTTGAAGCTGCTCCCTGCCCAAACGGTGTGTACGCTGCTGCCAGTCGACCAACCGTAATTGCATCCCGGCCCACCCCAGTAATTGACCGTGCGCTCGGGTGCGGCGTCCGCCGAAGGGCAAAGAAAGACCTTGAGTTTGATATTTACGGCAGCCCAGTCGGTGGCCCAGGCAGCGCCATCGCCGACATTGGCATCGGCGGGACGAAGGATTTTCTGGTACAGCGCCGTTTGCTCAATGTAAGGGAGGAGAAAGTAATTGAGGCTGAGCGCTTCCCAGGCGTTCGTGCCAATGCGGGTGTAATTCCTGGGGTATTTGTTATTGAATGTGCCGAGGTAGGAATGCATGGCCAGGCCAAGCTGTTTGAGGTTGTTAGAACAGCTCGCCCGAGCAGCGGCTTCGCGCACTTTTTGCACGGCCGGCAAAAGCAAACCGATCAAAATGGCGATGATGGCGATGACCACCAGCAATTCGATCAAAGTAAAGGCCGAGCGAAAACGAGATGTGGCCATGTTTAAGACTCCGTAAAAATGAAGAACGAGACCGAAGTAATAATTTTATCGATTGTTTAAGGGGCGGGCAAGGCGATACATTGCCTCGGCTTTTCTCTTGGGCCACTTACCAGCCTTCTCCTCCACTGTTTCCCAGCGGTGAGAGGGTATAAATCAACAAAGCCGGTCCTGAGACCGGCTTTGCCTGGTATGAATATTTAAGGAGGGATCAAACCTCAATAGGTTCGCGCACCGGTTGGACGAAATACGGCCCGCCCGTCTTCTTTTCCGTGGTCAGGTGAAGGGCGTGTTCGTCAGCATCTTTCCGTTTCGGGTATTCGAAGACCGCTACCCGCTGGTTGGAATTGCTAAACACCCCCCAAATCATTTTCATCCGGACTTCCTTGGTAACGCGAGCCTTGCGCGGCTTTTTGACAACCGGTTCCTTCTTGGGCTTCTTTTTCTTGGGCTTTGGCTTGTCCTCATCGTCGTCGTCGCCGCCGCCGTCGTCTTTGTCGCCGGCATCGCCTTTGTCGCCGGCATCGCCGTCGCCAGAGTCGTCATCACCTTCTTCTTCCTCGTCTTCTTCATCGTCATCGTCATCGTCATCGTCTTCTACTTCTTCGCCCTCTTCCTTGACTTCTTCTTCTTTATCCTTGGCTTTTTTACGGCGTTCAGCAGCGTCGAAATCGGCGCGTAAATTCTTGCGGTTAAGAGGGCGGCCTGCCATGATTGTCACTCCCCAGGGAAAAAACGGGTTATTGGTCTGGGCGTCCAACGCCAAACGGGCAGAGAACTAAAACTATGAAAAAGCCGGGGAAAATCAAGGGCGTTAGGGTGCGCTTATTTTTTGTCATCGCGGCGGCCTTCTTCCCCAAGCACCCGCTCCAGAGTGCGGATGGCATCGCGCACGCCCTCCATGCGGGGGTGGATTTTCAAGGTGGCCCGGAAGGCTTTCAAGGCAGAGCGGTGCTTGCGCAATTTCATAAAGCATTGGGCCATTCCGACCTGGGCGCCAAAATGCCAGGGGTTGATTTCGAGGGCTTTTTGGCAGTCGGTGATGGAGTCTTCATATTGTTTCAGACGGAAATAAACGATGGCTCGCTGATTATAAACTTCGGCAAAGTCCGGCGCCAGCTCCGCCAGTTTCATCAGCCCGGCCAAGGCCTTCTCACGGTCGCGTAAACGCAGCAACCGCTGCAATTCCTTGTTGTTGGTTTCGATACTGGCGCGGAACCACAGGTTCCACATCCCCGCAGTCGCCATGTCCACCACTTCGCCATCGTCATCGTGAAGCAACCGGGACATGGCCAAGTTGGCATCCATGGAAGCGGTCAAGCCGAGGGCAAACAGCGCCCCCTTGCGCGTTTCCTCGCAATCGCTTTGCAGCAGCCTGAGCAGGGTTCCCTCGTTGTATTTTGCCAACAGGCGTTTTTTGAAACGCTGCGTGGCGCGAAAATGACGAGTTCTCCAGATTTCAAAATCCTCGCCCTGGCGAGGCGTGGGTAGATCGTGAAAAAATTTTACCAGCAGGGCCGACGGCATCGGACACCCCATTCAAGTCCATTTCCTGACCAGACGGAGGAAGGTTTAAGAACTCCTTCCCATCCTATCTGGGTTCCCACTGGAACCGTTGTTCCAATAGAAAAGTCTATGATTAGTTCCACTATTCAGCAAAGAGTTTCAACCCCAACCGGGAAAATTTTGACAGACGAAGTGATCCCGCGAGCGGAAAAAGTCAAGAGAGAACACTGACGACCGGTGAACTTAAAGCCTGGTCAAGCGAGCTTAATAGGATAAAGGATAACCCCTTTGTTGTCTTTTCATGCCATGTTGCTTGATGGAAATGCACGCTTGCACCCGACATTCACTCCACGGCAGGGATCTCCCAAGGCCCGTTTTTCTATACTTCCTGGATCAACCTAATGCTGGGGAGGACCCTATGAACCAAATCGATCTGGCGGGGCGGGTGGCAATTGTTACCGGAGGCGCAAAAGGCATCGGCCTGGCCATTGTGGAACGACTGTTGGCGAGCGGCGCCCAGGTCAGCATCTGGGACCGCGACCTCGAGGCCATGAAACAAACTGTGGCTGCCCTTTCCCACGCCGTTCACTCCGCACAGGTCGACATTGCCAGCGCCGACTCGGTCGCCCAGGGTTTTGCAGCCACCCTGGCGCACTTTGCCAAAGTGGACATCCTGGTGAACAACGCAGGCATTGCTGGCGCCAGCAAAAAATTATGGGAACTCTCCCCCGAGGAATGGAGGCAAGTTGTCGACATCGATCTGGTCGGCGTCTTCCTCGTCTGCAGATCCGTCGTCCCCCACATGCTTTCCCGAAACTATGGCCGCATTATCAATATCGCTTCCATCGCCGGCAAGGAAGGCAATCCCAACGCCTCGCACTACAGCGCCGCCAAGGCCGGAGTTATCGCTCTGAGCAAGTCGCTGGGCAAGGAACTGGCCCAGAGCGGAATTCTGGTCAATTGCATCACCCCGGCCGTTATTGAAACCGACATTCTCCAGCAGTTAACCCCACAGCATATCGAGTACATGCGGTCGAAGATTCCCATGAACCGGTTTGGAAAAAAAGAAGAGGCGGCGGCCATGGTCGCCTGGCTGGCAAGCGAGGATTGTTCTTTTTCCACCGGCGCGACTTTCGACTTATCCGGCGGGCGAGCCACCTATTAATCCGCGGACCCAAGATCAATTACCTGTTTGTAAAATAACTGGCTCTTTCTTTTTGCTTTCCAGCAGCTCTTTCAAAAGGGGCGCAAATTTCTTGTCGTTGGCGGCGGCGGCGTCCCAGTTGATCCCCACCAGCCCGGGATATTTGAGCAGTTCGCGCGCCTCGGGGTTGCTGATGCCAACGCGGGCGTACCCAGCACGCGAAAAAAGCATGACCGCTTCCATCATCGACAAATAACTTTCCGAATCCACCAGCCGCACCGGAATCACCTTTTTCCATTCCTCCTGCGTTGGCGAACGAAACTCAGAAGCGGGGATCTCCTCATTGACAACGATGCGAGTTAGGCACATGACCTTCCGCCCTGGGGCTTTTTCCAGGTTGATCATGTCGATTCGCGTGATGGGCATTTTCTTTCCGGGCTGGATCCAGGCATCAAGGCGATTGCCTTTTTGCGAAATCCCAGTGAGAAGGAACTGGCCATCCTTTTGCCTGGCCACACTTTGGGAAATAAGGGTTGGGGCTTGCAAGAGTCCTGGAAGGTCCAGGTCGATCTGATGGCTGACTTTATCCTTGGCGTCATTTTTGTCAAAAGAAAGACCCATGGCAAACTCCAGCATGTCCTTTTTTTGCCGCATGATGAATTGACCCTTGGCTTTTCCCCCCGGACAAAGCAGCGCTTGCCCGACCACCGGATCGTAAATCAAGGTTTGATCCTGAGTGATCTGGGAAAAGAGCGCCCCATCCTTGGAGTCTTCCACGCGCAAGAGAAACTTGTCAGGGGCCTGAAACTTGACCGTGAACTGGATGGGGGAGCCGTTTTCCCAGGGGCTGAACCAACCGCTGATTTCCCCCGAGGTAAACTTCCCATCTTTTAAATTGAGGGTGGGAATCAAGCGAATGAGATCCGCCGGAGAGGGGAGTTTTTCCTCCGCGGGGGTTGGCAATGGCGAGATCAAGACAAGGAAAAAAGCCGCCAACAAGAGGTGAAAGCAGTATCTCATGGCCGCTCCATTACCAGGGAAAAATCGCAGACCAGCCAATAGGAAAGGGGGGAGAAAAAATCAAGGGCGGTTAAGATGGGCAAAGGATGGGATCCAAGACTGGAGATCAACGCCAAGGTGGAAGGAAAAATGGCCAGGGGTTGTCCATGGCAGAGCGCCTTGGTTTCACGAAGCGAAGAATTCCCCAGAACACCGGCAGCCTGGCGCTGCCATCATTCATACTTGTACTTGACCACCCAGGGATCGCCGGTCCGCTGCTGAAACTCTTTCAACTGCGCCGACAGGTCTGCAACCACTTTTATGTGGGCTGGATCGTTGGCCAGATTAACCACCTCGTCGGGGTCTTTTTCCAGGTCGTACAGTTCCAGCCTTGACCTTTGAATAAACTTGGTCATTTTTCTTTTGCCAAACAGATCGCTACTGGATTGCAAGGCAGCTTGCCAGGCCGCCGACTCAAAAAGATCGGAAGCGAAAGGGAAGGGCAGCGGGTGGGCGAGATTGAGAATCAGTTTAAAGCGTTCCGTTCGGATCACTCGCATGGGGTAGTACATGGTGATTTCGTGAAAGGTGTGGGAGGCGAAAACGCAGTCCCAGCCGGGAACAGCATCTTTGGCCAAAGTTTCCTGGAAAGACCTGCCATGAAAGGTGTAGGGAACATCCCTGGCGGGGCGGGGATTATTCCTTCGTTCCTCCGGGTCGGCCTGAACCAGGGCCGGGGCGAGGACTTCCTTGATGCCCGCGAAATCCAGCAGCGTAGGCGTGATATCCACCCAGGAGATCATCGCCTGGCTTTGCCTTCCCCGTTTCAAATCCCCCGGGGCGCGCACCACCAGGGGCAGGCGCATTCCAGGCTCGTACAAGGTGGTTTTCGATCCCGGCATGGCGCTGCCATTGTCGGCGGTGTAAATGATCACCGTGTTTTCGTACTGCCCAGTCTCCTTGAGAACTTCCACCAGCCGGCCGAGCCCCTGATCCAGCCGCGAGATGGCCTGGTAATACTGAGCGATCTCGGCGCGGGTGGCGCCGTTGTCGGGCATCCAAGAGGGCACGATGACTTTTTCCGGGTCGTACACCACTTCCTTCACGCCTGGATAGTTGGGGCGGTTGCCAAACAAATCGGGCGACAAAGGCTGGTTGGCGATTTTCCCTCCGCCGCGGTGTGGATCACTCGAACAAAAATAAAGGAAGAATGGTTTCGACTTGTCCGCGACAAACTCCTGGCATTGGTTGGCCATGGCGACAGAGTTGCGGTTGCCACCGGCTGAGGGGAGGGTTTTTTGAAAGGAGTAGACTTCTTCCGGGGCGACATGGAATTTCCCGATCCGCGCTGTACGGTAGCCTTGCTTCCCCAGAATCGCGGGCAAGCTCTGCACAGTTTTGAAACTGGAAAAGTGGTGGAAAGAATGCTGGTGGCCGTACTGCCCGTTCTGATGGTTGTGCAAGCCGGAAAGTAGCACCGAGCGGCTGGCGGAACAACTGGCGGTAGTGCAAAAAGCGCGGGTGTAAAGGGTTCCCTCGCGGGCCAGGCGGTCGAGGTTTGGGGTTTGCACGACCCGGTTGCCATAACAGCCGGCGTCCAGGCCGTGGTCATCGGCCACAACCAGAACGAGATTTGGCTGGGCGGCCTGGGCGGCCTGGGCGCCCAGGCCAAGCCCCGCGGCCAGAAGGATGCATAGCAAGCAAGCAATGGGTTTCATGGCTGATCCTTCATGAGAGAGCGTTTCGGATTACCAGGTTAACCTGCCGGCGCCGAGATCGAAACGGGCATAATCTGGCGCCAGTCCGCCGACCTTTATTAAGGTCTCGCGGTCGGGATTGAAGAGATTGGCGGGCACGGCGGGCAGCGGCAAACCACCGCCGGCCTCTGCCGGGGTTCCCGCCAGCTTGCGGTTGAAGACAAGCGTCATAAGAGTGTGCAGGCCAACGGTGTCTTGAATGTTGTAAGCCAGCAAGGTTTCCAGAGCTTTTTGATTTTGGTGGCGACGGTATTCCTGCCACAAAAGGACGGCAGTGTAGCCATTGACATCCTCCAGCCCGCTGCGGGTGATACCCAACTGTTTTTCGCATTTTTTCAAGCCGCCCTTGATACCCAGGCTGCGCAAGGGGAAGCGCAGGTCGATATGGGCCTGCGGCAGTCGAATGCCAAAAAAGTTTTCGATTCTGGGGATGTCGAACTGAATGCCGTTGTAGGTCACCAGCAGCCGGTACTCTTGAATATCGCGGACAAACTCCTGCAGGTTCTGGCCGTTCACATAGACGCGGACTCGTTGGCCATCGTAAAGGGCGATGGTGGTTATTTCGTCGGTGTAATTCAGGCCGGTGGTTTCAATATCGAGGAAGGCGCAAGAATCCTGGAAGTCGCGGTAAAGCCGCCAGCGCTGATTGGCAGGAAGCCCCTGGGCAAAAAAAATAGCGTTGCGCGCCTGGCGCTGCCTCAGCGATTCTTCCAGGTAACGCGAAAGAATGCTTTTGACCCCACTGGGCAGGGGAGCGGTTTGTTGTCCTAGAGCTTGATGCCAGTCGGCCAGGCCTGCCGCCCAGATGCGCTTTTCGGTTTGCTCACCAATTCCCGGTAAATGACAAAAGGTATGGGTCAGCACACAGGCCTCCTGGAAAAGGACTCGGGGGATCGGACGGTTTTGTCAGGGGCAAGGGGCTCGATCAATTGGGGATTTTCAAGTTGGGGTACACTTGCAGCGCGCCTTTCAAAGTCAGAAAGATCTCGGCCAGCACCGGGTCAAATTGCACCCCTTTGAACTTTTCGATTTCTTTAAACGCCGCTTCCAGCGGCAAACCTTTGCGGTAGGGTCGGTCGGAAGCCATGGCGTCAAAGGTGTCAGCGATGGCCACGGCCCGGGCCACACGCGGGATATTCTCCCCTTTCAGCCCATCGGGGTAACCTTTGCCGTCGTACCTTTCATGGTGCGAGCGGACAATCGGCAGGATGTCGCGCAAATCGGGGATGAGGGTGACAATGGCGGCGCCCTTGGTGGTGTGCGAACGCATGTTTTCCATTTCTTCATCGGTGAGTCGGCCGGGCTTGCGCAAGATGGCGTCGTCGATGCCGATCTTGCCGATATCGTGCAAGGGCGTGCCGATGCGGATTTGCTCGATCTCCGTTTCGGTGAGTTTTGCCGCCTTGGCCAGAAGAAGTGAAATGGCGGTAACGCGCTGCGTGTGCCCGCCGGTATAAGGGTCGCGCATTTCCACCGATTGCGCCAGCGCCGTGACGGTGTCAAGGAAGAGCCGTTTTTGTTTTTCCAGCAATTGGGCGCATTCGATGCCTGCGGAAACTTGCGCTCCCAGCGCGTCGGCCAGTTGCAAATCGTCGCGGTTAAAGTTTTTTTGCCAGGGGCCGCGGTCCAGGTGAAGAATGCCGATGGTCTTCCGCGGCGTGCGCAGGTGCACGCAGAGAATGGAATTCATGACACCTTCGGCAATGCTCCGCGAGCGGTCTTTGATATTCTGGTCTTCGTTTTGGTAAAGGATCGACTCCTTCTTTTCCAAACATTGCTTGGCCATGGAATGGCTGTAAATGACGAGGTTGGTGGAAGGAGTGTTGAGGCCATGGCGAACGGACTCAGGGGCGCCCTTGCCGTCAGAAATGGCCCGCACTTGCAGCTTGTTATTGCTTGTGTCCCAAAGGGCGATGGCGCCGCGCTGGGCCTCCAGGGTTTCCACCGCGTCTTCCAGAATTTTCCTCAACAGGTCCTCGGG
>SHZZ01000083.1 GCA_009692005.1 Gemmataceae bacterium | reverse complement strand
TGGTAAACAAGAGGACAAAAAACCAGAGAAGCCGCAACCACCACAAAAGGACACAAAACCGCCGCCGCCGCCAGTGCCGCCGGGACCACCAGAGATCCAGCCATTCCAGGCGCGCCTCTGGGAAGGCAAGGAAGTCACTGTCCGAGTCGTGGTGAAGTCCACCTACAATGGCTTTCCTTGGGCCTTCATGATCAATTCCGAAGAAGATTTCAAGCGTCCAGACAACTTCTCCGTCGTCGTCGAGACGGAGTCTGCCGGGGCCAAGTACAAGGAGAAAGACATACCCAGCTTGAGCCAGTACTTCAGGAAAAACACCGTCCTTTTCGTGACCGGGACGATTGTAAAATACAAGGACGGGTACCAGATTAAGGTCAAAGACCCGGCGCAGATTCGTCGTCAATAGGGCCTGGGTTTGCCTGACCGAACTAGGTGCTGCAGATGACCGCAGCGGGAAGATGCAAGGCCCAAATGAAGTTACTTGTTTTGCCTGTGGATTCGGCAGGAATGAGCACTTGCTGGGGGTAGGCGATGGGGCTTTCTGAAATCCTCATTCTCTGTCCTTACTGTTTGTCTCCCATTCAGGATCAAACTATTCAAGGCCCCGTGTGTCTCCAAGACACCACTTGCGATGCCAAGTATGAAATGACACGGGCTGAATTCGACGCAGAACCAAGAAAGCCCTGTTGGAATACCTGGTGTCAGTTCATTTAAAACTGCTCCGCCTTCCGCGGCCGTCCGGGCAAACACGGGGCCGCGATTGATAGTAGATCAAGCCGTAAGCGCTCGGTCGCAAGGGTCGGCCCATGCGGGCATTTGCCTAACTGGGGACGAGGTAATTGGCAGCGGAAAAATGAACTGACACCATTTAAACCTGGACATCGTCATTGCGATCCCGGGGGGTGAATACAAGGTCCACGGAGTCAATCAACAGGGCAGCCCGGGTATTTGCCGCAACCTCGAGAACCCCGGCGGAGGTTTTCTCCACCACGATGGCGATGCCAAAACCGAGGCCCACGCTGAAATTGGCATTGGGCACCCGGCTGTCCATCAACTTCGCCAGCACAATTTTCTGGCGCTGGATTCCATGACCTTCAACAAACTCCGGTTTGAATACCAGCGTTTCCGCAGGCTTCATCATGAGGGGGTTCTTGGTCGGCTCGGCATGACGGTAAATGACCAGCTTGCAAGTGAAGTGGTTAAAGACTTGGTCAAATTGTTCACGCGATGCGCCAGCGCCGGCTACAAGGATGCTGAGGGTGTAATGGCCGGCTCGGAAATTGCGGATCTCCTGCGCCAGAAATGCCTTTTCCCCCTGGGCGATCCTGGCCTTACCACCACCTTGGTGAACGCCAATCCCGGCATGGCGATCGCCAACGCCCGGCGCCTTGCGCCCGAGAAACACCCCCAGAGGAAAACCTTTGTTCAAATCTCCCAGGGGAAAACCCTGCCAGCCTTTCAGTCGCTTGCCACTCCCCGCAAGCTGCAAAGGAACAATCTCGGGAGCATTCAAATTGGATTTGCCAGTGGTGTCATCAAAGCCAAGGTTTAAAAGCAAGGCCTCGCTGTATTCAGGAACCAGCGCCACATTCCCAGTCGGGGCGACTCTTTGATCGGTGGCGGGTTTTTCCCCCAGCAGCGCGTCGAGTGGCTCGCCGGCGCTGATGTGAATGTTGCGCCCGGTGTTGGCAATGTTGGGGTAAATGGCATCGTGGGGAATTCCCAAAAGATGAAAGATGGTGGCGGTAAGATCCTGGGGTTCATGCCTGCCAGTCTTGGGATAGGCCCCATCTCTGTCGCTGGATCCATAGACCTGGGCGGATTTGATCCCCGCGCCTGCCAGGGCGTAACTGAAGACATGGCCCCAGTGGTCGCGGCCGGCCGCCCCGTTGATCCTTGGCGTTCTGCCGAACTCGCCAATGACAACCACCAGGGTTGTGTCCAAAAGGCCCCGCTCGGATAGGTCCTGGATCAAGGCTGTGAGGGAAACATCAAGCTGCGGGCAAAGGACATCTTGAACCCGATCGGAATTTTGCGCATGGGTGTCCCAGAGGGGGTTATCCACAGCGCTGTCGCCCCCCTCGCGAGGCCAGTTGACATGGACCAGCCTGGCGCCAGCCTCGATCAACCTGCGCGCCAGGAGGACGCTTTGGCCCCACTTTCCCCTGCCATACCTCTCCCGGGTCTTTTTGGATTCCTTGGAAATATCAAAGGCATCTAGTGCCCTGCCTCCTCGGAGCAAGCCAAAGGCGTTTTGCACATGGCTTTGATAATCTTTCAACACGCCGCTTTTTTCCACGCTGGCAAAATGGCGTTCGACCTGGGCCAGCAGCGCCTCCCTCTGGTTCAACCGAAGAGCCGGGACATCCGCCGGGAGTTTCAACCCCTCCATCTTGAATTCCGCACCGCTGGGATCGCAAATGATCCGCTCGGGCTCCCAGCGTTTCCCCATCCAGCCTGCGCTCTGCCCCGCGGGTTGGACATTGTCATTCAGTCGCATCACATCGGGCAGCCACACGGAACTGTATGCGGGAAGTTTCTCGCTGGGCTTGAGCAGCTTGACTATTGAACCGAGGTAAGGCCAGTCGGTCGGGCTGATTTGCCTCGACTGCGCGCCCTGGTATTTGTTCCCCGTCAGGACCCAATAACCGCTGGCATCGTGCAAATCAGTGTGGGTGCAAATGGACCTGACAATGGCCAGTTTGTCGCAGATGCCGGCGATGCGGGGGAGAAGCTCGCTGATCAGGATGCCTGGGACATTGGTTTGGATGGGCTTGAATTCGCCGCGGATATCCACCGGGGCATCTGGCTTGGGGTCGAAGGTTTCGTGCTGAGGTGGACCGCCCTGAAGCCAGAGGAAAATAACATTCTTGGCCTGGCCAAAGGTTTTGCCGCGCAGAGGGTTGGAAGCCCGCGCCTGCAAGTCCAGCAGCATGGGTAGAGAAAGTCCCATGGCGCTCAGGCCGCCAACCCGCAGCAGTTCCCTGCGGTTTACACCAACTTGGCTTCCTTCTGTACGGTCAAAAATGCGGAACATGGAAAAAGATCCCCAAATCCGGCTGGCTGAGAAATAATACCTTTCGAGTGGTCTAAAGGCAAGAATATCCGAGGGTCAAAGTGAATGTCGGGCCATTCCCAGGGGGCGAAACTGCTCGCCTGACAGTTCCCCTTTTTGAATTAGCATCTGCCAAAAACCTGGGCGGTTGTAACTCGGACCGGGCTGGCGTGTTAGGATATCGGCAACGAAACCAATCAGGCTGTTTTTTTAAAAAGAGGAACCGGCCATGTTACGAGTGACTGCCCTTGCCATGGTAGTGGGGTTGCTGGCCAGCGCCGTCTGGGCTGGAGAGACGCCGACTGACAAAAAGGCGAACTCTCCCGAAGCCCTCAAGGCCGAGATCGAGGCCCTCATCCCCGCCAAGCATGTCTGGCGGGCGATCCATTGGAAGACCTGTCCGCTGGAGGCATTGAAAGCGTCGCGTGAGCAAAACAAGCCGGTGATCACCTGGGTCTTCCTCGGAGTGCCAACCGACGAACGATGCTGAGTGTACGCCGGCGCTGCCCGTGAGGCAGTTTTCTCAGTGCCAGCCGTCATCCGCCGGATACAGACCGACTTCGTGGCCTTGGCCCTGCGCGCCCCATCTGTCAACCGGCCCGATTTCGTGCCGGATAAAGACGAGCGCTGGCTCTACCAGCGAATCAACCGCGCCAAGCTGGCTCCCCAGGGAATCGGGGTACTCAAGTCAGACGGCCAGGTCCTCACCTGGGTGCAAATGTTCGACAAGGACCAGAGCGTCCTCGACTTCCTCGAGCACAGTATGAAGCGCTTCCATGAAACTGCCGACGCGAAGGGGCCGGTGGTCACGCAACGGTACATGCGATTTCCCGGTGACAAGTCGCAAGACCGCGTCGATACGGAAAAGCTCCCGGCGGTGATCGCCGAGGGGCACTCGAAAGGAAAGAGTTGTCCCATGAAGCTGGGGAAGGAACCGATGCCAGCGGGTTCGGTCCTTGCCCGTTTGGTGGGTCGGGCCCTGGACGACAAGGGAAAGCCGGTGGCCGATACGGTGAATCAGGAACAATACGCGGAGGACAAATTCGTTGTGTCTCCGGCCCTGCAGCAGGCGGTGGCGAAGGCGCTGGCAACCGCCGACACAGAACGCGTTCGCTTGCCGGATGACTTCAGCAAATTGTGCGCGACGCATGCCCATCTGGGTCACATCGATGTTCAGCCCCTGCTCAATATGCGGACCGGCCCGGACAATCCGCTGGGCGTGGGCGGAGTTGTTCAAAACAAGGGCGAGTGGAAGCAGTGCGCCTTCTGGGCGCAAAAACTGGAAGCGACCAAGGAGACAACCCTTTGGCGAGTCGAAGGGCAGTCGGAAGTGGTCAGCCAGTTAGCGATCAATGGCAAAGGCATGCATGATGTGAAGCTCACCTGGGAGGGTTTCATTTTCGTGAAGGGAAATCGCATGGCCCAGCTCTTGCTGGCTGCTCGGGGCACGGAGAAGCTGGAGTTCGCCAAGGACGATCACCCCTTGAAACGGGAGAAGAAAGACGAGGTGGCGTTTCTGCCAGGTGGCCGCCCTGTCGATGTGAGCGCCGGGGTTCGCTACGGAATTATTGGCGAGCCGATTGCAGGCGATGAACCCAAGGGTGGGAATGAGTCGGCCAACGGTTCTGCCGACAATGTCCAGGAATTCCCTGAAGAGGCCCGCCGACAACTCATCAACGCCCTCGGAGGTTCGCACCTGGTCTTTCGCGACAAAGTGCTGGAGGAACTCAAGGTTTCAGATGACCAGAAACAGAAGCTGATGCAACGGCTTCCGGGCATCATCAAGGAAACGATGGGGCACTTTCTGAATATTGAAGATCTTCAAGGGGCTGTTCTGGAAAAGGAACATCAGGCTTACCGCCAGAAGGCCCAGGGGAAGTTGACGCCTTTCCTGGAGAATACTCTGAAGGAGGACCAGCTCCAACGACTGCGCCAAGTGGAGCTTCAGCAAGAAGGGGCATTCTCCTTGGGCCGGCCCGATATTGGCAAGGATCTGAAGATCACCGACGAGCAACGAAAGCAATTCATGGCCTTGGTCCAGGAGTTGCAAAAGAAGATCGAGCCCCTGATCAAAGAGGCTCAGGCCGCAGGCAATCCGCCAGAGGTTATGCTAAAAATCATGAAGGTTCGCAGGAACTACGAGGACAAAATCGAGGCGCTCCTGAGCGACGGCCAGAAGAAGCAATGGAAGGAAATGCTCGGCAAGCCCTTGGATTTGGACGACTGATTTGAGGTGGGGCGCCGGAAAGGTGGGAAATGGAGCCATGATCGATCCATGAAGCCCTGAACGAGCGCGAACCGATTGCCCGTGGCTCGCCTCGTCTGCGCGTGGACCACCTGGCACAGCGCCTAAAGCAAAAGACATTGTCGGAAGGACTGGCATGACCAAGTGTTTCACCATTCGGGAGTTCCATTCATGGCATTCGACGACACAATAATCCGCGACTACCTGCGAACGACTCACGATACGCCGCTCTTGTTTGAAAGGGAAAAGCACCTGATCGGTTTGGCCGTGACCCTGACCAGGGGCTGTCAGGTCTGCACGCGCAACCGGATCGAGAAGGCCCGTGCGGCCGGCATAGGTGATGAGGTGCTGAACGCGTTGATCGCGCTGGCGGCATCGGTCAATGCTGGGGTAACAGCGGCCACGGCGCGGGAAGGGTTTCGCCTGGCGGATACGCCCAGCCAAGAGCCATGCGGTGATCTGTGTTCGCCGAGTGGCACAGCTTCGCGGTGAGAAGCGGCTGATGAACACGGCAAGGCGCGGGGCTAATCAATCGCTGCAGAGGCGTGGTCGTCATCACTTTGGGCAATCGCTTTTGATTCCGAGAAAAAGCACTTGTTATTATACACTGCTAGGATTTAGAATAGATTTTCTCTGCCACCATCGTAATTCTTTTTTTTGGAGCCTGCCATGTATCGCGGACTGAGTCCGGCCAGGGGCTTTACCTTAATTGAACTCCTGGTCGTTATCGCCATTATTGCCATTTTGATCGGGTTGCTATTGCCCGCCGTGCAAAAAGTGCGGGAAGCAGCCAGCAGAATGACCTGCAACAACAATCTCAAACAGCTTGGCCTGGCCTGCCATAATTACCAAAGTTCGCATGGCAGTTTGCCCCCGGGAAGAACCAGCTTGGGCAACACCCAGGGCAACAGTATTGCCACCTATAAGTCGGACCCCATCGTTTTGAATCACCATGGAATCTTGAACCTGTTGCCCTATATCGAGCAGTCGGCGCTCTATTCGAAATTTAACCTGAAAGCCGCCTCGGGGACTTTCATGGGCAGCCAGGTGTTTGGCTACCCGATCTCCCCCGGCACGGTTATGTCCACACCCAACGCCATCGCCAGCGGCAATGCCGCCTTGGCAGCCAACCAGATCAAATTGCTCCTCTGCCCATCCGACTGGGGCGTGAAAACCATCGCTACGGGAGCGGCAAACACCAGCCCCGATGGCGCTGCCGGACAGGTTACCGCGTATAAAACCAGCTACGATTTCATCGCCCAGTGCAATGGCATCAACCGCTACAACTGGTGGGCCAACACCACCATCGGCAGCCGTTACATCTTTGGGGAAAACAGCGACACCAAGATCAACCACATCACCGATGGCACCAGCAACACCCTGCTCATGGGGGAGCAAACACTGGAAAATGTCAATGGCATTACTTCCGGTTGGTCGTACGCGGGATGGTGTTCGGTGGGCATCGATCCGGTGGGGGCTTGGAATGTAACCTTTCCCGCTCAAGGATTGAATGTCTGGAATTACAACAATAACACCAACGCCTTGAACAAGACTCCCGGTCGGCGGGCCACCTGGTACAACGCCGCCAGCACCCACACCGGCGGGGTGAATTTCGTTTTTGCCGACGGCTCTGTTCGTTTCGTCGCGGAATCAATCGACATTCCCAACTTGACCCGGTTGTCCCGCATGGCCGACGACGAAGTCATCACGAATCTGCCTTGAAACAATTGGGGAAGCCATGAATCGACTCCTTGGCCTTTTTTGTGCTGTATTGTTTACCCTGACCCTGGGGTGTGGCGGCGACGGCCTGAGCCGCGTGGTCATCAGGGGAAAAGTCGTGGCGCTCAATGGGCCGGTGGGCCAGGCTGCCGTTTCTTTTATCCCCAAGGAGGGAACCAAGGGCGAGGGAGGAATCGGCACCACCGACAACGACGGGAATTTCACACTGATTGGTTCGCGCCTGAATGATGCCGGGGTGGTTCCAGGCAAGTACAAGGTGGTGGTCAGCCGGTACATGGAAAAAGATGGCCGGGTCATCCCCTCCAATGAATACAAGGAGGCGGATAATCCACTGGCCATTCAATCGGTGCCGGCGCCCTTTTCCACCATCGATTCCACACTAGAAGTCACGGTGGCGGAAAGCGGCGGCGCCTTGCAGGTGGAAATCCCGGCCAAGCTTCTGGAAAAGGGGAAATGAGCACTTCTCATGCGCCGGTTCACTTTCCTTTTCCAGGCGGCTAACGCAGGAATTGTTTTTCTTTCCCTGGCGGGATGCGGCCAGCAAGAGGCGCCTCCCCCCGCTGAGGTAAAAAAATCCATCCAAGTCGCGCCTTCTGGCCCGTCAGAAATGGAATTGTCTCAGCCCAAAGCCTACTTTCGCGATGCTAAAACCGTTATGTTCGAGCTGAAGTACCGCTTCACCAAGGGCAAGCCAGACAAATATTACCTGTGCGAGATCACCTTCCCTGGAACTCCGTTCCAAGGCGCCAAGCCGATGGAATCCTGGGAATTGAAAGGGGAAGGGTCCATCAAGGACGGGCTAATCCTTTCCAAACTCGAAGGGAAATTGCAGGAGTTTGAGATCAGGGTGTCGGAGGCGGTTTCCCCCCAGAATGGCTACAAGCTCATTTCGAATGTTCTCAAGGGAAAGGTCGAGTAATACCCAATGGCCTTTTTGAATAGGCACCCAGGCGTCGTCTAATCAGGAAACACTCCCCCTTAATCCTCCCGCCTTCCGGTTTTGTTACAATTCTCTCCCAGTGATTTTTCTTCACCCTTTCAGTTGAGACCTTTTTATGTTTCCCTTGCTTTCCTTTTTGGCCTTTAGCGCTTCCCTGCCCGTAGCCCAGATGGGCAAACCCAACATCGTTTGGATAGTCGCCGAGGATATCAGCCCAAACCTCGGCTGCTATGGGGACAAGGTTGCTAACACGCCCAACCTCGACCGTTTTGCCAGCGAGGGAGCCCGGTTTACTCATGCCTTCACCCATGCCCCGGTTTGCGCCCCCAGCCGCAGCGGACTCATCACTTGCAGGTACCCCATCGCCATCGGTTCGCATCACATGCGCTCGCGTTTAATCCAGCCACCGGCCACTTTTACTTCACTCCTGCGCCAGGCGGGGTACCATGTGGCCTGGCCGGGCAAAACCGATTTCAACTTCCAAGTCCCCAAGGATGCCTTCGATTCCACCCTCGATTGGACCAAGGGCAAACTTCCCAAAGAACCGTTCTTCGCCTATGTGAATTTCAACGGCACACACGAGAGCCAGATCCGCCATTCATCGGATGAACACGCCAAGCGGACGGCGAGGTTGCAACCGGAGCAACGCCACGACCCGGCCAAAATGCCCCTGCCTCCCTACTATCCCGATACGAAAGAAGTGCGCAACGACATTGCCTTTTACCACGACAACATCACGGCCATGGATTACCAGGCAGGGGATGTGCTGAAGCTTCTCAAGGACCAGGGAGTGGACCAGCGAACCGTGGTTTTTTTCTTTGGCGACCACGGCTGGGGCATGCCGCGCGGGAAGCGCTGGGTTTACGATAGCGGCACGCGGGCGCCTCTGCTGATCCGCTGGCCGGGGAAAATACCACCCGGTGGTGTGCGCCAAGACCTGGTGGCGTTCGTCGATTTCGGCGTGACGGCGCTGGCCATCGCTGGCGCCGATATTCCCCCCAGCATGGATGGCCAGCCCTTCCTCACGGAGAAGGCCCGGGCCAGGAAGCATGTCTTCGCCGCCCGCGACCGCATGGATGAAACGCCTGATCGCATCCGCTCGGTTCGCGACACCCGGTTCCACTACATCCGCAACTTCCATCCAGAATTGCCCTACGCCCAGCGGGTTCAGTACATGGAGCTGATGCCCACGATGCAAGCGTGGCGGAGGGAAAACGCGGCGGAAAAACTGCAAGGTCCGCAGAAACTTTTCTTTCAGAATACCAAGCCGAAGGAAGAGCTTTACGACTGCGACGCCGACCCCCACGAAGTGCGCGACCTGGCCGGGGAAAAAGGACATCAGGAAAAACTGTTGGAGCTGCGCAGCGCTTTGGATCAATGGCTCAAGGACACCAGGGATCTTGGCGCATTCGAGGAGAGGGAGCTGATCCAGCGCGGCCTGGTCGAGGATTTTCTCAAGCAATATGAAGGGCGGAAAAAACAGTAACTTCCCTTCGACCCAGCGCTTGGTTTCTCTCCTGGAAGCGCTTGACCTATTGGGCGATTAAAGCTTTTCGCTGGAAGAAGGAGGCCCGCGGGGGTTTGGCTTTTTCCTCCATGGCCCGGAACTTCTTCTGCACCCAGTCGATTGCCGCGGGCAGCGCTTTTTTCCCGCTGGCAAGGTTGTGCTTCCCCAGTGGATCATAATCCACTTGCACTTCCAAACCGCGCTTCCTCGCCACTTCCAAAAAGCTTTCCACCTGGTTGGCGATATGA
Organism: Gemmataceae bacterium; assembly: GCA_009692005.1. Classification (GTDB taxonomy): domain Bacteria; phylum Planctomycetota; class Planctomycetia; order Gemmatales; family Gemmataceae; genus SHZZ01. The sequence goes on along the minus strand of SHZZ01000083.1, from coordinate 1,926 downwards.
AACTCATCCATGCCCCCGTAGGAAACATAGAGGTCCATTTCCCCCGGTTTTAGATTGGTGGCCTCCATCAACTCCACCGGGTTGATGCCGCTGACACCAACTAGAGCCTGATTGCCCAGGCCGAAAAGCGGCCGGTAAAGCGTGCCAAACCTCAGCACAAAAAGTTTCCTCCGCCCCAACGGTTCCAGGTTGCGCACCCGCGAGCGGTAGCCCCAGTTTTCCGGCTCGTACTTCCCCTGGTAATTTCCCTGGCTATCGACATAGCGCAGATTGAGCAAGGGCATGAAGGCGACGGCCACTTTCACGCGATCGCGGTGTTTGATCCCCAGGGCAAAAGAGGCTGATCCACCCATCGACGGCCCGATCAGGGCGTGATATTCGCGCCCGGGCATGATGGAATAATTGTCGTGGAGGAAATTCCAAACATCGTGCATGACATAGTCTTCGAAATTCCCCACGCGGGAGTTGGCCCAAAAGGTGGCGGGGCGGTAGAGGGAGGCCTTCCCTTTCAGGCTGCCATTTGGCGCTGCAATGATCGATGGCATGAGGCGGCCTTCGTGAATGGCCTGGTCAAAGGCGCGCACCTGCGTTTGAAAGAAGAGTTCCTCGTCCTGCGCCGCGCCGTGAAGGAAGATCGCCAGCGGGTATTGTTTCTTGGGGTCATACCCCGGGGGCAAGTAAACATACAGGTCGCGCTTTTGGCCCAGGGCGGGCGACCAAATGCGCCGGTCCTTGCCATGATTGTAAGTGAAATCTTGAAGGGTGCCATGGAGCAAGCGGTTGACCCGTTCCAAGTGCCAGCGGCCAAAAATCTGGCCTGGCGCCTGGCCAATGCCCACTCCGTCAATCCAAAAAGAAACCAGAAAGGACCAAAATGTTTCCATGGAATCGCTTTGCATTTTGAACCAGATGGGTGAAGGAATGCCAAACCCCTATATCCTGGCAAACCTTAAGAGAAATCTGCCTCAAGCCCCGGTTGTGGGTTTTAAAAACTTGAATATTTTTCAAAAAGCGAATGAAAAAAAGGTTGGGTTGTAGGAGCGAGTGAATCTCTGCTTCGGTTTCAGAGTGTGCGACATTGAAGGGTTTATGCGTTTGACGCTTGAGGATGCCAAACAATGCCGTTGCAACAACCGCGGCCCCAAGGGGCGATGCACCCTCTGGGGTGCAAGCGTGAGCGACAGGTTTTATTATTATTTTGGGCCCCTACCCCAACCCCTCTCCCCCACTGCTTCACAGCGTGGAGAGGGGGAATAAAGACGGGGCCAGGCCGGGGCCAATTAACTCACAAACACCCCGCCGAGGAAACCCACATCCCCCGCGAAGAATTGATCCACCAGGGTCAAGTCAAAATCAAAAACCTTGACATGGGGCCCGCCGCCCGGGCCAGCCCCCGTGATGATCTCATCCACGCCATCCCCATTGAAATCACAAGCGCCCACGCGCACGCCACCCTCAAATCCTTGCGCATAGGCAAAGAAACTGGTCAAGAGTTGCAGGCTCTGGGAGTTGAATACATTCACCTGCGAGCCGCCGCCCGAGCCGGCCCCGGTGATGATTTCCGCGAAAGTGTCGCCTGTCAGCTCACCAACCGCCACATAGACCCCGCCGGTAAACTGTGGCGCATAGGCCAGGAAGGAACTCAACAGGCCGTAGGTCCTGCTGGCATAGACATTCACCTGCGGCGCTCCGCCCGGCCCGGCGCTGGTGATGATCTCCGCAAAGCCGTTGCCATCGAGGTCGCCAGCCGCCACGCTCACCCCGGCCTTCGTCACCTTTTTATGTGTTAAGGCAGTGCGAAGGGTTTGCTTACCGGTGGAACTAATAGCGCAGTTGTTGCATTTTTCTGATGGCGTCACGGAAAGTAGGATCCCTGCCACCTTTAACGCCAGCCTGGAAACCCGCGGTGCCTAATCGGACAGTCGC
>SHZZ01000082.1 GCA_009692005.1 Gemmataceae bacterium | reverse complement strand
CGCTGTGCTGCAACTATCAAGAGGGTTGGCACAGGGCACGCCGAGTACGGCGGGCAAGTCAAACGGGCGAGAAGTGTCCACCGGGCGGATTTCCCCAGTCGGCTTTTGACAGGCCAACACCTCGGCCGGGTAGCCCACCGCGCGGAACAAACGGAACTGCGCCCGGTTGTAATCCTGCACTGCCTGAAAATACTTCCGATACGCTTCCTCCAGTTGACTCAGGGCGGACACCACTTCCTGCGGCCGGTTCACCAGCGCCAGCACATCGCCAAAGCGAATCGTCTCGCTCATGCCTTTGAGGTTGCCTTCGTAGCTGATGAGGGCTTTTTTGAGTCCGCCGTCGGCAATGGCCACGCGGTTGGCCGCTGATTGCAACTGCGCGTGATTCTGCGCCACCTCGGCAGCGACGCGATCCTGAGTGCTGAACAGGTCCACCAGGGCCAGTTGCCTTTGCGCCTCCCGCTCGCGGACCAAGGCCCGGTTGCCAAAGCCCATGTTCTTTAATTCCCAAAGGGCGACAGCGTTCATGTCGAAGCGGCTGCCCCACTGCAGCGTGCCGTTGGGGCCAGCGGCGGCGGCGCCGCCGATAAGCGGCGGGCTGTTGCCATTCGCGCCGCTGTTTCCCTGGAAAACCAGGCTGGGAATCAACGGGCGCATCTTTTCCTGCTTCAGCCGCGCCAGGGTGGCCTGCACCACTGCCTGGGAAGATGCCAGCTCTGGCCGGGTGATCAGGCCGACAGGTATCAGTTGATCCAACTCCTGTTCGGGAGAGATGAGGAACATGGCCAGATGAGGCGGCTCCACCGGAACGACCCGGGCCATGGGGTTCAAGCGCAACAAGCGTGTCAGGTCCGCGCTGGCCACCCGCCATTGCTCCCGCGCTGACACGGATTCCTGTTCCAAAACCGCCAGCAGAGTGCGTGCGCGGTCGCTTTCAACCAGAGGCACCAGACCCTTGCCCAGGATTTCGGTTTTCCGCACCAGTTCTTTGCCTTTTTCCACGGTGTCAAGAGCGCCTGCGAGTTTTCCCCGCGCTTGCTGCACATTGAAATACGCCACCGCGACTTCCATCAGGGAATCGTTCTTTGCCGCCTGCACATCGAACTGCCTGGCCCGCAGGATCTGCCTGGCGGCCAGCGGTTCAAAAATCGCGTCGGTGGTGGCGAAGATCGCGGAGATGCCAGGCCCCAGGGTCATGGCGTTCCGGTTATTAAACACCGGTTGGCCCGTGATGGCGGAAGGGTAGAGGCCGTCATGGCGGAAATAATCAATGCCGGCATAAAGGTTGGGCAGCCAAAGGACATTGGCTTTTTCAAGCTGCGCCGCGGCAATGAGTTCTGCAGCTCGGGCGGCATCGATCACCAGCGGCCGGGCATCGGAAAGCTGCAGCGCCGTTGCCAAGTTGATGGGCAGCACCGTGTCTTCGGGCAGGGCGTCAACTTTTTTGAAAACGGCCGGCGCCTGCGTGTTGGCCTCGGCTGGGCCTTGCAAAATTTCCCCCTTGGCGGGGCGGGTCACGCCCAGTTCGGCTGGCGTTTTCTGGTAAGCGGCTTCCTGCCCCTGGGCCAACAGGCCCACAGTCATGGCGGCAAACGCCACCAGGACCCCAATCCTTTTTTGCATCGGCATGAACACAGGGCTAAACCTCGCCACGGGGGAATTCCACCGGCAAGAGTTCTATCGAAACTTGCGAGGAGTTAAGCGCATGGAATCGGCGGAATTGACATGATTGGCAGGGTCGATGCGTATGGCATAGAAGGCATTCTTGACCTATTTTGACAAGCTTAAACTCCCCCGGTTAACTCAGCAGAGCTTCCACCCGCGAACGCAACTCCTCCAACCCCATTCCCGTGAAAAGAAACTTCTTGTCGCGGGAAGTCGCCCCGGATACCAGCGCCACTTGCGAGCGCTTCAACCCCAGTGACTCGCGCAGCAATTGCGTGATCGCCTCGTTGGCCTTGCCATCCTCGGGTGCTGCCGTAACCGACAAATTCAACGCCTGGTTGTATTCCCCCGTAACGGCGTTCTTCCTCGCCCCGGGTTGCGCCCGCACGCTTAGCACCACCCCTTGCGCCGTTTCCTGCAAATCAATCATACCTTTTCCACGCCCTGGAAAAGGACCGAACCGAGGCGAATATGCGTGGCGCCTTCCTCAATGGCGGTTTCAAAATCATTGCTCATGCCCATGGACAAAAAAGGGAGCCCCAGCCCGGTTAGCAATTGCAGTTGATCGCGGGTCTGGCGCAAGAGTTGAAACGCCGGCCGCGCTTTCTCACCAGGCGTTTCATACCCTGCCATGCCCATCAGCCCCAGAAGATTAATTCCCTTCAACCGGGCGAAGCGCTCCGCCGAGGCCAAAAGGTCTTTTGGGGAAAACCCCTGCTTGCTCTCCTCGCCGCTGATGTTCACCTCGATAAAGGCCGCCTGGGAGGCCTTGTTTTTCATCGACCAGCTCCCGACGGCATCGAGCAGGCGCAGGCTGTCGATGGAATGAAAGAGGGCGACAAGAGGCAGTGTGCGCTCGATTTTGTTGCGCTGCAGGTGGCCGATGAAGTGCCACCTGGCTTGCGGAATGGCCTCGGCTTTTTTCCACAATTCTTGCGGGCGGTTTTCCGCCAGGTCAACCAGGCCCAGGCCGGGCAGCAACTCCGCCACCTGCACGGACACGGTTTTTGTCACGGCCACCAGCGTCACCGCCTGGCGCGGCCGACCGGACCGGGCGCAGGCCAGGGCAATCCGCCCCTCCACCTGTTCCAGGTTGCTTTGTAACAGACTCTGGTGTTTTTCCATCTCCATGCGCCTGCCTTTCTCCCGGCCCTGCCACTTCCTAGTTTAACTACTCAGGTGAAACAGGTAAAACTCGGTTGGGGAAGTTTAGCCATGGCGGACATTCGCGGGTTCAGAGCCTATCGTTACAATCTGGCCCAGGCCGGGGCCCTTGCCGATGTGGTGGCGCCACCTTACGATGTCATCGACTCCGCCCTGCAGGACCAGCTCTACAATAATAGCCCTTTCAATGTCATCCGCCTGATTCTCGACCGCGAGCTGCCCAGCGACACCGAATCGAACAACCGCTACTCGCGCAGCGCCGCCTTCTTGCGCGATTGGCTGGCCAACGACATTCTCCAGCGCGATAGCGCCCCGGCATTGTATGTCTATGAACAGGTTTATGAGGTGGAAGGGCGGAAGCATGTGCGCAAGGGTTTCCTGGCGCGGGTGCGGCTGGAACCGTTCGGCCAGGGGCGCATCTACCCGCACGAAGAGACTCTTTCCGGCCCGAAAGCCGACCGCTTGAAGCTCTTTCGCGCCACCGGCATGAACCTCAGCCCGGTGTTCGGCCTCTACCCCGATCCGCATTGCGAGGTGATGGCCAAGTTAGAAAAGCCCATCGGCCAGCTTCCACCTTTGGAAGCCACCGACCACCTGGGAACCATAAGCCGGATGTGGGTGGTGACAGATCATTCCATAGTCAGCACGGTCACGGGCATGATGGGCCCCAAGCCGGTCTTCATCGCCGACGGCCACCATCGCTACGAGACAGGCTTGAAGTATTTGGAAGAGAAGACGGCGGCGGGCGAGGCGCCCAACTCCGATTCCCCCCCAAACTTCATCCTCATGATGCTGGTGAGCATGAGCGATCCAGGATTGCTGATTTTGCCGACCCACCGTTTAGTATCCGGCCTGCCCGGGTTGACTTGCGAGCAACTGCAACAGTCGCTGGGGTCGCACTTCCAATTGGAAAAGACTGGCATCGGGGACGCTGGCGCCAGGGAGGCCTGGGAAATGATCGAGGCCGATGGCGGGCAGAACCTGCTCGGTTTCGGCACGCGCGCCGACGGCATTTGGCAAGTCGGCCGCCTGACTCAACCCCAAGCCATGGACCAACTCGCCGAACAGCGCTCACCCGCATGGCGCTCGCTTGGCGTTAGCATTCTCCATGTCCTGGGCATCGATCATTTATTAAAGGCGTCGCCCGGGTTTACCCCGGCGCCATCGTGCAAGTATGTTCACCTGCTGGGCGAAGTGACCGAGGCGATGCAAAAAGGGGCCTGCGATCTGGGTGTGCTGGTCCCGCCGGCGGAGATGGATCATGTCGAGGAAATCGCCGGGAATCTGGAAAAGATGCCGTCCAAGTCGACTTACTTCTACCCCAAGCTGCTCAGCGGAATGCTTTTCAATTCCTTGAAAAACAGCTGATAGTTCCTTTCGTAGGGGCAAACCGCGGCCAGCCGCCGGGGGAAACGCCAGGCCCGGCCTTACACCAACCCGGTATTCCGCTATATTGAACAATCCCATTGCGGGGTTAAGAAAACCAAGGTGATTTCATGAGCGAACTCAAAGGCACGCCACAATCCGGCGCCGATATCCTGGTCCAGTGTTTGATCAACCATGGCGTGGACACCATCTTCGCCTACCCGGGCGGCGCCAGCATGCCCCTGCACCAGTCGCTGACTCGCGTGACCGACAAGCTGCGCACGATTCTGCCCCGACATGAGCAGGGCGGCGGGTTTGCCGCAGAGGGCTACGCCCGCACCACCGGCAGGGTCGGCGTGTGCATGTCCACCAGCGGGCCTGGCGCCACCAATTTCGTCACCTCACTGGCCGACGCCAAAATGGATTCCTGCCCCATCCTGGCCATCACCGGGCAGGTGTCCACCCCTGTGATCGGCACCGACGCCTTTCAAGAAACGCCGATTGTGGAAGTTTGCCGGGCCGTCACCAAGCACCACTACCTGATTCAGCGGACGGAAGACATTACGCAAGTCATGAAGGAAGCGTTTCACATCATGACCTCGGGTCGGCCCGGCCCCGTCATCATCGATGTGCCGAAAGATGTCCAGGTTCGCAAGATCGTGGCCGATTACGATCCGCCGATGGACCTGGCCGGCTACCAGCCGCACCGGCGTGCCACCCGGGAAGAGCTGGAAAAAGTCCTGGAGCTGTTGAAGCAAAGCAAGAAGCCGATCATCTACGCGGGCGGCGGCATCATCGCCAGCGGCGCGGCGGAGCACCTGCGCGCCTTCGCCGAGAAAGCCTCCATCCCCGTGGCCATGACTCTGCTCGGCCTCGGCGGGTTCCCCGCAGACCATTTCCTCTGCCTCGACATGCTCGGCATGCACGGCTCGGTCTACAGCAATTACGCCATCAACGAGGCCGATCTGCTCCTGGCGCTGGGCGTGCGCTTTGACGACCGCGTGACCGGCAAGGTTTCCGAGTTCGCCAAGCACGGGAAAATCGTGCACATTGATATCGACCCCTCGGAGTTGAACAAGAACAAGAAGGCCGATGTGCCGATCCATGGCGATGTGTCGCTGGCGCTGCAGGACCTGGCGCGAATGGCCGATGCGCGCCTGGCGGGCGGGGCGCAATTGACCGCAGGCCACCAGGAGTGGATCCGCCAGGTGGAGAAATGGCGCGCCGACGAGCCACTGCGCTACGACGAAAGGGAAAACGTCATTATTCCCCAGCAGGCCATCAGCCGCCTGTACCACCTTCTTAAAGAGCGCAACCGCCTCGACGACACCATCGTCACCACCGGGGTGGGCCAGCACCAGATGTGGGCGGCGCAGTTCTTCAAATTTCAAAAGCCAAGGCGCTTCGTCACCAGCGGCGGGCTCGGCTCCATGGGTTTTGGCCTGCCATCCGCCATGGGCGCGCAGATCGCGCATCCTTTAAAAACCGTCATCGACATCGATGGGGACGGCAGCTTCCTCATGAACATCCAAGAGCTGGCCACCTGCTTCACCGAGAAAATCCCGGTCAAGGTGCTGCTGTTGAATAACCAGCATCTCGGCATGGTGGTGCAGTGGGAAGACCGCTTCTTCGCTGGCAACCGCGGGCACACCTACCTGGGCGCCGGCTTTAACGAAGCCCCTTATCCCGACTTCATCACCATCGCCCGCGGCTTCCGCGTCGGTGCGAAATCGATCTCCGATCCCAAGGACCTCGATGCCGCACTGATCGAGATGATTGAAAGCAAGGGCCCGTATGTTCTCGATGTCCAGGTTCCTTACCAGGAACATGTGCTGCCGATGATCCCCTCCGGCATGACCGTGAAAGACATCATCAAGGTTTAAAAAAAGCCAGCGTCGAACGAAACAGCGGAACTCACCTGAGTTCCGCTGCTCTTTTAGACATGGTTCAAAAACTTATTTCAACCGCTTGACCTTGATGTTGCGGTAGCGAACGAATTCCTTGGTGAAATCCCCGCCGCCATGGACCTGCAGGGCGATGCCGCCGCTGTCTGGCAGGCGCTTTTCCGTGTCGGTGTATTCCATGAACTTGACTCCCTTGATCCAGGTGGTGATGCTGGGCGGGTTGCCGGTGATGCGCGCCTTCACCTCGTTCCACTGTCCATGCTTCCAAAAGTCGGCCCACTTTTCCGGCGCGATGGGAAGTTTGACCGGGGCATCGCTGGCGACAATTTCCGTCACCAGGGTCTTGAAGTTGAAATTGCGCAGGTGCGGTTTCCCACCCAGCCCTTCGCCATATACCCCCATGAGGTTGCCATTGGCGTGATAGTCGATCATGGCCTGGTAGCATTTGCCATCCTCGGTGGAGCGGAGGAATAAGCCGCTATCGGGCCCGAAGTCGTTGTTCATTTCAAGGGAGACTTCAAAGTCGTTGAACTTTTCATCCGTGATAATGATGCCGCCGTTGCCCGGAATGTCTTGCGAGCCGATAAAGGCGCCCTCCTCGATGACCCATTTTCCCCCGGTCTGGTTTTTGCTGGGTCGGCTGTGCCCGGTCTTGGCGCTGACATGCCAGCCCTTCATGGTTTTGCCGTCGAAAATTGGTTCCCAATCAGCATCCTTTTTCGTTTCGGCCTGCAAGCCGGCGAGAAAACACAAGCCTGCAATTCCGCATACTGCCGCGAAATACTTTTTCATCTTCTGCTCCTCTAGGTGGTGAAAGCCCCTGTCCTCTGGTGAAAGGTTAAAGCAAAACCGAGCAAGTTTCCAGGTTTCACTGGCCCGCGGCCCGACTTTCTCTTCTCCATTCGTAAACTAGAGAGGAACTCTTTCACGAAGGATTTACCCATGGCCAAAATTCTCCTGCCGATTGGCGACGGCACCGAAGTGCTCGATACTTTCTACCCGATCTTCCGACTGCCCGAGGATGGCTTTGAAGTCGTGGTGGCTGGGCCAGAAGCCAGAACCTACCACGGCGTGATGCACGAAATTCCACCCGATGGCGCCATTCCATGGGACATCACCCGCGAGCAGCCGGCCTACCATGTCAAGGCCGCCGTGGGTTTCAAAGAGGTGAATCCAGACGATTATCTCGGCCTGTTTCTCTCTGGCGGCCGGGCCCCTGAGTACCTGCGCTACAACGAAGACTTGTTGCGTCTGACGCGGCACTTTTTCGAAAAGAATAAGCCGGTGGCCATGGTCTGCCATGGTGTGGAAATCGCCGCCGCTGCAGGCTGCCTCAAGGGAAGGCGCTGCACCACCGTGGCCAAATGCGCCCTCGACATTACCTCTTTTGGCGGAACTTATGTCAACGAGCGCTGTGTGATTGATGGGAATTTGGTTTCCGGCCGCACCTGGCACGACAACCCCTACTTCGTTCGCCCCTTCGTGGAAATGTTGATCCGGGCCAGGGGAAAGTGATCAGGCCAAGGCCGTATCTCGTCCTTGCCAGGCTGGAGCCTGGCGTTCCCAGGGGAGAAGGAAGAATGGGCAAAGACTGGTCCGCCCCGGTTGTTCAACCTTCCCAAACATTTTCGCGAAGGGTTCTCTCAGCGGGCATAAGCCCCCCAGCTTGCAACCGCTCATGGCAAGTTCCTCTATTTTTTGAAAATTTTTTATTGTATGGTCCCCGCCCAATGGGCGACAGGATGCTGCCCATGTCGAAACAGTAACCGGACCCATTGCACGGAAGGGATTCTGTTATGATGGTCGGTAAGAAGTGGAAAATCGCGGCGGCATTTTTCGGGCTCTCCTTCGTTCATGGATGCGGCCAGATGGCTGGCGAACGAAACGGACCCCTGTCCATGAATCAGCCCGGCACGCGCACTCGAGCGGTGAGCGGCGACCCGGCGGAACTGCGCATTCCCGCCTTGCTTGCACAACAAGGCAACACTCCGTCCCCAGCGTCCCCGGGCAGCCAGCCGGGAACTCTGCCGACCGACTTGCCTTTAGTTCCCATTCCCCCTGTGCCTCGCGCCAATCCAGGCAACCCGCTTCAGCCCGTGGCCAATGTGCCGGGTTCAAACCCTGCAACTCCGGCAAACAACCCGCTGAATATCCCCCAGGCCGAGAATTCTCAACCCGCGGACCCCATGCGCACTTTGCAGCGCAAAGCCCTGGCCCGATTGGCCACGCTTGATTCCTACATTGTCCGACTGACCCGCAGGGAAGTGATCAACGGCAAAAAGAAACCCGAAGAGCTCCTGCTTTTGAAATACCGCAAGGCCCCTTTGAGCATCTATTTCAAGTGGCTTGGGGGTGAAGGCGCTGGCAGAGAAGTGGTTTTTGTTGAGGGACAGTACGAAGGAAAAATCCACACGCTGCTGGCGGCAGGCGACATTCCTTTCATGCCAGCCGGAAAACGGATGGCCCTGTCACCCGACAGCATTTTGGTGAAGAACTCTAGCAGGCACAAGATTCAAGAGGCCGGTTTCCAGCCTTTGGTCTCTGGCCTGGGCCTGGCCATGGACGCGCAAGCCCAGGGCGACCGCCGACTGGGATCCGTCCGTTATCATGCCAGCGTGGCCCGGCCCGACCTGCCCATGCCGATGGAAGCTCTGGAACATTTGCTCCCTCCAGGCATGGAATCGGGATTGCCCAGAGGCGGCCGCAGACTTGTCTTCTTCGATCCGCAGTCGTTCCTGCCCGCCTTGATTGCCACTTATGATGAACGAGGCGAGGAAGTGGAATTCTACCGCTACGACCGTTTCCAGTTCCCGGTGCGGCTGGATGAAAAAGATTTCAATCCGGAAGCGCTGTTCGCCAAGCCTGGCTCAGGAACCACGGCCTTGAGAAAATAATAAAGAGCAGCATTGCGCTGCCAACAGATTATTTTAAATCCTTGGCCTCCACGCGCACCAGCGTGTAGGGCTGAATTATCAGCATGTAAACCGCGCCGTCCTTGGCCTGGCAGATGCCCATGGTCACCCACTTGGAAGTGGTGGCGCCATCTTTCGTTTTTTGAATCCCATGGTGGCCGGGAAGAGTTTTTCCATCCGCGCCGGTCATGGGGGTGTAATCCGGGTTGCGAAAGGCGACCTTGCCCAAGTCTTGGGGCTTGCCACCCGGCAAACAGCGCACCACATGGTTTTGATTGTACCCATCCACCTGAGCCGTGACGGAAGCCCACACAGTCCCCCCCGGCCCCACGCACATGCCCCTGCAATCGGACCCCTTGGCGCCGGGAATCAGTTCGCCCAAATCGGTCCCCTCCAGAGTTTTGCCAGTTTGCGTCAAGTCGTAGGCGTAGAGCCGGTTGCTGGACATTGGCAAAGAATAAAGTGTTTTGCCATCGGGCGTGATGTCCCAATTAATGGGGTGGCCGTTTTCATCGGCAAGGTGGGAATCCTTGGATGGGGGTTTTCCTCCGATCGTCTGCTTTAGCCGTTCCAGTTTTTTCGTCCCCGGGTCGTAGCGGGCGATGTCGCCTCCTTTGACCGGGTGGTAGGCGCGGCCGAGGTGGTCGATGACGATGAAGGCGTAGCAGTGCAGCATGTCGCCGAGGTCGGTGTACTTCCCGGTTTTCAAATCCAAGACAAGGAAGTGGGTGTTGTCGTCCGGGCGATTATCGGAACAGGTGGATACATAGCCAAGTCCGCGTTCCTCGTCCGCGACGAAGCTGATAATGCCGTGGTGCTTGATGGGAATGGGGTAAACGCGGGTGGTCTTGCTTGCCGGGTCGTAGACCATGGGGTAGCCGCCCGGGTAATCGGAGCGCTTTTCGTTTTTATCCGGGTAACCCTGCTTAGAAGCGAAGTAGATTTTCCCCGAAGCGCCCACCCAGTTTCGCGAATGGATTTTCGCCTGCGAGCCGAACCCCTTGATGTCTTTCCCAATCGCCTTGTGCACATCGACAACGAGGTCCATCTTGGAGTTCAAAGTGTTGAACTCGACCAGCCAGGAGTTGATGGCGTTGGCGTGAGTGCCAATGTAGAGCCGGCGGTTGTTGCCTTCCACAATGGCGAAATAACCTTCGCCTTCGGGTGCGGTTTCCTTGGGGATGGCGAAGGCGGTTCCTGGCAGCCAGCCGGAAGGCACGCCCTGGTTGATGGCCAGCAAAGCTAAAAAGGGAAGTGTGGCAAACATGGCAGCCCTCGGAAAGGGGTGGCGGGATTGTTTTAAGAATAGCCTATCTGCCAAGGCAGAGAAACTGAATTTTTCCGGTTCCGCCCCTTCAGGGCCCAAGAATTTGGCCCCCTGCGGCAAACAATCCGCCATCAAAAATTCAAAACTATGCTTCTTCAAACCCGAAGTCGGTGAACTTCAAGGTGCGGCAGTTTTCCGTCACATCACGCACCAGCTTATCCCCTGCTCCCTCGGCAAGGCTGGCCTGGATTTCGATGGTGATCTCGACTTTCGATCCCACCAGGCCGCTCAGGTGTTGCACAATTTCTTCAGCGATGCGGCCGGCGTCGCGTCCCAGGCGAAGGGGGTCCACCTGGACGGCGCCGTGAAAGCGCCTGAGTTTCCTCGGCGTCGGGGCGGGGCTTGCCCCTGGTTTTCCCCCCGGCGTTGCCACACCCCCGGCGGACGCTGCACCGGGGGTTGCCCTTCCCGTATCGCCGATCGTCGACGATCCTTGCGCCCTTGCGCCGGCTTCCACTTGCCGGTCCTTTTCCATTTGGCCATATGCAGCATCCGCCTTCACGACCAGGCTGCGGTCATCAACCATCACGCGAATGGCATGGGCCGCCCGCAGGCCCTGATAGCGCTGGCGCGATTCGTCCCAGCCTTCCGCATAGGCAAAAGTATCGGTCTGCCACGACAGGCTGCCAACCCCTTCCTGAATCGCCGCTATCAAGACTTGTTCATCGCGCAGCCGGGGCAGGTATAGGTAGCGGGCCATGTAGTCGCAAAGCTGCTTGATGCTGATATGGTTGCCGGTCCAGAGGGGGATGCGGTCGAGTTCCGTCCGCAGCCTCACCCCGCCCATTTGGGTGAGGAGCAATTCTTCGTTCTTGAGCTTCTTGGCGGCTCGGGTGGCCAGGCTTTCCTGCCCTTGCAGCTTCAGGTCAGTCCAGGTGACTTCGCCCTTGGGGTCGGGCTGTCCCGGTGCGAGAAGCCAGTGATAGGATTCCGTGATGCGCAAATCGACGGTCTCGTCAGCGCTTTTCTGTTTCACATCGGCCTGCTGCTTTTGCAACTCGTCGAGATTCAGGTTCACGCGGTCATTCGAAATGGAAGACCAGGCCAGGAACTGCCGCGCACTCTGCTCCAATTCCCTGAGCCGGTTGCCATCCCCGGCCAGGAAGACGAGTGTGTTCTTGCATAGGCGTGGAGAGGTTCCCCGGGAATCAAGGATGGCCGCCGCTTCCTTCCTCGCCGCGCTCTTTTCATCGCGGTTGGCGTGCGGGAACTCCGGCCCGAGGATGACCAGCCGGGTTTCCCGTTCATCGGGCACATCGCTGCTTGGCAGGCAGGCGTGAACCTTGGAAAAGTCCCCCCGGGTGCGAGCCTCCTCACGCAATCTCTTGATGATCTCCTCGCCGATCTGGTCGTCGGATAACTGCCCCGCGCGGTCTTCGGCCAGACGGGTCA